>JBJOHV010000045.1:0-6182 GCA_046047495.1 Pseudomonadota bacterium | reverse complement strand
CAAAGCCCGCATGACCTACACCGAGGTGGCGGCCATCATCGAAACGCCAACGTCGCCGCAGCAGGAGAAATTGCAGCAGCGCCTGCGAAAGCGCCATGAGTCACTGGTTGATGGATTCGATACGCTGCACGCATTATTCCACGCCCTGCACGGAGCAAGGCTGCGCAATGGCGCGCTGGATTTCAATACCACAGAGACACGAATCGTCTTCAGCGAGAGTCGCAAGATCAAGGAAATCGTTCCGGTGGTGCGCAATACCGCCCATCGGCTCATCGAAGAGTGCATGCTGTGCGCCAACGTGGCCACTGCACGTCTGCTGCTGGCCGCCGACTTGCCCGCGCTGTACCGGGTTCACCAGGGGCCCAGTGAAGAAAAATTGCAGAACCTACGGGAATACCTGGGCGAACTGGGGCTGGCGCTGGGCGGCGGGGACAAACCCCGACCCAAGGATTTTCAGCAATTGCTGGCCCGCATCGCGGAGCGGCCGGATGCCCATTTGCTGCAAACCATTGTGATCCGGTCCCTTATGCAGGCGGTGTATCAGCCGCAGAACATCGGGCATTTCGGGCTGGGTTATGAGGCCTATACCCACTTCACCTCGCCGATCCGCCGTTATCCCGATCTGCTGGTGCATCGCGCCATCCGCTATATGATCCGGGCCGGCAAGGGGGGGCGTCATGTCAGCAAGGTCAAGGGTGCCGAAGCCATTTCACGCCAGCAGATTTACCCCTACAGCCCCGGGCAGATGCAGGGCCTGGGCGAAACCTGCTCGTTTGCGGAGCGGCGTGCCGATGCCGCCAGCTACGATGTCATCGACTGGCTCAAATGCGAATACATCCAGGCCCACCTGGGAGACGAGTTCCCCGGCACGGTGTCCAGTGTGACCGGTTTCGGTCTGTTTGTTGAACTGGATGACATCTATATAGAAGGCCTGGTGCACATCACGGCGCTGGACAATGACTACTACCATTTCGATCCCGTGCGTCACCAGCTCAAGGGTGAGCGTCGCGGCAAGATTTATCGGCTGGGGGATGGGGTAAGGGTGAAGGTGGCCGCGGTCAGTCTGGACGAACGCAAGATCGATCTGGTGATGGCGGGCTCCAGTGCCGCCGCCCGACCGGCAGCGCGGGACGAGCGGCCTGACCGGCGTGGCAAGCCGGGCCGCAAGGGTGCTGGCGGTGGCGGGCGGTCCAAGGCCAAGCATCCTGACGGTGGAGCCGGCAAGGGCAGCAAGCAATCCAAGCAGTCAAAACCCGGCAAGAAAGCCAAACCATCCCGTGGACCCAAAAGCAGGAGCCGCTGATGCCCGACGGGACCCAGTGGGTGGTTGGCATACATGCGGTCACCGAATTGTTGAAGCGCCAGCCCGCATCCGTGGAACGCCTGCTGGTCCTGCAGGGACGGCATGATGCCCGTATGGAGTCTGTCCTGTCCCTGGCCCAGGCGGCCGGCGTGCAGGTGGAAACCGTGCCCCGGCAGGTCCTGGACCAGACCCCGGGCGGCGTACACCAGGGAGTGGCGGCACGCTGTTCCGCGGCGGAGTCCGACAAGGACGAGGCCTATCTCACCCAGTTGCTGGATGGCCTGGATCACGATCCCCTGTTGCTGGTCCTGGACGAGGTGACCGATCCCCATAACATGGGCGCCTGCCTGCGCACCGCCGATGCGGCCGGGGTGGATGCCGTCATCGTGCCACGCAACAACTCCGCCGGTCTCAATCCCACGGTTCGCAAGGTGGCCAGTGGCGCAGCGGAGGCCGTGCCCCTGGTGACGGTGACCAATCTGAGTCGCACCCTGAAGGCCCTGCAGCAACGGGGAGTCTGGCTGGTGGGCACCAGCGATGACGTGCCGGTCAGCCTTTATCAGCAGGACCTGACCGGTCCCCTGGCTCTGGTCATGGGGTCGGAGGGCAAGGGTATGCGGCGCCTGACCCGGGATTGTTGTGACTTTCTGGTGGCCATCCCCATGGCCGGGTCGGTCAGCAGCCTCAATGTATCGGTGGCCGCCGGTGTGTGCCTGTTCGAAGCGGTTCGCCAGCGCCAGGCTGGCCGGGTCCGCTGAAAACCGTTGCATCCGCCCGGCAGTTTCACTAGAATTGCCGGCTCTTTTACCTGGTCAACCCGGCAATCCGGGTTTTCCATTACATATCAACTCCTTGTCTTACCGCGCACACTCCGTGTCGTCGGGAGACTGCTAACCATAAGGAGTCTCTATGAGACATTACGAAGTCGTATTCCTCGTGCACCCTGATCAAAGTGAGCAGGTGCCCGGCATGATCGAGCGTTATACCCAGATGATCACCGACACCGGCGGCAAAGTGCACCGGCTGGAGGATTGGGGACGCCGCCAATTGTCCTATCCCATCAGCAAGATCCACAAAGCCCATTACGTGCTCATGAACATCGAGTGCAATGATGAGGTGCTGAACGAAATCACCACTCTGTTCCGCTACAACGACGCCGTGCTGCGTAACCTGGTCATCAAGATGAAGGAAGCCGTAACCGGCGAATCCCTGATCCTGAAGCAGGAGCGGGAGAGCAAGGAGCGCAGGGTGCGTGCCGAGCAGAAGCGCAGAATTGAAGAAGAGGCAGCCGCAGCGGCAGCCGATGAAGAAGACGAGCTTGATGAAGAAGCCGATGAAGCGATGGCGGACGAGTAGTCCCGCCGCCATTGCGCACGTTGATCATCAACCCACTATTTTTCAGGAATAAGCATCATGGCCCGCTTTTTTAGACGACGAAAGTACTGCAAATTCACCGCCGAAGGCATCAAGGAAATCGATTACAAGGACCTTGAGACCCTGAAGGCCTATGTTTCCGAAACCGGCAAGATCGTGCCGAGCCGAATCACTGGCACCAAGGCACGTTATCAGCGGCAGTTATCCACTGCCATCAAGCGTGCCCGCTTCCTGGCACTGATTCCTTACACGGACAGTCACCAGGCCTAGATCAGGACCCAAACGATGCGCGGCCTTGCGGAATTCGTAATGCGCGGACGCAGGCAGGCCATCTTCGCGGTGGTGCTTATCGGTGCCATACCGCTGATATATTTTCTCAGCCCGGTGCTGGTGGCGCTGGTGTTGTTGAGGAAGGGAGTGCAGGAAGGGCTCCTGCTGTTGGGATGGGCGAGCCTGCCGTTGCTTGCCTGGATCTTGTATCCCGTGTTCGCGTTCGGTGTGCTGGGTAATTTCCTGCCATTGATCGTCTTGTTCGGGGTTGCCGGCCTGGCGTTCCTGTTGCGGGCGACCCAGTCCTGGCAGTTGACGGCTGTGTGCGCCGTTGCCGTGGGATTGATTTGTGAGCTGTATCTGCGGATACAACCCCAGATCATCGAGTTGCTGCTGATGCAGATCAACCCCCTGCTGGAGGCCAGCGGCTCCCAGCAACCGGTCACAGCCGGTGAGTTGATTGCCCTGGTGGCATCGGTACACATGGGTGTGGTGGTGTTGTTGCTCATGGTGGCACGCTGGCAACAGGCGGTGCTGTACAACCCCGGCGGGTTTCGGCAGGAGATGCATGCCCTGCGCATCGAACCCAAGGCGGCCGCACCGCTGGTGGTATTGCTGATCCTGAGCGGGTTCGGCGTAATCCTGCCGGAAACCTGGCTGCTGTATTTCACGCTGCCATTGTTGTTGGCGGGGACTGCGCTGGTACATGCCACCATCGCCATGAGGAAGATGTCAGGGTTGTGGCTGCTGGTGTTTTACACGGTATATCCGGTCATCGTGCAGTTTCTGGTCCTGTTTGCGCTGGTGGATAGTTGGTACGATTTCAGAAAGCACATGCGGCCGTCGGTGTGAGACCGGGCGGCATGAACACAAAATTGAAGAGGTTGAAGAGGTCAGTCAAATGAACGTCATACTGCTGGAAAAAGTTGGCAAGTTGGGCAATGTGGGCGACGTCGCCAACGTGAGAGCCGGTTATGCACGCAATTACCTGTTTCCGTTCGGTATCGCCATTCCTGCCACCAAGGACAATCTGGCCCAGTTCGAATCCCGCAAGGCGGAACTGATGGCAGCACACAATGCCAAACTGGCTGCCGCCCAGGTGCGCGCCAGCAAGATCGACGGCCTGCAGATCACCATCGAGGTTAACGCGGGTGACGAAGGCAAACTGTTCGGATCCGTGGGCACCAAGGACATCGCCGAGGCCATCAATGCTGCCGGTGGTGACACCACCAAGGCGGAAGTCCAGCTGCCCCACGGCGTCATCCGTGCGGTGGGTGACTATGACATCACCATCGATCTGAATTACGACGTCCTGGCCGTGGTGAAACTGTCCGTTCGGGCCGCAGCTTCCGCCGGTGCCATGGTCGCGGACGAAGTGTCTGAGGCCGATCAGGACGCCTGAAAATCACCCGTTGCCGTGGCACGGGTTCTCGCATGACATTGAAGCACCATTCTGGTAAAACAGGTGGTGCTTTTTTATTTCCTCTGCCCCTGGTCTGATCGTGCCGGCTGATACTGCAACCCTTGCCTCCCTGAAAATTCCACCCAATTCCGTGGATGCGGAACAGGCGGTCCTGGGTGGGCTGATGCTGGACAACAGCGAGTGGGACAATATCGCCGATCTGCTCATACCTGCCGATTTTTACCGTCCCGAACACCAGGTGATTTTCGAGGTGATGGTGCGCCAGAGCGAAGCCAACATGCCCATCGATGTGGTCACTCTGGGGGAAGCCCTCAATGACCTCAAGTTACTGGGCAATGCCGGGGGCCTGGACTACCTGGGCGAACTGGCGGCCAATGCCCGCGGCACCGCCAACATCAAGGCTTACGCCGACATCATCCGCGAGCGCGCCACCCTGCGCAAACTCATCAGTGTGGCCCATGAGATCGCCGACAGCGGCTACAACACCGGTGGCCGCAAGTCCGCCGATGTGCTGGACGAGGCGGAGCAGAAGGTCTTCAACATCGCCGACGACCGGCCGCGGGAAGGCAGTCCTGAGCCCATCAATCCGGTACTCATGCGGGTGGTGGATCGCATCGACGAGCTGTCCGCTTCCGATGGCGGCCTCACCGGACTGTCCAGCGGGTACAAGGATCTGGACGAGATGACCAACGGCTGGCAGAAGTCGGACCTGGTGATCGTGGCCGGACGACCGTCCATGGGCAAGACGGCGTTTGCCATGAACCTGGTGGAGAACGCGGTGATCGCCGGTGATCGTCCGGTGCTGGTTTTCAGCCTGGAAATGCCGGCAGAGAGCCTGGTGTTCCGCATGCTGTCGTCCCTGGGCAAGATAGATCAGGGACGGCTGCGCACCGGCCAGCTGGACGAGGATGACTGGCCCAAATTGACCTCCGCCGTGGCCCGCCTCAAGGACCGGCCACTGCTGATCGACGACAGTCCGGGTCTCAGCCCCATGGAAATGCGATCCCGGGCCCGTCGGGTTGCCCGTGAGAAAGGGCAGTTGGGCATGATCGTGGTGGACTACCTGCAACTCATGCAGGTCAAGGGCACGGTGGAAAACCGGGTGGGTGAGATCTCGGAGATTTCCCGCTCGCTCAAACAGCTGGCCCGGGAATTCGAGTGTCCGGTCATCGCCCTGTCCCAGCTCAACCGTTCGCTGGAGCAACGGCCCAACAAGCGACCGGTGATGTCCGACCTGAGGGAATCCGGCGCCATCGAACAGGATGCCGATGTCATCGCCTTCATTTACCGGGATGAAGTCTATAATGAAGACACACCGGACAAAGGTGTGGCCGAGGTCATCATCGGCAAGCACCGCAACGGCCCCATCGGCACCGTCAAGCTGAGCTTCGTGGGCCGCTTCACCCGTTTTGAAAACTATGCCGCGCCAAAATATGACGACAGTTATACTCACGGCTACTAGCGATTTCCCCACTCCTCATCACCACAGATCAGGCTGACCATGGCTGGTACTCCATCCGAATTGCGCGCCTGGGCAACCATCGACCTCTCCGCGCTGCAGGCCAATCTGCACCATGCCCGGCAATGCGGACCGGGCCGCAAGGTGGTGGCGGTCATCAAGGCCAATGCCTACGGACACGGCATGGAGGAAGTGGCGCGCGCCATCGGTATGCGAGCGGAAAAGCAGTCCACGCCCGCCATGGCTGACGGCGCCGAATGTCTGGCGGTCGCCACCCTGGACGAAGTGGTACGTCTGCAACTGGTCGCCGCCGGTACGCGCATCCTGTTGCTGCAGGGCTTTCGCAACCGCGA
>JBJOHV010000044.1:0-10831 GCA_046047495.1 Pseudomonadota bacterium | reverse complement strand
GTGTCTGTCCTGGTGTTCCGGCGCTAAGTTATCAAGTTATCAGTGTCCCCGGGGTTACTGCGCTGCCAGACGTTCCTGGGTGCGTTCGCCGCGCAGCATGTTCACCATGCCGTAGTTGCCTTCGTGGCAGGCGTATTCATACAGCTGTCCGGCCACCTTGGTCAGCGGCAGCACGGCGGAGATTTTGTCGGTGAAGGTGGAGGGATCCTCCAGGGTCCACTGGTAGTCGATGGTGTCGAAGCTGATGCGGGTGAAGCGTTCTTCCAATACCTTGTCCTCGGCATCGCCATAACGCCCGAAACTGGGGACCAGATGGGAGAAGTTGCGGGTCTGCACCACCAGGGTGTCGCCTTCCCAGTAGCCGCGTGAATCACCGGTCCAGAACCGCAGCTCATCCGGCAGGGGCGGCAGATCCAGCAGCGGCACGATACGCGCGTCGTGAACCATCTCGGAGACCAGCACCACATGGTCCCGGTTCTGCACGATCTGCACGTTGGCGTTGTAGCCGCCACCGTTGAAGGGCGGGCCTGCGTTGTAGCCGATCAGGCAGCGCTCCGACAGGCCGCGATCCTCCGGACCGTTCTTGCCGATGAGTCCACCGAAGACGGCCCGCACCGGGCGCTCGCCTTCCACATCGGGACCGAGAGTGGCGGTATGTATGGCGGCACCCTCCACCAGGGGCGGCAGGCGGCCATTGGTGGGGTAGACGATCAGGGAGGTACGCTCGTTGTCGCCGATGCTGGCCCGCTCATACCAGAACTCATTGTAGCCACCGGTGCTGTCACCGGCCGGCGGCGCCTCCGGGTTCACGATGAGCTCCGCCTCGGCGGCGTCGGCCTGGGCACGGAGTTCCGCCTGACGGGCACGGGCCGCAGCCACTTCCTCCGGGGTCAGGAATTCCCGGGTGCCGAAGCGTTCCGGACGCTCCAGGGGCGTGCTGGAGACGAAGTTCCACACGCCCTGCGGATCAGCATGGCCCCACTCGGTGCGGGGGGCGGTGTAATTTCCCGCCTGCTGGGCGGTGAGCGGCAACAGGCCGAACGGGGTAAGCAGGGTGGTTACAACGATCAATATTCTGGTTTTCATTGCGATCGCCTCTTGGAGGATGGTGATCGGATGCTACGCCAATCCGTCGCCAGTGTAAAAACCGGCCGCCGGTGTTAAGCACCGCTCCACCGAACCATTTACTCCCCGCCCCAACCGGCGTAATGTCGGCCTGAGCCGCCAGGAGAAGCGCCATGAACCCGAACCCCCACCGTACCCTGTCCCTGTTCCTGTTGACCCTGACGGGTCTGACCTGCAGTGTCCCCGCTATCGCCCAGACCGGACGCCCGGACCTGGAAGGCATCTGGACCAATGCGTCACTCACCGGTCTCAATCGCCCCCGCGGCGTGGAGACCCTGGTGGTTTCACCGGACCAGGCGCGGGAAATCGCGGCCCGCACCCCCATCGCCGGCCTGGAGGGCGGGCTGGATGAAAGTGACGCCAGCAACGAGGCACCGCCGGAGGAAGCCGCCGAGGATTTCGGCGTGCGGGCTTACAACAATTTCTGGGTGGATCCGGGGGCGAACCTGGCCCTGATCAAGGGTGAGTACCGCACATCTTATGTGGTGAACCCGGAAAATGGGCTGGTCCCGCGGCTGGACAATCCACAATACGATTTTGAACGGGTGAATTTCGGCTCCCGCTACGCCACCGGCATCGGCGACGCCCGCGGACCGGAGGCCATCCCCCTGGCGGAACGCTGCCTGATCGGGTTTGGCAACAAGGCGGGCCCCGGCATGATGAGCGCCCTCTACAACAATACCTACCAGTTCGTGCAGACCGAGGATTACGTGGTGATCCTGGTGGAGATGGTCCACGACGCCCGCATCATTCCCGTGTTCGATTCGCCGGAACAGGCCCGCGCCAACCGCCGCCCGGCGGCGCTGCAACAATGGTTTGGGGATTCCGTGGGCTGGTATGAGGACGATCAGCTGGTGGTGGAAACCATCAACATCAACCCCAAGCAGCTGGGCCAGAGCAGCATCCCGATTACCCGCGACGGTCGCATCACCGAACGTTTCAGCCGTTATTCTGACGACGAAATTTTTTACCAGTTCACCGTGGAGGATCCCAACATCTACAGCCAGACCTGGACGGCTGAGCTGAGTTTCTATGCCACGGAAGATCAGTTATACGAATACGCCTGTCACGAAGGCAACTACGCCATGCCGGGCATCCTGGCCGGCGCCCGCCGCCTGGAGATGGAAGCCGGCAAATAGGACCAGGCAGGCTTGTTCTTGTCAGGTGACGGGGACTGGGTTAGCCTGCTGGCGTGTTCACTATCCGGTGAAAATAACAATGAAAATCTCCATGAAAGTATGGGCCGGTGGCGTCTTCGCTGTCGTGCTTCTGCTGGGAATCGGATTCTTTGTGTACTCCAGCGTCTGCCCCTGCGCCACGGTGCCCGGTGCCCTGCTGCTGGGTGAACGGGTGGATACCCCGGTGACCGACTGGAACACCACCAGCGCCAACCAGGAGGACCTGTGTCAGCTGCAGGTGTGGGCCGGCATCCGTCCCCACTCCATCAACCTCAATTGCATGGCCACGCCCCAGGGCGAGCTGTTCCTCAGTTGCTCGGTGTGCGCCACCAAGTACTGGGCGGCCCAGGTGGAGGCCAACGAACCGGCGGTGTTGCGGCTGGGTGAGCGGATCTACCCGGTGTATCTCAACCGGGAGACGGATCCGGTGGCCATGGAGCGTTCCTTCCGTGCCCGGGTGCTCAAGCTGCAGACCACCGATCTGGCCACCATGGTGGGGCCGCGCCCGGATCCGGATGAACAGCGGCCGGATCACTGGTGGACGTTCCGGGTCACTTCCCGCATCTGACCCCACCACCCCTGAATTCCCCCTATCCCATCGGACCGGAGTCGCCCATGAAAACCCGTTGCATCACCCTGCTCATGATCATGTCCCTGTTCCTCCCCGTGCTTGCCGAGGCCCAGGCCCTCACCAGCCTGGCCTCCCTGCGGGTGCGCTACAACAGCCAGAAGGCACGCATCCAGCCCGAGGGTGAATTGAAAGTACTGATCGACCAGGTGGATGCCGCCCTGGCCGATGCCAGCCGGCAAGGTGCCACCGGCGAGGTGCGCCGCCTGCTGGCCCAGGGGTCATTGCTGCTGAACGGCGGCGCATGGACTCCGGAGGCGGATTTTGCCAACTCCCTGGTGCTGCGCTCCGACCGGGTGGTGGTGGATCCGGCCCAAGCCTACGCCCTGCGCCTGGAACAGATTTACCGCCCTGACATCGTGCTGGAGCAGCCCCTGTCCGCCGTTGCCAGCCTGCTGCCCGCTGCCGCAGCTCAGTCCCAGGCCCAACAGGCGGTCAAGACCTTCCCGCCGGTGAACGGTGTGAGTCGCGACCTGCGGGAATCGCCGCAGTTTTTCGAGCTGGATCTGTCCGGAGTTCCCGATGGCAATTACACCCTGCGGGTGGCGGTCAGCGCAGACGGGCGGGAGTTGGGTGATGCCCGGCTGAGCCTGGCGGTGCGCAACGGCCTCAATGACCTGGTGGCAAAGCTGGAACAGGGTGCCGCCGCGGCGCCGCCCGCGGTGCGGGCCGACATCCTCTACCCGGTGGATCGCATGCGGCAGGTGAACCGCGGCCGCCTGGAATTGCGCACCTTCGATCCCGCCGCGGATTTTGCCGCCGCGGAGGCCGTGCTGGCAGCCAGCCAATCCGGCGGCGATCCCTTCAGCGACCGCCGCGGGGATTTCAAGCGGCATTATCTGCTGGAGTCGGCGGGCGAGATCATGCCTTACCGGGTCTATGTGCCCAGCGGCTATGATGCCAACCGGGCATGGCCCCTGGTGATTGCCCTCCATGGCCTGGGCGGCACAGAAAACAGTTTCTTCGACAACTACGATCAGGACTTCCCGCCCCTGGCCGAACAGCACGGCTATCTGGTGGCGGCTCCCCTGGGTTATCGGGTGGACGGCTCCTACGGCTGGGGTCTGGGCAGCCCGCCCGCCGATCCTAACACCCGTATCGTGCAACAGCACTCCGAGGAGGATGTCATGCAGGTGCTGGCCCGCATGCAGGAACACTACAACATCGATCCCCGGCGCATTTACCTTGCCGGCCACTCCATGGGCGCCATCGGCACCTGGAAGATCGCCGCCAAATACCCTGATCTGTGGGCCGCCATCGGCATGTTCGCCGGTTCTGGCAACCCGGACACTATGGAAGCCATGCAGCATATCCCCCAGTATGTGGTGCACGGCGATGCCGACCCCACGGTGAATGTGCGCGGCTCACGGATGATGGTGTCCCGCATGCGGGAACTGGAGATGACCCATGTCTATCATGAGATTCCCGGCGGCGACCACGGCAACGTGGTGGCACCCGGATTCCCCGGCCTGTTCGAGTTTTTCGATCAATACGCAAAATGACCGCACTGCGGAAAGTGATGCACGATCACGATCAGATTCCCGATGCCCGCGACGGCCTCACCCGCCGCGAGCGCATCGTGCTGGTGTGTCTGCAGCAGGCCCAGAAGGAGATGCGGGGCCGCTCAGTGTCCACCGTGATGCTGTATGGCCGGGTGGTGGAGCATATCGACATGAGCCCGGAGGAGTTGCAGTCCATCCTGTCCCGCATCGCCGGCCAGACCTGGCTGGGAGGCGAGCGCAAGCCCTATTGGCCTGATGATGAGCTTGAGCCCTGATCGGCACTCTGCAGCACCTGCCAGCTCACCTCACAATCACCCTTGGGTGAATTGATATAGAGACTCTCGCCGCTGATGCTGATGGTGAGGTCCATGGTGCGCTCCAGCTGTGTGGCGAACTGCTGTACCTGCAGCCAGTCCAGCTGCAGGACATCAACGGGCAGGGCCGCCAGGGCAGCCTGGTTCTGGCTCCACCATACCCCGGCCTTGGAGTTGAAGCTGACCACCTTCACCGCCGCCGCCTGACGGGTGGCTTTCTTGATTCGCTCCACCAGCGGCTCCCCCACCTCGATCCACAGGTCCACCGAGCCGTGCAGGCTGTGGGCCCACAGATCCGGGTCCTCGGCGGTGCTGAGGCCGCGCCCGAAGCTCAGCCCTTCACGGTAGTCGAGGCAGTAGGCCAGCACCCGCACCAGCATGCGCTCGGCGGTTTCCGAGGGGTGCCGGGCCACGGTGAGAGTCAGGCTCTCGTACACGTCCCGGTTCATGTCGGCCAGGGCGATCTGGGCTTTGTAGATGGTGGGCTTGAGTGCCATGGGTTCTGCTGCGGCGAAAGACAGGGAGTGTAGTAGAATGCCCCGCCCGACACCAACACACAGACAATCGACAGGATCGTAATGGCTTTCGAAACTTCCGCAACTTCCGCAACCGACGCACTCTCCACAATCATTCACAAGATCGCCAGCGAGCTGACCGTCAAACCGGCACAGGTGGCCGCCGCCATCACCCTGCTGGACGAGGGTGCCACGGTGCCCTTCATCTCCCGCTACCGTAAAGAAGCCACCGGGGGTCTGGACGATCTGCAGTTGCGGGACCTGGAAGTGCGCCTGCGCTATCTGCGGGAAATGGAAGAGCGCCGCGAGGTGATCCTGGCCAGCGTCGCCGAACAGGGCAAACTGACCCCGGCCCTGGAAAAACAGCTGCGGGAAGCGGACACCAAGACCGAACTGGAAGATCTTTACCTGCCCTACAAACCCAAGCGTCGCACCAAGGCCATGATCGCCATCGAGGCCGGTCTGGAACCCCTGGCGGACCGGCTGTACGCCGATCCCGGCCTGGATCCGCAACAGGTGGCGGAGGAGTACATCGACAGCGACGGGCGCAGCAACGGCATCGCCGACGTCAAGGCCGCCCTGGAAGGTGCCCGGTCTATTTTGATGGAGCGCTTCAGTGAGGACGCCGCCCTCACCGGGCGACTGCGCTCCCATCTGTGGGAGCAGGGGGAGCTGCGTTCCCGGGTGTTCGAGGACAAGACCGCCGAGGCCGCCAAGTTCAGCGATTACTTCGATTACCGGGAGCGGCTCAACAAGGTGCCATCCCACCGTGCCCTGGCGGTGTTCCGTGGTCGCAAGGAAGGCTTCCTGGCGGTGGAGATCGGCAGCGCGGGTGTGGAAGCCGGTGCCACCGACCCCTGCGAGCTGATGATCGCAAGGCACTTCGGCATCGAGGACAGGGGCCGCCCGGCGGATGCCTGGCTGCGTGATGTGGTGACCTGGACCTGGAAGGTGAAGCTGTCCCTGCGCCTGGAAACGGA
Organism: Pseudomonadota bacterium; assembly: GCA_046047495.1. Classification (GTDB taxonomy): domain Bacteria; phylum Pseudomonadota; class Gammaproteobacteria; order Pseudomonadales; family Pseudohongiellaceae; genus NORP240. Next base: position 4,589 of record JBJOHV010000044.1, on the reverse strand, counting down.
CCTGCTGGGAGACTTGCGGGAGCGGGCGGATGATGAGGCCATCCGGGTGTTTACCCGCAACATGAAAGCCATCCTGCTGGCGCCACCGGCGGGCAACCGGGTAACCCTGGGCCTGGATCCGGGGCTGCGAACCGGGGTCAAAGTGTGCGTCGTGGACCGTACCGGCAAATTCCTCGAGGACACCGCCATTTTCCCCCATCCGCCCCGCAACCAGTGGGATGACTCCATCGCCGTACTGGCGAAGTTGTGCAGGAAGCACGGGGTTGAACTGATCGCCATCGGCAACGGCACCGCGTCCAGGGAAACCGACAAACTGGCGGCGGACCTCATCAAGCGCCATCCCGAATTGAAACTGGACAAGGCCATGGTGAACGAGGCCGGTGCCTCGGTATATTCCGCCTCGGACATCGCCCGGGAGGAGTTTCCCGATCTGGATGTGACGGTGCGCGGGGCGATTTCCATCGCGCGGCGGTTGCAGGACCCGCTGGCGGAGCTGGTGAAGCTGGACCCGAAATCCATCGGCGTGGGTCAGTACCAGCATGACGTCAATCAGGCGAAGCTGGGTCAGAGCCTGGATGCGGTGGTGGAAGACTGCGTGAACGCGGTGGGCGTGGATGTGAACATGGCCTCGGCTGCGCTGCTGAAGCGGGTGTCGGGACTGTCGTCCTCCATCGCCAGCAACATCGTCGCCTATCGCAATGAACATGGCGCCTTCAAAAACCGCAATGACCTGAAGGCCGTGCCCCGCTTCGGCGCCAAGGGCTTCGAGCAGGCGGCGGGCTTCCTGCGCATCGTGGGAGGCGACAATCCCCTGGATGCCTCGGCGGTGCACCCGGAATCCTACAGCGTGGTGAAGAAGATCCTGGCCACCAGCAGGAAAAAAGTCACCGACATCATCGGCGACAAGGACTTCCTGTCGAAACTGAATCCGGCGGATTTCACCGATGAGACCTTCGGCCTGCCGACGGTGACCGACATTCTTGCCGAGCTGGAGAAACCCGGCCGCGATCCGCGCCCGGAGTTCAGGACCGCGGCTTTCAAGGAGGGGGTGGACTCCCTCGCGGATCTCAAGCCCGGCATGGTACTGGAAGGCGTCATCACCAATGTCACCAACTTCGGCGCCTTCGTGGACGTCGGTGTGCATCAGGATGGTTTGGTGCACATCTCGGCCCTGTCCAATCAATTCGTCAAGGATCCCCACTCTGTGGTGAAGACCGGCGATGTGGTGAAGGTCAAGGTGATGGAGGTGGATGTGCAGCGCAAGCGCATCGCCCTGTCCATGCGACTGGATGACGAGACCCAGGGCAAGTCGGGCGGAGCCGGCAAAGGGAGCGCAGCAGGAAAGCCCTCACGACCAACCCAGCCGGCAGCCCCGGCGAAACCCGCGGTAGGCAGCTTCGGCGCCCTGCTGCAGGAAAAGCTTGGCAAACGCTGACCCGGGATGGCCGCGCGGGGTGGGGACACTGATAACTTAATAACTTAACTTGTCGTATCTGTAGGGTATCCGGGTTAAGTTATTAAGTTATCAGTGTCCCTCGATCTCCCTGCTACAATCCCCTGACACCAGCTTTTCGGAATCCCAATCTGCCCATGAATACCCAGGCCCCCGCTCCCGCGCCGACCACCTCACCCGACGATCTGAAAGCCTTGTTGGCCCTGCTGGATGAGGCTCACAAGGCCCTGGCACGCCACTGGCTGGGGGAGGATTTCGTCATTCAGCTGCTGCTGGCCAGCGTGATCGCCAAGGGCCATGTGCTGGTGGTGGATGTGCCCGGCGTGGGCAAGACCACCCTGGCCAAGAGCATGGCCCGCATCCTGGGCCTGGATTTCAATCGCATCCAGTTCACCAACGACATCCTGCCGGCGGATATTCTGGGCGGCAATGTGTACAACCAGGGGGAAGGCAAATTCGAGTTTTCCCCCGGCCCCATCTTCACCGACTTCCTGCTGGCGGACGAGATCAACCGTGCGCCGACCCGCAGCCAGTCCGCCTTCCTGCAGGCCATGGAGGAGGGCTTCGTGGCCAGCGATGGAGTCAACCGGCCCCTGTCGGACCTGTTCACCGTGATCGCCACACAGAACCCCATCGATTACGACAGCACCAACCCGCTGCCGGAGGCCCAGCTGGACCGCTTCCTCACCGCCATCAGTCTCGGTTATCCCAGCCTCGACTCGGAGCTGCACCTGCTGGGGGATTACGGCCAGACCGCCAGAACCCTGCCGGCCCCGGTGCTGGACCGGAATTCAGTGCTGGCCCTGCGCCGCGCCTGCGGCGAGGTGTTCCTGCATCCGGACCTTGCCCGTTACATCATCGATCTGGCCCGCGCCACCCGCGACGACCCCGGTATCAAGCTGGGCATCTCGCCCCGCGGCGCCATGCACCTGGCCACGGCGGCCAAGGCCTTCGCCCTGGTGCAGGGCCGGCAGCAGGTGTCCGCCGATGATATTCAGAAACTGGTGCCGCCTGTGTGGGACCATCGCATCCTGCCCCGCCATGGCCGCGACAGCGACAGCGCCGCCGCCCATGAGCTGCTGCAGGGAATCCTGCAGAAGACGCCGGTACCCCGCTAGATCGTCCGGCCTGACTCCATGACCTGATCCCATGACGAGTGAAATGCACAGCCCATGAGTGAATTAGCCGACCGGCCGCTGCGGGTACCCGAGGAGCCCCTGGTACTGCACTGGTGGCGGCTGCTGCGCTGGTTCAGCAATCTCCGGCTGGTCCCCCAACGCAGGGAGCACGCGGCCCGTATCCTGGCGCGCCTGCCGCGGGCGGTGTTTTACGAGGGACTGACCCGACCGGGCAAGATCATCCTGCTGTGCTGCCTGTTCATCTTTCTTGAGAGTTACCGGGTCAACAGCGATTTTCTGCTGGCCACCGCAGCCACCGGCTTGGCCCTGCTGTGGTGGGCGGCGATCCTGGGCAGCGCCTTCCGTCCCCGGGTCAGCGTGCAGCGCAACACACCCGCCGTGGCGGTGGCGGGCCAGCCCCTGGTGTCCCAGATTCAGGTGCGCAATACGGGACCCCGGGCACTGCAGAATTTCACGGTGCGGGAACTGCGCATCCACCGCACCCGCTGGCCCCTGGAATGGTCGCGTCCCCATGTGGGAGTCCTGGCGCCCGGCCATGAGTGCCAGGTCAGCATCCACACGGTGCCCCAGCGGCGCGGGCTGCTGACCCTGCCGGGTCTCGCGGTGCAGTCTTATTTTCCTTTCTTCCTCACCCGCTTCACCCAGCGCCTGCTGGTGGCCGCGGAGGTGGCGGTATTGCCGGCCACCCTGCCGGTGGCCATTCCCTCCCTGCGCAAGATCGCCGAACAGGCCAGCAAGCGGCTGACCCAGGGGATGGATGCCTCGCGCAAGGGTCCCTCCCTGGACTATGCCTATTCGCGTCCGTTCCAGACCGGGGATTCCCTGCGCCGCCTGGACCACCGGGCCGGCAGCCGCCGCGGCCAGCCCATGAGCAAGGTGTTCGAGGGTGCGGAGGAAATCCGGCGCGACAAGGTGTATCTGATGCTGGACCTGACCCTGGAGGATTTCGCCCGCTGGCAGCCCCACCCGCCCGATCCGGCACCTCTGGAAGCACGCCTGGCCCTGGCGGTGGAGATCGGTCTGTCGGCCCAGAACGAGGGCTTCACCCTCACCGCCCTGGCCACCGGCCGTCACTGGCAGCCGCTGGCCAATTTATTGGAATTTTATCGCTGCATCGCCGCCTGCGAACCGCAACGGGCGGTGACCCAGCGTACCGAGGCCATGCCCCGCCAGGTGCTCGCGGAAGACGGCCTCCATATCATGATTGTGGGGCGCTGGACGGATCATCACCGCTCGCTGCTGGAGCAATGGCAGCGGGCCGGCATCCTCGTGCTGGTGTTCATGCTGCCGGAAACCGCGGCGGATGTGGGCAGCCTGCCGGTGGGCCGGCAATTCGTGGAGGTGGATCTGCCACCGGCCGACTCGAAGAAAAGGCGCCGCCCATGAAGCCCGCCGGCGATCTGTTCCTGGCCCTGTTCCTCTGTGTCCTGTCCCTGCACCTGGGGCAGGTGACCGAATTCGGCGTGGTCGTCTGGATCGGCTGCGGATTATCGATCCTGGCCCTGCTGCAACTGGTAAGCGTGGAACGTCCCACGTTCGGCCTGCTGTTCGTGCTGCTGGCCACCGGCGCCCTGGGAGGCAGCCAGATCCTTGAAGACTGGGCCCTGGCGGATTCCTGGACCGAGGGCAACGGGTTTGGCGCGGGCCTGGTGCTGAGCATGCTGCTGTACCTGATCTGGGTGTTCGCCGCCCGGGGTGACAGCCGCCAGGATCAGAGCCTGGACCGGGATGCCCAGACCGCGCTGGTGTGGGGACTGGTGATGCTGCTGTTGATCGCGCCGCCGGATGGGACCCAGATACTGGTGGCCGGCGTACGGGTGGCACCCCTGACCCTGCTCGGGCCGTTGCTGGCGGCCCTGTCACTGATGGCCAGCCGCTGTGGCGGTCAGCTGGTGAGCCGCATGGCCCTGTTGCTGGCACCGTTGCTGCTCTTGATCCCGCTGACGTTTGTGGGGCTGCAGAGCAGTCAAGGGCCTTTACTGGGCGGCCTGGCCCGT
>JBJOHV010000043.1:0-8275 GCA_046047495.1 Pseudomonadota bacterium | reverse complement strand
TTATGCCTGGCGCGGATACGCGCCAGTTTTTCCCGGCGCTGGGCGATCAGCTTGTTGTCGTCCCCGTGGTCCTGCGGGTTGTCCGTTCGATTGTCACGGGAATTGTCGTCGTTGTGTGTCATGCGGGTCACAGCCCCATCTTCAGACTGGCTTCGATGAATTTGTCCAGATCGCCATCCAGCACGCCCTGGGTATTGGTGGTCTCCACGTCGGTGCGCAGATCCTTGATGCGGGATTGGTCCAGCACATAGGAACGAATCTGGCTGCCCCAACCGATGTCCGCCTTGGTGTCCTCGATGGCCTGGGCAGCCTCCTTGCGCTTGAGTTCCTCCATCTCGTACAGCTTGGCCTTCAACTGCTTGATGGCCATGTCCTTGTTCTTGTGCTGGGAACGCTGGCTCTGGCACTGCACGACGATACCCGAGGGCAGGTGGGTCAGGCGGATGGCCGAGTCGGTCTTGTTGACGTGCTGGCCACCGGCACCGCTGGAGCGGTAGGTGTCCACCCGCACATCGTTCATGTCCAGATCGATTTCGATGTCGTCATCCACTTCCGGAGATACGAACACGGAGGCGAATGAGGTGTGGCGGCGGTTGCCGGAATCGAACGGGGATTTACGCACCAGGCGATGGACGCCGGTCTCGGTGCGCAGCCACCCGAAGGCGTATTCACCCTGAAAATGCACGGTGGCACTCTTGATTCCCGCCACCTCACCGGCGGAGACTTCCACCAGCTCCACCGTAAAGCCCTTGTCCTCCCCCCAGCGCAGGTACATGCGCAGCAGCATCTCCGCCCAGTCCTGGGCCTCGGTGCCGCCGGACCCCGCCTGTATGTCCAGATAGGCATTCTTGTCGTCCATGGCTCCGGAGAACATACGGCGGAATTCCAGCGCCTCGAGGCGTTTCTGCAGGGCCCCCAGATCCTTGGTGGCCTCCTGGAACAGATCGGTGTCCTCCTCCTCGTGGGCCAGCCGGATCACATCCTCCACATCACGCAATCCACCTTCCAGCGCCTCGATGGTGGTGACCACGTTTTCCAGTTCCGCACGCTCCCGTCCCAGCGCCTGTGCATACTCGGGGCGCTCCCACACCGCCGCCTCGCCCAGTTCCAGTTCTACCTCCGCCAGCCGGTCTTTTTTGGTGTCGTAGTCAAAGATACCCCCGTAAGGTCCGGGTTCGTTGCGCCAGGTCCTTGATCAGGGTCAGTTGGGGATTGATCTCCAGCATTTCAGGTCATCCAGATTGGGTGCGGCCGCAGCCGTGGAAGGCAGGCATTTTACCCGATTGGGCACCGGAATCCACCGTCAACGGCAACGCCCCTGCCAATGATTTGATGTTATGCTCAGACGGTCCATGCCCCTGATTCCGCCATGTCCTCCACCGTGCCTCCCTTGATCAGCAACGCCGAATTGATCTGGCAGCCCGATGGGCTGCCACGGTCCGCGCGCTTCGATGACATCTACTTCAGCAGCGCCGGTGCCCTGGCAGAGAGCCGTCATGTATTCCTGACGGGCAATGATCTGCCACGGCGCTGGCAACAGGCGTCCGCCGCCGGACGCCCACGCTTCACCGTGGCGGAGCTGGGCTTTGGCAGCGGCCTGAATTTTCTGCTCACCTGTCAGGCCTGGCAGCAATGGGCGAACCCTCAACAGCACCTGCACTATCTGGCCTTCGAGCAATGGCCCCTGACCCGTGCCGATCTGGCCCGGGTGCTGGCCCTGTGGCCCGAACTGGACGACCTGGCCCGTCCGCTGCTTAGGAGCTATCCGGAGCACACCGGTGGCCTGCATCGCCTGCAGCTGCAGCCCGGTATCACCCTGGACATTCACCTCGGTGACGCCCTGGAAGGCCTGGTGCAGCGTCATGGCCACCGGGACAACGGCATCGACTGCTGGTACCTGGACGGTTTCGCCCCGGCCAGGAATCCCCAGCTGTGGAGCCTGCCGCTGCTCCGGCAGATCGCCCGTCACAGCGCACCCGGCGCCACCCTCAGCACCTACAGCGTGGCCGGCAGCCTGCGTCGTGATCTGCGGACTGCGGGTTTCACACCGCACAAGTTGCCCGGTTTCGGCAACAAGCGGGAGATGCTGATGGCGCACTGCCCTGCCGCAGGCGCAGACCCGGCTGATCCATCGACAGCGGCCTCCTCCCGCCCCTGGCTGAACCAGCCCTTGGGGCCGCGTGTTGCCGAACATCACGCGGTGGTGATCGGTGCCGGCCTGGCAGGCTGCGCCACTGCCCACAGCCTGGCCCGCCGCGGCTGGCGTGTCACCATGCTGGAACGTGAGGCGCTTGCCGCGGGAGCCTCGGGCAATCGGCAGGCAGTCCTGCAATGCCGCCTGGCGACCAACGGCAGTGCCGCCAGCCGGTTTCATCTGCTGGCCTATTTGTATGCCAACCGACACTTCGCCGCTCTGCGCCAGGAGCGCGGTCTCGCCTGGCAGGATTGCGGTATTTTGCAGATTGGGCCGCGACGGCGTGGCGAAGGCCAGACCGGCCGGCTGGCGGACTTTTATGATGAACGGGTGTTGCAGGCCTTGGAGGCAACCGATCTCAGTCAGCTGGCCGGATTACCCCTGATCGATGGGGGCTATCTGTTGCCCCAGGGCGGCTGGCTAGATCCAGTGGAGCTGTGCCGGCTGTATTGTGACGATCCACTGATAACGCTGCGCCAGGCGACGGTCACTTCCATTCAACGGCTGGATGACAGCTGGCGGATCATGGCCGGCCAGGAGCAGACAGCCAAAGCCGGTATCGTGGTGCTGGCGAACGCCCATCTGGCCACCAGACTGGAGCAGGCGGCCTATTGCCCATTGATTCCGGTAAGGGGTCAGGTGACTTATTGTCAGGCCAGCCCGCAAAGTCGCCAGCTGCAAAAGGTCGTGGCAGGAGAGAAATACGTCTGCCCCGCCACGGATGGCATCCACACCCTCGGCGCCAGCTTCCAGCCCGGGGATACCACACTGGATACACGGCAGCAGGATTCCCGGCAGAATCTGGATCGGACCGGCAGCCTGTTTGCCGCGGGATCCCTGGGTGAACTCGTGGTGGTGGGTGAACGCGCGGCCCTTCGCTGCAGCAGTCGGGATCATGTGCCTATCGTCGGCCCGTTGAGCGATGCCTCCGCCCTGAGCCGGGAATTCGCCCCCCTGGCACGCAATGCCAAATCACAACCCAGGGGTCAGCCCGCCCACTTTCCAGGATTTTACATCACGGCGGCCCATGGCTCCCATGGTCTGGCCACGGCGCCACTGGCGGGGGAAATCATCGCGGGATTGATCTGTAACGAGAGTCTGCCGGTCAGTCGACCGGAGCTGGATTGCCTCAATCCGGCCCGCTTCATCATCCGTGATCTCAAGCGCCAGCGGCGCAATTTGATCAAAGACGATTGAAAAAGGCGCAGACCACCCGGGACAGGTTGGCAGCATCGTCAGCACCCGCCAGCTCGCGGATGGAATGCATGGCAAATGTGGCGACCCCGATATCCACCGTGTTGATCCCGGTCTGGGCCGCTGTCAGCGGACCGATGGTGCTGCCGCAGGCCAGATCACTGCGCATCACGAAGGCCTGGGTCTTGACGTTCAGCCGTTCGCAAATCTGGCGGAATCGGGCCACGCCATCGCTGTTGCTGGCATAGCGCTGATTGGCGTTGATCTTGATCACCGGACCACCATTGAGCAACGGGCTGTGTGCCGGATCGTGCTTGTCGGCGAAATTGGGATGTACGCCGTGGGCATTGTCGATGGACAGCATCAGGGACTGCTGACTGAGACGCGCCACACTGTCGCTGTCTTGCTTGCCTGCGGCCAGCAGCCGCTGCAACACGGATTTCAAAAAGGGACCTTGGGCACCGGATGCGGAGGTGCTGCCCACTTCCTCATGGTCATTGCATACCAGCAGGCTGAAGTGCTCACCGTCACAGTCCAGCAGGCTCCGGCAGGCCAGGTAGCAGCTCAGCAGATTGTCTAGCCGCGCGGCGGCGATGAACTGCTGGTGCCAGCCCACCAGGGCTGGTGGCTGGGTGTCGTAAAGACTCAATTCATGGGACAGGATGCGCCGGGCGTCTCTACATTCCTCGGTTTGCTGCAGATGCTCCAGCAGCAGTTGCTCCAGGGATTGGTCTTCGCCGCCCTGCAGGAGGATGGCCGGCAAGTGCTGTTGGGCATTGATGCTGCGCTGCTGATTCACCTCCCGATCCAGATGGATGGCGAGACTGGGAATCACCGCCACCGGCCTGCCCACATCCACCAGTCTGGTATGCAACCCGCCATCAGCATCCACATAAGACAGCTTGCCGGCGATGGACAGGTCGCGGTCGAACCAGGGATTGAGCAGGGCGCCCCCATAGACCTCCACACCCAACTGCAGATAGCCGTTGCGCCGCAGATCGGGGTTGGGTTTCAGTTTGAGGCAGGGACTGTCGGTGTGGGCGCCGGCCAGACGCACACCGTCCGCGGCCGTGCCGCTGCGACCCACCCGAAAGGCGATCAGGGACGAATCATTGCGGGTGACCACATAAGCCTGGCCGGGCTTGAGCTCCCAGCGACCGGCCTCATCCAGGGGGATGAAGCCGGCACCGGTCAGCAAATTGAAAAGATTGCGGGTGGCGTGAAACGGGGTCGGGGATGCTGCTATGAATTGCAGCAGCCCTTCATTGAATGCCGCGCTTTCCATGGCTGGCGCTTAGCGGACTTCCAGCAACTCCACGTCGAAGATCAACGCTGAATTGGGCGGAATCACCGGGGGTGAACCCGCTTCGCCGTAGGCCAGGGCGGCGGGAATGAAGAGGCGCCACTTGTCACCCGGCTTCATCAGTTGCAGGGCTTCGGTCCAGCCGGCAATTACCTGGGATACGCCGAATTGCGCCGGCTCGCCACGCTCCACAGAGCTGTCGAACACGGAACCGTCCACGAAGGTGCCATGGTAATGGGCCAGCACCGCATCGTTGACACCGGGAGACACACCGGTGGCGTCACCGGATTCCAGCACCAGGTACTGCAGACCGGAATCCGTAGTGACCACGCCCTGCCTGGCGCCGTTCTCCGTCAGGAATTGTTCGCTGGCGGCACGATTGGCTTCCACTTCCGCATTGGCCCGCGCCATCATGCGCTCCTGGAACATCTGGATGGCGGCACCCAGCTCGTCCATGGACAGGCGGGTATCACCGTTGACCTGGTCCCGCATTCCGGCCACGAAGGCATCGAAATCGATATCCGCCAGCAGGCCCTGAGCCACCAGGCTCTGGCCGATGTTGACACCCACGCTGTAGGCGATCCGGTTGTCATCGTTCTGGAGATCGAGATCGCTCTGGGCAAACGTGAGCGTGGAAAAACCCAGGGTGGCGGCAGCGATTGTCAGGTATCTGCCGGTGCTTCGCTTCATCATAGTCAAGTCCTTGCCGTATAGGCAGTTTCGGATGGGCATACTAACTGTACTTGTCTGGAAATGCTACTGCCCCCGAACCGGATGAGGTAAGCTTACCAGCCTTGTTTTGTCGGCTACATTGCACATCGCGAGTGCCGCCTCACGGCCCCCTGCCAAGGTCAAACCATGCACCGGAAACACCCCCTGAGCACCCTGTTGCTGACCCTGGCCTTGCTGACCGGTGTGTCCTGTGCACGGCAGTTCAGCGTGGCGGTCAACAACCGCACCGTTTACGATCCACGGCCCGGTCTGCCGGCAGTGGTATTGGCCGATCCCGCCCTGCAGGCCTGTCTCAACCTGGCTTTGCGGCAGCCGGCGGCGACTGCGGCGGGTGAACTGCTGGCCCTGTCCTGCGCCCGCAGCGGCGTGGCGGACCTGGAGGGTGTGGGCAGTCTGCAGGCTTTGCGCTTCCTCGATCTGGCGGACAACCAGATCAGCGACCTGTCACCCCTCACCTCCCTGACCCAGTTGAGCGGTCTGAACCTGCCCAACAACCGCCTCACCGACATTGCCCCCCTGCTTCGCATGCCCGGCCTCAGTGCCGTGGTGCTCACCGGAAATCCCCAGATCCCCTGCGCCCAACTGACCACCCTGCGGCAACGCCTGGGTGACAGCCTCAGCGCACCGGCCAGCTGCCGCCCCTGAGAGCAGACCTTTAAACTGCGATGAGCCGCCTTTATATAGAAGGGGGTAAGTGCTAGTTTCTAGGGGTACCGGTAATACCGACCCGTGCACTGAATCACGAGGTAATGCGCACATGATGATTGCATCCGGACAAAACCTGTTTTGGCGGCTGTCGGATTCCTCCGGCCGGGGATCCGACGCGGTCAGCGTGGTGCTGACCAACCACCCGAGCGCCACTCCGGCGGAAGTGCAGATCCAAACCGCCATCAGCGCCAACCCCTTTCCCGCCAGCACAGCGGCGGCATCCCAGGATATCGAGTGGGACCAGAGGGATCTGGAGCTGTTCGTGACCCTGCTGCACAAGACCCTGCCAGCGGACACCGCCGCGGCCCGCGGCAGCGTCCATATCGAACTGGATTTGAGTGACGATCAGGTGGTGCACATCATGCACGTGGTGGCGGCTGCACGGTTTGCCTCCGCCTACCTGGCGGCCCCGGTGATCAATGACTGGCGCTCGCTGCCGGTGCTGGCAGTGGGTTGCCAGGTGGGCGATCTGATCAGCATCGACACCATCGATGGCTTCAAGCCCTGCGTGGTGGTGGCGGACAATGAGGACACCCTGGATTGCATCCTGCTGGAGGAAATCACCTCACCCCGGGGCGACAATATTCGTCTGGGTTGCCATGACAAGGTGATCCTCAAACGCGGCTGGGCCTTGCCGGCCAACTTCTCGGCCCGTCAACCGGCGGCCCAGGAAGCCCTGCACTGAGCCTGTCAGGCTGACTGGGGAGTTCCGCTGTGAAAGCGGAACTCCCGATCCGGCTCCTGCACCAGTTGCGCCTCACGGGCCATGAACTCCCCAATCCTGCGGCTGATGTCGCCCCCTGCCAGTTCCTGCGCCAGACTCAGATAATCCCGGTAATGGCGCGCCTCCGATTTCAGCAGGCTGCGATAAAACCTGCCCAGCTCTTCGTCCAGCCTGGGCGCCAGTCCGGCGAAGCGTTCACAGGACCTGGCCTCCACCACGGCACCGGTGATCAGGGTATCGATCAATGCCTGCTGCCGGTCCCGGCTGATCAGTTCCCGCAGGCTGGCCATATAGCGGGACGGCCCCAGATAGGTATAAGGAATGCCACGGGCTTCCAGCAGCTCCACCACCTGCTGGAAATGCAGCAGCTCCTCGCGGGCCAGACGGGCCATGGTCACCAGCAGGCGGGGGTGTTCGATGTGCCGGTACATGAGATTCATGGCGGTGGCAGCCGCCTTTTTCTCACAGTTGGCGTGATCGATCAGCAGCTCCGGCTGGTTGGCCAGCGCTGCCTCAAACCACGCCTCGGGGGTGGCGCAGGTCAGGAACGCGCGAATTTCGTCGAGGGCAGCTTCGGTGTCCATCACGATTCCTTGTCTGACCCGGCGTCGCTTTCATCATCAACCTGTGTGGCGTCCGGCGCCTCGAGATCCTCGGCCCCCGAAGCCAGCAACAGGCCTTCATCCAGCCGCTTGGCGGTGCGCGCTCCCAACTGCCGCAGATTCTCGATGCGGGTGACGATATTGCCGCGGCCGCTGCTGAGTTTGTTGTGGGCCTTGTCGTAACTCTTGCGGGTGGCCTCGATCTTCAGACCGATGTCTTCCAGATCTGCCACAAAGGCAACGAACTTGTCGTACAGATTGCCGGCCTGGCGGGCGATCTCGTGGGCATTCTGGTCCTGTTGCGCCAGGCGCCAGATGTTTTGAATGATGCGCAGGGTGGCCAGCAGGGTGGACGGCACCACGATGATGATGTTTTTCTCGAAGGCCTCCATGAACAGCTGGGGATCTTCCCGGGCGGCGAGGGTGAAGGACGCTTCCACCGGCACGAACAGCAACACAAAGTCCAGGGTGTTCACTCCGTCCAGCTTCTGGTAGTCCTTGCCCGCCAGCAGCTTCACGTGATTGCGCAGGGACTGCACATGCTGCCGCAGCCACTCCGCCTTGCGGTCCCCATCATCCTCCGCGCACCAGGCGTCATAGGCTTTCAGGGACACCTTGGAATCGATGACGATGTCCCGGGATTCCGGCAGATGCACCACCACATCGGGTTGGCTGCGGGAACCGTCCTCGGCCCGCATGCTCACCTGCACTTCGTATTCACGCCCCCGCTGCAGGCCGGATTTCTCCAGAATCTTTTCCAGGACGAATTCGCCCCAGCTGCCCTGGGCCTTGTTGTCGCCCTTGAGGGCATTGGTGAG
>JBJOHV010000042.1:0-9961 GCA_046047495.1 Pseudomonadota bacterium | reverse complement strand
GCCGGCTTCTGGCATACGGTGGACCCCACGCCATCCAGTATCTTCGGCTTCTTCGACGGCTACCGGTCCTCCGCCGCCAGCCAGTGGTATCACCGCATCGCCGGACAATGGCAGAAGATGCTCGACTGGCTGCTGGCGGATGCCCTCACCGCCAACCTGATTCGTTACGGCGGCCTGGCCATCCTGGTGTTTCTGTTTGCCCGGGAATACCGCCGCCTGCGTGGACAGCTGCAGGGCGCCGATAACCGGGCGCGACGCTGGCAAAAGCTGTGGGAACGCTTTCTGCAGAAATTCCGGTTGCCGGTGATGCCGGCCTGGACCGCCGCCGCCTATGCCGAGCATCTGCCGACCGAACTGAGCGAGGCACAACGGGCCGCTGCCCGCAGCTTTCTGCAGCAGTATGAACAGCGACGTTTTGCCGCCGACGATGAGCAGGCCATTCGCAGCCTGGAGGAATTGCTCAACCAGGATCCCACCACTTTCACTCCCACTGGAAACCGCTGATGTTTTACGAACCCAAGCACAAAAACCACGGCCTGCCGAAAAACCCCTTCAACAGCCTGATCATTCCCCGGCCCATCGGCTGGATCAGCTCCGTGGATGACAAGGGGGTGTACAACCTGGCACCCTACAGTTTTTTCAATGCGGTGTGTTACGCGCCGCCCACGGTGATGTTTTCCGCCGGCGTGGGTGCCGCATCCGATGGCATGAAGGATTCCCTGCGCAATATTCAAAGCAGCGGCGAGTTTGTGTGCAACCTGGCCACCTGGGACACCCGCGAACAGATGAACCAGAGTTCCGCCACGGTGGCGCCCGAAGTGGACGAGATTGCCCTCACCGGCCTCACGCCCCTGCCGTCACGGCTGGTGAAGGCGCCCCGCATCGCCGAGGCACCGGTGCACCTGGAGTGCCGTTATCTCAAGAGTGTGAACATTCCCGGCTGGACCCCGGCGGACACCTACGTGATGGTGCTGGGGGAAGTGGTGGGCATCCACATCCGCGATGAGCTGATCACCGCGGACGGGCTGATCGACGTCGCCCGCATGATGCCCATCGGGCGCCTGGGTTATAACGATTATGTGCGGGTGGATGCGGAATCCCTGTTCACCCTGATCCGTCCTTAGGGAAATCCGCCCCTAACGGTTGATCTCCGCCCAACGCTGCAGCAGCCAGCCGTCGGTGCCTTCATTGCGGGCGGCAAAGCCGCTGGCGGGTTCACTGGCCAGCATGGCATCGGCGGTCAGGCCCTGTACTTTGGCACGTACCAGATTGCCGCGGATGACCACCAGCATGTTGCGATAATCCAACAGGTCCTGGCGGGTGGACAACTGGCCATGGCCGGGAATGATGATGGTGTCGGCATCGATGAGGCCGGCGATGTTGTCCACCGCGTCAATCATGCCATCCAGACTGCCGCCGTTGTCGGTGTCGATGAACGGCAGGCCGTAACGCACGAACATGTCCCCGGTATGCATCACATTGGACTCCCGGAAGTACACCTGGGCGTCGCCGTCGGTGTGGCCGTCACCGGAGTTCACCAGATCGATGGTCTGGCCGTTAAGGTAAAACCGCATGGTGTCGAAGAAGGTGATCCTGGGCAGACCCACGGGATCATAAGCCTCCTGCACCCGTCCGCTGCCGGTCAGCACCTGGGTGGCCTCCATGCGCTTGCGGCTGTTGTCCTGGGCCACGATCCAGGCACCGGCCCGGCCGAAGTTCTCGTTGCCGTCGGTGTGGTCGTAGTGAAAGTGGGAGTTCACCACAAACGTCACCGGCCGGGCCGTGAGCATGCGGATAGCCGCCGTGATCTTGTCGGTGAGAGGGGCGAACTGGTCGTCCACGATCAGGGTGCCCTCCTCGCCCACCAGCACACCGATGTTGCCGCCGCTGCCCTGCAGCATGTGGATGTTGTCCCGCACCGGAATGGTGGTGATCTGAATGGCATCGAAGTCCTGGGCGGTGACCCCCGGTGCCAACAGGGCGACCAACAGGGCCACGACAGATGGATTGGCATACGGGAGACTGGGAGTGGATGGGCGCATGGTAGTGTCCTCTTGTTCTGCAGGGGGGGAAATGGCTGGTGCCTAGCCTTGCACATCCGGTGGCACCGGTCCAGCGCGACCCGGCGCGGAACTGCATGGCACCGGGGGGCTCAATGTGTAACAAATGTAACAAGTGCTTCGACCCCAGATGTAACAAATGCTCCGACCCCGGTGTTGGGGTGCCGGGTCCCGGGTGTGTCGACGTTAGCCCCCGCCCCGCCCATTGTCCAGTTTCCCGCTGCCGTGCGAGAATCCGCTCAACCCGTCCTGCCAGTCGGTTTTAGAATCTCAGTTTGCGAAAGCCACCAATACCGTCAAACAACAATCAAATACACAACAATCCATCACAAAATAAAGGATCGCACCATGAAACCCAGCCTGCTTCGTCTGCTCGCCCTGCCCGCCCTCTGGTTTTCCCTCAGCACCCAGGTGCAGGCCCAGGAATACGTCACCATCGAGATGCAGATCGATGTGAACAAGCCCGCCGCCGAGGTATGGGCCAAGGTGGGGGACTACTGCCACATCGCCGACTGGTTGAACCTGGACTGTGTCATCACCTCCGGTGACGGCGGCATAGGCACCGTGCGGGTGCTGGCCCAGGGCCGGGTCACCGAGGTGCTGGTTGCCAAGACCGAGTTGTCCTATGGCTATACCCAGCCGGCGGTGGAAGG
The DNA here is from genome assembly GCA_046047495.1 of Pseudomonadota bacterium. Lineage (GTDB taxonomy): Bacteria > Pseudomonadota > Gammaproteobacteria > Pseudomonadales > Pseudohongiellaceae > NORP240. Next base: position 7,248 of record JBJOHV010000042.1, on the reverse strand, counting down.
CCGCTTCTACAATCTCTACCACGGCTTCCTGGAAGCGCGGCCCACCGGCGCCAATACCAGCCGGCTGCTCTACACCCTGATGCTGGATGTGTCCAACCTGTCCGACCAGGCCGCCAAGGATGCGGACGTCGCACGACGCCGCACCTCCTTCGAGGCAGCCCTGGGTCGCATGAAAGAGATTGCCGAGCGCTAGTAACTGCGGGGCAGGCCGAGCACATGCTCGGCCACGTAGTTGAGGATCATTTCCTGGGAGATGGGGGCCAGCTTCATGAGGCGGGCCTCCCGCCAATAACGTTCGACATGGTACTCCCGGGCATAGCCGTAGCCGCCATGGGTCTGCAGGGCACAGTCGGCGGCGAAGAAGCCCGCTTCCGCCGCCAGCCATTTCGCCATGTTGGCCGCTTCCCCGCAGGGCTGGCCCTGATCCAGCAGCCAGGCCGCCTTGCGGATCATCAGCTCGGCTGACTCCAGCCGGGTGGCGGCCTCCGCCAGGGGAAAGGCGATGCCCTGGTTCTTGCCGATGGGCCGCCCGAACACCACCCGTTCATTGGCATAGGCCACGGCCCGCCGCAGGGCGGCGCGACCGATGCCCAGGGCTTCGGCGGCAATCAGGACGCGCTCGGCATTGAGGCCGTCCAGCAGATACCGGAAGCCTTCACCTTCCTCACCCACCCGGTCCTCCACCGCCACCGGCAGATCCTCATACAGCACCTCACAGGTGTGCACCGCATTGCGTCCCAGTTTGGCAATCGGGGAGATGGTCACCTCCGGCCGCTGCAACTCCGCCAGCAACAGGGTCATGCCCTCGGTGCGCCTGCTCACCTGGTCACGGGGCGTGGTGCGCACCAGCAGCAGCACCCGCTGGGATTCCAGTGCCTTGGTGGTCCACACCTTGCGGCCTTTGACGAGGTAGTGATCGCCGTCCCGGCGCGCAAAGGTCTTGATGGCGGTGGTGTCACTGCCGGCTTCGGGTTCCGTCACGCCGAACGCCACCTGCAGTTCGCCCCGCGCCACCGGAGGCAGGTATTTTTCTTTCATGGCCGCGCTGCCGTGTCTGACCACAGGGTGCATGCCGAACATGGAGAGATGAATGGGAGTGGCGCCGTTCATGGCGGCCCCACTGGCGGCGATTTCCTCCAGCACGATGGCCGCATCGGCGATACCCCGCCCGGCACCGCCGTATTGTTCCGGTATGGCCGTACCGATCCAGCCGGCGGCGGCCACGGCAGCGAAGAACTCCTGGGGATAGCGCTGCTCCCGGTCATGGGCCTCCCAGTAGGCATCGGGAAAATCCCGGCACAGGCGCCGCACCGATTCCCGTATCAGGCGCTGCTCTTGCGTGTCGGTGAATGTCATGGCGAGGTGCCTCGGCTAACTCTTTCGCCGCTGGTGGATCAACTCCGCGCGGGCCAGCAGCGCCTCGGCCTGGCGCAGATGGGGCACATCCACCATCCGCCCCTGGTGGTTGAAGGCCATCTGACCCCTGGACTGCTGCCGGGCAAAGGCCTCCACCAGTTCCCGGGCCGCGGCCTGCTCCGCCGCCGATGGTGAGAACGCCTCGTTGACCACCGGAACCTGGTCCGGATGGATGGTGAGCTTGCCGGTGTAGCCCATGGCGGCGGTCAAACGGCATTCCCGTTGCAAACCCTCCAGATCGCGAATATCCGTGAACGGACCATCGATGGCCTGTTTGTGGTTGGCCGCCGCCGCCAGCAGACACAGTGAACGCACCAGCTGAAACACCGGCAGGTACTCGCCGGCCTCGTTGCGCCGGGTCTTGGCCCCCAGGGACACGGACAGGTCCTCCGCCGCCCAGACCACGGCCTCGATGCGGGGGTGATCCAGGGTGTGCTGCAGGTTCAATGCGGCGGCGGCATCCTCGGTGCCGATCAAAATCAACGGCGTGGGTGCGGTCCTGCCGTGGGCGCGTTCGCAGGCACTCAGCAACACCTCCACCATGGTGACGCCGCTGCGGTCCTGGATCTTGGGCAGCACGATGCCATCGGGACCGGCAGCCAGCACCGCCTCCAGGTCATCCCGCCCCCAGGGGCTGTCCAGGGCATTGATGCGCACCAGCTTTTCCTGCCCCTGCCAGTCGGCAGATCCCAGCCAGTCACACACCTGCCGGCGTGCCTCACACTTGTTATCAGGCGTGACGGAATCCTCCAGATCCAGGATCAGGGAGTCGGCCGCCAGGGTCAGCGCCTTGCGGAACATCCTCTCGCTGGAGCCCGGCACGAAATGCAGGGAACGGCGCAGGGAGTTCATGCCGGCTTTCTCAACATCATGGCCCTGCGCAGGCAGGAACACACCAGTTCATCCCGCTGGTTGTAGGCCAGGTGCTCGAACACCACGATGCCCCGATCGGGTTTGCTGGCGGATTCCCGCCGCTCCACCACCCGGGTGACGGCCCGCAGGGTGTCGCCGATGAAGACGGGATTGGGGAACTCCACCTTGTCCATGCCGAGATTACCGATGGTTTTCCCCTGGGTGGTGTCCGCCACCGACAGCCCCACCAGCAGGCCGAGGGTGAAGAAGCTGTTCACCAGGATCTGCCCATAGGGGGTCTGGCGGGCAAACTCGGCATCGATATGCAGCGGTTGGGGATTATGGGTCAGGGTGCTGATCAACAGGTTGTCGGTTTCCGTAACCGTGCGACGGGTCCCATGCTCCCACCGCATGCCCACCTCCAACTCCTCGAAATACTTGCCGGCCATGTGTCGTTCCACCCTGCGCTTGCTGTGAGGGTTCATTCTAGTGGCTAGCGCCGCAGCCAGCCATGGAATTCTCCCGGGGCCTTCGTTCCCCTATGGCCCGGACCGGCGATTGATGACACACTTACCCGGGTCAACCCATCAGCCCTTACCGCAGGATTTCAAGCATGCGTGCACTGCGTCATCTTCCCTGGTTCATTCTCTTTGTCGCGGGCTGGCCCCTGGGGGCCACTGCCCAGCTGGATGCCACCGAGCAGGCCATGGTGGCCTTCATCGACGACACCAACGGGGAGGCCGAAGCCCTGCTGATCGACACAGTCAACATCAACAGCGGCACCATGAATTTTGCCGGGGTCAGGGAAGTGGGGCGCATCCTGGGTGAGCAATTCGAAGCCCTGGGCATGGCGGTGCGCTGGGAGGATGGCACGCCGTTCAACCGGGCCGGCCATCTGATCGCCGAACAGCGGGGTGATGGCAATGGCCCGAAGCTGCTGCTGATCGGCCACCTGGACACGGTGTTCGAAGCCGACAGCCCCTTTCAGGTTTTCACCCGCCTGGATGCCGAACGGGCCACCGGCCCCGGCATCGCCGACATGAAGGGCGGCAACGTCATCATCCTGCAGGCCCTGCGGGCCCTGGCTGCCGCCGGCGTGCTGGCGACCATGGATGTCACCGTGGTGATCACCGGTGACGAGGAACTGAGCGGCGAACCCCTGGCCCTCAGCAAGCAGGCCCTGATCGAGGCTGCGGAGTACGCGGACATCGCCCTCGGCTTCGAGAACGGCGACGGCAATCCCGCCACCGCCAACATTTCCCGCCGCGGCTCCTCCGGCTGGATGCTGCAGGTGAAAGGCACCCCGGCCCATTCCTCCCAGGTGTTCCGGGAGGACATTGGCCCCGGCGCCATCTACGAAACCGCCCGCATCCTCATGCTGTTCCTGCAGGATCTGCAACAGGAGCAGGACCTCACCTTCAATCCCGGCCGCATCATCGGCGGCACGGAGATCAGCCATGACGACGGCGCCAGCAGCGGCACTGCCTTCGGCAAGAACAACGTGGTGGCGGAGCATGCCCTGGTGACCGGCGACCTGCGGGCCGTGTCCCTGGATCAGCTGCAGCGGGCCCGGGAGCGCATGACCGCCATCGTCAATGACAATTTCCCCCACACCAGCGCCACCATCACCTTCGACGACGGCTATCCGCCCCTGGCACCCACTGCCGGCAATGCGCGGCTGCTGCAGGTCTACAGCAATGCCAGCCGTGATCTGGGCCAGGGTCCGGTGGAGGCAGTCAATCCCCGCCTGGCCGGGGCCGCCGATGTGTCCTTCACCGCCGGACTGGTGGACATGGCCATCGACGGCCTGGGCATGAGCGGTTCCAACGGCCATACGGTGGATGAGATGGGCCTGATGTCCGCCCTGCCCAAGCAGAGCAAGCGGGCGGCCCTGCTCATGTACCGGCTGTATCGGGACGGCGTGCCGGAATAAGACTGTTATGATCGAATATCCCAATTTCGTCACCCATCTGGAGTGCAGTTACACGGGCGAGCACTACCCCGCCGGCCAGCTGCACGGCCTGTCCAAAGCCGGCAAGCCCCTGCTGGTGCGCTATGACCTGGCGGCCCTTGGCAAATCCCTCAGCAAGGACGATCTAAAGGAGCGGCCCCATGAATTCTGGCGCTACCGGGAATTCCTGCCGGTGCGCCAGTCCGCCAATGTGGTCCGCCTCGGCGAGGTGCTGACCCCCCTGCTGCCGGCGCCCAAGTTGCAGACGCGCTACGGTGCCGGCGAGATCCTCATCAAGGACGAAGGCCGTCTGCCCACCGGGTCGTTCAAGGCCCGGGGTCTGGCCCTGGCGGTGGCCATGGGCAAGGAGCTGGGAGTGCGACGCATGGCCATCCCCACGAATGGCAATGCCGGTGCCGCCCTGGCGGCCTATTGCGCCGCCGCCGGCATCGAGACCTATGTGTTCTGCCCGGCGGATACACCGCGGGTCAACATCGAGGAGATCGCCTTTCAGGGAGCCAGGACCTTCCTGGTCAACGGTTACATCAATGATTGCGGACGCATCGTGGGTGAAGGCAAGCCCATCATGGACTGGTTCGACATTTCCACCCTGAAGGAGCCCTATCGCATCGAAGGCAAGAAGACCATGGGCCTGGAGCTGGCGGAACAGCTCGGCTGGGACGTGCCGGACGTCATCCTTTATCCCACCGGCGGCGGCACCGGTCTGATCGGCATGTGGAAGGCCTTCGACGAACTGGAAAAGATCGGCTGGATCGGCAGCAAGCGGCCCCGCATGGTGGCGGTGCAGGCCAGCGGCTGCGCCCCCATGGTGAAGGCTTTCGAGGCGGGCACCCGCCACGCCGAGCCCTGGCCCAATGCCCATACCATCGCCTCCGGCATCCGGGTACCGGCGGCCGTGGGGGACTTCCTGATTCTCGATGCCGTGCGGCAATCAGGCGGGTTTGCCGTGGCGGTCAGCGATTCGGCCATCAGCGCCGCCCACCGGGAGTGCGCACAAGTGGAAGGCATCCTGCTGTGTCCGGAAGGTGCCGCCACCCTGGCCGCCCTCAAGCAGGAGCTTCGCAGCGGCCGCATTCGCGCCGACGAGCGGGTGATGCTGTTCAACTGCGCCACCGGTCTGAAATACCCCATGCCCGCTGCCGCCGGTGCCGGTCATCACAGCATCGATCTGGGCCAGCCCATCGACTGGGATTTCATCCGCAACCCGACATGACCGCCAGCACCCATTCTGGCAGGGAGCACCCCATGCGAATCGTCACAGTGATTGTCGTCACCCTGGTGCTGGCCGCCTGCGGCAATGAAACGGCACCCCCGGCCACCCTTTCCCCAGCTGCCACCGCCGCCACCGACTACCTGTCGGCTGAACTGCGGGCCCGGGTCGAGGAATTGAAGACCGCAGTGCGCAACAGCCCATCGGACAACAGCAGTGTGGCAGAGCGCAGCCGGCTGGTGTTCGACTGGATCAACGCCTATGCCCTCAGCGGTGGTTACATCCCGGTCAATGCCACCCAGACGGTGCTGCGCATCGGCGGTTACGGTCTTCCCAGTCCCGAGGAGGTGGATGACCTGATCGCCGAACTGGCCCTGGTGGACGAGGAACCCCAGGCCATCGGCCCCCTGGCCCTGGAACCACCCGGCCCCTTCATCGCTGGCAGCCTGGCCACCTTCACCCAGATTTACACCGTGGGCTCACGGCCGGTGCAGACCGGCGGTGGCTTTCTGGTGGCCAATCATTTCAACGCCAACAACGGCCAGTTCCAGACGGCGGATCCCGCCGCGGCCAATTACCTCACCGTAAGCAGCAGCAATCCGGCAGTGAGTTTCACCGTGGCCGGTTTTGCGGTGGCGGGCATGCACGGCGGTTTTCGCGGCGCCCAGGATCAACTGGTGTTCCGGGTGGCCGACGGCACCCTCAACACCGGCGACCAAGTGCGCATCACCTACGGGGATACCCGCGGTGGCGGCTCTGGCCTGGAAATGCCCGATTTCAACAGCGAGGCCATGCCCTTCCCCCTCTATGTGGATCTGGACGGCAGTGACCTGTGGCTGTCCATCCCCATCCAGCCAGTGCCCGTGGTGGGCTCCACCATAGAGCAGGTGACAGGTTTTGCACCGTCCATCGTGGCGCCTGGGGAAACGGTCAGTCTGTCGGTGCGGGCCGCGGACGGCTACGGCAACCGGGCCCAGGGTGCCATCCCGGACTGGGACATCCGCGACCAGCAGGGCAATCTGCTGGCCAGCATCCCCTCCGCCGACTCGGCGGTAACGGTGGCCGAGCTGACCTTCAGTCAGCCTGGCATCCAGCGTCTGACCATGACGGCCAGTGACGGCAGTCTCAGTGGCGAATTCAATCCCATCCTGGTGCAGGAGAACCCGGTCAACCGCATTTACTGGGGTGAAACCCATGGACATTCCGGGTTCTCCGAAGGCATCGGCACCGCCGATGCCTACATGCTGTTCGCCCGGGACGAAGCCCGACTGGATTTCGTCACCCATTCCGAGCACGACATGTGGATGGATGACAAGGAATGGGAACTGCTGCGCCGCATGGTGCAGAAATACAACGAGGAGGGCCGCTTCCTGGCTTATCTCGGCTACGAGTGGACCATCGCCCGCACCCAGGGCGGTCATCACAATGTGTTGTACCGGACCCCGGAAGGCCGCCAACGCATGTCGGCCCAGCTGTATCCGGTGCTGTCCTCCCTGTATCAGGGGTTGCGGGAGCACAACGATACCCGGGACGTGCTGGTGATTCCCCATGCCCATCAGAAGGGTGACTACCGCCTCACCGACCCGGAGATGGAAACCCTGGTGGAGATCATGTCCGGTCACGGCACCTTCGAGTGGTTCGCCCGCATGTACCTTAACCACGGTCACATGGTGGGATTCGTGGCTGCCTCGGATGACCACATCGGCAAACCCGGCTACTCCATGCCCAAGAGTGCCTCCATGGGGCAACGGGGTGGACTGGCCGCCGTATTCGCCCAGGAGAAAACCACCGATGCTAT
>JBJOHV010000041.1:0-66766 GCA_046047495.1 Pseudomonadota bacterium | reverse complement strand
CGCGATATCGAGCGGCTCATAAAGCGCAGCATCGAGCAGGCCAGTACGGCGGATTTCGACCTGAAAGCGGTCCGCGAAGAGTCGTCTGGCTCCACCCGGCCCGAACGTGACCTGAGGGTGGTGGCGGACAACCGACGCCCCTCCGGCAAGCCCAGCAGCCATCCCCGTGGCGCGGGTCTGGCCCAGAAGAAATCCGCTGGCAGCCGCTGGAAGTCCTTCAAGGCCAAGGTGTCCAGTTCCGGTCGGTAACGGAATTCCCGGGGCCGGCGTCCCTCGCCGGCCCCACTTCCAATGGGTGGTCAAATTCGCCAGCAAACGGCGCAGTCCCTCATCCAGTCTTTACCTCGTCTCGTCAAACCCTCTGTAACTCTCTGTTTTACAAACCCATTCAAGAACTGGCAAGGCACTTGCTATGAAGCTGTAAACAGCTGCTCAGCTGTCAGGTCTAACCACAAAGCTGATGGGGGAATCACACATGGGCTTGAACACTCACACCGCACGCCTGGGAACCGGCACCTTGCTGGCCTTGCTGCTGGGTAGTTACCTGTTTGGTGCCAGCGCCGACGCCGATTCCGGCTCCCGCAATATTTCCAAAACCAATGGCCGGATCGAAGTCGGTCCCGACCAGCAGGTGGGGGACGTGTCCTCGGTGAATGGCAGTATCTGGCTGGCCGACGGTGTCAGTGCCGGTCAGGTGCGAACCGTCAACGGCAGCATTCACCTGGATGGCAATGTGGCCATCAGGCAGGCCCGCACGGTGAACGGGGGAATCGAGGTACAGGATCAGGTGGTGATAACCGGCCCCCTGTCCACCACCAACGGGTCCATCGAATTGGAGGATGGCGTACGGGTGGAAGGTGAATTGTCCACGGTCAACGGCGCCATCCGCAGCGGCCCGGGGTCAACCCTGGCGGATCAGGTCAAGACCGCCAACGGCAGCATCCGGCTGCGCAATACCCAGGTCGGTGCCGATGTCATCACCAGCAACGGCAACATCCGCCTTACCGAGGGAACCATCGTCGCCGGCGATCTGAGCGTGCGGGGTCGGCAGGGCTGGCTGGAGCGCCTGTCCCTGTGGAACAACTGGCACCGCCCGGAAATCCACATCGACTCAAGCTCCAAGGTGAGGGGCGATATCCATCTGTACCGCGAGGTGGAACTGGCTATCGACCCGGACGCCGAGGTGGGAGAAATCATCTACCACTACTGACATCCACGACGAATGCGCTAGAGGTAAGGCGGACGCGGCATGGCCGCGTCCACCGCCTTGCAAATGGACTACTCGGTTCGCTGGTAATGCCCCATCAACATGCCGGTTGCCAGCACGTGTCCTTCCATGGCTTCCAGCAACTGCTCCTTGTTCAGGCCTTCCGGCAGGTCAAGGTCGGCATCCAGTGCATAGACCCGGAAGTGATAGGCGTGCAGTTTGCCATCCACCGGCGGACGGGGGCCGAAATAGCCCGGACGTCGCAGGCCGCTGAGGCCATTGGTGACCCCTTCCAATCCAGCGATCATCGGTGAGGCATCGGTGGACATGGCGGCGGGCAGGCCGCTGGCGGAAGCCGGTATGTTGTACACCACCCAGTGCACGAAGGGCTGTGGCATATCCACGATGGGATCATCACAAATCAGCGCCAATTCCACCGTGCCGGCCGGCAGATTGGACCAGCTGATATCGATGGACTGGTTATCGCCATAGGCCGTGTTGGCCAGGGGAACGGTGCCATGGTGCTCGAAGGCGGAACTGGTGACCGTAATGGTTTCCGGCGCATCGGCAGCGTGAAGCGCTCCGCTGACAGCGACGGCGCCGGTGATGAGCAGGGATTGCAGTAAGGTTTTCATGGTGTTGATTTCCTCGGTTGGTGGGATTGTTCATTCGGCCTGTAGGGCCTTTTCTCTTAACAGGTATTTTTGCACTTTGCCAGTGGAGGTCTTGTCGATCGGACCAAACACGACTTTCTTCGGTATCTTGAAGCCCGCCAGTTCTGTCCGGCAATAGGCGATCAGTTCATCTCTGGACAACTCCTGCCCCGGCTTGAGACTGACGAAGGCGCAGGGCACCTCGCCCCACTTGTCGTCCGGACAAGCCACCACGGCAGCCTCCAGAATCTTCGGATGTTTGAACAGCACGGATTCGACTTCCAGGGAGGAGATATTTTCCCCGCCGGAGATGATGATGTCCTTGGAGCGATCCTTGATCTGGGCATAGCCATCAGGATGCCAGACTGCCAGATCGCCGCTGTGGAACCAGCCGCCGGCGAAGGATTCCTGGGTGGTCCTGGGATTCTTGAGATAGCCTTTCATGGTCAGATTGCCGCGCATGAAGATTTCACCCATGGTCTTACCATCCCTGGGCACGGGCTGCAGGGTGACCGGATCGGCCACCATCAATTCGTCCTGCAGGGGGGCGCGCACGCCCTGGCGGGCCAGCAACTCGGCCCGCTCGGCGACCGTCAGCGCCGACCATTCAGGCTGCGGGGCGCATACCACACAGGGACCATAGGTTTCCGTGAGACCATACACATGGGTGACATTGAAGCCCATGTTCTCCATGGCGGCAATCACGGCAGCCGGTGGTGCCGCGCCAGCCGTCATGGCATTCACTTTATGGCTGATTCCCTGCTTGAGATCCTCCGCAGCATTCACCAGGGTATTGAGCACCACCGGCGCGCCGCAGAAATGGCTGACCCCGTGCTGCCGGATGGCATCGAATACCGCCTTGTCCCGAACCTGCCGCAGGCACACATTGGTGCCGGCAACCGCGGCGATGGACCAGGGGAAACACCAGCCATTGCAATGAAACATGGGCAGGGTCCACAGGTACACGGGATTGGCACCCATGTTCCAGCAAAGGATGTTGGAGATCGCATTCAAGTACGCACCGCGGTGGTGATACACGACGCCTTTGGGATTGCCGGTGGTGCCGGAGGTGTAATTGAGGGCGATGGCAGACCACTCGTCATCGATCTGAAAACAGCGATAGGACGGGTCACCGGTCGCCAGCAACTGCTCATAGGTTTGCGAGCCCAGCAATTCCCCGCCCTGGTAGAGCGGGTCGTCCACGTCAATGACGATCGGCGGGTGCGGCAGCAGTGCCAGCGCGGCCTTGATGGTCGCACTGTACTCCCGGTCAGTGAACAGCACTTTGGCCTCCGCATGCTCCAGTATGAAGGCGATGGCCTTGGCATCCAGTCGCACATTGAGGGCATTGAGAATGGCGCCGGTCATGGGCACACCGAAATGGGCTTCATAGAGCTCGGGCGTATTGGCACCCATGAAGGACACCGTATCCCCCGTGCCGATTCCCAACCTGATCAGGGCCGAGGCAAGCAGGCAGCTGCGGGCATAGGTCTGGGCCCAGGTCCGCCGCAGATCACCGTGAATGAGTGCGATCCGCTGCGGATAGACGGCGGCGGCCCGCTCGATAAACGTCAAAGGCGTCAGCGCGGCATAATTGGCGGCATTGGCATCCAGGGACTGTTCGTAAATGTTGTTGTTCATCCTGCTATCCTGTCGCGTTTCTGTAGAGTTCTTGTTACTGAAAATCCATGTCACCGGCCGTCAGCCACCATTTGCCGTACAGCACCTCCGCAGGCGGCCCCGGTGACCACCTGTGGCAGGGAATCTCGATCCTGAGATCCCGCACTTCCGCCCCTTCCAGCAGCAAAGCCTGCTGCCAACCGCGGGTGATCCAGCAACGCAGGCCGTCGCAGCCGGCGTCGTCAGCACAGGCTGCGATAATGGCAGCCAAGGCAGGCTTCATATTAGCAACGGCGGCGATAATATCCATCAACAGATAGCCCTGCTGGTGACTTTTCAGGATCACCAGTGCCCGTGGCCAGGACTCCCCCGGGGCATGGATCCAGTGAAAGCGGTAAGCCCCGACGGGGTGCTGCAGGTAACGGTAGTCGATGTAAGCCCTGTCCCGCAGTCCCAGGATGCCGTCCTCGAAATCAGCGGCCATGGTGTGCCACAAGCGCTCCAGCCAGGGACCCTGTTGCCCCACATCGGAGGCCGGGGAGACGGACCAATCTGCGGGCTGGGATGTCTGTGGGCGTGGATAAAACAACTCGATGAAATCGTCGGTTTTTTCATACAGTCCCAGCCGGGTGGCAATGTGCATGGCCTTCAGATTGGGAAAGCCAAAGCCCAGCAGGTGCTCGACCGTGTAGCCGATTTCACGTTCCAGGAAGGTAGCGGCCGTATTGAAGAACAGACTGTCCCTGCCGTAATGCCCACGCTCCTCCGGCAGCACCATCACATCGCAAATCTGGATGGCCAGGGCCGGCTTGCCAAAATACAACACGTCCCGCGGCGCTCCGCCATAATGGGACACCACCTGACCTGCCTTGCGCGCTACCACGGCCCGGCCGCGGCCATTGCCGTATTTCCACTGCCACAGAGCCGGATTGAAGCCATGGCCGAAACTCTTTTCAAAGACGTCACCGATCTCGGCCGGGGAGAAGCTGTGGATGTCCCCGTAGTCAATATCCGGCTGCCCCGCAACCCTGAGTACGAAGACAAAGTATCCCTGCCGTCCCCGGCGAAATCTGTCATCTGCCTGCTGCAGGAATTCCCGCAGGTCCAGCAGGCGCTGGCTATCCACCGACAATACCGCTTGCAAGGTCTGATCGTGCTTTTTCAGCAATCGTTCCATGGCAGACCAGCTGGGCCGCACCGCCGCGCTCAGATCGAGCCTGCGGACCATTTCAAAGCCGAGACGTTTGGCCAGTCGCTCGAAACTGTGAAGCCGCGACAGCGGCTCTCGGGTCGTCTCACCATTGTCCAGGATGAATTCACTGCACCACACCAGCACGCCGCCCTGCTTGAGGTGTGTCCTGGCACCCTGCAGCAGCTGCAACTGGTCCAGGTGCATTACCGATCCCTGCTGCAGAAGGACATTGTGGGCCGGGAATTCTCCTGTCAGCCGGGCGATGCGCTCTGCCATGGCCTGCTGGGCTGCCAACAGGTTGATGCGGGATGCCGAATCCTCCTCATAGAGTCCGCAATGGAGATAAGGGCACTCTCCATTTTCCAGTTTCAGGGTGGCGGCGAAGATATCGAGGTTGGACGGGTGCAGGGGGACCATGGGAATTCTTGTTGACCGGCCGGGCACAAATCGCCCGCAGGGACTATAACCCGCAGCCTTGGGCTTTGCCACCCTGCAGGTGGCTGCCCTTGCCGCTGCAAACCGCTACACTAGGGGCCATGACCAAACCCTCTCCAATTTTCGACCTGCTGCCCGGCCTGGTGACCCAGAGCCTCACCGACAGCAAGGGTGCGGCACGCCAGACCCTGACCCGGATCCTGCTCCTGCGTCTGTTCGTGGCATTGATCAGCTTTGCCGGCCTGCTGCTGTTTCGTGGCTATTCCGGCATCGACGTGCCGATGCAGTTGATTACGGTGATCTTCGGCATGGTGCTGGTCTCGGTATTCGGTGGCTTCTGGCGGCTGGCCAGACCCTGGCCCGTGACCAATTTCGAACTGTTCTCCCATTTGCTGGTGGATGTGCTGTTTCTGGTGCTGGTGCTGGTCACCGTCGGTGGCTCCAGCAATCCCCTGATTTCCTATTTGCTGGTGCTGCTGGCTGTGGGGGCGACTTTCCTCACTCAAGCCTATGCCTATCTGTTTGCCTTCAGCAGCATCGTCATCTACAGCTTTTTCGTGGTCTGGGATCTGCGCACGGAACAGATGGATCACGAGATGATGAGTTTTCAGCTGCATTTGGTGGGCATGTGGGTGATCTTCGTAGTCAGTGCCATTTTGATCGCGGTTTTCGTCACCCGCATGTCCAAGGCCATCCGGGAACGGGAGCTGACCCTTGCCACGGTGCGTGAAAACGAAATCCGCAACGAACAATTGGTGGCGATCGGCACCCTGGCAGCCGGCACCGCCCATGCCCTCGGCACTCCCCTGGCCACCATGTCTGTCCTGTTGACCGAGTTGGACAGACTGAGTCCGCAGCAGTTGCGGGACACCGACATCAAGGATGACATCTCCATACTCAAGGAGCAGGTATCGCGCTGCCGGGATTCCCTGGCCCAGCTAACCCGCTATTACAACAAGGAGTATTCCCAGGCCGGAGCGCTGTCCACTGTCGCGGACTTTCTGGAAAGCGTGCGGGACTACATCACCAATGTCCACCCGTCAGCCAACATCAGTTTCATTGCCGAAGCGGATATCCAGCGTGAGCAGGTACCCTTCGACCCCAGCCTCAACCATGCCGTGATCAACCTCATCGAGAATGCCATCAAAGCCGCCCGCCGGGAGGTCCATGTCAGCTGCCGCCTGCTGGGCGACAGTCCCCGCGTAATGGAAATTTCCGTGGGCGATGACGGCCCCGGGTTGCCCACGGCGGTCATGGAGAACATGGGGGAACCTTTCATTTCCACCAACAAGGACAGCATGGGCCTTGGAATATACCTGGCCAACGCCACCGTGCAGAAACTCGGCGGCAGTATCGAGATGTTCAACAAAAAATCCGGCGGCGCCATGACCATCCTGCGCCTGCCATTGAAGACTGCCACCCCCCGGACGGAGATGCGAGATGGAAAACCGCCTGCTGCTGGTTGAGGATGATGAGGTATTTGCCAGGGTGGTCACGCGGGCTCTGACCCAGCGCGGTTATGTCGTGGAATCCGCGGTCAATACAGCCGGGGCCATGGCACTGATGGCTGCGCATGCTTTTGAGTTTGCCATATTGGATCTCAATCTGGGCGGTCAGTCCTCATTGATGCTGATCGCGCCATTCAAGCGCGCCAATCCCCGTTCGCGCATCCTGATTCTCACCGGCTATGCCAGTATCGCCACCGCCGTGGAAGCCATCAAACTGGGGGCTGACAACTATCTGGCCAAGCCTGCGGACGCCGATGAGATACTGCATGCATTGACTGCGGATGTGGTGCGAACGGATCCGGGAGAAGCCGCCCAGGAGCCCATGTCGGTGCGGCGGCTGGAGTGGGAGCACATTCAGAAGGTGCTGCTGGAAAACGACGGCAATATTTCCGAGACGGCCCGTCAACTCAAGATGCACCGGCGGACCCTGCAACGCAAATTGCAGAAGCGCCCGGTAGCACGTTGAAAAGGTCCGAATGTCTCACATGAAATAGGGATTGCGGCGCCGGCTCTTGATGCGATAAATGCAATAGAGGCCGAGAAAGGAGCCCGCCATACAGGTCACTTCGACCATCAGCAATTGCAGCATCAACGGTGTATCCGCGCCGCCGTAAACCACCCCCCAGGCCCGGACTCCTGCCAGGCCGCCATAGCTCAGCAACAGAAACAGCAGGGCCGATGCCCGCAATGATTCCAGCATGGCGGCGATGACCAGATAGATTCCCACGGCGCCCATCAAACCAACATAGATGGTGCGCAACTCCGTATAGCCGGCGGACGACTGGCTCTGTAACGACAGCCGTCCAAACCACTCCATGGGATCGGTGAGAAACAACCAGGCAACCACGCAGTACAGAATACCGTTTACCAGCAGGAACAGGGGTGGATAATTGTCGAAGAAGGATTTCAAACAGATGTCATCAGCGGCGGGTCATGGGCACTTGGTTCAGGTGACGACCGCCGTCAACAATTAGCGTTTCACCGGTGATGATCTGGCACCCGGTAATGAATTGCAGGATGGCATCGGCAACGGTTTCCGCGGTGGCGGTGACCTTGAGGGGTGCCGCCTCCATGCTCTGTTTCATGAAGGCGTTGTACTTCTCCTCACCGAATCCCCGCAACAACCATTCGCCCTGGATGAATCCAGGGCACACGGCATTGACCCGCACATTGGGACCCAGCACCCGGGCCAGGGACAAGGTCATGGTCACCATGGCGCCTTTTGACGCGGCGTAGGCTATGGAGCTGCCGATGCCGGTGATGGCGGCGGTGGACGCCACATTGACAACGGCACCACCGGACACAGCCGCCTCCAGGAAGGGTCGGGCTGCGCGCACCATCTGGTAGGCACCGATCACATTGATGCCATAGATGTGATGAAAATCCTCAGCCGTCAGCCCGTCCAGCTTGTCATGATCACAGAATTTGGTGGTGCCGGCATTGTTGACGAGGAAGTCCAGTCTGCCCCACTGATCGATGGCCTGCTGCACAAGCTTGCGACACTGGCCGTCGTCCGCCACATCGGCCTGACATACCAGGGCTTCCACACCCTGCTGCCGACATTCATCAGCAACTTTCTGGGCGGCATCGGCACTGCGGGAGTAGTTGATCACCACATGACATCCCAGGGAAGCAAGCAGCTTGGCCGTGGCGGCACCGACCCCGCTGCTGGAGCCGGTAATGATGGCGACGTGACCCTTGATATTGCGCATGCTGCTCCTGAAATTCTGAGCCTGGGAAATGGGCCCAATGTAACAGAAACCCCGGTATAAACCCAAGACACTGCCACGCTGGCGGGCAACCAAATATCCCATTGCATTTGCAAGTTGGGAGGTTACAATACGTAACACTTTTCCAAGCGCAATGGGTCTGCGGATTCATTCCCCAGATCGGCAACACGTCCACCTCCGGCGGAGACCGGGCCATTCAACAACAGGGATGCTAAACCTCATGGCGTAACCTTTATGGGCCCTGCTTCGTCTAAGGCAGCCGGGCACTGCGGGTGGCGTACAGACATTTGATGCGATTCTCGTGATCGAGACTGCAAGGCGATAAAACCGGGTAGTGAACCTGAACGTAATCCTCGCAAAGCAAAGCGATCCAATCCTAGGGATCGGGAGGCTCCATTGAAAAAACAACAACTCGTGGCCACGGCCATCATCGTGCTGGTCGTCGTGTGGCTGTTCATTCCTCGCCCGGCATCCGATGCGGACAATGAAAGCACCACGGTGTCCCCTGCAACCGTGACCGTTTTGCCCGCGGACGAGGCAGTCAGCAATGAAACATTGGAGTTCGTCGTGCGCGCCGCCCGCATCACTGCCCAGACCTATACGGAGAACGTCAGAGTCCGGGGTCGAACCCAGGCTTTCCGCATGGTGGAGGTGCGTGCCGAACAATCCGGCAGAGTGGTGGCAACCCCTGCCCTGCGTGGCGCTCGGGTGAATACGGGTGATGTGTTGTGTGAAATCGCAGTGGACAATCGTCAGGCCGATCTGGACGAAGCCATCAGCCGCCGCGAACAAACCCGCCTCGAATTCACGGCATCCCAGGACCTTCAACGGCAAGGCTTGCAATCCCAGGTGGCCTTGGCCCAGACCAAGGCAGCCTACGACTCTGCCGTTGCGGCAGTGGAACGGGCCACCCTGGCTCTGGAGAACACCCGCATCAAAGCTCCCTTTGATGGTGTGGTGGAAACCCGCCCGGTGGAAATCGGCGACTTACTGGATCGGGGTGGCGTGTGTGCCACCGTCATGGATGACGACCCCATGTTGCTGGTCGGACTGGTCCCGGAACAGGACATCGGCAAGATTGCGCTGGGCGCAGCGGTAAACGCCAGTCTGTTGACGGGTGAACAGGTGACCGGCACGGTGACCTATGTGGGTCGTGCCGCCGACGCCCAGTCACGCAGTTACCGCATCGAGGTGGAGGTTTCCAGTGACAGCCCCAGCATTCGCGACGGCATCACCACCGAGGTATTGATTGCCGCATCCCAGGTGCAGGCTCACCTCATTCCCGCCTCCGCCCTGACCCTGGATGACAACGGCAGTGTGGGTGTGAAGCTGTTGGCCGCCGACAACCGGGTGGTTTTCGCACCGGTGCAAATCATCGGGGACGACCCTACCCAGGTCAACGGTGGCATCTGGGTTTCCGGCCTGCCAGTGCAGGCCAATCTGATCACCCACGGCCAGGAGCTCGTATTCCCCGGCCAGCGGGTTGAATCCAATTACGATTGGTCACTCGGTAGCAGGTAAAACACCATGCATTATTTGGAAGCGGCTATATCCAGGGCCCGAACCACCATCAGTATTTTTATCGCGCTGATGCTTACCGGTCTGATCGCCTACCGCAATATACCGGTGGAATTGAATCCGGATGTCACCGTGCCGGTGATCGTCACCACCGTGCTGCACGAAGGCATTTCACCGGAGGACGCCGAGCGCCTGCTGAGCAAGCCCGCGGAAGTGGAGTTGAAATCCGTGGATGGCCTGGTGGAGGTCAGCTCCTTCTCCAGCGAGGGGGCTGCCACCATCATCACGGAATTCGATGTCAGCTTTGATTCCAAGCAGGCACTCACGGAGATCCGCGAGGCCCTGAGCCGGGCCCAGGCCCGCTTCCCCCAGAACACCGAGGAACCCATCATCCAGGAGGTGGCAGCCGCCACCGTGCCGGTGGTGCAGATCGCCATCGGTGGCGAGAATGTGCCCGAGCGGGTGCTGTTGCAGGTGGCTCAGGACCTTCAGCGTGAAATCGAAACCCTGCCCCAGATACTTTCGGTGGACATGATCGGCAACCGTGAGGAGTTGCTGGAGGCCACCATTGATCCTGCCCAGCTGGAAACCTACGGCATCAGCAGCAGCCAGATCGTGCAGGCCGTCACCAGCAACAACCGTCTGATCCCGGCCGGTGCCGTGGATACCGGCAGCGGCGCTTTCTCAGTCAAGGTGCCAGGTCTCATAGAAACCAGTGACGATCTGTTCAATCTGCCCATTGCCTCCACCAATCTGGGCGTTCTGACCGTCAGCGATGTCGCCCAGGTGCGTCGCACGTTCAAGGATGCCACGCGGTATTCCTATTCCAATGGCTCCCAATCCATCTCTCTGAATGTCAACAAACGCAAGGGGGAGAATCTGATCGAGGCCATGGAGGACATCGACGCCATCGTGCAGGAGATGCGTCCCGCGTTGCCGCCGGCAGTGACCATTACCTACATCAACAACACAGCCCCTTTGGTCATCGAACAGAACATGGGACTGCAGGGCAATCTGGCCACCGCAGTGGTGCTGGTGCTGGTGGTGGTGATCGCCGCCATCGGTGTGCGCTCCGGTATTCTGGTTGCCCTGTCGGTGCCGTTTTCATTCTTTTTCGCGTTCATCATCATTTCCCTGCTGGGCTTCACCTATAACTTCATGGTGATCTTCGGTCTGCTGCTGGGTCTGGGCATGCTGGTGGATGCCGCCATCGTCATGGTGGAATTTGCCGACCGCAAGATGGCTGAGGGACTGAACAGCCAGCAAGCCTACCGGGAAGCCGTCAAGCGCATGTTCTGGCCCATTATGGCCTCTACGGCCACTACCCTGGCAGCATTTCTTCCCATGATGTTCTGGCCGGGAGTGTCCGGCGAGTTCATGCGCTACCTGCCCATCACCGTTTTCGCCGTGCTGATCGGATCCCTGTTTTACGCACTGCTGTTCGCCCCCACGCTGGGCGCCTTGTTCGGCAAGCCCCATGGAATGGAAGACGCACACCTGCGTGACCTGGAAGAAGGCGACCCCTTGAAGGTCGGCGGCATCACGGGTCTGTACGGTCGCCTGCTGCAATACACGGTGCGTTTCCCACTCACCGTGGTGGTCCTGACCGTCTTCATGCTGGGCAGCATCGTGGTGGCATACGGCCGGTTCGGGAAAGGTATCGAATTCTTCACCGCCGTCGAACCGGACATGACCCAGATTCAGATATTTGCCCGCGGCAATTTTTCACCGGCGGAAATCCGGGACATGATTCTGGATGTCGAGCGTCGGGTCATGGAAATCGGCGACTATGACAACATCATCACCCAGTCCGGCTCGGGCAATTCCATGGGGGGCGGTCAGCAGTCCGCACCGGATCTGGTGGGTACCATCTTCGTGGAGTTCGTGGACCGGCGTGAGCGGGAACTGAACGGCTTCGAGCTGGAAAATCTCTATCGCGAGACCATCAGCAACATTCCCGGCCTCAAGGCCGAGGTGGCGGCCATCGAGCAGGGCCCACCGGTGGGCAAGGAGATTCAGATCGAGCTGTCCAGCGAGAATCTGGAGCTGTTGTTCGCCGAAGGGCGGCGTATCCGCGACTACATGAGCAACCAGATGCAGGGATTAATCGATATCGACGACACCATGCCGGTGCCCGGCATCGAGTGGGAAATCGAAGTGGACCGCGCCCGGGCCGCCATGATGGGGGCCAATATCGCTGAGATTGGGACTGCCATCCAGCTGATGACCAATGGCGTGTTCATGGGCGAATACCGGCCGGATGACACGGAAGAGGAAGTGGACATCCGCATTCGTTACCCCATGGAATATCGGGGTCTGGAGCAGATCGACACCATCCGTATCAGCACCGTCAATGGCCCTGTGCCGGTGAGCAGCTTCATCGAGCGGGTAGCCAAACCCAAGGTGACTTCCATCCAGCGGGTGGAGGGCAGCCGTGTGGCCTATGTACGTGCCAACCCGGCACCGGGAGTGGTGGCGTCCAATAAGCTGGCGGAGCTGGAGCAATGGCTGGAAGCGAATCCGCCGGTCAACGGAGTGAACTACCGGTTCCGCGGCGCCAATGAGGAGCAGGAGGCGTCTGCCGCATTTTTGGGACAGGCTTTCATTCTTGCCCTGGCGTTGATGGCCATTCTGTTGGTGACCCAGTTCAACAGCTACTATCAGGCATTGCTGATCCTGTCATCGGTCATCATGTCCACCGTGGGCGTGCTGTTGGGCCTGCTGATCTCAGGACAGGTGTTCAGTACGATTCTCACCGGGGTTGGCATCGTGGCCCTGGCTGGGGTCATCGTCAATAACAACATCGTGCTCATCGATACGTTCAACTACCTGCGCCAGCAGCACCCGGAATGGACCCTGCAGGAGATTATAGTGCATACCGGTGTGCAACGATTGCGACCGGTGTTCCTTACAACATTCACAACGGGATTCGGCCTGTTGCCCCTGGCCATGGGCGTTTCGGTGGATTTGATTGGTGCGGAGATCGAAGTGGGCGGGCCTATAGCCACCCAATGGGTAGCCTTGGCGAGTGCCATCGTTTACGGACTCAGTTTCGGCACCGTACTGACGTTGATCGTGACCCCGGTGATGCTGGCCCTGCCGGAGCGCCTGCGCATGTTATTCCGGCGCAGGCCGGCAACTGCTGCCGTGGCGGGCAATATATAGAGTGTTCGTTCGATTGTTGTAACAGTTTGTCACCACCTGCGACCTGCCAGATAGCATGTGCTAGTATTTTTCTCACTTTGCAGCCGGTGCTTCCAGGGATTCGGATCACGGGCTGTAAAGAGCCGAAGCTGGGGCTTGGAAGTTTATCTTTGTTCCCCCCTTTTCAAAGCATTGAGCAGCTTTCAAGTTTCCACTTTGGCGCCTACTTTTTCCCCCCATCCCTGACCTGACCCCAGCCGACAGTATCCTGACCCGGGGTTCAGCCTCCCCATCGATCGTCTTGTGTCAATCAAGCGAAGCCAGATAGCGGTCGCGCAGTTCCTGTGCGCGCTGCTGGCGTCGCTCCTGATGGATCCCGGAGGAAATGTTCAACAACCGCTGGCTGAGCGCGATATTGGTTTTAAGGAAGCGGATATGCTCTTCGTTCAGGGTCTTCATCGCCTGGGCGGACTGCAGTCGTAGCATGAAAAGGCGCTTGGCCTGCCGCATATGCTCCGGACGATTGTCGTCGATGTTGGCATTCCAGGCATCAACGTGCCAGGCTACCACCATACGCAGCCCCTCCTCCCGCCGCGGATCATCAACCGCAAACAGCTTCAGCACCAGATGCTCCAGATAGCCGAAATGACGATCAACCATCGGCCAATCGGACAGCTGCACGCTGATTTCTATGAGACTGTCGATGATTCCAATCTGGGACTCACTGTAAAGACCTTCATTCACCCGGGACACATGCAATGCCTGGTTGAGTGTAAGGCGGGCAGTCTCCAGATCGCCCACTTCACGCTGCAGACCAGCCAGAGACTGCAATGCTTCCGCAAGGCGGTAGTCGAAGGGACCGTGCAGAACCTCCAGGTCCGCCACCGTGTCCCGCTGGCGTTCCAGTTGCAACACGACCTGCTCGGGTGTCACCTGCTGGGAATAATCGAATGCCAGCTCAGGCGACTGGGCAATCACACCGCTGGTGGAGATCAGCGTCGCGAAGGCCAGGGTCCTGGCAAGCAGTTTGACGATGTTGACTTGGGTTTTTTTCATGCCACAGGGTACCTCCATGGAGGCACACTATGGACGATGAATTGTTACTAGACAACAGTAAAACTGTCATTTTTGAGTGAAATATTTCAGAAATATTTCATATTGATGACATTTTAAAAATATTTTTTCTTATTTTTCAGCTAGTTATTTTTTTAAGGACATTTTTTCCACAAAATCGGTCAGCGATAGGTTCGATTGGCGATTTGGGCTTCCAGCAGCAAAAGCAGCATCACCAGGCCGATAATCCACCACCAGATCCGCTGCGGCTGCTCCAGCTCCGCAATCAACTGTGCAGTTCTGACGGTGCGTGATGGAATGGGATTGGTGTCCGGATTGATGATGTCATCGTGGATACTGCCCACCGTGATACGGGCCAGGTTGGATTCCTCCGGCAGGGTATTGACCGCATAGGCCCGTGCTTCCCCCTCGATGGTGGCGCGGTATATGCCGGGTCGATCCGGATACAGCAGGCCACTGCCTCGATCGAAACGCGCCTCCTGACCTCCAGGTCCAACCAGAGTCACGTCGCCCTCATCATCCAGATTCAAATCGATGACCTGCCCCACGTCATAGGCCCGCTGGCGCAGAGGCGGTTGAACAAGATAACGCAGTGTTTCATGTACCAGGGGCAGGAAGATGCCCTGCAGGGCAAGATTATTCCATTCCAGATCCATGCTGGAGGCGAACACGATGCTTCGTCCCTCGCCTACTGTGCGCTCCACCAGGGCAGGCAGGGTATTGTCGAAGCGCATCAGTACCGCGGCATCGGCATTGGGGGTCAGTGCCCAGTAATCCTGATAGCGGGCTGTCCAGTCACTGGTCAATGGCCTCAGTATCGGATGGCGGCGATCCAGGTCGGCGATTACCAGATAGTCGTCCGCCATGGGACCCGGAGCCTCCAGGCTGGCCGGTGAGACCCGGTTGAGCAGCTGATTGAACTGCTGGGGATCGACCCGGTCGCCCGGCGCAATCAGAAGTCCCCCGCCCTGGTTCACATAGGCATCCACGGCAGCAGCCTGAGCCGGGCTCAAATCCCCCACGTTCAACAGCACCACCACATCGGTGTCCTGGAGCACACCGGCATTAAGACCGGAGGTGGCCACCGTCGTTGCGGCAAAGGGCGACTGCTCGGCGGCATTTACCGCCAGGGCAAACCAATGGGCCTCGTCGTCATACCAGTTGGGTGAGGCTTCACCATTCACAACCAGGACACGGATGCGGGGCGACACATCCACGGTGAAAAAGAAATCATTGTCCAAATCGAATTCATCACCGCTGACCGTAACCCGGCCGACGTAACTACCGGCAGTTTCAAACGTCGCGTCGAGAGTAACCACTGCTTCGGAGGCATTGGCCAAGTCCGCCGCTTGCCGGTCGACCACGTTGTCATCAACCCGCAGGCTCACTTCCGCCTGGCTGCGATAGACGGTACCGGTGCTGCGGACCCGGGCCAGTACCGCCTGCGGGCCGGTGTTTTCCAGTAACTGCTCCGGCGAGCGTACATCGGTCAACACCAGATTCGTGCTTTCCTGCTCTCCCACGTCGATGCCATTGAAACGGACTCCCGGCGCCAGCTTCCAGCCCGGTTCGGCATCGGTGAGCCCGGTTTGCTGGTAATCGGAAATCAGATAGATCTCCCGGTTGTCGAAGCGGGATGCTGCCAGCATCTGGTCCGCCAGGCGCAGATTCGGCAGATACCGGGTCAGTCCGAATCCGGGCTGCTCCAGATTGCGCACGCTGGCCCGCAGGCTGTCCAGGTCGGACGTGAGCTCAAGCAGGCTGTCCACGCCTCCGGAGAACACCACCAGAGCCGCCTCGTCACCGGCCGACAGGCTGTCAATCACCTCCAGAGCGGCCTCCTTGGCTTCTTCGAAACGCTCGCCGTAGGCCATGCTCATGGAGTTATCCAGCAGAATCACCACCGACTGGGGTGCCGTGTCCAGCAGCCGGGATATGGACTGGTTGAACAGCGGCCGGGCGAAGGCGAAAACCAGCAAGGCAATCAACGCGGCACGCAATAACAGCAGCAACCATTGCTGAATCTGCTGGAAAAGCACGAGTTTCTTCGAGGTTTTTTTGAGAAACCGAATGGTGCTGAACATCAGCTTGGGAGGCTTCTCTTTGCGGATCAGATGGATCGCAATGGGGATGGCTGCCGCCAGCAGTCCGATCAGAAACAAAGGGGACAGAAATACCATTTAGAAACTCTTGGCCCGTTTGGACAGATAGGCTGAAAGTGCCTCATCCAGTGGTTTGCTGGTATTCAGCAGGCAATAGTCCACACCGCTGCTCTGGCATTTCTTGCGGCAAAAATCCAGAAACTCATTGAGGTTCGCAAGATAGGCTTCGCGAATCGCCGCCGGCGAGGTGATATAGGACTCGTTGTTTTCCAGATCGATGAACTCCGATGCCTCGTTGAAAGGGAAATTCAGCTCGGCATCATCCATGAGTTGAAACGCAATCACATCATTGCCCATGGAGCGCAGGTTCTGCAGGGAATTGATCACCCGGGTTTCATCGTCCAACAGATCGGTTATGAGTATGACCAGGCTCTTCTTGCGCAGGTGCCCTGCCAGATTGGACAGCGGCTTGACCACATCGGTGCGGGTACCGGATTCCAGAGTGGCCAGAGTGCGCAGGATTCGGATCAGATGGGGCTGGCGGCTCTTGGCGGGTATATAGTCGCGCACCTCACTGTCAAAGGTGATCAATCCCACCGCGTCCCGCTGTCGCATGATGAAATAGGCCAGGGCCGAAGCCAGGGTGCGACCATATTCGAGCTTGCTGATTCCACCGGAACTGTAATCCATGGAGGCACTGGCATCCAGCACGATGTAGCAGCGCAGGTTGGTCTCATCCTCATACTGCTTGATATAAAACTTTTCGCTGCGGGCATACAGCTTCCAGTCCACATGGCGCATGTCATCGCCGGGATAGTAATGCCGGTAATCATTGAACTCCACGCTGAAACCGCGATTGGGGCTCTTGTGCAGACCGGACATGAAGCCTTCCACAACCACCCGCGCCCGCAGTTCCAGGTTGTCCACACTGGCCAGCACCCGGGGGTCCAGGAAATTGATACTGTCGGCCATGGGCTGGGTGTCCTGTAGGATCAGAGTTCGGCGGCCGGGGCCGGCACCGATTGCAGCAGACGCCGGATCACCTCATCCGTGGTGATGCGTTCGGCTTCGGCATGGAAATTCAAAAGAATCCGGTGACGCAGGACGGAAGGCGCCAGGGCCCGCACATCACCATAGGACACGTTGTAACGACCCAGCAGCAGTGCTCTCACCTTGCCTGCCAGGATCAGGTTCTGGGAGGCCCGGATGCCGGCTCCCCAGCTGACCCAGTCCCGCACGAAATCCGGCGCCGTGGGGCTCTGTGGACGGGATGCATGGACCAGGCGCACGGCATACTGCACGACTGCCTTGGCCGCCGGCACCTGGCGCGCGATACGCTGGAATTCGAGGATATCCTCGCCACTCAGAGGATGGGACAGGGCGGTATCGCGGGTCTGGGTGGTGCTGCTCACCACGGCCACCTCATCCTCTTCGGACAGATAGCCCAACTCGATCTTGAACATGAAACGGTCCAACTGGGCTTCCGGCAATGGATAGGTGCCTTCCAGTTCGATGGGGTTCTGGGTGGCCAGCACGAAAAAGGGTTTGGCCATGGGATGGGTGACACCGGCAGCCGTGACCTGGCGCTCCTCCATGGCCTCCAGCAAGGCGGACTGGGTCTTGGGCGGCGTGCGATTGATCTCGTCCGCCAGCAGGATATTGCAGAAGATGGGACCTTTCACAAAGCGCATCTCGCGGCGGCCACCCTCCTCGGAAACGATTTCCGACCCCACCACGTCCGACGGCATCAGGTCCGGGGTGAACTGGATACGACTGAACTTGACCTGCAGAATATCGGCCACGGTCTTGATGAGCAGGGTCTTCGCCAGTCCGGGCACACCGGTGACGAGACAGTGACCACCGGCAAACAGCGCGATCAGCAGCTCATCGATGATGGCCTCCTGCCCGATGATGACCTTGCGGATCTCATTGACGATCTGTTCACGACCCTCCTGCATCTTGCGGACCAGGGTAAGGTCATCCGGACTGTCGATGGCTTCCGGGGCGGTGACTGCTTCTGCGATGTCTGACATGTGCGGTTCCTGCTCTTATTAGTGACTGAATGCGTAGATCAAAAAATTGATGGTGATCTTGTAGGCTTCGTTGCTGTACTTGGTGGGGAAAGGCTCATAAAACGTGTGCTCCCATCCATCACCCAGATCGGTATTGTAATTGGCCACCATCATCACGCGGCCATCATCATCCAGCACGGCATAGACGGCCGGCGGGTAATTGGGGTCATCCAGGCTGAAGTAGCCGCCACGGTCCCAGGTCACCATGCGGCCCGGCACCTGGGCTATCTCGTCGATATCGAAAAAGATATGAAATATCTCATGGCTGGTGTCCAGTTGCACGATCTCCCGCTCCGGGAAAATCTTGCCGATCTCCATCATCATGTCCGCCAGGTGGGGTTCACCCCAGAAGTCGTCCACCATGACAAATCCGCCACGGAACATGAATTCCCGCAACGCCTCGATCTCTTCGGGACTGAAATTGGGCCCGCTGTAGGATGAGCCGATGGGCACCCGCTTCCAGTTCATGTACAGGAACATGTGCTCGTACAGGCGCGGGTCCGTCAGCTCCACATAACCGTGGTTACGGGGATTGGTGTCTATGTTGGTATAGCGCTGCACACCACGCAGAAAATTCTCATCGGCATCGGGATAATCGGTATCCCACCAGCCACCCCGCCGACCGAAGCCACCGTATCCACCCTGGGATCCGCCACCATAATTGGTGTAACGACCACGCATCCAGGTGAACTCGGTGATATCGGTGCCATAGACCGCCAGATCCTCGTCCTGGCGCAGCGCCAGGAACTCGTTGCGCTGCCCGAGAGCCCCGTTACCCAGACACAGGAGCAGCAGCCCGACGGTCAGGGACAGAACCGGACGAGGCCGACAGGCCGGGGCAAGGTGGCGGAAAAAAGTCTTCAAGGCCTGCTGTCCACGGCCTGCAGCAGCACCTGTTGGGCCCGCTGGTAACTGGGAGCAATTTCCAGGGCACTGAGAACATTGCGGCGGGCTTCGTCGTGCTGGCCGTTACGCAGATAGGCTGCCGCCAGATTGGTTTGTGCCTCCACCGGATCATTGATATCCAGCTTCAGCAGAACTTCGTACTCGGTGACGGCCATCTGGGGATCATTCACCAGGTCCGCAAAGCTGGCCTTGAGCCTGTGCACATCGATACGGTAAGGGTCAACCTGCAGGGCGCGATCCAGGTAATACCCGGCCTCTTCCACGTTGCCAGCTTCTACCGCCGCCGCGGCCAGGATCATGGCGGAATCAAAATCGTGCTGCTGATTCTGCAACAGCAGTTTCAACTGCTCCAGCTGGCCGGCCCGATTGCCCTCCCGCTCGTAAATCTGGGCCAGCACCAGGGGCGGGCTGGGATAGCCGGTGTAATCCGGCATCATGTCATGAGCGGCCTCCAGATAGCGGCGGGCCTCCTCGAAATTGTCCTCCTTGAACAGCACAATGCCCAATTGCAGATAGGCCTGGAAATCCCGCGGCTCGTTCTGGATACGCTGCAGCATGTGCTGTTTCAGCGAGGTGTTGTTGTAGAGCTCGGCCAGGATGGCACTGGAATTTTCCCGGATGCCATGGCCATGGCCTTCCCCTTCATCAGGCACGTCCTCGGTATGCACATAGACATTAATGGCCTCCACCCGGCGGTCGGCCCAGGTGCGGAATCCGGCATCGAATGACTCCAGGGACTCATCGAACACATCCACGAACATGTCGTTCTCTTCCTTGATCAAGGCATATTGCTTCACCAGTTCCACCAGCTTGTCGAAGCCATATTCCTCGGTGATGTAGTCCACCACCAGATAGGACTGGAAGTAGGCGAACCCCAGATCGGCATTGGTCTCGGCACCGGTGAAACCGGCATTCAGATTGCCCACATGGAGCAGTTTGTTCTGCTGCACGGCACGCACCAGGTCCAGACCCTGGCGGCGGCCCCAGTAGGGACGGCCCTCGGACTCCTCCCAAACGGAGATGCCCTCCGACAGCCAGCGGGGCATGCGATTGCCGGTCATCTGCAGGGTGATGACGTGCATGAATTCATGCCACACGATCTCCTGCCAGTTGGCGGTCAGGGTATCCGGGGAAATGAGGGTGATCACCTTGCCGAAACAAATGCCCACCAATGGGCCGATGTCCGGCAGGCCCACTGACCGCACCGCGAAGTCCTCCGAATTCTCGAACACCTGGATCAGCACGGGAGACTCGGGCTCAAAGCCGTATTTGGCACTCAGGGTGGTCCAGGCCTCCTCCAACAGGGGCTCCAGATAAGGCCACAGGATGTCCGCATCGTTGCTGCTCATCTGCACCTTGAAATGCTCGCTCTCGAGGGTTTCGTATGTGGCCAGGGTGTCGAACACCTTGAGTGTGTTGGACGTCATGACATTGAACGGGTCGTTTTCGAAACCGACCTCCAGGTTCAACTTGCCTTCCTCCTCTTCCCCCAGGCGGACCAGATTGGTACCCAGCAGGGTGTAGGCCTGCCAGTAGGCTGGATCGACGGCAATGGCTTCCCGGGCGTATTGCACGGCCTCGGTGAATCGGTAGTTGTTGCCGAACACGTCTGCCACGTTGGCCAGGAACACCGGGTTGTTCGGGCTGAAGGCATGCACCCGCGCCTTGAGCTCCTCGTATTCGGCCATGCGCTCGTGCATGGCGGCATCGGCGGCCATGGCACTCAGCACATTCAGCGCTTCAGGATTGACGGCCAGGGCCTGCTCAAAGAAATTGCGTGCCTCGTCCCGCCGATTGTTGCGCTGCAACATCAGGGCATAGGTCTCGATACCGGGGACATAACTGGGGTTGATGGCCAGGGCTCGCTGCAGCGCACGTTGATCACCCTGCACCCGGGCCATGCCCACCAGCGCGGGGACATAGCGGTTATTGATCTCGAGGATGTCCTGATAGGAGCGCTCCGCTTCCGCGGCATTGTATTTTTCCTGAAACAGGTCACCCCACAACTGGTGCGCCTCCAGGTTGTTGGGATTGGCTCGCACGGCTTCACCGAACAGGCTGTTGGCATCATGGAAGCGGTCCAGCAACCAGGCAGCCAGCGCCACCATGGCCACGTCTTCGGACGCAAACACCAGGCCATCGTCGTAACGCTGGATGGCCTGCTCCAGAACCGGTGTGGCAGCATTGCGCTGTCCGACAAATTTCAACAGGCTGCCATACTGCACCAGGGATCGCACCGGCGGCTCCAGCGGACCCTCAACTACGGCCCGCAGAATATCCAACGCCTCGGCGGAACGTCCCACACTTCGCAGCACTTCGGCAAGCTGGGTGGCGATAAGGGGATGCTCGGCATAATCCCGACCCGGAATGGCCTCCTCGCAGACTTTGATGGCATCGGCATGATTTCCCATCATGGCGTAGGAGCGGCTGGCACCTACCACACCCTCGGCACGGTCCAACCCGTCCGCCTGTTTGAATACCTCCGCCGCAGCCACGAAAGAGCCGGTCTGAAACAGCTGCTCACCACGCATGAGGGGTGCATCGTCAGTGGCGTCCCGACCGAAATCCACCGGTTGTGCCGGAGCCAGTTGCGGCACCGCAAGAATGGCAATCAGCCAGAGCGCGGCGCCGGGATTGAACGGTTTACTGTGCTGCATTGGATGTCTGTCCAGCGAGTCCATTGAATTGCTCCGTTGTGCGAGCCAGGTCTACCAGTAATTCTTCCATGCGGCCCCAATAATCCGCCGCCAGGAAGTCGGCCTTGCGGCCACGCAGAATGAACACTTCCCGCTCAAGTTCCTGCATGCGGGCTTTCAGCGCCAGAGCCTGGGGTGGCAGATTTTCATCGGTGGCACGCAATACATCGATATAGGCTATTTCCGCCAGGCGTCCATCAGAGTCACTGGGTGCCGGATTGAGGGTGAAAAGCGCATCGCCGTTGTCGTCCAGACTGGCATGCTCGGCGGCCAGACGACCCTGCTCCTCGTAGTACTGCTCCACACTCTGCTTGGCATAGTTGAAGGCCTCCAGCATGGACACACGGTTATTCTTGTCCCGATCACCATTGCGTCCGTCGAGGGCCTCGATGAAATACTCGGAAAACATGGGGTCATAGCGCTCCGCCGGCGACCGGGTGGCCGATATCACCACCCTGCCCTCACTGGACAGGGATGCGGAAAACCCGTAGCTGGCACTCGTGGTATTGACTATGACCATGTCCTGGGCATCAAAGGCATCCAGCATGTCGGCGAATTCGTTTCCGGTGATATCAGGACCGACAATATTGAATTTGGCTTCATCCTCCCGACCTGAGCCATGACCGATGAGAAACAGGGTAATCTGGTCACCATCCTTCACCCTGGCCTGCAGGGTAGCCAGTTGACCCTGGATCTGCTCACGGTCACAGGCCCCGTCGATACGCACACTGCCTGGTGAAGCATCACTTCCGTCACCCATGAGCAATGTGATGGAATCCGACGTATAACCGTAATCCCGAATCAATACATCATGCAGCGTGTAGGACCATTGACGGAAGCGCGCCAGGGTCTCCTCCCCCACCGAAGGTCCGGTGAGGATCACTGCATATTTGCTGCTCTCCGGCCGCTCGAGGAAATAATTGGCGGCAGCGGATGGGTCAGACTGAGCCACACCGGCCTGGGCGGTCACGAGGGCAAGCAGGGCCAGACCGAAGCGCAGCCCCTTCCACACCTGATGTCTGGACAGCATATCCATCACGACAGACCTTTCATTCGGCGGCTGATCCAATCCGCACTCATCATGGCGATCAGCAAGCCCAGCAGCCAGGGGGTATCCCACAGATCCTCCTGCACCTCGCGGGAGTAGGCATTGGGCACGTACTGAATTTCATCGGGCAGACTGCCACCCTGGGCCAGGGGATAGTACTTGCCACCACTGCTGTCCGCGATACGCGCCAGCAGGGCCGAATCCATGCCGGCGTTGGCATACTCCCGTCGCGACGGCGTCACCACGAACGCGGCTGTCTTTTCCGAACTGTCCTTGGCCGCGTCACCCGCGGCACTGGCCACATCCACCAGCAGACTGTGCACACCTTCCATCTCGACGTTGAAGCGGGCACGGTAGACACCATCCTGTTCGATGTCCCATTCCATCGGGATGTCACGCACCTGGTCCTGGGCATCGGTGACCTGCACCCACAGGGTCGCGTCGTTGTCCGGCTGGTACTGCTCATCCAGGACCGCGGCACTGAGGGTGACCTCATCGCCGACATTGTAAAACTCACGGTCAAACTGCACGCTGATCCGCTCCGGTGCCGATACGGTCAACCAGCGCATCATCTGCCGCCACAAAGTTTCATGGGACTGGTCTTCGGAATGCATCATCATCTGCCAGCGCCAGGTGCTGGCCGTGGCAACGATCATGCTGCGCCCTGAGCCGTAGCGTTGGGAGGCGATGACAGGCAACGCCTGGTTCTGGTATTGCAACAGGGGGTGCTCCAGCAGCACGGTGGCGCCCGGCTTGGCACGCCCGGTGACGTGAATTCCCTGCAACTCCGGCAGCTGCTGCCACAGGCGGCGGTTCTCCGCATCGTCTCCCGCCAGACGCAACAACGGTGAAAACTCACCATTACGGGTCAACATGGGGATAAACAATTCACCCGTTGGATGATCACCGCGGCGAATACCGCCGCGCAGCTGGGTGGGCAGGAACTGCTCCTGCACCAGGGTCACCGGCAGGATGTCGGCAATGGGTGTGTTGGCGAATCCCTCGTCCACCATGCCGCTGAACAGAAACCCGCCGCCCCGCTCCGAGACGAAGTCATCGATCATCTGCAGCTGGTCGTTGTTGAAAAAGGTCTGGGCGATGTCACCGAGGATGATGGCCTCGTAGCTGTACAACTCCTCGCGGCTGGTGGGAAAACCCGCATTCAGCTCGGTGGGGGATTCGATACCCTGACGGTAGTATTTCTCAGGTCCGGTCTGCAGATAAGTGGCCAGCCGCAGCGACCGGTCACCATCCAGTGCCCGACGGATGAATTTGTACTCGTTACGCGGATGGCCCTCGATGTAGAGGATGTCCAGCGCCGGCTTCTCGGTATTGTCCACCAGGAAGCTGTAACTGTTGTTCTCGGCGATGATCTCGTCATCCTGCAAGGCCACCTGCAGGTCATAGACGATCAGCTCCTCCCGTGCCGGCGTGAGTTCCAGATCATAACGGCGGGTGACGCCGGCCTCACCCAGGGTGATGGTTTCGCTGACCACAGGAATCTCACCATCCATGATACTGAGTTCCACCTGGCGCCCCTGGTAGCCCTGGTGATTGAGGGCGACCTCCACGTCGAACACCGATCCCTCCAGCACTGTCTTGGCGGCTGTCACATCCACGATGCCGATATCCTGGGGAATGTTTTCCTGACCCACACCGATGGTGAACACGGGAATCTGCCGGGCACCCAGGGCCTGGGCCGTCACCAGGGGATCGGAGTCGCTGTTGTCAGCACCATCGGAAACCAGCACCACTCCCGCCAGGGGCAGGCCATTGAGCTGACTGTCCACATAACGCAGGGCCTGATCGATGGAGGAAACGGTGCCGGCGCCGGTCAGACCGCTGCCATCGCCGATGCGCTGGGTGGCACTGTCGAAGCGGAAGGTGCGCACCTGGAAGGCCTGCGACAAATCCTCCAGCACACCACCATTGCTGAACAACAGGTCGCGTACCGCGTCCTGGCGCGAACTGCTGCCCGCAAGATCTTCCACCAGCATGCTCTGGGAATCATCGATGAGCACGCCAAGGTAGGTCTCCTGGGGGGTCACCTGATAGGTGCTGATGACCGGACGCAGCAGGCACACCAGCAACAGAACCAGGATGGCCGACCGCAGGGTGATGAAGAAGGTTTTCCAGCCCCTGGTCAGGGGCCGGGTGGTGCGCCGGTAAGTGAACCAGGTGGCGCCCACCAGCAGCAGCACCAGCAACAGGAAAACCCAGATGCTCACACCGTAGGCAAAGGAAAATCTGCCTTCTTCTATTGCAGTGAACAAATTCTGGTTCATGAAAGGCATCGCTATGGAGCTGTGTCAGCGGTTCCCTGGTTCTCCGACAGTACCCGGTAATACTGCTCAACCAGCTGCCGGTATTCCTCCGGCACGTCTTCATCAACGGCCGCATACAACTTGTTGTTGATGCGATCCAGTTCCGCCTGGGCCCGCAACTGCCCTTCCAACTCCAAAATGGGTTGCAGCAATTCTCTGAACAGCTCCGGCTGATTGAGGAAATCCTCGATGTCCTGCTGGGTGAGCTGCTGGCGGATCGACCGTGCATTGCCCCAGGGTGAATTATTGCCGCTGGTATCGATGACCCCACCGAGCCGGTTATCACGATTGCCACCGGCACGACCACCCGCCTGCTGACCATCCTGCGCACCGCCTGTCTGGCCGCCCTGTTGATTGCTGGCCTGCTGATTGTTGCCGGGTTGCTGGCTGCCAGCCCCCGGCTGTCCCGGTTGGCCCTGCTGCCCTGGCTGACCAGGTTGGCCTGGCTGACCTGGCTGACCTGGCTGGCTTGGCTGGCCTTGCTGATTCTGCAGCTGATCGGTCAATTGCTGGGCCAGCTGCTGACTGCGCTCCAGCTGTTCGCGCATCTGACGGATGCTGTTGTCACCCGCCTGACCACCCTGGCTGAACTGCTGGACCTGCTGCTCCAGTTGCCGTACCTGCTCCGCCAGTTCGGCTGCATCCCTGGCCGCCTGCTGGATCTGGTCAGAAGGCGTGGCCTGTGCCGACGGGTTGAGTCCCGCCAGGCTGCGACTCAGTGCCTCGATCTGGTCCTCGATCTCACTCTCGATATCCACCGCCAGATTCACCATGCCGTTGCGCAACACCCGATTGCTGGTCTGCATCTGTTCCCGGATGGGGCGCAGATCCCGACTGGCGGCCTGGGCCTGGGACATCAGGCGCTGATCCTCGTTGTCACCCCGGGCCACGATGGCGCGCAGCATGTCTTCGATCTCCTTCAGTTCCCGCTGCTGGCGCTGCTGGTCTTCGATGAGAGCCTGGAGTTCGGCGTCTTCCCGCACGGATTGCCGGGTCTGTCCCAATCCCTGTTGGCGACTGGCGGAGGCGAGGTCTTCCTGCAGCTGCCGCTGCTGTTGCAGCAATTGCTGGCCCCGCTGGCTGAGATTCTGCGCCAGTTGATTCACCGAGCTTTCGGTTTGCTGGTTCATGGCGCGCTGCTGTTCACGCAGATTCTCCAGCGCCTTTTGACTGAGGGCTGCCGCTATGGCTGCATCATCACTCTCGGCCGCCTGGCGCATCTGCTCGGCGGCACGCTGCAACTGGTCCTGTTGTTGCTGACTGCCGCCACTGCTTGCCTGTTGCTGGGAACCGCCCTGGGACGAAGACTGTGATTGTGATTGGGATTGGGATTGGGACTGTGAACTGGATTGGGCACCCTGCTGGGAACGGGACAATTGCTGAGACAACTGGGCCACCTCCCGGCTCAACTGCTCCTGCTGCCGCATGAGTCGCTCCAGTTCACGGCGCTTCTGTTCCTCGGTCATCTGGTCTTCACGGCGGGCCAGATTGCGCTGGGCACGGGTCAGGCCTTCCTGACGGCGGGCGAGTTCCTCCAGCTTGTTGGCTTCCTCGGTGTTCTGTTCAGCACCACCGCCGGCGCTGTTGGGCGTTTCGTAACGGTTTTCCAGGCGTCCCAACTCCATTTCAAACAGTTCGCGCAGGTCTTCCCGCTCCTGCTGTGCTCCACCGCCGCCGCCACCGCCGCCGCCCTGCTGCATGGCCACATTGGTGCGGTTGATGCTGGCCTCGGCCTTGAGTATGTATTGCAGTGCCGATTGCTCGGGCTTCAGCGCACTGGTGATCTGTTGTTTGTCCAGTTCCTCCACCGCAACATTCATCTGTTCTATGGCCAGATTGAGATTCTGGACCGCCGAGTCGTAGGTATCATCGGAAAAATTAAGACGCTCGGCCAGCCGGTCGATGGACATTCGGGCCCGCGCAGTGGCCTCGCGTTGGGATTCGGCAATGATCTCCGCATCGGCATTGAACTCGTCGGCGGAAACCTGTGCCTGCCGGTTGCGCAATTTCCAGGTGGCGGCAATGATGTCCTTCTGGATCGTCACCAGGGCACTGCTGTCGCCGCCCTGCTGGCCACCGCCACCACCGCCACCGCCACCCTGCTGCGAGCGGCGAAACTCCTGATCGGTGGGAATCACCTGCAGGAAGTAAATGTCGGACACCACTTCCGTTGGTCCATTCAGACCATTGTTGTCCGCCAATGTCAGGTAGTAGCTGACGAAGTCACCGGGCTCCACACCCAGGTCCTCCAGATAAATGAGCTCGTTTCCCGAGACGCTGCGCAGATTGGGCTCCGGCAGAAAATCCACGCCCATCTCGTCACTGCCCACCACGCTGTAATTCAGGGTGAATTTGCTGAGTCCGTAATCGTCGCTGGCGTCCACCTCCAGCACCACCTCCTCCAGCGGCATGACCTCTTCATCCTTGCCCGGGCGCTTCAGCGCCAGTTCCGGTGGCGTATCCTTGATGGCGCGGATGAAATAATCCAGGGGATCACTGGATTCCAGATTGTCAAAATCCCTGGCCCTGACACGGTAGACCCCATCCTCGCTCACCACGAAACGGGCCTTGCCGGTACTGCCGTCGATGCTCAATTCCAGGTTGTCGTAATGCCGCAGCTCGGCGCCTTCCTCGTCATAGGAGGGATCGAATTCCAGCACTGCGGAGGCAATGGCCTTGTTGAAATTGATGTCCAGCTCCACCACCGTGCCTTCCGGCACGACCATGTCTCCACCATTCTCGGTCACTTCATCGGTCATCCCCGTGTAGTCGGGATAATCGAAGGCCACGTCGATCTGTTCCACCTGGGGTAGATCGAACAATGCGATGGAAAATTGCGGAGAGTTGAACTCTGATCCCTCGGTGAAGGTGATGTAATAGGTCACATCCTCCTCCAGGGCGGGAATGAAATAGCTGTAGTTGGCGCTGTCGGAACCGCTGCCATCCAGGGACATGGTGTAGTCGCGCCAGTTCACATTGTCTTCCTGTACCCGCAAATTCACCGATGCCGGCCGGGCATTGTTGACCTGGGCTATGATCGTGACGCTGCTGCCACGCTGCAGTTCCAGATCTCCCGGCTCAACGGTGATGGACACCGGCAATTGCACTACCGGAATCTCCGGCACCGGCACCGCGATAGCAAACGGCCACGCCAGTTTGCCACCGGCTTTGAGCAGGGTATCGGAACTGACGAAGAGGAGAGCCACCACCAGCACCACGCCGCTGGCGTAGGCAAATGACAGCCAGGAGGTCCTGGCAGGAATAACCGTTTCTACCTGCTGTTGCTGACGCTGCACATGCTCCTGGGCATCCTGCCACAGCTGCTGGATAAACTGGGACGACACGCCCTTGCGGCCATGTCGCAGTTCCTCATCGCTGAATTCCAGGGACGTCAGCAGGCGCTGCTCGAAATCCGGGATATGGTCTTCGACATACTGCGCCAGGTGTTGGTCATCGGCACGCTTGATGCGCAACAGGTGCGTCAACCGCCACAGGATGGCGGCAATGGCGGACACGGTGACGAAGAAGAGTGCAATGCTGCCGTTGCGGCCCGGGTCCAGCCAGGCTGCCAGGGAGCTCATGGCAAGCACCAGAATCGTGGTGGCCATGACAGCGATACTGCCCTGCTTCAACAGGAACAACCGGCTGTGGCGACGGCGAACGTTCTTTAAAGTCTGACGCAGTGAAGTAAATGTGGGAGACGGCATTGTGGGCTCTTCAGTCAGGTTTGCGTGACATCCCAAGTGCTGATTTTGTCAGGACTACTGACCGCGCAGGGGGTCAAAGTGTTTCAGCACAACGGTCGTAACTATCCCACTAACCCGGACACAAAAGCAAGCACAGCGCCAGGAGCCCGGACCAGCAGAGAAGCACGCGCGACGGAATCCTCAGGAGCGGGAAAAGCCCATCTCCCGCGGTCGGTAAAACGGTGATTGTGGCGGAAAAACCTTGATATCCGCACTGCGAACCCTGCGGATGAGATGGCTCAGTGACTCGTCACCCTGCAGGTCAGTCAGGGTCACCAGGGTGGGATGAGGAATACGCAGACGTCCGGCCCGGTGTTCAACCAGCGCGTCCGCGGGAGTCAGCCAACGGTGGTCCAGGATCTCTCCGCGGTCCACCTGCACCTCCACAGGCTCGGTGAGAGGATAGAGGAAAAACCAGGTGCTGAAACGACGGGGCAGATTTTCCGGCGTGGTCCAATGGGCCATGTGGATCAGCCGCTCTGCGTGCAGCGCGATGCCAGCTTCCTCACGGGTCTCCCGCACCGCTGCCCGGCAGGCCGCAGGGTATTCCATGGCACCGTGTTTGGCCTCGTAGTCGCCCGCATCAATCCTGCCACCGGGAAATACCCAGCAGCCGGGTGCAAACACCAGATTGTCGTTGCGTTTCAGCAGCAATACTTCCGGCCGCAACTGGCCTTGTCGCACCAGCACCACGGTGGCCGCCGGCGTCGGTTGCTGAACCGTGACTGGAATCAGTTGACCGCCTCCAGCAGCGGGAACACGACTTCCTGACCGATCTGCACCCGAGCAAAATCCAGATCCGGGTTGTATTGGCGCAACAGCCAGATGGGGGTCTGGTAGCGCTGGCGGGCGATGGAGCCGAGATTGTCGTTGGCTTTCACCTTATAGTGCTCAACATCCTGAATGCGGTAGCTGGCAAAAAATGACTGCTGTTGTTGCAGATGAAATTCCCGCCGTCTGGCCTCGAACTGGTCGGCGCTGACATCCTTGAAGCTCAGCTTCAGGCGTTTGCCGATGATGACCGGCTCTGCGTAAGTCATGTTGTTGAGGCGACGGATGTCCCAGGACTGAATACCCAACCAGTCCGCGTAATGACCGAGGGTTTCCGATGCCTGAATTTCAATGGTGTTGTCCGCTGCCACGGCGTAATCCGACGGATCAGCGGCCAGGGCATCCCGCAGCACCTCGTTGTTCTGCTCGACAGTCAGCGCCGGTTCCACGGCCTCGGCCTGCTCGTCCAGGGTGGTTTCCAGGGCATTCAGTTCCTCGCCATCGGGCAACGCCTGGGTGCCGGACAGCCCATCATCCACCAAAGCCAATTGCAGGGGCGGGATCGTTTCCTCAGGAAGCTCAGGTTCGGCCGGCTCTGCCACGGCACCGGATTGTGACGTCGGAGCCTCGGACTGTGCGACGGTGGCGATCTCGACAACCGACTCAACGCTAGCCGGTGCCTCCGCTACCAGAGGTGCCGTCTCGTCGCCATAACTGATCTCAGTCGGCGGCTGCGGCACACCGTTGGCATCGATGACCTGCAGGCTGCTCTCAAAGCCAGGCAAGGTCAGCTGCTGGCCGGGGTATATGCGATGGGGGTCCTGCAGTGCATTGACCCGCAACAGCTCACCTTCACCCACATTGAAGCGCGCGGCAATGAGAGACACGGTGTCTCCCCGTCGCACACTGTAGATGCCGTCCTCGGGTTTGGGTTCCGGTGCATTGACCGGCAGCGCAGCGCTGCTGGCCAATACCAGGCGCTGGTCGTCTGCGCCCTGGGGCAACAACAGGCGCTGACCAATGGCAATGCGATGACTGCTGGCCAGTTGATTCAGTGAAACCAGTTGCGCAACCGTGGTATTGAAGCGGCGCGCAATGACCGACAGGCTGTCCCCCTTCACCACGGTGTAGGACACATCCGGGGTCTGGATGCCGAATTTGAAATCCGCTGGAATCTGGGCCAGCAACCTGTGAGGTTCCGGCGCCACCTGGCGGCGCAGCTTGACGGGAAATCCCTTGGGTATGCGCTTGCTTCCCTCCCATACCACCGGTCGCAAGGCGGGGTTGTCGGCACGCAGCTGTTCCAGGCTGATGCCCACGGAACGGGCCAGCACTTCCGCATCGATGAAGGCGTCAGTGGTGACCTCGACAAAATCCGGCGCGGGGTCAAAGCGCACATCACCAAAGTACCGTTTGGCATTGTTTTCCACGTCCAGCACGGCGAGGAACTGGGGATAGAAATTGCGCGAGGCAAAGCCGAAGGCACGCCCCTTGTAATTGGCGATGATGGTTTCGATGCGGTCGGTACCCATCTCCCGCACTGCCCGTGCCATGCCACCCGCTCCATGATTGTAGGCGGTCAGGGCCAGCGGCCAGGTGCCCAGGATGCTGTAATTGTATTCCAGCAGGCTCATGGCGGCGGCGGTCGCGGTGTAGGGATCCATGCGCTCATCCACGATGTGATCGATGCGCATGAAGCGTTTGCCGGTAGCGGAGCCGAACTGCCACATGCCGGCAGCGGATGCGCTGGAAAAAGCCCGGGGATTGAACGACGACTCCACATGGGGCAGCACACCCAGCTCCAGGGGCAAGCGCTTTTCCCGGATGACCTGATTGATGTGGGGACGGTAGGCGCCGGAGCGTTGCAGTCCAGAAAGAAAGCGGTCGGATTGACCCAATTGCCAACGCACAGTGGCAGCCGCCTGGGCCAGGGTGGCATTGGTGACACCGGTTGGCCATTTATCCAGTGTGTCTTTCTGACTGGCGGTTAGACCAGTGCGCTTGCCGGTGGCCAGCACCTTGAGATCCTCCTGGATCTGGGAGCGGTGTTTCTCGATTTCGGTGCGATCCAGCGGCAGGCGCCGGTAAATCACCGACAGGTTCTGGGAATCGTGGAGGAAGCCGCTCTGGGTATCCACCTCGGTATAGACCCGGATCCAGAACTGCACGGCAGGTTCCAGCTCGGCTGGTCGGGGAAACAGGTCCGTGTTCTGTCCACGGACGACTCCCGTGAGGCACAGCAGGCACAGGACTACACTGAGTTGAACGAGCGTTGCGGATTTTGCCATAGACGACGGAGGCGCGATTGGGGGTCCCTGTGCTGCTGCTTTTGTGTTTTTACTCGATCTTCATTCCCGATTCTGGCAAGCCATTCCTGTCTTCTTATCGCCGCGACGGTCGCGATCTTTACTGGCTGAGCGGGTTCCGCCGACACGCGGAACCTGCCACAGTGTAAAGGAGCGAACCGAAAACACAAGCGCAGCAAACCGGTCGGCAGCCTGTACTGAAATGGCGGATTGTCCTATGCTTGCCAGCCAGACCCTGACCACCACCCTGAGCGAATCCCATGAACACAACCCACAGAATGCTGCGCAAGACAGCCGTTACGCTCCTGCTGCTGTTAGGACCCTGGGGCATTGCCGAGGCTCAATTGGCTGTCCCCAATGGGAACGGGCTGGCCTATGGCCACGTCCACCTGAACGTATCGGACGTCGAATTGCACAAGCGGATATGGACCGACCACTTCGGCGGAGTGGTGGTTGAAAGAGGCAGTCTGACCGCCATACGCCTGCCCAACATGCTGGTGGCGCTCACACCCCGGGCCCCCACCGGAGGCTCCCTGGGAACCGTCATGGACCACTTCGGTTTCAAGGTGCGCAATATGGCGGACTGGCTGGCCCGCTGGCGGGCTGCCGGCTACACGGTGGATTCGGAATTCACCGGCGCCGAAGGTCAGCCCAATGCCTATGTGACCCTGCCGGACGGGGTCCGGGTGGAAATGCAGGAAGACCAGTCGCTGGCGGTGGAAGTGGCCGGCTACCATATCCATTTCATTACACCCCAGTACCAGGAACTGCTGGCCTGGTATATGGACATGTTCAGCACGGAATTGCGGCCCCGGGGGCGGATTGCCACAACCACCAATGTGCCCGGCATGAACCTGAGTTTCGGCAACAGCCAGGAGCCCACCCTGCCCACCCAGGGCCGGGCCATCGACCATATCGGCTTCGAACTGGATGACCTGGAGGCATTCTGCAATGCCTTGTTGGCCAAGGGTGTCAGCTTTGACATCGCCTATCGGGACATACCCAGCATCGGTCTGAAGATTGCCTTCATCACCGATCCTTCCGGGGTATACATCGAGCTGACCGAAGGCTACGACGATTTTTGAGCAAGCCGCGCAAACCCGCTGAAGCGTCGCTGGAGAGCCTGCACCGCATCTTCACGGTGCCGGAGGCGCCGGATTCCACCCTGGGACAGATAGACCAGTCTATCGCCCGGGATCTGGCCGGCTTCCTGCAGGCCCATATCGTCGCGTCGGAGCGCAAGCTGGCTGACATCGAAAAGGATTTTTCCAGTTCCCGGATTCCTGAACAGCCTACCTATGTGTCGGACCATACCCAGTTCCTGATGGACAAACTGGTGGCCCAGTCCGTGCATGTGGCCTCGCCCAGCTTCGTGGGCCACATGACCTCCGCACTTCCCTATTTCATGCTGCCCCTGTCACGCATCATGCTGGCCCTCAACCAGAACCTGGTCAAAGTGGAAACCTCCAAGGCCTTCACTCCCCTGGAGCGCCAGGTGATCGGCAT
Source organism: Pseudomonadota bacterium (assembly GCA_046047495.1). GTDB lineage: Bacteria > Pseudomonadota > Gammaproteobacteria > Pseudomonadales > Pseudohongiellaceae > NORP240. Next base: position 33,208 of record JBJOHV010000041.1, on the reverse strand, counting down.
GATTCACCGGCTGGTTTACCAGCAATCCGACGATTTTTACCGACGCTGGATGCACGACCGCAATCATGCCATCGGCAGTTTCTGTTCCGGCGGAACCATCGCCAACCTGACGGCCCTGTGGGCGGCACGCAATAACGCATTGCCTCCCGCTGCGGGGTTCGACGGTGTTGCACAGGAAGGTATGGCGGCAGGCCTCACACATTACGGCTGCAGGGGATTGGCGGTGGTGGTGTCGGAACGCGGCCATTATTCCCTGGGCAAGGCCGCGGATATTCTGGGGATAGGCGGTCGTCAGCTGGTGGCGGTGGAAACCGATGCCCGCAACAAGCTGCGCATGGACCGTCTGCGGGAAACCTGTGGTCGCCTGCAAGCCGAAGGCTACCGCATCATGGCCATGGTGGGAATTTGCGGCACCTCGGAAACCGGCAGCGTCGATCCCCTGGATGCCATGGCGGATCTGGCGGCTGAACAGTCCATCCACTTCCATGTGGATTCCGCCTGGGGTGGCCCCACCCTGTTTTCCCGACGTTACCGCCATCTGCTGAAAGGTCTGGAACGGGCGGATTCAGTCACCCTGGACGCCCACAAGCAATTGTATGTGCCCATGGGGGCCGGCCTGTGTGTGTTCAGGCGGCCCGAGACACTCGCCAGTGTGGAACACCACGCCGAATACATCATTCGTCGGGGCTCCAAGGACATCGGCAGCCACAGCGTGGAGGGATCCAGGCCCGGCATGTCCATCCTGGTGAACGCCGGGCTCCATATCATCGGTCGGCGCGGCTATGAGCTGCTCATCGATGAGGGGATCGACAAGGCCAGGGCATTTGCCGATCTCATCCAGCAGACGCCGGATTTCGAATTGATCAGTGAGCCCGAACTGAACATCCTCACCTATCGCTACGTGCCGCCCCGGGCTCGTGCCTTGCTGGACAATGGTGACCCCGCACAGATTCAACGCTGCAACGGGCTGCTCAACGAGCTGACCCGGGCTTTGCAGAAAATCCAGCGCAATCGCGGCATATCCTTTGTGTCCCGCACCCAGCTGACACCCCTGAAGTATGGGCGCGGCAAGATCACGGTGTTCCGTGTGGTCCTGGCCAATCCGTTGACCACCATGGATATCCTGCAGAAGATTCTGGAGGAACAGCGGGAGATAGCCGGCACTGCGGCCATAGCAGACATCATCCGGCAGCTGGATGAAACCTCAGCAGTGAACGGACCGGAATCCCAAGCGGGTTGAACGAAGTACCGGGCTTGCAGCGACGGGAATGTCAGGGCATGGCGTCCAGCTCGGCGCCTTCCTTCACCGGCTGCATGAGATCCTCACGGGTCACTTTCATGTAAAGGATCATGCTGCTGGCCACATAGATCGACGAGTAGGTGCCCACCACCACACCCACCGTCAGGGCAATGGCGAAACCACGAATGGAATCGCCACCCACAGCCAGCATGCTGACCAGCACCAGCAGGGTGGTCAGGGAGGTGATCATGGTGCGGCTGAGGGTCTGGTTCAGGGAATAATTGACCATTTCCTCCGCAGTGCCCTTGCGCAGGCGGCGGAAGTTTTCCCGGATGCGATCAGCCACCACGATGGTGTCATTGAGGGAGTAGCCCACCACCGCCAGCAGGGCCGCCAGCACGGTGAGGTTGAATTCAAGATGAAAGATGGAGAACACGCCCAGCACGATGATCACATCATGGGCCAGGGCCGTTACCGCACCCACCGCGAACTTGTACTGAAAGCGCACCGAGATGTAGATCATGATCATGCCCAGGGCCACCAGCATGCCCAGGCCGCCCTGTTCCGCCAGTTCCTCACCTACCTTGGCGCTGACGAAATCCGATCCCAGCAGTGTGATGCCGCTGCCGCTGTCCTGGCGCAGCAATTGCGCAATACGCTCGCCAAAGGCCATGGCCTCGGCAGCCTGCTCCCCTTCAGCCACGGTCGCATCCACCGGCAACAGGATTCGGATTTCCCGGTCGGATCCGAAGGTCACCACCACGGCATCTTCATAGCCGAGATCCGCCAGGGTTTGATTGACACCGCGGACATCCACGGTGTCCTCATAGGCCAGGCGGATGGACGTGCCGCTGGTGAAGTCCAGGCCGAATTGCAGGGAATTCACCAGCAGGGAAATCAGCGAGGCGATGACCAGCACGGCCGAACCGATGGCGGCAAAGCGGCGTCGCCCCATGAAGTCGAAATTGAGATCCACCGTCGGCAGCCTGGCCATCAGGCGTTACCCGTCACGCCGGCCTGGACCGGGCTCAGATTGCCACCAATGGACAGGGTCTTGACCCGTCTTCCGCCGTAGAACAGGTTTACCAGGGCACGGGTACCCATGATGGCGGTGAACATGGAGGTCACGATGCCGATCATCAGGGTGACGGCAAAACCCTTCACCGGACCCGTGCCGATGGAGAACAGCACCACCGCCACCAGGAAGGTGGTGAGGTTGGCATCGAGGATGGTGGTGAAGGCGCGGTCGTAGCCGGCATCGATGGCCTGCTGGGGAGACATGCCGGCCTTGAGCTCCTCCCTTATGCGGGTGAAGATCAGCACATTGGCATCCACCGCCATGCCTACCGTGAGGACGATGCCGAAAATGCCCGGCAGGGTCAGGGTCGCGGGGATGATGGAGGACATCACGGCGATGATCAGGAAGATGTTGCAGATCAGGGCCAGATTGGCTGCCACTCCGAACAGCCGGTAATAGGCCAGCATGAACAACACCACCAGGGCCGATGCGATCTGCACCGCCACCACGCCCTGCTCAAGGTTCTCCCGGCCCATGGTGGGCCCGATCACCGACTGTTCCACAATGGTCATGGGTGCGGCCAGGGACCCGGAGCGGATCAACAGGGACAGGTCATTGGCTTCCCGCTGACTGAGACCGGTGATGCGGAACTGGCGGCCCAGGGCCGTCTGGATGGTGGCATGGCTGATCAGCCGCTTGTCTTCGTAGAACTCGATCTCCTCCACCTCCTCCCCCAGTTCGTTGCGGGTGGTGACGGAGCGGGACTTGGTTTCGATCAACAGGATGTCCATCAGGCGGCCCACATTGTCACGGGTCACCCGATTGATCTGCTGGGCACCCTGGGCATCCAGGGTGATGGACACCTGGGGCAGGCCGTTCTCATCCAGAGTGGCCGCCACGGCACTGACCCGGTCACCCTGCAGAATGACATCGTTGTCCACGTTCACGGTAAGCCCCTGGTATTCGTAGGTCTCGTAGCTGAGGGGTGAGGCGCCTGGGGAGGCCTCAAGGTGGAACTCCAGGGTGGCGATGCGCTGCAGGATACGGATGGCCTGGGCGGGGTCCTGCACACCGGGCAATTCCACCACGATGCGATCCGCACCCTGCTGCTGCACGGTGGGCTCGGCCACACCGAGGGCATCCACCCTGTTCAGCAGGGTCGTGCGATTGGCCTGCAGGGTGTCCCGCTGTATCTGCAGGATGGTTTCTTCCGTGAGTCGCAGGTCGAGAATGTAGTCACCACCCTCCTGACGATTCTGGAACAGGAGTTCCGGGAAGCCGTCGCGCAACTCGGAGCGGGCGGTGGCACGCGCCTCCTCATCGGCGAAGCGCACTTCGATATGGGCATTGCTGATCAACTGCAGTCCGGTGGAACGGATGCGGGCGGTGCGCAGCTGACTGCGGATATTGCTGAGATTGTCCTCCATGCGGCGCTCGATGGCCGCATCCATGTCGACTTCCATGAGGAAGTGCACCCCGCCCTGCAGATCCAGCCCCAGATTCATTTTGCCGGCGCCGATGGCCTGCAGCCAGGCCGGCGTGGTGGGAGCCAGGTTCAGCGCCACGATGTACTGGGTGGTGAGCGCCTCCTCGATGGCGGTCTTGGCCCGCAGCTGATCCTCCAGATTGAACAACCTGACCATGGCGCTTTCGCCTTCCACCGCTTCGCCGAAATACTCGATGCCGGCCGCCTCCAGGGCACTGGTGATGACCCCCAGGTCGGCAAGGGTCACCGGCTCGCTTTCATGGGAAACCTGCAGGGCGGGATCGTCGGGGAACAGATTGGGCGCGGAATACAGCATGCCCAGCAAGATCACTACCAGGATCAGCAGGTTTTTCCACAGCGGATAGCGATTCAGCATGGGCTCAGATGTTTCCTATGGTGCCTTTGGGGAGGGCAGCCGCCACAGAGGACTTTTGCAGTTTGAGTTCCAGGCCGTTGGCCACTTCGATGGCGATATAGTCCTCACTGACCCGGGTGACAGTACCCAGAATGCCACCGGAGGTCATGACTTCATCCCCCTTGTTGATGCTGGCGATGAGCTCCCGGTGTTCCTTGGCACGCTTGGCCTGGGGACGCCACAGGATCAGGTAGAACAGCAGGAACATGCCGCCGATGAAAATCAGGTTGAAGGTGGCGCTGGGCGCCGCCGGCTCCTGGGCATAGGCAATGGGAAACAGGAAATCCATAGTGTGCTCTCTCAGGCTGATGTTGTTGCGGTCCGGGTCCCCGGTTTCAAGGCCGCTGGTTTGAAATTTCCCCGCCGTCCTGCAGTTCCTGCTGGGCGGAATGGAAGGCATGCGCGAAGGCGCCCAATCTACCCTGTTCTATAGCCTGACGCAAATTCCCCATGAGGCGCTGGTAGAAGCTCAGGTTGTGCAGGGTATTCAACTGGGCACCCAGCATTTCCTTACATTTATCAAGATGATGCAGGTAGGCCAGGCTGAAATTGCTGCAGGTGTAGCAACTGCAATCCGGGTCCAGCGGACTGGTGTCGTCCCGGTAGCGGGCATTGCGCAGTCGCAGCAATCCCCGGGAGGTGAACAGGTGCCCATTACGGGCATTGCGGGTGGGCATCACACAATCAAACATGTCGATGCCGTGAGTCACCGCATGCACGATGTCTTGCGGCGTGCCGACTCCCATCAGATACCGGGGATGAGTTGCCGGCATGGCGGGTACGACTTCTTCGATCACCTGACGCATCTCGTCCTTGGGTTCCCCAACCGACAGGCCTCCCACGGCATACCCGTCGAAATCCAGATCAACCAACGCTGCCATGGATTCCTTGCGCAAATGGGTGTACATGCCCCCCTGCACGATGCCGAACAACGCGGAGGGATGATCGCCATGTGCTGCCTGGCAGCGGCGTGCCCAGCGCAGGGACAACTCCATGGACTGCCGGGCGGCGGCTTCCGTCGCGGGATAGGGCGTGCATTCATCGAACACCATGATGACGTCAGCACCCAGGGCCTGCTGCACTGCGATGGCAGACTCGGGGCCCAGGAACACCTTGTCACCGTCCACCGGCGAGCGGAAACTCACCCCTTCCTCGCTGATCTTGCGCATGGCGCCCAGGCTGAATACCTGAAAGCCACCGGAATCGGTGAGTATGGGTTTGTGCCAGCCGATGAAATCATGCAGGTCACCGTGCCTGCGGATGATATCGGTGCCCGGTCGCAGCATCAGATGAAAGGTGTTGCCCAGAATGATGTCCGCGCCGGTGGATTCCACCTGCTGAGGGGTGAGACCCTTGACGCTGCCATAGGTACCCACCGGCATGAAGGCAGGTGTCTGCACCGCGCCCCTGGCGAAGTGCATGACGCCGCGCCGCGCCTCACCGTCGGTCGCTGAAACTTCGAATTGCATCAGTGCTCCCGGGTGGCCAGAAAGCGGATATCGGGCCAGCGCTCCTCCATGAGGCTGAGGTTGACCCGTGTGGGTGCCAGGTAGGCCAGACAATTGCCGGCATCCAGGGCCAGATTGTCGTGAGCCTTCTTGCGAAATTCTTCCAGCTTGGCCGGCTTGTCCGACTCCACCCAGCGCACACTGTAGACATTGACCGGTTCATAGAGACAATCCACCTTGTACTCGTCGGCAAGGCGGAATGCCACCACCTCGAACTGTAGGGCACCCACGGCACCCACGATGAGGTCATTGTTGCGCAAGGGCATGAACACCTGGGTCGAACCCTCCTCGGAGAGTTGGGTCAGTCCCTTCTGCAGCTGCTTGAGCTTGAGCGGGTCCTTGAGGCGGATGCGGCGGAACAATTCCGGAGCGAAATGGGGTACTCCCGTGAACTTGAGATTCTCACCGCTGGTGAAGGTGTCGCCGATCTGGATCGTGCCGTGGTTGTGCAAACCGATGATATCGCCTGATACCGCCAGTTCCGCCTGCTCCCGTTCGCCGGCCAGGAAGGTGACCGCGTCCGAGATCTTGACGTCCTTGCCGATGCGGACATGGCGCATTTTCATGCCCTTCTCATAGGCGCCGGAACAGATGCGCAGGAACGCGACACGGTCCCGATGTTTGGGATCCATATTGGCCTGGATCTTGAACACGAAGCCGCTGAAGGCTTCCTCATCAGCCTTCACGATCCGGGTTTCGGTCGCCCTCTCCCGGGGTGATGGCGCCCACTGAACGAAATCATCGAGCATCTCCCGCACCGAGAAATTTCCCAGGGCCGTGCCGAAATAGACCGGAGTCATTCGCCCCGCCAGATAGTCTTCCAGCTCAAAGCGATGACTGGCACCTTTCACCAGTTCTATGGCCTCCCTCTCCTGCTCATAGTCGTCTCCAAGCAACTGGCGGGCCTCCACGCTGTCCAGCCCCTGGATACGCACATCGTCTGGAATGCGATCACCCTGTCCCGGCTGATACACATGGATGGTATCCGTATAAAGGTTGTATGAGCCCTTGAATTGTTTACCCATGCCCAGCGGCCAATTGATGGGTGCGCACTGGATCTGCAGCACGGTTTCGATCTCGTCCAGGATATTCACCGGATCGAGAATGTCCCGGTCCAGTTTGTTCACAAAGGTGAAGATGGGGGTATCCCGCAACCGGCAGACCTCCATCAGCTTGATGGTGCGCTCCTCCACACCCTTGGCACCGTCCACGACCATCAATGCCGAGTCCACGGCCGTCAGTACCCGGTAGGTGTCTTCGGAGAAATCCTCGTGACCTGGTGTGTCCAGCAGGTTCACCACCCGATCCCGGTAGGGAAACTGCATGACCGACGACGTGACCGAGATGCCCCGCTGTTGTTCCATGGCCATCCAGTCGGAGGTCGCCATGCGATCGGACTTCTTGCCCTTGACCATGCCCGCCACCTGGATCAGCTTGCCGAACAGCAACAGCTTCTCCGTCATGGTGGTCTTGCCCGCATCCGGGTGGGAAATGATGGCCAGCACGCGACGGCGATGGATTTCCTTGCTCAATGCCTGTTTGTTCATGCTCTGGATGATCGGACCGCAGAGGTCGTCGTAGCGCCAAAAGGGCGCAAGTATAGCAAGACCTTACCCCCCCGGGACACCAGTAGCCTGGACTGCCGAAGTCCGCAGGGACGGTGTACTTTGCCGAAACCCTTGACTACCATGGCGACCATTGTCAATCGGTGGGTCCTATGGATTTTCAGTTGAACGAACAGCAGCGCATGCTGCAGGAGACCGCACGGCGATTTGCCGGCACTGAATTGCCCCGGCTTGCCAGGGCCGTGGAGGTCAGCGATGAACCGCCGGGTATTGAGTTGCGCCGGCGCTATGCAGAGCTGGGCTTCCTTGGCGCCAACCTCGACCCCGAATTTGGTGGCGGGGGTCTCTCCCACTTCGAGGCGGTCCTGATCCTGGAGGAACTGGCCAAGGTGTCCGTGGCGGTGGCTTTTCCGGTCTTTGAATCCTGCTTCGGCCCCACCCTCGCCATCGCCCATTTCGGCAGCGAATCACTCAAACGACGCATCCTGCCCAGGGTTTGCAGTGGTGACATGGTGGTGGCCGTGTCCATGTCCGAGCCCGATGCCGGCTCGGCCCTGACCGATCTGACCACCCGGGCCGTGACCGGTCCGGACGGCGTGACTCTCAACGGCCGCAAGCGCTGGTGTTCCGGCGCAGGCCACTCCGAGGCCTATGTGGTCTACTGCCGCATGGCGGATCTGCCGGGAGCCAAGGGCATCGGTGCCGTGCTGGTAGAAAAAGACACGCCGGGTTTCAGCTTCGGCAAGCGGGAGCATCATATGGGTTTTCGGGGCATCAGCAGCGCAGACATGATCTTCGATGACGTGGTGGTGCCCCTGGACAATATCATCGTGCCGGCGGGCGGCTTTGCCCGTCTGATGGAGGCCTTCGACCTGGAGCGCTGCGGCAATACCACCATGTCCCTGGCGGTGGCGCAGTCGGCTTTTGATATTGCATTGGACTACGTTCAGCACAGGAAGCAGTTCGGCAAGACGATCGTGGATTTTCAGGCCGTGCAATTACAACTGGCCGACATGAAAATGCGCCTGGATGCCAGCCGCCTGCTGCTGTACCGTTCGGTCATCAATGCGCAGCACGGTTTGCCCTCGGTGCTGGAGAGCGCCACGGCCAAATGCTTCGCCAATGAAACCGTGCGGGAGGTGACCGGCAAGGCCATGCAGCTGTTGGGCGGCTACGGCTATTCCAAGGAATTCCCATTGGAACAGAAGCTGCGGGACGGTTGGGGATGGGGTATCGCCGGCGGCACCATCGACATTCAGAAAATCAATATCGCGGCAGCACTGGTGGGAAAACGTTTTGACCAACGCCGATAAGCCGGCCCCATTGCCGGACCAGTTTCAGGCCCTGCTCCACTGGCAGGATCAGCAGCCGTTGTTCGCAGGCCGTATCTACAGCTTGCGGATGGCGGACTACACGGCGAACGTTACGATCACCCGCATCAAATACCTGATTGACCCCGCTACGGGAGAACACCTGGCGGCCACTGCCCTGCAGCAGGGCGAAACCGGCGTCTGTAATCTGGCCCTGGAACCCCCCCTGCCTGGCGCAGCACAGGCGTCAACGGCCTTCGATTTGCTGGACCTGACGAGCCTGCGCCAGGTCGGGAACGGTGAACTGCAGCACGGCTTGCGGCGCGCCAGCAATCTGGTTTGGCAATCCCTGGAGATCAACAAGCAGGCCAGAGCCGCAGCCATGCAGCAAAGGCCCTGCGTGCTGTGGCTGACCGGCTTGTCCGGTTCGGGCAAATCCACCATCGCCAACCAGGCAGAAAAGCTTTTGTTCGCCGCCGGCAGGCACACCTATCTGCTGGACGGCGACAACGTCCGGCATGGTCTCAATCGGGATCTTGGTTTCACGGCGGCCGACCGGGTGGAAAACATCCGCCGGGTGGCCGAGACTGCCAAACTCATGGTGGATGCGGGATTGATCGTTATAACCAGCTTCATCTCACCATTCCGCGCGGAACGGGAAATGGCCAGAGCATTGTTCGAGACTGGCGAGTTCGTGGAGGTGTTTATCGACACACCCCTGGCGGAATGTGAAAAGCGGGATCCCAAAGGTCTGTACCACAAGGCCCGTCAGGGAGGCATCAAGAATTTCACCGGCTATGACAGCCCCTATGAAGCACCGGGGCAGCCGGAACTGCATATCGAAACCTTGAAAATGTCAGCAGAGCAGGCTGCCCTGAAAATCGTGAAGTACTTGCAGGATCAGTGAATGACCCGATTCTTGACCCCGGTATCCACACTGGCAAAGTCCGGGTGCAGGATATCGGTACGCCGCACCATCAGCAGGTCGTGGCGATGCAGGTGTTCATACTCGTCCTCTGTACTCAGCTCCACCTCCTCCAGCATCACACACACGACGTCGTCATCCTCCATCGCCACCACCACACAGGGTTTGAAGCCGGCCACGGTATTGAGTGCGGCGAGGGAGCCCACCTGGAAATGGTGCGGAGGAAACCGATCCCGATGATCCAGCAGGATGCCCGACGCCGTGTAGGCCGTGCCGAATCCGGCTGCCGCCACCACATGAATAATCTCGATGATGGAGGGGTCAGTCAGGTCGATGCGGACCGTTTCGGAAATCGGCAGGTTGTTGAGCTGGCGACGGTAGTTAACCATCTTTAGGAACAGGTCGATGTCGTCCTGATTCCACTCCAACACTTCCTCATGCTCGGAACGGCTGCTGTCGGATGACAGACTGAGGACTGAGGTTTCGATAGTGAGGTCTTTGCGAAGGTTTTCATCCTGGTAAGGCACTACCATGGACACCACACAGAAGCCTTCGCTGGATTCGGCGCTGAGGCGCCACAGGAAAGGAAAGTCACCGTCTAATTCGATCATGGAACCCCACTGCTGCAAAGGTGGTTAGCGGCCAACATATCACAATAGATCGGAAAGAAAAATTTTTTCTAAAGACGGTCGATGAGGAAAACCCGGTTGCCTTCACCGCTGCATTTGCTGGGCTTCCAGCCAGCGGGCCAGCCGCCAGATCCTGGTCTGCGAATTCAGAATTGACGCGAGTTACACCGCAGTGTTCATCTCCGACTTAGCTTGCAACAATAACTCCTTGAGAAAGTTCCAGTTTCATAAATGCCCACCGAAAAATGTTTTTTCCACAGATTCTGTGGATAAGTCAGTGAGTAATTTCTTTGCAGGGGCCGGAAAGCTCGAAAAAATGGCTTCCCCGGACATTTTGGCTATTTTTTAACCAAGAAATTAACTTCAATGAATTCAAATGGTTGCTAATTTTTGTCCAGTCCTATCAAAATAAAACCCGTTGTTTACCGACTTTTTATTACACGCACTTCATTTTTGTGCATAAAAAACCGGGGTAATCTCCCACAAGCTAGGATTCGGGCTTTCTTTTGGCTTGTTTTTGTTAAAGTTTTTGACACTATAATTACCGCTCGTTCCCATTACTGTCACACGAACCACCCTGTGTAGCCCACCTGAGCATGCTGATGCCCAAGCAAAGTTTTTTTGGTTTAACCCGTCGCCTGTGGGTGACCATGATGAGCTTGCTGGCCGTCAGCCTGCTGCTGGTCTGGGGAATTCTTTTCAAGCTTGAACAAGATCGTGCCAGTCGGGAACTGGCCCTTGCTGTGGTTGAGGCAACCATGGGCCAATGGCAGGCGGACCCCTTACTGGCTGTTGCCCATCCGGACCTGCGCGGGCAGATGAGCGATGACGACTGGCAGACCTATGTGGAATCCCTGTCCGTGCTGGGTCCATTGCAGGCAATGGAAACCATCAGCGGTGCTGCCCGGGTGCCGCTGTTGCCGTTCCTGACCAGTGAACTGACAGCCGAGTATCGAATCGACATGCGGTTTGCCTACGCCCCGGCCTGGGCCACCCTGTCATTGCGACGGGAAACCGATGCATGGTGGATCACCGACTTTACGGTGCGTTCCGGATTGACGGACAACTGAACCCGGTCAGCGACCCACCAGCTGATACACCGTGGGTGCCAGAATGACGGCGCAGACCAGTGCCAGCAGGAAATCCCTGTCCACCCCCCAACTCGTCAGGTAACTGGCGGGCAGATTCACCGCTGCCACCCCCAGCAATACCAATCCGACAGTGACCGGTCCCTTGCGCAACAACAGGAGCGCCAGCACAAAGGCCACCGACACCACCAGCACGTAATTGTCCTGCATGCCCAGACGGGCAAGTGTTTCCGTTGCCAGACCCATACCCAGCAGAGTGAATAGCAGCAAACCCTGCAATAGCGGCCTGTAGATACGCTTGTCTTTTTCCATAAGACGCCCTCCCGGTGATCCTCAAACAATGGGTCACCGTGAACTATAGCCAGTAGCAACGAGGGTGTACGATGGCAACATTTGCAAACAGTGCAGTGGGTCAAACTTCCCCTGTGCACGGGTTGGCATTTTCGCAAGTTGTTGACTGTATGACGGGCGGGCAGGATAACCGCCGGATTGAGGTGTTACTCGGATACCACTCTCAACAGCTGCAGGTAGTCGGTCAGGCCTTTGAATATTTTCTCGATACCATCCTGTTTCATGGTACGCATGCCATCTTTTGCCGCCTGCAGGCGAATGGTGCTGAGCTCCGCCTTCTTGTAAATGAGGCTTTGCATTTCATGGGTGCCTTCCAGCAACTCATGGATGCCGGTCCGGCCCTTGTATCCGGTGCCGCCGCAGTTCTCGCAACCTACCGGCTTGTTCAACTCCACATTCTTCACGTCGATGCCCAGGGCTTCGAAATCCTCCCGCCCATAACTGTCGATAAGGTGGTTCAGTTCCCGCTCGTCCGGTTTGTAAGGCTCCTTGCACTTGGGACACAGGGTGCGCATCAGACGCTGCGCCAGCACCCCCAGCAGGGCATCGGAGAAGTTCACCGGATCCAGCCCCAGGTCCAGCAGGCGGGTGATGGTTTCCGGCGCAGAGTTGGTGTGCAGGGTGGACAGCACCAGGTGACCTGTCAGTGACGCTTCGATGCCGATATGGGCAGTCTCATGGTCACGCATCTCACCGATGAGAATCACGTCAGGGTCGGCACGCAGGAAGGCGCGCATGGCGGTGGCAAAGGTGAAGTCGATCTTGGGCAGCATCTGCACCTGTTGCAGTCCGGGCTGGGTGATTTCCACCGGGTCCTCCGCGGTCCAGATCTTGCGCTCCGGTGTGTTGATGTAACCCAGCACGGCGTGCAGGGTGGTGGTTTTACCGGAACCCGTGGGGCCCACCACCAGCAGCAGCCCGTGGGGATGAGCCGACATTTCCTTGACCTTGTCGAAATTGCGTTGGGACAGGTTGAGTTTTTCCAGGGGCATGGCCGAACCGGCAGCCAGGATACGCAATACCGCACTTTCGCCCTGTACAGTCGGCACGGTGGCAACCCGCAGCTCCAGCTTCTTGCCCCGCACCTTCAGCTTGCACTTGCCATCCTGGGGCAGACGTCGCTCCGATATATTGAGGCGTGAAATCACCTTGATGCGGGCGATCAGTGCCGCCGTGTGCTCCTTGGGAATCTTGAGCAGTTCCCGGCACAGGCCATCCACCCGGATCCGTACCTGACCGGGTGCGCCATCCTTGCCGGGCTCGATATGAATGTCCGAGGCACCCTGGCGGTCAGACTCGGTGATGATGCGGTTCACCAGCTGGATGATGGCCGAGGTGGCGGCGAGGCTTTCCTCTTCGTCATCCTCCTCCTCCACTTCGATACCGGACTGTTCATCGAGGGCGGAGAACACGTCATCGAATCCCGCCTCCATGTCCATGTCGGAGTCTTTGCGCAGGAATTGCAGAATGTGCTCCGGCAGGCCAACCCGGAACACATAGTTGCGCGCGTTGACGACACCCTGGATTTCCATGATGCGCTGATAATCACTGGGATCATCGATGAGGATGACGGCCTCCTGCTTGTCACCCGCCACCGGCAACCACAGGTTGCTGCGCAGATAGCTGATACCGATATTCTCCAGCAGTTCATTGGGTAATTCGTGACTGGCGTCGTACTTCATGTACGGCACCCGGTAGTAGTACTCCAGCGACTTGCCGATAAGGTCCGCCTCGACGTTGAATTCCTCCATCAGTGCGCGGGTTACCGTGCCGCCGTAGAGCGAGGTTTTGTTCTGGATTTCCGCCAGTTCCTGGGCGCTGATCTTGCCTTTCTGCACCAGGTAATCGAACGGCCCCTGGGTGCTTTGCAGGGATGAGCGGAATTGCTTGGCCAGCATCTGGCCCACCATCAACGCATGTTTCAGGTCGATCTTGGTGAATTCCCGGTCGCCCTCGAAATTGATAAGTTGCAGCACCCCCAGCAGAATCTCGTCCTTGATGGGCACCACGATCTGGGATTTGACCTTCCAGCCCTTGGCCTCACTGAAGCGCTTGTCAAACTTCAGCCGGGGATGGATATCGGTCAGCTCCTGGGCATTGTTTACATCCTTGATGACCAGGGCCCGCTGGCTCAGGGCAACGTAGCCGGCCAGTGAGGTGGGGCTGAACGGTACGCGGATTTCGATGGAGTCATCGTCGCTGGGATCACCCCCCTTGATGCTGGCAAGGATTTCCTTGCCGTTGTCGACACATTGGTAGATGGTGAACAGGCGCACTTTCAGCAGGCTCAGCAGATCCTGCTCCACCTGCTTCATGGCGGTCTTCAATTTCTTGCTGTATTTGAGCCGCTGATAGATCTTGGAGAGATTGGTGACGAATTCATCCTGCCCGTCACCACCGACCGGGGAGGATTGCTCTATCTGCACATCATCTTGTTGCGCCACTTCTGCCATGCGGTTGCTCATTGATCAGGTCGGGTCGTATCCAAGTTTAATACCGAAATCGCAGTTAGTGTAACATTCCCGACACGCGGATGGATCGTCTCTGAGGACGCAAAATGCCAGCAAATTCAAGCGTATTCAACAAATATTTCAGCCTTCCTGCGGTTCTTTTATGGTCCGCAGTCCACGCCAGCGCCCAAATTCCCGACCTCGACCAAACCCAGCTGCAGTGGCTGGGTGAGCGCATCTACCAGAATGAGTGCAATGGTCGCACCGAATGCCTGACCAGTTGGAACCCCGGCGAAAACTTCCCTTCCCTGGGGATCGGGCACTTTATATGGTTTCGTAGCGGCCAGGTAGAGGCCTATACGGAAACCTTCCCCGAATTGCTGGACTTTTACCAGCGTGCCGGCATCAGCCTACCCGCCTGGTTGGCGGAATCCCCGCAACGCGACTCGCCGTGGCCGGACCGCGCGACCTTTTACAGTGAGATTGACGGCGAGCGGCTGCGGTCATTACGCCAATTCCTGTCGCAGACTCAGGCGGTCCAGGTGGCATTCATTGTCCAGCGCATGCAGCTGGCACTGCCCCGTCTGCTTGCCGCAGCCGCACCAACGGAACGCGATGCCATGGGTGACCTGTTTCATCGTGTCGCCAACAGCCGTCCTCCCCACGGCATGTATGCGCTGATCGACTATATTCACTTCAAGGGGGAAGGCATTTCCCCCACTGAGCGCTATAACGGGCAGGGCTGGGGACTCCTGCAGGTGTTACAGACCCTGTACACCCAGGAGCAGCAATCGGTGTCATCCGATCAACAGATTCTGGCAGGGTTTGCCGATGCCGCGGCTGCCGTGCTGCGGCAGCGTGTCGCCAATGCACCCCCGGAACGCAACGAGCAGCGATGGCTGGAGGGATGGCTCAAGCGGGTCGCCGGCTATGACCCCGATGCCTTGTGAGAAGGATCGAATGGCATTACCCTTGCGGCTCCTGAATTTCTGCATCCCGCCCCGACCACTCCGCCTATCAGGCAGGTAACCATGACTTTCGAACGCTCCAATATTCACGCCATGCGCGGCTATGTTCCCGGAGAACAACCCGAGGGCGCCAACGTGATCAAACTGAACACCAATGAGAACCCCTACCCCGCCGCCGCCGCGGTGGCTCGGGCGCTGGCCGCCATAAAGGTGGACGATCTGCGGCGCTATCCTCCACCGTCTGCCCTGGAGTTCCGCCGCAGTGCCGCCCGTTTGCACGCCGTGTCCCCCGACAACATCATCCCCACCAATGGCGGTGATGAATTATTGCGCCTGGCGGTAACCACCTTCGCCGGTGAGGGCGATACCATCGGGATCGCAGTGCCCAGTTATTCCCTCTATCCCGTCCTGGCGGAGATCCAGGGCAGCCGGCTGCTGAGTGTTCCGCTGCTGGATGACTGGCAACTGCCAGATGACTTTGCACAGCGCCTCAATCAGTCCGGGGCACGTCTCGCCATGTTGGTGAATCCCCACGCACCCACCGGGCTGCTGCTGCCGGTTGAACGGCTTGCGGCCATCGCCCGTGAGTTCACCGGCGTGCTGTTGGTGGATGAGGCCTATGTGGATTTCGTGGATCCACAGGAAGAGTACAACCTGGTACCTTTAATCGGATCGCTGGACAATCTGTTGATCCTGCGCACCCTCAGCAAGGGCTATTCCCTGGCGGGCCTGCGCTTCGGCTATGGCATTGGATCCGCAACCGTGATTTCCCCCATGCTTGGTAAGACCCGTGACAGCTACAACACGGATTACATCGCCCAGAAGCTGGCCACTGCCGCACTTGATTCATCCGGCGATGCCGCCATCACCTGGCAGCAGGTGCGCCAGGACCGCGCCATCCTGGCTAGGGAGCTGGCAAGGCTGGGCCTGCCCTGTCTGCCCAGCCAGTCCAATTTCCTGCTGGCTCAGGTGGACCGGACCCGGGACGCGGCCGCCATTTATGCCGGGCTCAAACAGGCCGGCATCCTGGTGCGATACTTCGACCAGGACCGCCTGAGGGACAAGCTGCGCATCACCGTGGGCACTCCCGAGCAAAACCATCGGCTGTTGCGACATCTGGAGGCCATATTGGCATCATGACCGCACCGGATGACAAGGATATCAGCCGGGTCCATTTCTGCCCGGCCTGCAAGAAACCCCTGCGTCATATCGTCGGCAAAATGGGGCCGTTCTGGGGTTGCACGGGGTTTCCCAGGTGCCGGACCATGCTGTATGACCGGGACGGCAAACCGTCGACGGAGGCCGACGAACATTACCGCTGCCCCGTCTGCACCCGTCCCATGGTACGCACCAGCAACAAGCGCGGTGATTACTGGTACTGCACCGGTTTCCGCAAGGGCTGCAAGGTTCGCCTGCAGGACGACCACGGCCGCCCTGAGACGGCTTACCGATGCCGTCACTGCGGACAATTGCTGGTACGGCGCAAAGGCCGCAATGGCGTGTTCTGGGGTTGCAGCCGTTACCCGGAGTGTACCGCCACCTATAACGATCTGAATGGTGTCCCCGACCTTGATATTCTCGTTCCTTAAACTACCCAAGAAGACCGCCGCCGTACTGGGTGGCATCATGATCGCCATGGCCTGCCTGTGGGGCATTGCCCTGTGGCAGGACATCACCCCGCGACAACTGTTCGGTTTGTTCATCGGCAGTCTGCTGCTGGTGCTGGCAGTCATGTTGGCGGCAGTACTGCTGGTGCTGCTGGGCAAGGGGATCCTGCGCCTGCTACGGAAGCTGGGAAATCAGAGCCAGGATTCAGAGGGACAGTGAGCGGGACATGATGACAGCGTCTTCACGCCCGTCGGCGGCAGGATAATAGGCCTTGCGCTGACCGATGGGAACGAAGCCCATGGCCTTGTAGAGCGCGCGGGCAGCATGATTCGACACACGCACCTCGAGGAAACACACCTCCGCATCCAGCCGCGCAGCCCTCTCCATGAGAAATTCCAGGATGCGCCGGCCAAAGCCCCGCCGCTGATAATCCGGATGCACGCACAGGGTCAGCAGGTGACTTTCACCAATGGCCACCGACATGACCCCGTGTCCTATGATGCAATCGCGGCTTGCCAGCACCCAGCATTGGTAACCTGAACGCAGGCAATCCACAAATATGCGCTTGGTCCAGGGATGCTCATAGGACGTGGCCTCGTTCTGAACCACCAGGTCCAGATCGCTGTTGCGCATGGGTCGAAGTTTGAATTCTGAATTGAAAGTCATGATCGAAAGCCGGGGCAGGACAGCGGCAGCGCCTGCCGGTACGTTGAATGGCCTAGCCCGGGATCTGTCCGGCCAGAGGACGCAGTGCCTGCCAGGCGGATTTCTTCAGGGCCGGCACTTTCAGCATGGCGGTGAGGCTGTGGGTCAGGATCACCCGGCAACCCAGCTGTTGCAGCCAGCCAGGTTGCCGCCCCGGACCAAGATCCCCGTCTCCGTCACTCAACAGATCGGCACAGGCCCCGGCAAAGATCAGCAGGGTGGCCCCCGGATTGTCCGCAAGCCGACCCTTGATAAAAAATCGGATCATATCCCGGGCATCCTCCACCCGGGCCACCGCAGCTCCATCAGCCCCCTCCATGGGCCAGCTGCACACGGTGTCGGCGGATTGCAGCGCCGTGCTGGGGGCTGCGCCCAGGGCCTGCAGGATTGCCTGCAACAATTGCAGGACGTCCGCGTTCCGGCCCGCGGAGACATCGAAAGGCAATTCATCCAGCACGGACAGATGTTCACTGATGCGGAAAAACTGCAATCTGAAACGCACCGGGGTCTCTGCATCCGGGGTGCCCGCAACAGGAGCGGAAACAGGCGCGTGCTCAACGGTTCGCATCGGCCGTTCACTGGGGTTGGATGCAACTGTCTGCCTGAGGGGTTTTGCGACTGCCGCTGGCGGCGCGCTGACCGCCTCCTTTAGCGCAGCAGTGCCCGGCCGGGAGGCCGGGGGATAGACATGAATGCCCATGGCTTCGAGGTAAGCGCGGCGGCGGATTTGCTGGGCATCACTGGCGGGATTTTGTGTCATGGATCGGTACTCCGGGACGGGCAAATATACGTGGATATGCTCCCCTCAACAAGCGCGGAAACCCGCGGCAGGCGGGAGTTGTGATTGTCGTCCATTCATGTTTGAATCCGCGTTCTTTCAATAACAAGACAGCCAGTGATCTCCATGCGCGCCCTGCTTTGCCGTACCCTGGGTCCCCCGGAAAACCTGGAACTGGCAGAAGTTCCCGCTCCCGTCGCCGCAGCAAATCAGGCCGTGGTGGACGTGTACGCAGCCTCCCTGAATTTCCCTGACACCCTGCAGATCCAGGGCAAGTATCAGTTCCAGCCACCGCTGCCTTTCACCCCCGGTTCTGAAGTCGGCGGCGTGATCAGTGCCATCGGTCTCGGCCTGGAAGGATTTCAAGTGGGCGATCGGGTCATGGCCACTCCCATGCTGGGCGGCATGGCGGAACAGGTGGTGGTTAACCAGGACGGTCTGCGCAAGATCCCCGACAGCATGGATTTCAAAACGGCTGCCGCCTTCGCCATGGTCTATACCACCTCCTATTACGCCCTGAAGCAGAGGGCGCGCCTGCAGGTCGGCGAGACCCTGCTGGTACTGGGTGCCAGTGGCGGCGTGGGGCTGGCAGCGGTCGAGCTGGGCAGGCTGATGGGAGCGCGGGTGATCGCCGCCGCAAGCTCGGACGAAAAACTGGAATTCGTCAGACGCTACCAACCCGATCACCTGCTCAATTACGGTGATGGGGAACTGAAAGAGAAGGTGAAGGCCCTGACGGATGATCGTGGCGCCGACGTGATCTACGATCCGGTAGGCGGCGATCTGTTTGACCAAAGCACCCGCTGCATCGCGTGGAACGGACGCCTGCTGGTGGTGGGTTTCACCAGCGGACGCATTCCCGAATACAAAGCCAACCTGGCACTGCTCAAGGGCGCCTCCATGGTGGGTGTGTTTCTGGGTCGCTTCCGCAAGGAGGAGCCTGCAGCCTACGAACAGAATTTCCGTGAACTGCTGGCCCTGTATGCCGCCGGCAGGTTGCAGCCAGTGGTTACCCAGTCTTTTCCCATGGAGGATTACGTCAAGGCGTTCAGAGTGTTCGCCGAGCGCAAGGTCATGGGCAAGGTGACCCTGGAAATCCGAACCGAGCACTGAATGAGCATGGTGACACGCGACGCTGTCCAGGCGGACCTGGAAGCCCTGAAAACCATCGTGGCCCGCCACAAGGCGGCAGATGCTCCCCTGGCCACCACCACCCTGGTGATCGATGGCATCGAACAGGAGGTATTCAGCAAGACTCCCTCCAATCTTCAGGAAGTCTATCGCTTGTGTCTGCCGGTGGCGGACTGGGATTTCCTGGTTTACCAGGAGGAGCGTTTCACTTTCGGTCAGACCTACGCCATCGCGCAACACATGGCCAGAACCCTGGTGGACACCTACGGCCTGGGCAAGGGAGACCGGGTCGCCATCTGCTCACGCAACAATCCCGAGTGGTGCATGGCCTACATGGCCATCACCATGCTGGGTGCGGTGGTGGTGCCCATGAATTCCTGGTGGACCGGCACCGAGATGCTGTATGGGTTGCAGGACAGCGGCACCAAACTTTTGTTTGCGGACCAGGAACGCATCGACCGCATCACGCCCCATCTGCCCCAATTGAACCTGGCTATGGTGGCCATCAAACCCGAACGCCCGGGCCCCTGGCCGGAGTTCCACAGCCTGCATGAGGGCGGCCCGCTGCTGAGCCTGCAACCCGATTGGCCGGCGGTGTTGCCGGATGACGATGCATCCATCATGTACACCTCCGGCTCCACCGGTCTGCCCAAGGGGGTGCTGTCCACCCACCGCAATATCATCAGTGCGCTTTACACCTGGCAGTTCGTTACCGAGATCAACGAGATCCTGCGTCCGGAACTGAAAGAGTCGGATCCGGATTTCCGTGCCGCCATTCTGGCCAATGTGCCGCTGTTCCATGTGACCGGCAGCCATGCCCATTTTCTGGCCAGCTTCGTGGTTCGGCGCAAATTCGTCATGATGTACAAATGGGATGCGGACCAGGCTCTGCAACTCATCGAAAGGGAGCGCATCAGCGTGTTGCACGGCGTGCCCACCATGACCTGGGAGGTCATGCATTCGGACCGCTTCGCCAGCACGGATCTGAGCAGTCTGCGCAACGTGTCCGCCGGCGGCGCGGCCCGACCTCCGGAACACCTGGCCATGATGCTGGAGAAATTTCCGCGCCGCGCCCAACCGGGCCTGGGCTATGGCCTCACGGAAACCAATGCCATCGGAGCCACCATCTCCGGCAAATTTTATGAATTCAATCCCCGCAGCACCGGTCGCCCGTCACCACCAGTCACCCAGGTGCGCATCGTCGATGCCGATGACCAGCCCCTGGGTCCCGGCGAGGTGGGTGAGATCTGCATCAAGGGGGCCTCGGTCATGCGGGGCTATTGGAACAAGCCGGAGGAAACCCGGGCGGTGTTGAAGGATGGCTGGTTTCATACCGGGGATATCGGCATGCTCGACGATCTCGGCTTCCTGGTGATCCTCGATCGCGCCAAGGACATCGTGATCCGGGGTGGGGAGAACATCGGCTGTGCCGAGGTGGAATATGCCATCGCCGAGCATCCGGCGGTCAGTGAGGTATCCGTATTCGGCATCCCCGACGACCGTCTGGGTGAAATTCCCTGTGCCGCCGTGATGCTGAAGCCTGGCCTCGCTCTGACCACCGCGGAACTCCAGAAATTCCTTGAGGGGCGCCTGGCCCAATTCAAGATCCCCTCAATAATTACCTTTCAAACCAATCAGTTACCCCGTATTGCCTCCGGCAAGATCGCCAAGAAACAGCTTCGTGAAGAGACTGTGCAAAGGCTGAAAAAGAACCCCTCCGGCTATTGATTTTCGCAATTTTCTCACCATAATTCGCGCCATTGAGAGGTGGCAGCGGTGCAGGCCATCGCTGGCCGATCTGTCACACGATGGTCAAAAGCCGACAAGAAAATTGCTCAGCATTGAAAGCCGGGAAACGATAACGGTAGTAAAGGCAGTAGATGGGTTCTTTGTTCAACTTACGATTCCAGTCGTGAAGCGAGATGATGCACATGAAAGAGGAGCATTGGGAGGAATCCGAGGACGGCGCGAAGGAATTCTTCGACTCGGTGGCTGTGTTACAGAACCATGAAGTGGACGAGCAATCGGAGAAGCGCATGCGCAAGCAGCGCATCACCGAACTGCGCCGACGTGCCGAGGAGCGCTCCGATTGGAAGCGCATCGCCGGTGAATACGATTTCAATTTCGATCTGGACAACGTCGACGACACGGCCGACGAATCCTGAGGTCAGGCAGAGCCCGGGGTACTCAGGGGGTCAGTTGCACCCTGAGATGCCCCACCCCTTCGATCACGCCCTCCAGCACATCCCCTGCCACCACCCTGCCCACGCCGGCAGGGGTCCCGGTGAAAATCAGATCACCCGCCCGCAAACGGTAATAGGTGGATAATTCCGCGATTACTTCCGGCACGGACCAGATCATGTCGGCCAGATCGCCCCGCTGACGCAGGCTGCCGTTGACACTGAGAGATATACTGCCTTTGGCAGGATGGCCGATGGCGGACACGGGCTGCAGCTCTGACACCGGCGCCGAATCATCGAAACCCTTCGCCACGTCCCAGGGACGTCCGGCCTGCTTGGCCGCTGCCTGCAAGTCCCGCCGCGTGAAGTCAATGCCCACAGCATAGGCCAGCACGCAATCCAGGGCCTGTTGCGCCGTCACCTGCCAGGCGTCCTTGCCCAGGGCCACCACCAGCTCCACTTCGTGGTGCAGATCCTGGGTACGGCCGGGGTAGATCACCTCTTCCCGATCGGCCACCAGGGCATCAGCCGGCTTGCTGAAAAAGAAAGGCGGCTCCCGGTCCGGATCGTTGCCCATTTCCCTGGCATGATCGGCGTAGTTGCGGCCCACACAATAGATGCGATGGACCGGAAAGCGCTCCGGGCTGCCGGCCATGGCCAGGGAGGGGATGATGGGTTCAAACAGAAACGTCATGAATTTCTCCGTTAATGAATTTCGTTCAGGGGCAGCCCAGGGCCAGGTTCAGATCGCCACGGGGCCAGTCGGGTTGCAGGGGAAACAGCTCCAGGCCCGTGCTGCGTTCCACCTCCTCGACTGAAGTCAGCTGCCGGCAATAGCTGGCGTGCTGCGGAAGATCCTGAAGGAAAACAAATGCCGACAGACGCCCGTCGGCAAGGGCCACGACCTTGTAGAAGGCCCGGGGCATCACCCCGTCCTCTCCCCGGCCTGCCTCGTAATCCAGGGCGTCGTACACCGGACCGCTGACCACGGCCACCTCTCCTTCGCTGCGGGCCAGGGCATTGATGGCCTGATCCAGACGTGCCCAGGGCCCCTGGCGCATGTCGCTCTTCTGCAATGACATGACGGACAACAGATTCAGATCCGACCAGTAGGCGGTGGCGGCGAAACTGCTCATGGGCACCAGCCGGCCACGATCCCCCGGACTGATGAGTATCTCTGTCAGCCGGTAGGCCTGGTCCTGCTGGTTCTCCAGATTGGGTTGGCGAATGCCGGTGTCCGCCCCCGCCAGGGTGTCCGGTTGCAGGCTGTTGGCAGACAAGTCGTCGGCACGCCACTCCCTCGGCAACAGGGACGCGACGCCGATGGTGTCCTTCAGCACCCGGTAGGCCACCCAGTCCGCCAGATGGGTGCGAGCATTGATCGACACAGCGTAAAGGTGCCGCACCACCAACTCGTTGTCTGCTTCCGTGCCCCGGGGACAGCCGGCCAGACAATGGGCGATGTGCAGGGTCTGGGCCTGCACTCCGGTGGCGGGCAGCAGGACCAGCAGGACCAGAAGGCGGGCAGCGGTGCCACATCTAAAAATCAAAGAACAGCACCTCAAGGTTGAGGAAGAATCTCGGCTCCGGGCGCCAATTCTCCTGACGGGCCATCAGCAATTGCGGTGCCATCTCCACGATCAGCCAATCCTCGTACACCGCCTTGCGGAACAGTGCCTGCACGTAATAGTCATTGATGCGCGTGTTGGGTTTGTTGGCACCCAGCACACCGGCTTCGTAGCTGAGGGTCGCCAGGGGGCCCAGGGTTCGGTGCAGGGTCACCGACTGACCGGCCTCCAGCACATTGTCCTCATTCCGGTAGTGCACCTGGGAGGCTATGCGCAGAAACCGGTCGGGTGCCAGCTCCTGGCTGAAGGACACCGTGGTGTCATAGCCGAAGCCGCGGCTGTTGAAGTACCAGTACTTCTGTTCGAAGCCCATGGACCAGCGGCTGTTCAGGTCGCGTCCGTAGTGGGTACGGAACCGGTAAAAGGGATCCAGGGGCACCCTGGCCCGCAGGCCGATGTCGTGGCTGAAGTCCCAGCCGTTGCCGCTGCTGTGCTCGTAACGAAATCCACCAATGGGAAAATCCGACGCCGTGTTTTCCAGGCGGTTCTCATTGAGGGAATTCAGGTCCTCCACATCGGACTCGAAGATCAGCTTCCAGCGTTCCGAGGTGCGGGGCAGATCCAGACGTCCGCCGAATTTCAGTTTGGAATTGTAGTCACTGTAGGTGCCCTGCAGCTGATCGAAGCGCACCCGCAGAAAGGTTTCATTGGGCTCATCACCCGCCACCTCGCCGGCCAGCCAGTCGTCCAGGTATACACCCAGCCCGGTGACATTGCGGGACACCTGGTCCCGCTGCCCTTCCAGCCACTGCCAGGGACGCAGAGGATCGGAGCCGTCCGCTTCGGCGCCATGCGCATGCAGCGGCATCAGGCAAAGCAATGCAGCCGGCACCAAAAAAAGCCGTAGCGCCGACACACGCAACCACCTGACGTGAACTTTCCGCATAGGCACTAACCCATCGGGTAGGGGATATCCTTGTGGACCTTATCGCAGGCCTCCAGCACATCCTGGGCCAGGGTGATGTCCAGCGCTGCCAGGGACTCATCCAGCTGGTCGGCTGTGCGCGCACCGATGATGGTGGATGCCACGAAATCGAAATTCATGCTCCAGGCGGTGGCCAGGGTCACCGGTGACATGCCCGCAGCCCTGGCGATCTCCATGTAACGTGCGGTGGACGCCAGGGTGCCAGGGTTCACGAAACGCTCACCCATTGCCCGCTGGCGGGGATTGTCCAGCTTGAAATAGGCCGAGAAACGGGCATTCTCCGGCATCTTGCCATCCTGGTATTTGCCGCTCAGGACACCCCCACCAATGGGTGAGTAAGGCAGCAGGGAGACATGCTCACGGCGGCAGACAGTGGCCAGCTCATCGAGGAATCGCCGGTTCAGCAGGGAAAAGTTGTTCTGGATGGATTGGAACCGGGCAAAGCCCTCGTAGTCGGCAATGGTATTGCTCTTGGTGAGCCCGTAGGCATTTTCATTGGAGGTGCCGATGTAGCGCACCTTGCCGGATTCCACCAGACGATCCAGGGCCGCCATGGACTCCTCCATGGGAACCACCGGGTCCGGCCAGTGCACCTGATAGAGGTCGATATAGTCGATGCCCATGCGACGCAGGCTGCCTTCCACCGCGGTTTCGATGTGATGCCGGTCGATGGCCGTCATGCCATTGCGTATCGGTGGCACGAACCAGCCGGCGGCAGCGCCGGCCACCTTGGTGGCGATGATCAGTGAGTCCCGTGGTTTGGTCTTGACCCATTCACCGAAGATTTCCTCGGTCAGCCCGACTGTCTCGGCCTGGGGCGGGACCGGATAGACTTCTGCGGTGTCATAGAAGTTGATGCCGCGGTCGTAGCTTTTCTCGAGAATGCGGAAGGATTCCGCCTTGCTGCTCCAGCTGCCGAAACTCATGGTGCCCATGCAGATGGGGCTGACCCGCAGGCCACTGCGTCCGATGTAACGATACTTCATTGCTGATTCCCTTTGCTGCTGATGTGTAGCGCGAAGCTCATGACGATTGCCGCGCCATTCTGTCATACCGGCGCCGAGCAATCATCTCCGAGATACCCGGTGCCACCACAGTAGCCGGGATCCTGCAGCTGGATGCGAATGCCGTCCGGATCGGAGAAATAAAGCTCCGGAGTCCCCCCTTCCGCGCCGCCGCGGTTGGGCATGCGCAAACTGATGTAGTGCACCAGGGGCGGCGTGTTGGCGGGATCGGAACGGGCCGTCAGCCCGTACTCCGTAAGCACGGCCAGAATTCGCTCCACATCGAAATCCGCCACGCTCAGACACACATGGTCGATGACACCGGGCCGGGTCGGCTCGCCCTCCCCGGCACCACCGATGTACATGAGGAATTGAATGCCATCCCCCACACCGATCACCGGTGCGCCCGGCCCCTGGCTGGCCTGGAATTCGAGACCGAACAGGGCACGGTGGTAACTGTTGGCAACCGTGCTGTTGTGAACCCGGTTGGTGAAATGACTCAGTTCCAGCAACTGCAGGCGTGCCTCACGGGAACTGGGCTCCACGGCTTCGCAGCTGTTTCCCAGGGGCCCGCTGCCGCCGCAATAGGCCGGATCACTGAGCTGATAGACCAGGCCGTCCCGATCCGCGAAGAACAGCTCCCGGGTGCCGCTGCCCCCCTGCTCGGGCCCGCGGCTGCGGACCCAGCTGCGGTTGGCCAGGGCCAATCCGCCCGCATCGGATGTAGTGGCCGGACTGATGCCATGGGCCACCAGCTGCCCCTGCACCCGGTCCAGATCAAAATCCGGCACCGAAATGCCGATGCTGGTGATGCCCGGCGCCTCACCGGGGCCGGTGGGGGTGAGGGAAAAGAAATAAGGCCCGGCACCGATGCGCAACAGCACCGTGTCGCCGTGACGGGCCTGGATGGGACAGCCGAAAAGCCCCTGGTAAAAATCCAGGGAACGGGCCACATCGCTCACCTTGAGGGAAAAGCTGTGCAGCTTGCGGGCACCGATGGGTGTGGCTGACTGCGCCACGGCGGTGCGGCTCAGGGCAGACAGTGCCGGCCATACTGGGGCGACGACCAGGGCCCGCAGCAGTCCGCGGCGGGTGGATTGAAAGCGGGATAAGTTCGACATGGGATCAGTCCGTCAGAGGCAGGAAACCGGGTTCATCATAGTCAGGGCTGGTCGCTGACGTCCAGCGCAGACTCAGGGCGGATCCCGCTCGAGTGCTCCGTCATCCAGCAACCATTGTTCCAGCCCGCCCCGCAGGTGGGCGACGTTGTTCAGCCCCATGTCCTGCAGGGTCTGGGCCGCCAGAGCGGAACGCCAGCCCTTGTTGCAATAAAGAATGATTTCGTCTGCGGCGTCGAAAAAATTGCGGTAATAGGGGCTGTCCGGGTCGATCCAGAATTCCAGCATGCCGCGCGGCACGTGCACCGACCCCGGAATCCGGCCCTCCCGTTTCAGTTCCCGGATATCCCGCAGGTCCACCAGCAGCACACCGGGCTGGTTCAGGCGCTGGGCCACAGCCTGGGAATCAAGACTGCGAACCTGCTGCTCGGCGCGCTGCACCAGCGCCATGAACCCCTGCTTGATGATGGGCATGGCGGGCTAGTTGCCGTTCTCTCCGGCCCGGGCCCGCTGCTCCTCCGCCCGATGTCCGGACAGGATGTACTGCATGCCGTAATTGCCTTCGTGGCAGGCATACTCGAATATCGGATCGGGACTGTGATCGAAAATGATTTCCCGGGTGTAGGGAGCGACATAGGTGCCGGGATCATGGGAGGTGATCTCATAGCGCAGCGCGGTGTCGGAGATGCGGCTGAGTTTCTCCAGATTCACCTTGCGGGACACGTCGGGGCCGTAGTCGCTCTTGTCGGAGTAATTGGAGGTCTCGATCACCAGGGTGTCCCCCTCCCACCAGCCGCGGCTGGCGCCATGCCACAGGGTGATCTTGTCGTCGAGGCGTGGCTTGTCCGTCAGGGGAATGATGCGCACATCGTGGATCATCTCCTGGATGATGGTGACGTGGTCCCGGGACTGCACGATTTGCCAGTAACTGTTGTAGCCGGAGCCCAGATAAGGCGCACCGTAACTGAGGCAGCGCTCACTGAGGGGCCGGTCCTCCCAAGAGTCCGCAGGGTGCAATTCCCGATGCTGGCGCCGCTCCGCCGCCATGGCGATGGCCGCTTCGGTGCGGGCCGGATAACGGCCGTCGGGTGGGTCGGTGATCTGGGAGGTACGCCGGTGCACACTGCGTTGGGCCATCCAGGCCTGGTCGTAATTGCCGGTGGAGGGATCGTAGGACTGCACCTCACCGGAGAAGGCGGCTTCCAGCACGCCGCCGCCAAACAGGGCATCGC
This sequence comes from Pseudomonadota bacterium, assembly GCA_046047495.1. GTDB lineage: Bacteria > Pseudomonadota > Gammaproteobacteria > Pseudomonadales > Pseudohongiellaceae > NORP240. The sequence continues at coordinate 5,946 of JBJOHV010000041.1, read as the reverse complement.
CGTCCTGGGCGGTGATCTCGGCGATGCGCCGGTTGAGAAATTCCACATCCTCATCGGTTAGAAATTCCTTGTCGCCGAACACGGCCGGACGCTCCACCGGTGTGATGGTGTTGTTGGCCCACACCCCCTGCAGATCGGGCTGGCCATCGACGGTGCGGGGTACCGCATACGGCTCGGCAGCACCGACCGTCGATGCCAGGGTCAGCAGGCCGGCTGCCAGGGCCACATGCAGTCTCGGAAGTCGGAACGGAACGGCTGCCTCTTGAAGCTTGCAAAACATCATGTTGCCTCCTCAGCGGGGACGATAGGATTTCACCATGGCGCCACCACCGGACACCACCGCGCCATACACATTGCCATAGGCATCCACGGCGACCCCCTCCGGATTGGATCCGTTGGGATAGGCTTCCACCACGCCGTCGATGAAGTAATCCACTTTGCCGGTCAGCAGGCTGCCGACCCGGATGCCGGGACGCCAGCCGGGATTGCGCACCTCGTCGAACTCCGACTCGGAATCCGCCACATAGATCGTGTCATCAGCCGTGATATAGATGCCGCTGGGCCTGCTAAACGACTTTAACTCGCCAATATAATTGCCTTCCAAATCAAATATCTGCAATCGATTGTTCCCGCGATCTCCCACCACCAGCCGGTTGTGGGAATCGATGTCCAGGGCATGGGGTGTGCGCAGTTCGCCGGGGCCGGAACCCAGCCGCCCCCAGGATTTGATGAAGTTGCCGTTGGCATCGAACTTGACGATGCGGGCCACCGTGTCCGGTGGTGCATCGGGATTCTGGCCGCTATGGCCGTCACCCACATAGATGTTGCCGTCGGCATCGGTGACCACATCACAGGGCTCGCTCAGCAGCGGCCCTTCCCCGTTACCCTCGATACCGGGCGTACCCAGGGTCAACAGCAGCTCGCCGCCGGGGCTGAACTTGTAGACCGCATGACCCTTGCCGGCGGTGGCAGGATTGTCCTCCCGGGGGCCCTGGCCATCGGTGACCCAGACATTGCCGTCTGCATCCACGTGCAGACCATGGGGAAACAGGATGCGTCCACCGCCGCCCAGCTGCATGACCACCTGCCCCTGGGGATCGATCTTGACGATGGGATGCATGTCCTGGCCGATGCAACTGTTGGCGCCGCAACGGTCGATGGCCCACAGATGGATACCATCGGGATCGATGTCCACCCCGGCGGTGGAACCCCATTCCCGTCCGTCGGGCAAGACCGCCCAGCCATCCACGCTGGAATAGGGATTCGGGGCATTGTTGATGGGGGTCAGTTGGGCCACAGCACTGGCACAGAACAGAGTCGGCAACAGGGCTGCCAGGACTGCATTGCGGATGGCGCGGGATTCCATGGCGCATCTCCTTCTTATGGTTATTGTCGAGAGAACCCGGAGTGGGCAGGTCACACACCCGGCAGGGTAATTCACCCCTGCCGGTTATTCAATGTCAGGGCCGGATATAGCCCACGTTGCCGCGGATCGTGATCTCGGTGCCATAGGGTGCAGACAGGGTCTGCAGGCGCTCCAGTATGCGTCGCGCCGTATCTCCGCCCACCAGGCGCGGCACGCCCCGATGGGCCATGCGGGGACTGTCATAGCCCAGTTCGATGGGATGCAGCCGGATCTCCGCCACCCGGCCCCCACGGTACTCACTGACCGCCACGATGCTTTCGTACTTGGCGGGGAACGGGCAGCCCTCACAGCTGTCGCGGCCGGGATCGCCGCGCCCCGCCAGACCACCGATGTCCCGCTGCCGCAGGAACTCACCCAGACCGTAAAAAATCGGCTTGCCCTGATAGATCTCGATGCCCCGCAGCACGTGCACACCGGTGCCCTGGAACAGGTCGGCACCGTTGTCGATGGCGGTGCGGGCCAGTTGCTCCAGATAGCTGGCCACGCTGGGGTTGGTGTCCAGATGCTCCGCCTCGGGAATGTCCAGGCCGCGGTAGCCGCCGCGGGTGTCGCGGAAATCATGGGAGTGGATGGCCAGGGTGATGAAATCCGAACGCAGCTTGCCTTCCCGCACCGCCCCGAGAATGTCCCGCAGGTCCCCGGCATTCATTTCATAGTCGAAGTAAGCCTCCCGCACGTCCGGCGCCGCCTTGCGGAATTCGTTACCCAGCAAAGTGATCTGCTCGTCGCTGTTGGCACCACGGGCATAGAAGCCGGTGCCATTGGGAAAGTGGTTGCGCAGGGTGCGCACGGCCTCGAAATCGGCGGCGGGAACCATCAGAAACTGTCGCACACCGAGATTGCTGAGGCCGCCCCGGCCGGTCCATTCGCCCCGACCCGGTACGGCCGCAGCCGATGTGCCTGCCGTGGTGGCCACCATCCCCACACGGCCCTTCTCGCTGGTATAGAAGCGGGCGGAACGGGCCGCCCAGTAATTCTGGCCATAGCCGGCATGCTGCAGCCCGGCGCGATCGAGATGCCGGCTGGTTTCCACCAGCCCCTCGGGACCGAAGTCATTGGCATGGTTATTGGGGCGCGCCACGATGTCGAAACCCATGGTCTTGAGGTACTCGGCGGACTCGGGTTCGGCCCCATGGGTGCCGCCGCCGTTGCTGCCGGTGAATGTGCGGGCATCGATGATCTGGGTTTCCATATTGCCGGTGGCCACGTCAGCACTCTGCAATATTTCAAGGACACCGGCGAAATCCGGCTCGTCCTGCAAATGGGTGAGCGGATGGGAAATGATCAGATCACCCACCGTGGCGATGGTGAAGCCGTCATCCACGCTGCTGGTGAGTTCGATGGCTTCCGGCTGGGACAGCACGGCCTGGCTTGCCAGCAGGCTCACCGCCAGGGTCAGGGCCTGCAGCGGATGGATGGCAGATGCAACAGAGTCAGGTGTTTTCATGTTTTTCTCCTGAACAGAATGAGCGCGACACCGGCGGCCAGCAGGACCGCGCCACTGCCATACAATAACAGTCGGCTGATACCAAGCAAGCCGCCGCCGGGCACCGCAAAGGTCAGCCCCGCCAGACCGATGAGCGCCCTGGATGCCATACCCAGGGGCGAATTGCCCAGATCCCCGACCCACAGCAGATAACCCTGCAGGGACGCCGATACCAGGCTCACCCCCAGCAGCGCGGTGGAAATGACGAGGAAGCCTTCCATGAAGGTTCCCTGCAGCAGCATGGCCGGATTGAACACGAAGAAGAACGGTATGAAATAAATGATGGCGCCCAGGCGCATGGCCTCCAGGCCGGCCCGCATGGCGGACACATTGGCCACCGAAGCGGCCGCGAACGCCGCCAGCGCCACCGGCGGGGTGATGAAGCTGAGCATGCCCCAGTACATGATGAACATGTGGGTGGCCAGGGGATCCAGGCCGGCATTGATGAGGGCCGGTGCCAGTACGATGGCCAGGAAGATATAGGCGGCGGTCACCGTCATGCCGATGCCCAGGATGAAACTGGTAAGCGCCCCCATGATCAGCAGCACCAGCACATTGTCGCCCGCCAGGTACACCAGATCATTGGCCAGGGTACCGGCCATACCGGTGACTGCCAGGGCGCCGATGATGAGACCGATGGCGGCCAGGATGCCTGCCAGTTCCGCCATCAGCTTGCCGGTGGCCGCCACCATCAGCATGAACTTCTCCAGGTTCAGCCGGTGGGAGGTGAACTGATTGACGATAATCAGCACCAGGGTCGCCCAGAAGGGGGCAGCCGCCTCTCTTTGCATGTAGACCAGCAGCCAGATCAGGGTGACGAAGACGGCAATGAAATACCAGCCTTCCTTGAACACCTCCCTGAGTCGCGGCAGCTCTTCCCGGGGCAGCCCCTGCAGGTTGTTGCGCGCCGCATAGGCATCGATCTGCATGAACAGGCCAAAGAAATACAACAGGGAGGGCACGATGGCCGCCACCGCCACAGTGACGTAGCTGACGTTGAGGAAACTGGCCATCACAAACGCGGTGGCACCCATGACCGGAGGCATCAGCACGCCACCGGTGGACGCACAGGCTTCCACACCCGCCGCGTAGCCCTTGGAAAAGCCGATACGGCGCATGGCCGGAATGGTCAAGGGTCCGGTGGTGAGCACATTGGTCACCGGACCACCGCTCATGGAGCCCATCAGCCCGCTGGAGAAGATGGCCACCTTGGCCGGACCACCCCGCAGATGGCCCAGCAGGGCAAAGGCGAAGTGGATGAAGAACGGACCGCCACCGGTAAACTGCAGAGCCACTCCGAACAACAGGAAGCCGAATACCAGCTGGGCAAAGGTCTGCATGGGTATGCCGAACAGACTCTCCTCACCCAGAATGTGAAAGATCGCCACATCCTGCAGCGGCATGCCGATGCCAGCCACCACGTCGGGCATGCGGTCTGCGTACATGGGATACAAGGAAATGACGGTGACGATGAAGAAAATGGGCCAGCCACCGGCCCGTCGCCCGGCTTCCAGAATGATCGCCCAGGTGATGATGGCCAGGACCACGCCGATGGGAGGCGCGGCGTATTCCCAGGCTTCCAGCACGATGCGCTCGGCAAACCACGCATAATAGAGAAACATCACCCCGATGGTGACCATGATGACCACATCGAACCAGGGAATGTGGTGTAACTGTTTTTTGGTGGCGGGAAACGTGATGAACACCATGCACAGCATGATGCCGGTGATCAGATACAGGTAGCGGCCATCCAGCATTACCTGATCAACCAGAAATCCCAGATTGAAAATCTGGTTGATGGCCAGCAGGGTGGCCGTGGTGGTCATCACTGCCATGGTGATGCGCCAGGGTTTGCTCAATTCACGGTAGCGGCCGATGTCGACGGCTTCATTCTCGTCATGGACGGTGGCGGGATCTTCGGCAAAGCTCTCATGGGTCATAGACTGTCCGCCAGGGTCACCATACCCGCAGCTTCCAGCGCCTCCAGACGGGCCGCCAGCCAGGCTGTCTCGAAGGCCTGATAGCCTTCGGGAGCCGTGGGCAAAAACTCCTGCCAGGCACTCATCAAAACGACTTGCCGGCGCAAGTTCTCCTGCTGTTTGGCTTCCGCCGCGTCACTCCAGACGCCGATTTCCCGGAAATAGCGGATGGCGGCGGGATGATAGGGCACGAAGGCCTGTTCGAATTTCTGACGGTCCATGATCCAGCCCGAGGCGCCAGGTGCATTATCCTTGTATTCATCGAAGTGCCGGTGCATCACCTTCACAAGGTTGTAGACCATGGTGTCGTCGGAGCTGTCCATGCCCACCAGGAAGGGATAGGCGGAGGTGAATACCTCCAAGCCCTCCGTTGGCAATGTGGGTCCCTCGGTGGCGATATGGGGCACATACCAGGGCAGCCGCGCCCGCACCCGTTCCACGGCTTGCGTATCCGCATGGGGAAAGGCGACAAATTTCAACCCCCGCGGTGAGGCTTCGATGCGCAGAAACGGCGGTGAATTGCAGGCCCCGCCCACCACGTCCGCCCGGTTGTTGAGCACCGCATCGATGGAGGCGTTGTATCCGCCCACTTCCACCGGCGTGACATCGTCCCAGGTCAGGTTGGCATAGGACAGCAGGGCGGCGGTGGCGTTGTTGAGGGACGGCGCACCCTGCACGAAGGTGACCCGCTTGCCCTTGACGTCCGCCACGGACTGTATATTGGCATCGGCGGCGGTGGCGAAGTTGAAACTGCAGCTGTCGGAGAAATTGGACAGCAGGGCACGGATCGGTTGGGGTCCCCAGATCCTTGCGGCAAAATTCAGGATGCCTTCCTGGGCATAGACTGCTTCGGAGCCGCCGGCGGAAAAATGCACCCGGTTGGCCCGCAGGGTGGCCAGCCGTGACACGTCGTTGCGACCGGGAATCACCCGCAGGTTTACCTTGTAGGTACGCTGCAGGATATTGCCGATGGCCACCGCCTGGCTGTAGCCTCCGGTGCCGGTGGGATAGGCGGACCAGGCAATGGTGCGGGGCAGATCGATGCCCTCGGCGGC
>JBJOHV010000040.1:0-10812 GCA_046047495.1 Pseudomonadota bacterium | reverse complement strand
CATTGGCGGCATTCAACAGCGCCGGCGCCGTCCCGCCGGCACGCGCCGCCTCCATTCCCAGGCGCAGGCAGGGAAAACGCTCCAGGTCCGGTGCCGCAAACGTCAGCTGCCCTTCCCGGACCAGATCCAGGGGGAGGGCACCGGAGGTCATGCGCTGCGGCCAGGCCAGGGCGTGTGCTATGGGTATCCGCATGTCCGGATTGGCCATCTGGGCCAGCACCGAGCCGTCCACGTATTCCACCAGGGAGTGCACGACACTTTGGGGATGAATGAGCACCTCCACCTGATCCGGCGTCAGGTTGAACAGAAAACAGGCTTCGATGAATTCCAGCCCCTTGTTCATGAGGGTGGCAGAGTCCACGGAAATCTTGCGGCCCATGTCCCAGCGCGGATGCCTGCAGGCCTGTGCAGGAGTGATAGCGCCGAAGGCAGTGGCAGGCAAGTCCAGAAAAGGTCCGCCTGAGGCGGTCAGCAGCACCCGCCGTACGGCGGACACATCGGTGTTGCCACGCCCTCCCCCTGCGGCCTGGGGCAGACACTGGAATATGGCATTGTGCTCGCTGTCGATGGGCAGAAGGGTGGCACCGGCCGCAGCTATGGCGTCCATGAACAGCGTGCCGGCCATGACCAGAGACTCCTTGTTGGCCAGTAACACTTTCTTGCCGGCCTGCACCGCATCCAGGGTCGCCTCCAGACCCGCGGCACCCACGATGGCGGCCATTACCGTGGTCACCTCGGGTGTCACGCACACCTCGGACAGGGCAGCCCGGCCACTCAACACCCGGGTGTCGCTGCCCTGCAGGCGCTGCTGCAGTTGCAGGGCAGCCTGCTCGTTGGCCAGTACGGCAAACCGCGGCCGGAAGCGCTGGCACTGGCTGAACAGTCGATCCACACTGTCGTTCGCACACAGGGCGAACACCCGGTACTGACTGTGACGGGAAATGACATCCAGGGTGCTTTCCCCCACCGAGCCGGTGGAGCCCAACACGGTGACCCAATGCTGCGCAGCCATTGCCTCCACGTCAGCGGCCTCCGTTCACGGCCATCAGCAGCAGCACCAGCAGCGGCACCGCAGCCACCAGGCTGTCGATACGGTCCATGATGCCACCGTGACCCGGCAGGATGCTGCCGCTGTCCTTCAATCCCTGATTGCGCTTCAACATGCTCTCGAACAAGTCGCCCACCACGCTCATCAGCACAACGGGGGCCGCGCAACCAGCCAGCACCAGGACCTGCCACCAGAGCAGGGGCATGAACCACGCATGGGTGACAAGGATCGCCAATATCGATAGCACGAGTCCGCCGGTCATGCCGCCCCACACGCCTGCCCAGGACTTGTTGGGACTTATTGAGGGAGCCAGCTTGCGCTTGCCAAAAGCGCGACCGGTGAAATAGGCGCCGATATCAGCCACACTGACCAGGGCAATGGCCAGCAGCACCAGCCAGCCTCCGGGAGCCCAGTACTTCAGCTGCACAAGACCCACCCAGGCGGGCAGCAGGGTCAGCATACCCATCAGGGCGATGCGGGAAGGATCATTCCAGTAAGACAGGTTGGCCGGATAGCCGCTGAGCAACACCATGGCAATGGCCCAGAACAACATCCCCAGTCCCAGTACCGTCGCGACCCGGGCCGTATCCAACCCGGTTGCATCGGGGCTGATGCCCAGGGTCAGGAACAGACCCAGGATCAGCACCAGCAGGCTTGCGACGTAGGACATCTGGCCCGCCTTGTCCGTCAGGCCGACAAAACGCGACCATTCGTAGCCCGCCAAAAGCAATATGCCCGCGACCGTCACGGCAAACAGGAACGGCGTCAACTGCGTGGTCATCAACAGCAACGCAAGCAGCAGGACGATGGCGGTCAGTACGCGCTGCTTAAGCACTGCCCGTATCCACCAGCTCCTGCTCCTGATGAGTCCCAAACCGTCGTTGACGGGTGGCAAAATCATCCAGGGCCAGCTGCAGCTGCTGGTCATCGAATTCCGGCCAGAAGCACTCGGTGAAATACAATTCCGTGTAGGCCATCTGCCACAGTAAAAAGTTGCTGATGCGGTGTTCCCCGCCGGTGCGGATACACAGATCAGGCATGGGATAGCTGCCCAGACTGATATGGCGTTGCAGGGCATCACTGTCGATCTGGTCCAGGCTGAGTCTGCCGTCGACCACATCTTCGGCCAGGGCACGGGCGGCATTGGCAATATCCCAGCGGCCGCCGTAATCCGCCGCCACGATCAGTGTGGTTCCGGTGTTGTTGCCAGTCAGCGCCTCAACCCGTTCCATGCTGGCAACCAGCTTGTCGGAGAAGCCTTCCCGCCGCCCGATGAACTGCAGGCGCACATTGTTGTTATGCAGCTGAGTGATCTCGTTGCGCCTGAGGATATTGAGGAACAACGCCATCAAGCCCTGAACCTCCCGGCTCGGCCGCAGCCAATTCTCACTGCTGAAGGCGAACAGGGTCAGAAACTTGATATTGCGCCGGACGCAGGCCTTGACGATTTCCTGGGCGGCCACGGCGCCGGCGCGGTGCCCGGCGATCCCCGACAGACCACGGGCCCGTGCCCAGCGGTTATTGCCATCCATGATGATGGCAATGTGCTGGGGCTGGTTGAACTTGGGATCTGGATTCATTGTATTTCTGCTTGCCGAATCGCAGCCATGGCTGCTTGAGCCCCAGGGCTATTCACTAGACGGTCAGCAGGTCTGCCTCTTTCGCCTGGAAGGTCTGCTCCACCACGCCGATGTATTTATCGGTCAGTTTCTGGACCTGCTCCTCGCCGCGGCGCAACTCATCCTCACTGATCACCTTTTCCTTTTCCAGTTCCTTCAGATCTGTATTGGCATCGCGGCGAATATTGCGGATGGCTACCCGGGCGTTTTCCGCCTCGGCCTTGGCCTGCTTGGTGTATTCGCGTCGGGTTTCCTCGGTCAGGGGCGGCATGGGCACCCGGATCACCGAACCGTTGTTTGACGGATTGAGTCCCAGGTCGGACCGCATGATGGCTTTTTCGACCTCGCCTATCATATTGCGTTCCCAGGGCGATACCATCAGGCTGCGCCCCTCCTCCACCGTGATGTTGGCCAACTGGTTGAGCGGAGTTTCGGAGCCGTAATAGGACACCATGACACTGTCCAGGATACTGGGATGGGCCCGTCCGGTGCGGATCTTGTTGAAGGCCGTCTCCAGGGAGGACACGCTTTTCTTCATGCGGGCTTCAGCGTCTGTGATGATGTCTTTGATCATATGCTCACTCCTCGCTTGGCGGGCTGGTCGATGACTATTCGATAATCGTGCCGTCAGCATTGTCCATGATGACGTTGTTGAGCAGGGCTCCCGGCTTGTTCATGTTGAATACCCGGATCGGCATCTGGTTGTCCCGGGTCAGACAGATGGCCGTCAGATCCATTACCCCCAGTTTTTTTTCCAGCACCTGATCATAGGTCAGGCGATCGAATTTCACCGCATCCGGGAATTTGTTGGGGTCGGCGGAATACACTCCATCCACCTTGGTGGCCTTGAGGATCAGTTCCGCGCCGATCTCGATGCCCCGCAGACAGGCGGCGGTGTCGGTGGTAAAAAAGGGATTCCCGGTACCGGCGGAAAAGATCACCACGTCACCGGCCTGCAGATGCCGCATGGCGGTCCGGCGATCATAATGTTCCACCACACCGCTCATGGGGATGGCCGACATGACCCGGGTGGGGATGCCGGCGCGTTCCAGGGCATCCCGCATGGCCAGCGCGTTCATCACCGTGGCCAGCATGCCCATGTGGTCGCCGGTGACCCGTTCCATTCCGGCCTCGTGCAGGGCGGCGCCGCGGAACAGATTGCCGCCGCCGATCACCATGCCCACTTCGATACCGAGGCCCACCAGCTGCCCCACTTCCACGGCGATGCGGTCAAGCACCTTGGGATCGATCCCGAAATCCACATCCCCCATCAAGGCCTCACCGCTGAGTTTCAGCAGGATGCGTTTGTATTTCTTGTCCTTGTTGGGCATGGGGACTCCGGAATCAGCAGGATGTGGTTGATAGGGCTCAGCTTCCTCGCACCTGCGCGGCGACTTCGTCAGCGAAATCCACCTCTTCTTTCTCGATGCCCTCGCCCACTTCGAAGCGAACGAAACTGACCACATCGGCACCGGCATCTTTCAGCAGGTTCTTGATCTTCACTTCCGGATCCTTGACGAAATCCTGTTCCAGCAGGCTTACCTCCGCCACGAACTTGCGCAGACGGCCGCTGATCATCTTCTCGATGATTTCCTCCGGCTTGCCGCTCTCACGGGCCTGGGCGGAATAGATCTCCGACTCCTTGGCCAGCACGGACTCCGGCACATCCTCGGCACGCACCACCATCGGGCTCAGGGCCGCGATATGCATGGCGATGTCACGGGCCAGGGTCTCGTCACCCCCCTGCAGGGCGATTAGCACGGCTATGCGACTATTGCTGTGAACATAGCTTTCGACGATGCCCTTGTTGGCGTCATCGAAGGACAGCCGGGCGATGCGGCGCAGATTGATGTTCTCGCCGATTTTCTGCACCAGGGCCTGACGACGGTCTTCCAGGCCGGCTTCCAGCAATTGGGCAACGTCCGCATCCTTGTTGGCATAAGCCTGCTCCAGGGCGGCAGTTGCGAAATCAAGGAAGTTGTTGTCCCGGGCCACGAAATCGGTTTCGCTGTTGACCTCCACGATGACGCCGTAATTGCCATCCTCGGCAATCTTGGCCATTACCACGCCTTCGGCAGCCACCCGGCTGGATTTTTTGGCCGCCTTGACGCCGCTGGCCTTGCGCAAGTCTTCGATGGCCAATTCCATGTCACCTTCGGCCTTGAGGAGGGCGTTTTTGCATTCCATCATACCGAGGCCGGTACGCTCTCTCAGTTCTTTCACCATGCTTGCGGAAATAGTTGTCATGTCGATGCCTCTTGAAAAAAGGGGGCATCTCCGCCCCCTGTTTATTGCTTCATTGCGGGATTTGCGGGTTGGGGCTTATTCGCCGTCCGGCTCATCGCCACCGTCGGCGGCCTTGCTGACCTTGCGGGCCGCGGGCTTCTTGGTGGTCACCGCCACTTTCTTCTTGGCGGGGGCTTTCTTGGCAGGAGCAGCCTTCTTGGCAGCGGCCTCTTCGCCCTGGGGTGCGGCTTCCGCTGCTGCCTCACCATCGGCTGGGGCTGCAGCGGTGGCGACAGCGTCATCCTCGATTTCGACGAATTCGCTTTCCGATACCAGACCATCACTGCCCTGGCCTTCGATACAGGCATCCGCCACCGAGCTCACATACAACTGGATGGCACGGATGGCGTCGTCATTGCCGGGAATCACGAAATCCACGCCGTCGGGATCACTGTTGGTGTCCACGATACCGATCACGGGGATACGCAGGCTGTTGGCTTCCTTCACCGCGATGCGCTCGTGGTCCACATCCACGACGAACAGGGCATCGGGCAGTCCACCCATGTCCTTGATCCCGCCTATGGCCCGCTCAAGCTTCTCTTTGGCGCGGATACGCATGAGGCCTTCCTTCTTGGTGAGGCGCTTCAGGGTACCATCCAGTTCCTGGGTCTCCAGGTCCTTCAGCCGCTTGATGGAGCCGCGAATGGTTTTGTAGTTGGTCAGCATGCCGCCCAGCCAACGGTGATTCACGTAGGGCATGCCACAACGCTGGGCTTCCTGCTGGATGAACTTGCTGGCGGCACGCTTGGTGCCGACGAACAACACCTTTTTCTTCTTGGAGGCCAGATAGCGAACCTCCTCCAGCGCGGCGTTCAGGGCCGGCAGGGTGTGCTCGAGGTTGATGATGTGGATCTTGTTGCGGGCCCCGAAAATGTACTTGTCCATTTTGGGGTTCCAGTAACGGCATTGATGTCCGAAGTGCACGCCGGCCTTCAGCATCTCTTTCATGGAGACGGCAGTCATGTGATTTCCTTGTGTTGGGTTAAGCCTCCATACACCCCATGGCTCCACCCGGGACCTTGCGGTCGGCGGGCACCCAAAGCACATGTGACGGTGTATGTGCGACGTTTAGTTTAAAATTTCGGTTTTGCGCCCTTTCGGGGGACCCGGAAAAGCGCGCAGCTTTATACCACACAAACCCCGAGACTGCCAGCAAACCGGCGGTCCTGTTCATCCCCGGGTCCCTGATTTACAATTGCTGACTTTTTATGGCCATTAGTATCAAAACACCTGCGGAATTGGAAAAAATGCGCCTGGCCGGCCGGCTGGCGGCTGAAGTGCTGGACATGATCGGGCCCTTTGTAAAGCCCGGGGTCAGTACCGGCGAGCTGGACCGTATCTGCCACCACTATATAGTGGATGTCCAGAAGGCCATACCGGCCCCCCTCAATTACAACGGTTTTCCCAAATCCATCTGCACCTCGGTCAACCACGTCATCTGTCATGGCATCCCCAGTGATACCAAGATTCTCAAGGACGGGGACATCATCAATGTCGACGTGACGGTCATCAAGGATGGCTACCATGGTGATACCAGCAAGATGTTCTGCGTCGGCGAGGTTGCCGACCACGCCCGCCGGCTGATTCGTGTCACCCAGGAATGCCTTTACAAGGCCATCGACATCGTCCGCCCCGGCTGCACCCTGGGGGATATCGGGCATGTGATCCAGCAGCATGCGGAGTCCCACCATTATTCCGTGGTGCGGGAATACTGCGGTCACGGCATCGGCCGCATTTTCCACGAAGATCCCCAGGTGCTGCACTACGGGCGCCCCAATACCGGTCTGGCCCTGGTACCTGGCATGACCTTTACCATCGAACCCATGCTCAATGCCGGCACCCGCTTTACCAAACTGTCAAAGGCCGATGGCTGGACAGTCACCACCAAGGACCGGCGCCTGTCCGCCCAGTGGGAGCATACCCTGGCGGTCACCGCCAGCGGTTGCGAAGTGCTGACCCGACGGCCCGACGAAGCCCTGGCCGCCTGATTACGCGCCGATGAATGACCAGCTGCCACTTCATGGCCCCGATGACGAGCTGTTCGACCCTGCCGACTTTCGAGCACGCCTGGCCACCAGCGACCGCCCCATCGACGTATTCAAACAAGCCATCGAGCAGGCCGACCGGGTCATGGAAGCCCGCTATCGTGCCGATCGGGACGTGGCCGATCTGGTCACCGGCCGCGCCTGGTTCATCGATCAAATCCTGGCCTACGCCTGGAATTTGCAGACCTGGCCCTCCAGCAAGGATATCTCCCTGGTGGCCGTGGGCGGCTACGGGCGCGGCGAACTGCATCCCCACTCGGACATCGACATCCTGATCCTGACCCGGGACAGCAAGCCCACGAAGTATAAGCAACCCATCAGCGCATTCCTGACCTTCCTGTGGGACATCAGTCTGGAAATCGGCCAGAGCGTGCGCTCGCCCAAACAGTGCCGCGACGAGGCCAAGCGGGACATCACGGTGGCCACCGCCCTCATGGAATCCCGCACTCTGGTGGGGCCCGAGGAGTTGCGAGCCGAAATGGAACGGCTGACCATTGCCCGCAACGTGTGGCCCATCAAGGCGTTCTTCAAAGCCAAATGGGACGAGCAGATCGCCCGCCACAGCAAGTTTGACGACATCGATCATGCCCTGGAACCCAATCTCAAGACCTCCCCCGGGGGGTTGCGGGACATTCAGACCATTGCCTGGGTGGCCATGCGGCACTTTGGTGCCAAGACGTTTCATGATCTGGTGAATCTCGGATTTCTCAGCAGTTCCGAGGAAGCCATCATCAATGATGGCCAGCGCTTCCTGTGGAAGCTGCGCTGGGGCCTTCACCTCATCGAAGGCCGGCGCGAAGACCGCCTGCTGTTCGACAAGCAGCGGGAGCTGGCGCGCATGCTGGGTTACGAAGATGATGACACCAGCCTGGGCGTGGAAAAACTCATGCAGCAGTATTACCAGGTGGTGGCCAATCTGCGGGAGCTCAATGACGTGCTGTTGCAGCACTTCGATGAAGCCATCCTGCGTGCCGACGAAAAAGAAAAGGTGGTGCCCCTCAACAAGCGCTTCCAGGTTCGCAACGGCTATATCGAGGTCCGCTCCCCCAAGGTGTTTGCCCGCTTCCCGTTCGCCCTGCTGGAAGTTTTCGTGCTGATGGCGCAGAACCGGGACATCCAGGGAGTGCGGGCCGCCACCATTCGCCTGATCCGGGACAACCGCGGCATCATCGATGAGGCCTATCGTCACGACATCCGCAACATCACCCTGTTCATGGAACTGCTGCGCTCCCCTTACCAGCTGGCCCTGCAACTGCGCCGCATGGCCCGCTATGGCATCCTGGGCCGCTACCTGCCGGAGTTCGGTCAGATCACCGGCAAGATGCAGCATGACCTGTTCCATATCTACACCGTGGATGCCCATACCCTGCAGGTGGTGGAGAACATGCGGCGGTTTCTGCTGCCGGACGCCGAGCAGAACTTCCCGGTGGCGGCTCATGTGGCCCGCCATCTGCCGAAACTGGAATTGCTGTATATCGCCGGTCTCTACCACGACATCGCCAAGGGCCGGGGCGGCGATCACTCCACTCTGGGCATGACCGATGCGGAAAATTTCTGCCGTCGTCACCGCCTCAGTAATTGGGACACCCGGCTGGTTTCCTGGCTGGTGAACAAGCACCTGCTGATGTCCATGACGGCCCAACGCAAGGACATCAGTGATCCGGATGTCATCCATGAGTTCGCCCTGGAAGTGGGCGACAAGCTGCACCTGGATTACCTGTACGCCATGACCGTGGCGGATATCTGCGCCACCAATCCCAAGCTGTGGAATGCCTGGCGGGCGGCATTGTTGCGCCAGCTCTATGTGAACACCAAACGGGTCCTGCGGCTGGGCCTGGAAAATCCGGTGGATCGAGCCGAACGGATCAGCGACAAACAGGAGTCCGCCATGGCCAAGCTGCTGGACAAGGGCCTGTCGGAAGCCGCCGTGCGCGCCCTTTGGGAACACACGGGCGACGAATATTTCGTGCGGGAGTCAGCCAGCAACATCGCCTGGCACACCGAAAGCATACTGGGTCATGACGGCCGCGATCCCCTGATCGCCGTCAAGGACACCCTGGCCAACAGCATGGATAGCAGCATGGATAGCAGCCTGGAAAGCACCATCGAAGGCGGCACCCAGATTTTCATCTACATGCCCAACACCGACTTCCTGTTTGCCAACAGCACGGCGGCCTTCGAAAAACTCAATCTGAACATCCAGAATGCCCGCATCTTCACCACCAGCAATGACTTCTGCATGGACACCTATACGGTGCTGGAAAGCAACGGCAAGCCGGTGGGCGACCGGCCGGACCGCATCGCCCAGATCCGGCGGGTCTTGCTGGAGCACCTGAAAGACACCAAGTCCTATGTCAAACCCGCCGGCATTCGTGCCACCCGCAAGTTCAAATCCTTCAGCCAGCATGTGGAGGCAGAGATTCTCAATGCCGAGGGCAAGCCCTATTCCACCCTGGAGATCAACTGCCCGGACCAGCCCGGCATCCTGGCCTCGGTCGGCAAAATATTCGCGGAAAACGGCATCAATCTCCGGGATGCCAGGATCACCACCCTGGGTGAGCGGGTGGAGGATTTGTTTTATATTACCGGGGCTGACAACCGGCCGATCACCGACAAGAAATTGATCCATAAACTGGAAGAAGACATCAAAACCCGGCTCGAGCAGCGCTTCGCTGCCTGAGCCCCGCAGCCAGGAACCCGTCATGACCCACGCCAGCCTGCACAGTTTCGCCTTTGGCCTTGCCCACAAGAACAGTAAGGGAGACATCATCGAGGTGTTCTATCCCCTGCCCCTGCGCGCGCCGGATCCGGCCCTCACCGACCTGGTGGCGAGGGCTACCGGCTTCGATACCACCGGCAATGGTGCGGTGGAAATCAAGCAGGTCGGTCTGCTGCAATTGCAGAAGCAATTGCTGGATGCCGGTTTCGAACAGCAGGCCCGACTGATCCAGCGCTTCAGCACCGGACATCAGGTGGTGATTGCCTGCTTCCTTGGCACTGACAGCAAGCCTGCCTCGGTGGCGGAGGTGTATCTCAAGTTACACCTGTTGTCCCACCGCCTGGCAAAACCTAACACTCTCAATCTGGAAGGGGCATTTGGCATCCTGCACAACCTGGCCTGGACCAACAAGGGACCCATACCGATCGACGAGCTGGCGGATCGGCAGTTGGAGCACCGGCTCAATGGCGAGTTGCTGGAGGTCATGTCGGTGGACAAGTTTCCCAAGATGACCAACTACGTGGTGCCACCGGGGGTGCGTATCGCCCACACCGCCAGGGTGCGTCTGGGCGCCTACATCGGTGAGGGGACCACGGTGATGCACGAGGGCTTCGTCAATTTCAATGCCGGCACCGAGGGCACCGCCATGGTGGAGGGCCGCATATCGGCAGGAGTCTGGGTGGGCAACAACAGCGACCTCGGCGGCGGTTGCAGCATCATGGGCACCCTGTCCGGCGGCGGCAAGGAAGTCATATCCGTCGGCGAGAACTGCCTGATCGGCGCCAACGCCGGCATTGGTTTTCCCCTGGGCGACCGCTGCATCGTGGAGGCCGGCCTGTATGTCACCGCCGGTACCAAGGTGAACCTGCTGGGACGGGATGGCGCCCTGCTGAAAGTGGTCAAGGCGCGGGAACTGGCCGGCCAGCCGGATCTGCTGCTGCGGCGCAACTCCCTCAGCGGTGCCGTGGAGTGTGTGCCCAACAAGACCAGCGTGGAACTCAATCCGGCCCTGCACGGGCACAACTAGGCAGCCCATGTCAGCCACCCTCGAACTGACCAAGCAGTTGATCGCCTGTCCGTCCATCACCCCGGAGG
>JBJOHV010000039.1:0-26283 GCA_046047495.1 Pseudomonadota bacterium | reverse complement strand
CCGGCGAGCGCATGTGTCTGGAAGCCATCTGGGGCTATACCGTGGAAACCCTGTCCTGCGTGGGCTATGACCACAACTGGGTGCGCGGCTATCCCTTCGAGGACGATTACGCACCGCTGCTGCCCAAGGGCACCATCCTGCACATCGTCGGCTACATGAACAACACGGACACCAACCCCAACGTGCCCGATCCCCGCAACTGGCAGGGCTCCGGCAACCGTTCGGTGACCAACATGTTCATCGACCTGGGCATTCGCGTGACCCTGACCGAAGAGCAGTTCTTCGAGGAAATGGAGAAGCGTCGCCAGAACCTCAACCTGGGTCCCAATGATCACGTGATCGGCTGCCCGCTGTGTCTGGCACCGCTGGTCGCACCGATTCCCCAGCAAACCGCTGACACCAGCGCAGACCTTGGCACTAACGTGGCAGCACGCGGAAACGACTGATGAAAAGAATGACATATGCACCCTCTTACAAGGCCCTGATTCAGGGCCTTTCTTTTTTGACCCTGGCCCTGTGCCTGATGCAACCGGCGGTGGCGCAACTGAGCTACCGCAAGGGACAGCACGTGGAGCCTGCCTATGAAGGCTGGCGCGCCAATGAGGACGGCACCTACAGCCTGATCTTTGGCTACATGAATGAAAACTGGGAAGAGGAACTGGACATCCCCGTGGGTGACAACAATTTCTTCTCGCCAGGGGATGCCGATCGGGGTCAGCCCACCCATTTTCTGCCGCGTCGCAACCGCTTCACCTTCGAGGTGGTGGTGCCGTCGGACTGGGGTGACCGGGAGATGGTATGGACCGTCACCTCACCCAATGGTGAGAGCCGCAAGGCCTATGGCACCCTGGCCGCCGACTATGTGATCGACAACGTGGTGATCGCTTCGGAAACCGGCTCTCTTGGGGCCGGCACCTCCAGCCCCGAATCCCGTGCCAACGTACCGCCCCAGGCGGAAGTCATCGGCGATGCCACCCGCACCGTGCGGGTCGGCCAGCCCCTGACTTTCCAGACCCGGGTGGTGGACGATGGCATTCCCAAAGCCGATGACCCCATGCGCCAGGCGCGCCAATTGCTGGCACTGACCGGCAATGATGCGGCGGGGCTGTTCCTGACTCCGGAAGCGGTCTACAAGATGCGTATGGCCCGCCCGCCGACCCGGGTTACCGTGGGCAAGACCAACGGCTTGTACCTGTCCTGGAATGTTTACCGCGGTCCTCTGGCCGCAAACCGGCCGATCCAGGACGTGGTGACCTTCGACCCACCCCAGGTAAAACCCTGGGAGGATACCCGCACCGGCGCCAACTCACCCTGGGGTGCGTTG
Organism: Pseudomonadota bacterium; assembly: GCA_046047495.1. Classification (GTDB taxonomy): domain Bacteria; phylum Pseudomonadota; class Gammaproteobacteria; order Pseudomonadales; family Pseudohongiellaceae; genus NORP240. The sequence goes on along the minus strand of JBJOHV010000039.1, from coordinate 24,959 downwards.
TGGGTGCCACCCGCCGCGCCGGATGATGGCATTTACGAGGTCAGCGTAACTTTTGATGAACCGGGTACCTACGTATTATGGGGCCGTGCCGACGATGGTGGTCTGTTCCATGATCAGTACCTGACCGTCACCGTCACGCCTTGATGACTTGTGTTCAATTGACAAGCAAACAGGTGAAGTAACGATATGAGATTGACACGCTTCCTGATGGCTTTTGCCATGCTGTTGATGGTGCTGCCCGCAGAGGCTCAGCTGTCCTATCGCCAGGGTCAGCACATGGAGCCAGCCTATGAAGGCTGGCGGGAGAACGAAGATGGAACCTTCAGTTTCATCTTCGGCTACATGAACGAAAACTGGGAGCAGGAACTGGACATCCCCGTGGGGGAGAACAATTTCTTTGCACCCGGGGATGCCGATCGGGGTCAGCCCACCCACTTTCTGCCGCGCCGCAACCGCTTCACCTTCGAGGTGGTGGTGCCATCGGATTGGGGTGAAAGGGAACTGGTGTGGACGGTGACCTCGCCCAATGGCGAGACCCGCAGCGCCTACGCCACCCTGGCGGCGGACTACGTGATCGACAACGTGGTGATCGCCTCGGAAACCGGCTCCCTCGGCGCCGGCACATCCAGCCCCGAGTCCCGCGCCAATATCCCGCCGGTGGTGACTGTGCTGGGGGATACGGTGGACGGCCAGCATGTGCGCACGGCCCGGGTCGGCGAGCCGCTGACCATCCGTGCCAAGGTGGAGGACGATGGAATACCCAGACCCCGCTCCCGCAGCTTCATCCGCGATGAAACCACCTGGCGTGCGGCGGTGCTGAATCCACCGAGCCGCATCACCGTGGGCAAGACCAACGGCCTGTTCCTTTCCTGGAATATCTACCGGGCACCGGTGGAGGCCGCCACCGAACAGGGTGATGTCCAGGAACTGGTGGAGTTCAATCCGCCCCAGGTCAAACCCTGGGAAGACACCCGCACCTCGGCCAATTCGCCCTGGGGCGCTTTGTGGACACCGCCCCCGATCCCGGCCGATGGCATCTACGAGACCCAGATAACCTTCGATCGGCCCGGCACCTATGTGCTGTGGGGGCGTGCCGATGATGGCGGTTTGTATCACGATCAATACATTACAGTGAACGTCCAGCCCTGAGCCGCAGACCTACGTTCCACCGGGACCTGTAATATTGATCAGGGTCAACTTAACAAACTACACTTTTGTTAGGTTGACCCTTTTTCATACTCGCCAGAATCTGGAGCCACCGAAATGAACAATAACAACCGTCGGTTTCCGTTTCATCTCAGCCTGTCTATTCTCACCTTGTCACTGCTGGTCAGCCTGCCTGTGCAGGCTCAGCTGTCCTACCGCCAGGGCCAGCACCTGGAGCCCGCCTACGAGGGCTGGTGGCAGAATGACGACGGCACCTACAGTTTCATCTTCGGTTACATGAATGAGAACTGGGAGGAGGAGCTGGACATACCGGTGGGGGACAACAACTTTTTCTCGCCCGGTGACCCTGACCGCAACCAGCCCACTCACTTTCTGCCGCGCCGCAACCGCTTCACCTTCGAGGTGGTGGTGCCCTCCGACTGGGGCGACCGGGAATTGGTATGGACCGTAACCTCACCCAATGGCGAGACCCGCAGCGCCTATGCCACCCTGGCCACCGACTATACCATCGATAATATGGTCATCGCGTCGGAAACCGGATCCCTCGGCGCCGGCACGTCCAGCCCGGAATCCCGGGCCAATACGCCACCGGTGGTAACCGTTCAGGGGGATGATCAGCGCACGGTGCGGGTCGGCGAACCCCTTGCCCTTGTCACCCATGTGGCCGATGACGGTTTGCCCAAGCCCAGGGGCAGCTCCCAGCGGCGCCTGGAAGAGGAATCCTCCGATGGCCGCTACCTGACCCGCCCGCGACGCACCACCGTGGGCAAGACCAACGGCCTGTTTCTGTCCTGGAATGTGTATCGCGCCCCGGTTACCGCGGCACCTCAGCATCAGGTGGAATTCTTTCCGCCCCAGATAAAACCCTGGGAGGACACCCGCACCTCCGCCAATTCACCCTGGGGTTGGCTGTGGACGCCACCGCCTGTTCCCGAAGACGGCAATTACACGGTGGATGTCACATTCGATCAGCCGGGCACCTACGTATTGTGGGGACGGGCCGATGATGGCGGGCTGTATGCGGACCAGTACGTGACAGTCAACGTACTGCCCTGACGGGATCAATCGAGGACCGGTGCAAACGGCGGTTCAAAAACCCGGGGTGACTGGTTGTTGATGATGATTTCCGCAGGATCCAGCCCCAGTTGCTCCAGTTGTTCCATCTGTTCCAACTGCAACTGGTTGGGTAGATTCTGCAGTTCCAGAAGCAGGGCATTGCGCTGGCGGATTTCCGATGGCTTCTCGGCTCCGGGACCAAAGGAAAAACTGAACGAGCCCCGCTGCAGCAACTGGTCATCACCCAGTATCGCCCAATCCGCCGTGTAATACTCCGCCGGGGTCAGGCTGGGCACCGGCCACACAAACCGGGTTCCTCCCTTGGGATCGTAGCGGAAACCGATATCCACCCAGTCACGCTTTTCATTGTAGAGCGCCAGTTTGACCAGTCTTACCCGCTGCGGAAACAGCAGATCGATCTGCTCGGGGGCCTGCACCAGCACCTCGTCATCGCGGGGCACCGACTCTGCTATAATCGCGGCCACGCCAGCACCGAACGGCTGCGCGGTTCCCAGCTGCAATACCTGCTGTGCCTCGCTGACCGCCCCTGCATACAACAGCAACCCCATGCACAACACGGTGCTGGCGGTCTTTGCGATGGTGGACCTGGACTGCATCTGGGGTCTCCGGGGGTGTGTCCCGGGCGCTATTTTAACCCCAACCACACTGGGTTCATATGCCCATCGAGGAGTCTTTCATGCAGGAGCCGGATTTACGGGACATCCTGAGCCAGTTGCGATTGAGCGATCAGCACCGCACCCGTTTCACGCCCGCCTGGACCCAGGGTCGGGCCGCTTTCGGCGGCTTGGCGGCAGCCCTGGCCAGTCAGGGCATGGCCAAGATACTGCCACAGCCCCAGACCATCCGGTCGCTGATGGTATCGTTCATCGCTCCCCTGCCTCCGGATGAGGTGACAGTTGTCCCCCAAATCGTTCGCCAGGGCAGGAACGTCACCCAGACCGGCGCAGCCGTGCTGGCGGGGGATACGGTGTGCCTGCAGGCCATGGGAGTGTTCGGCAACAGCCGGCCCGGCCTGCAGGTGAAACCCGATCCCGGTTTTGCACCCGAATCACGGCACCCGGCGGCCTCAATCCATGGTTCACGGCGCGGCCTGCCGCCGTTTCTCGATTATTTCGAAGGGTTTTGGACCGGCGGTGGCGTGCCGTTTTCCGGCCGTGGGGATCATCGCCTGGGCATCTGGGTGCGGCACCGCAGCGACATGAGCGAATTTCCGGTGGAAAAAATCCTCAGCGTTGCGGACATTCCACCCCCCATCATCCTGTCCCATTTCAATGCGCCACCGGTTGCCGCCAGCTCCCTGACCTGGTCCCTGGAATTTGTGGCTCCGCCGGAGTCCATCGACAGCGAGTGGTTCTATCTGGACTACCAGGTGGATCACGCCGCCGATGGTTATACCCAGCAATCCGGCAAGGTGTTTACCGAAGACGGTAGACTGTGTGCGCTTTCCCGACAATGCATGGTCTACTTCGATCAACCCCGGAGCAATTGATTTGAACCCGTCGACCGGCTGCATTAAGCTCCCCTGACATGAGACGACTACCCGCTACTGTGACCGCCGCTGCACTCTGCCTGACGCTGGGAGGATGGGGTCTGTCCCCGGCCCACGCCCAGCATGGACACGGCGTGCTGTCACCGTCGGTGACGTTTCCCCAGGACGATGCCGTATTGCAGGAGCCACCACGCCTGCTGACCATGAGCTACCGGGTGGATGTGCGCCTGCTGAAACTGGCGTTGTATACCGACACTGGCGACTGGATCGATATCGGTTTCAGTTACGATCCCCAGCTGATCAACCACAACTTCGTGTTCCCCCTGCCGGAACTGCCGCCCGCCTCCTACTACACGGTGCAATGGTCCGTGGTGGATGAACGGCAGCGCTTCCTCAGCGGCCAGTTCAACTTCAGTGCCGGTCCAGGCGCCATTCCACCGTCGGAAACCATTGCGGCCAGCTTCCGCAGCGTGGAAGAAGAGAACCTGCCGTCCACCGGTTCCTATGTCCCCATCCGGGACTGAATAGGGCCATAAAAAAAGGCCGGCGATTGCCGGCCTCTTTCGTTGCAGGACTGCATTAAAGGGTAGGTGCGCCCAGGCCCTTGTAGGTGAATTTCTGCACCCGCTTGCCTTCCCAGGTTTCCCCGATATAGATATTGGAATTGGAATCGATACCGATGCTGTGGGCGGCATAAAATCCACCGGCCCAACGGCCCTGGTGTCCAAACTCCGATACCTGGATCAGATCGCTGCGACGCAGGATGCGCACCCGGTGGTTGATGCCGTCCACCAGAAAGATGAATTTCTGCTCGGGATCGTTGGAGAATTCGATGTCCCACACCGATCCGGCAGAGGTGGTGGCCTTGGCGATGAAGCGCTCGAACACGAACTCGCCGTTCTTGCGGAATACCTGGATACGGTCGTTGCCACGGTCACAGATATAGACGAACTCGTCATTGGATATCACCACACAGTGTACCGGGGGACGGAACTGCTGTGACGGCGGCGCGGACGGGTCATAGGTGGTTGCTTCATCCACCGGCTCGTTACCATAGGCGCCCCAATGACGCTTGTAGCGGCCGGTGTTGTAATCGAACACCACCACACGGCGGTTGCCATAGCCGTCGGCCACCCAGACTTCCTCGTCTTCCTCGTCCACCCAGATGTCCGCCGGCGCACCCAGGGTATCCCGGGAATTGCTGTCATAGGGTCGCACACCCTTGCGGCCGATGGTCATCAGCAATGAGCCATCCACGGCGAACTTGAACAGGGCGGAGTCCGCGTTGCTGGCACCGGTACCACCACCGCCGGTCCACATGGCGCCGGTATGGTCGATGAACATGCCATGTTCGGCATCGGCCCAGAACTCACCGCCGGCTTCCAGGGGACCGAAGGAATTGATCAGATCACCGGCGGCATTGAACACCAGCACCGGCGGTGCCGGCATGCAGCAGTCCACCCCGGTGGGCGGATTGTGGTACAGGGGGATTTCGTTGTTGGTGAGGGCGGCCGGGCGGTGGATCATCCACACATTGTCGTTGTCGTCCACATCCACACCGATGACATTGCCCATCACCCAGTTATTGGGCAGGGGCACATTGGGCCAGTAGGGATCGACCTCGTAAATGGGCACCAGATCATCCGGATTGGTCAGGGTGCGTACCTGGGCCTGGGCGGTGACCTGTTGCTCGGTGGTCAGTACACCGACGCCCATGACGACGAACAGGGCAAACAGGCTGGCGGCGGAAAGCAGTTTTGAACGGGGTGACATGGAAAGCCTCCTTGAACGGGGTCTTTATGTTTTTGCGGTGGTGGTGCGGGTCAGGCGAGCCCGCATTGTAACGGGCCCGTCAACGGAAGGTAAACCCCTGCCCCGCCAGAAAGTCCCGCATGTGGGGGCGGCTGCTGGAGGACCTCGTGGTCTGATACATCGCGGAATGATTCTCGCAGGCTGAGTGCTGCTGCCGGTCGCGAGGTTACCCAGATCACCTGACTGTCACCCGATGAGATGGCTCATCCGGATGTTTTCAGCTAAGCTCATTTCCGCAAATTTACCCACTGCGCTCCACAAGGAAAGGAATCCCATGCCCAACCCGTCCTATCTGCCATACCGATGTCTGACCACCCTGGCCGCGACTTTAGTATTCAGCACCGCGCTGGCCCAAAGCCCTCGGTTCGAATTGGGCACCAACCTCGACTCGGTGACGGACTATTCCACCCAACTGCCCTTTCTGGACCTCTTCAAGATGAGCCGGGAGTGGTACACCCAGAGCACCACCACCTTCGACACCGGCGAGGCCGCGCGCCTGAATCTGGACACTGATGGCTGGGTGCGCTCCCTGACGCCCACTGGCAGCGGCCCGGTGAGCTTCACCAGGGCCTGTACCCTGATCTTTTCCATGGGGGCTGTGGAGGGCGGTCCCGAAAACGGCAAGCTGCCTTATCCGGCCGGAGCCTATGTAGTGCGCTATGATGGCCAGGGCACCATCGACTACGGCCTGGCGGCGCGCCGGAATGCTGCCGCGTCAAGCCCTGGGCGTGATGTGATCGACGTGACCCCTCAGGAGCCGGGAATACAGCTCTGCATTACCCAGACCGACCCCGGCAACAACGGCAATTACCTGCGCAACATCCGCGTTTACGCTCCGGGCAATGAATCCCTGGCGGATGGCGCCATCTTCGATCCTGCGTTCCTGACCCGCCTGCAACCATTCGGCACCTTGCGCTTCATGGACTGGATGCACACAAACAACAGCACCCAGAGGGACGTGGAGAACATGCCGCGGGTTACGGCAGCCACCTGGACGACATCCGCCGGAGTGCCGGCGGAAATCATGGCGAGACTCGCCAACCTCCTGGCGGCCAAACCCTGGTTCAACATGCCCCACCAGGCGACCGATGACTATGTGGCGGAATTTGCAACCCTCATCAGAAACACCCTGGACAAGGATCTCGACATCTACGTCGAGTATTCCAATGAAATCTGGAATGACCAATTCACCCAGGGCGGCTTCATCAATGATCAGGGAGTCGCCAAATTTGGCGCCAACGCCGGTTCGGACTTCGACCGGCGTCTGAACCGCTTCGGCGAGCGCACGGCGCAAATCTGCATCATCTGGCGCCAGGTGTTCGGTGCTGATGCGGAGCGCGTCCGCTGTGTGATGGGCGGGCAGGCTGCCAACACTTTCATTGCCGAACAGGCCTTGGACTGCCCGTTTTCGACCTTGGCGCCCTGCCGCAGCCGCGGCATCAAGGCCCTGGCCATCGCGCCCTATGTGGGGGATGCCATCGGCCTGCCGGATTTCGAGACCGCGGTGGAAGGCTGGACGGCGGACAGCGATGGCGGACTCGGCAAGCTGTTTGCGGAACTCAATGAGGAAAGCGTGCTGCCGGACGCCGACAGCGGCATGCCCACCGTCCTCTCGCGAATCCGGTTTCATGCCGAACTGGCCCGAGCCCAGGGCGTCGAACTCATCGCCTACGAAGGCGGGCAACACCTGGTGGGCGTCGGTGCACCGGCCAATAACAGCAAGCTGAATACCCTGTTCGATGCCGCCAATCGCGATCCGCGCATGGGCACCCTGTACAAGAACTATCTGAACACCTGAATCCGCGAAGGCGGCGGCCTGTTCATGCATTTCTCGGACATCGGTTCGTACTCGCGTTTCGGCCGCTGGGGTGCATTGGAAATCGCCACCCAGCAGACCTCGCCCAAATACACCGCGATCGTGCAGATCAGCCGCACGGAGTGTCTGCTGAACTGGGCCGAGGGGCAGTTTCCAGAACTGTTGTTTCCGGCAGGACAGCGGAACCAGCTGGAGGGCGGCTGGGTTTTCCGTCAATACACCGGCAGCGGGAATATCGTGGGGACGTCCGCCGCCGACGATGCGGTCTACGTGATCGGGCCGTTCTCCGGAGGCAGCCTGACCAACGTGGGTCTGGTCCGCGACTTTCTGGGCACTGCCGGATGCCGGTAACTTATAGGAAATACAAAAGCTGTCCCTGATCCTGGGCACTGTCCGGGTGTGTGAAAGTCAGGTCAAAGCTTTTTCCGGCACCAGGGCCGAGCAGTCCCCTGCCATCTTACCTGGCAGTCTCTGAGGCTTGATACTTTCCACTCGTGCCTGAGTCAGGCATCGTTGAAAAAGCCCCGCGCCACGGGCCCGTCAACGGAAGGTAAACCCCTGGCCCGCCAGAAAGTCCCGCATGTGGGGGCGGCATTTCTCGGACAGCAACGTAGACACCTGTTCGCTCCAGCTGATGCCATGACCGCCACCGGTTCGGGTTCGGTAATACTCCCGGATATGTTCATCATAATCGGCGATCGCCTCGCGGTCGCCGTCCTCGTTGTACCGCTCATCCTTGACGATGACCGACAGGGGCAGGCGCGGCTTCAGCTCCGGATGCTGGTCAGGGTAGCCCAGACACAGACCGAACACCGGGTACACGCCCCGGGGCAGACCCAGCAGTTCGGTGACCGGAGCCGGGTTGTTGCGGATGCCGCCAATGTAACAGATGCCCAGGCCCGCGGACTCCGCCGCTGTGACCAGGCTCTGGGCCATGAGGGCCACATCCACGGTGGCGATGATGAAATGTTCGGTGAAATCCCCTTCGAACGGCTTACCATAGGCACGGCAATAATTGCCGGCCCGCTTGAGATCGGCGCAGAACACCAGAAACTCCGCGGCGGTGGCCACATAGGGCTGGTTGCCTGACAGGCGCGCCAGTTGTTCACGGGCGTCGGGATTGCGGACCCGAATGATGGTGGTGGCCTGCAGAAAACTGGAGGTGGCGGCCCCCTGCCCGGCCAGCAGCAGCTGTTCAAACAATTCCGGAGCGATGGGTTGGGAAGTGAACTTGCGGATGCTGCGATGGGATTTGAGCAGCTCTATAACAGGATTCATGGGTTACGCCTGGGAGTAAGGGTTGATCAGTTGCCGATAGAGTCCAGAAAAGCCGGGACGATGTCATTGGCGAAATTGGTCTCGGCGTTGAACAGCACCACGATGCCCAGGTTCCTTTCCGGGATCAATGCCATTTCGGAACGGAAGCCCCGTACACCACCACCGTGGTGGATGACCCGCATGCCGCGGTAGTCGAATACCCGCCAGCCCAGTCCGTAGTAGGCGTGCTCCATGCCTTTCCAGCGATTGAAGTAGTTGCCATAGGGCGTCTCGACGACAGGACTGTGGGCCGTCTGCAGCACCTGTGCCGGCAGCACCTCGGGAAACGCGCCCAGATTTGCCCGCGCCCAGATGGCCATGTCCTGAATCGTGGCATTGATGCCGGCCGCCGGCGCCACCGAGTAATAGGCGGGATTGTTGGTGGTCACCTGCCAGCCGCTCTTGACCTTGCGGTGAGGGGCTGCGGCATTGGCGTTGGCCTCAAAGGGTTCCAGCCCGGTGGAGGCTCCCTTCATGCCCAGCGGTACGAACAGCTGCTCGTAGAGGAACTGCTCATAGGACGTGTGGGTGCTGGCCTGCACCACATCGCCGATGAGGGAGAACACCACATTCTGATAGCCATAACATTTGCCAGGCGGGCATACGGTGGGTATCTCGTGGAATTTCTCCTGAATCTTTTCGTAGACCACACCATCATCCAGCATATTGGAGTAGGCATGGGGCATGAGCCCGGTGGTATGACTGGCGATGTTCTTGAGGGTGATGGCACCGGCATAGTCGGTGGTGCCGATGTGGATCTGGGGAAACATCTGATTGATGGGTGTGTCCCAGCTCTGCATGTGACGGTCCACCAGCAGGGTGGCCACGGTGCCGGCAAAGGTTTTGGACATGGAGGCGATGCGGAACACGGACTGATCGTCCAGGGGAGCGCCGGTCTTGCGGCTGCGGACTCCCCAGGTCTCGATGTCCAGCACGGTTTCCCGGGACACCACGGCCACCGCGGCGCCGGGCAAGCCTATGGCTTCCGTCCCTTCCTGCAGCCAGTGCATATACTCGCTGAAATCATGGCGTAACACCTGACCACCTTTGCTGTCGCCCTGATACATGGCAAAGGCAGGTTCCTGCGCCTGGATTCCACCGGCCAACGAAACCAACAGAGTGGTGCTGGCGACGAGTCGGATCAGGCGGGCGGTGGTTGGCATGGGGTCTTGTTGATTCTCTAAGCTGGAACTGACTTTTTTATGGCCTGTTTATCGGGCCATTTATCGGGCTGTTGTTTTGGCCTGCCCGGCAAGTCTACCTGACGCATCGCAAAAACAAAAAAAGGCCGACTTAACCCAACCAATTAAGTCGGCCGCAATGCAGCGTAATTGAGCAGTGTGGGTTCTGCTTACGCTACCTTCCCTTTAAACCTCGGGCCCTATAAACCTCGGGCCCTGAAACCCTCGGGCCCTAAAACCTTCGGGCCCTGAAACCGTTACGGCATGATGATCATCATGCGGCGTTCATCCCGCAGCACGGTCAGTGCCAGCAGGCCCTGCCCGGCCTCCACCTCCCGGTTGAAACCTGCAAGGTCGTTGACCGCCGCCCGATTGACCTCCAGGATCACATCACCGGGACGCAACCCGGCACTGGCAGCACGGCTCTGGGGAGCCACTGCCGTCACTTCCAGTCCCGGACCATCGCCCGCCACCTCGGCCAGGCGGGCACCACCGAAGTCGGTGGCATTGGCGGGCCGTCCGCCCGTTGCCGCCACCCCATTATTGGCACCGCCAATGGTGGCCCGCAGGGTCATGTCCCGGCCGTTGCGTACCAGGCTCAATTCCACCTGCTGGTCCTGCCGCAGCAGACCGACGATGTTGCGCAGCTCACGACCGCTCTCCACCGGTGTGCCATCGATGGCCGTGATCACGTCATAGACCTCAACGCCGGCAGCTTCCGCCGCACTGTCGGGCAGGACATTGGTCACCAGCGCACCCGCGCGCATATCCATTTTGAGGGTGGCGGCCAGTTCCGGAGTCAGATTGCTGATCTGCACCCCCAGCATGCCGCGACGAACCTCACCATCCCGCTCCAGATGCTCCATCACACTGGCCACCATATTGGCCGGCACGGCGAATCCGATGCCGTCACTGCCACCGCCATTGCCACTGATGATGGCGGTGTTGATGCCCACCAGGCGGCCTTCCATGTCCACCAGCGCGCCACCGGAATTGCCGAGATTGATGGCCGCATCGGTCTGGATATAGTCCTCGTAGTTGTCGTTGTTCAGGCCGGAACGGCCCAGGGCGCTGACGATCCCGGCGGTCACGGTCTGGCCGATGCCGAACGGGTTGCCGATGGCCACCACGAAGTCGCCGATACGCACCGTGTCGCTGTCGGCAAACTCCAATTGGGTGAGATCCGGTGCCTCGATCCTGAGCAGCGCCACGTCCGTGCCCGGATCACTGCCCACCAACGTGGCCTCGAAGTTGCGATTGTCATTCAGGGTCACGGTGATCTCATCGGCATCTGCCACCACGTGGTGGTTGGTGATGACGTAACCCTGAGCGGCATCCACGATCACACCGGAGCCGGAACCGATGCTGCGGGGTCCGCTGCCGGGGCCTTCCGGCTGGTCGGGCAGATCGAAATCGAAAAAGCGCCGCAGCTCCTCGGGAATCTGCTGGCGGAATTGATAGGTGTTTGCCCCTGGCAGGGTCTTGCTTACCCGAATGCTGACCACCGCCGGGGTGACGTTCTCCAGCATGGGTGCCAGGGACGGAATCCCCTGCTGCAATGCCGTGGCGCTCAGCGCCAGGGACTGACTCGCCAACACCAGCAACACGGTGGGCAATCCTAACCAACGCGCGACTCGTGAAACCATGTCCAACCTCCTTGAATACCATCGATGTTCCGCCAGCGGCGCCGGCGCAGGGCCGGAGTAAGCTGCGGATCAGGAGTCAGCATGGGGTGGAATCGGTCGAGTTGCCTGAAAGTGCGCTGAAATTTATGTCCAGAAATGGTGCGGATGCAGCAATTTTGCGGATCTGGACGTCTAATATTGAAATTCCGGTCCCTGTCCCTATAACAGACTGCAACTCTCCGGAGAAAAAGGACGACCCATGCACACAGCACAGCGCAATCCGGCTCCCCTGCACAACCCCCTGGATCAGGATTTCTGCCTTGGGGAGTGGCTGGTACAGCCCAGCCTGAATGCCCTCCAGCATCGGCAGCAACCCCGCCTGCAGCGCGGTCTGGAGCCGCGCCTGATGCATCTGTTGTGCTACCTGGCCGCCAATCCGCAACGGGTGATGAGTCGGGAAGACTTGAACCGGGAACTGTGGCCCCGTGTGATCGTCAATGAAAACTCCCTGACCCGGGCCGTTTCCGAATTGCGCAAGCAACTGGCCACCCCCGAGCACGCCGGCCAACATTGGATTCAGACCATCTCCAAACGGGGTTATCGCTTGAATGCGAACGTCCAGATGCCGGCCCCGCACGTCACTGCTGTCAGCCCGCTGACCAGGGAAGCGCGGTTCACGCCGGAACCCCACTGGCTGCGCTCTGGGATGATGTCTCCCCTCGGCTGGCTGGCAGGTGCCAGCCTGGTGCTGACCCTGGCCTTCACCGCCTGGATGCCTGCCGCTCCACCGGGGCTGCCCCTGGCCAGCCAGGATGACATGCTCTACGACCGGGTCATCAACGACGACTCCGGGCCCGCCAGTGGTCACATCCTGACCCTCAGCGGCCTGAATCAGCCGGTTTCAAGCTACACGCCGGTATTGTCGCCTGACGGTGGGGCCATCGCCTTCGTACGCTATGACAGCATGGGCTCGACTGTTTACCTGGGCAGCGTCGACGCTCTGGAGGCCCCCATTCCGCTGTACACAACCCGGGATCATCTGTCGCGACTCAGCTGGTCACCGGTGGGCAATGCCCTGCTGTTCGCCCGACGGCCCTACGCCCAGGGTGCCAGCCTGATGGGCAGCCCGCCTGCGGCGGATCTGATGATGCTGGATCTGGACAGTCTGGAAGTGCGGGTGTTGCTGGAACAGGCGCCCGTCAGCCCGGTTGCCAGTGGCAAATCCAATCTCACCTGATACGCCCCCATCGAGGCGTTGGGGCGCAGCGGCCGGCCGGTCAGTGTCCCGGCGGACCAATGACCGTGGACATCACGGCGGTGACCGCCAACACCAGCACCGCCAGCAGCCCTTCTCCGCCAATACTCCAGCGCAGTTTGCGGACCGCTTCCGGCGCCGGCAGGGATCGGGTCAGACGCAGCTTGTTGAGTGCGGCCAGGCCCAACATCCCTGATACCGGCAACAGTTTCACCAGCAGGATCTGGCCATAGGAGCTCTGCCAAAGGGCGGCTGGGCTCTCCAGCAATGCCAGCCCCATGATCAGGGCGCTGACCAGCAGCACAGCCACCAGACCCAGGGCCAGGCGACTGAAGCGTTGCAGGGCGAATTTCAATTCCATGGGCTCCAGGGTCACCGTGGCAGCGGCCAGGGGATACAACATGCCCGCCCATAACCCCACCGCCAACACATGGAACAGCAGGGCCAGTTGCGCCAGCTGACTTTCCACCACCAGATGGCCGGACACGCGAAAGGAGTGCACCACGACGGCCAGCCCGACGGCGGCCCCCAGGGTTGTCAGCCGATAAAACTGGCCGGCGGGAGGTCGGGTTCGGCGCCCGACATAAACCAGTGCCGCTACCTGCACCACCACCAGCAGCAGCAGTCCTGCCAGCCGCGCCATACTGGCGTCCCCCACCGGTGTCTGCAGATAGAAAGACACCAGGCTCCAGTCCAGCATGCCCGCCAACCCATCGTCCGCGATGCCGCCCACCTGCAGCAGAAAAAACAGCAGCACCCCATGGAAAGCAACGAGGCTGCCCATTAGGCCATAAAGAAGGTTACGGGTCAGAAAGCGGCGACTGCCGTCGTTTACCAGCAGGGGTGCGGCGATGCTGCCAATGCTGCAGAACAAGCCGATGTAAAACGCCAGCTTGGCCGCCAGCCCGGCCAGTTCCCAGGGTCCCAGGGGCGGCGGCATTTAATGGTCAGTGACCGTCAGTGTGGCCGGCCTGATGATCGCCGTGGTGATCGCCGTGGTGATCGCCATGATCGACAGCACCGTCATGGGCAGCCGCAGCGGGATCGATGGTGAAAGCGAAGCTGTTGGTGACGGTATGGCCGTCGGCTCCGATAGCTGCCCACTCCACCGTATAGCCGGCGGGGGACAGATCGGGCATGGCAAAAACAAATTCGGTACGCGCCTCGGTGACGGGCTTGAAGCCGATCTCCATGGCGTGTTCGCCCATGTGCAGCAGGTTCAGCTTCATGAGCTGTACCGGGCCATTGAATTCCAGGCGCAATTCCGCCGGACTGGCATTGACCACCGCACCATCGGCAGGCAGGGAGGTCTTGAGGCCCGTGTGGGCGACCGCCGGACCCGCAGCCAGGAACAGAAAGGGCAACAGGCCCGCCATTGCCAGGGATCGCCAGGAGACTGAGACGTTCTTCATCGTGTAATTCCTCTGCCGGTGGGTGCTCTGCAGGGTCGCAGGCGGGCCTGATTATGGCACTGATTCCCACACTTGCCTACGGAGCTGCGACATTGGGTCGCAGCCCCCGGAAGCCGTTTACGGCTGCGGCTGACGGGACTCGAAATGGTACAGGACCCATTGCGCCTGGACCTGCGGTGCGGCTGAATCCACATCCCGCCAGGTGGCCAGCACATCCCGCGGGCAGCTGAAAATCCGAAACGATTCACTGTTCTCGATGATCAGGCTGCGCACCGAGGGGTTGAGATTGTAGTTGGAGATTTCCACCAGCTTCCAGGCGCTCCCGGTAGGGTCTGCCAGGGTTTCCTCGATGCATTGATTGCCGTACAGCAGATCCTGATAAGGGATGACCGTCTCCGACCAGGCATCGGGACCGAGGACCAACTGCAGCGACAATTCCACTTCGTCCTCGCCCGGGCGGGCCCGGGTCGATGTTCCGGCATTGAGGAAGCGCAGGGATTCCAGCACCAGGGTGCGCTCCGAGTTGTTGTGAGCCACCAGGCGCATGCCGGTATTGACGTTCTCGCCCCAGGCAGGTGACGTGAACGCAAAGCTGATGAGCGGGTTGGTATCGGGATCGACGGACACTACTTCAGCGGGCACAGTCGCCGGCAAGCAGGCCAGCATCAGCCAGGTAACCCTCATGGTCGCAGTGCAGCGGTTCATCCCAATCCTCACCCTTTCGGTCGCGGCAGTGTACCTCAGGGACGGAGCCGCACAAAATGGCCTTGGCCTGACAGCAGGCCATTGCGTATAGTCTGCTGCCTATGACAGCCCATTCCCCGTCAGACCTGCCCCAAAAGGAATCCATTCCCCGCAGTGTGGCCCTGCGCTCCGCAACGGCCCTGGTGATCGCCAACATCATCGGTGCCGGCATTTTCACCACCACCGGCTTCCAGGCGGCATCCCTGGGCCACCCCGGCCTTATCATCCTGCTGTGGATCATCGGCGGGGTACTGGCCTGGTGTGGTGCCATGTGCTACGCGGAACTGGGTGCCATGCTCCCGGAAGCGGGTGGCGAATATGCCTATCTGCGGGAGTCTTATGGCCCGTTGTTCGGCTTCATGAGCGCCTTTGTGTCCCTGGTGGCGGGGTTCTCCGCACCCATCGCGGCGGCCCTCAAAGCCATGGTTCGTTATCTTTCCGCCCTGATCCCGGGTCTGGATGCCGGCCATCGACTGCCCGGCGGCATCGCCCTGGAAGACGGTCTGGCCATTCTGCTGGTGTGGCTGCTCATTGCCGTCCATTCCAGCAACATCCGCGCCGGCTTTGGCTTCAATGACCTGGTGACCCTGTTCAAGGTATCCGGTATCACATTCATTATTCTGGCAGGATTCGCCGTGGGCAATGGCGACCTGGCAAATTTCACGCTGGTCTCGAGCTCGTTTGAGCAGCAGTCCTCTGTTGAATTGATGTCCGCTTTTTCTGTGTCGCTGATATTCGTGACCTTTTGTTATACCGGCTGGAATGCCGCCGCCTATATCGGCCATGAGATACGGGATCCCCAGCGCAACCTGCCCCGTGCCCTGTTCGGCGGCACCCTGATCGTGACCCTGCTGTACCTGCTGCTGAATGCGCTGTATTTCTACGGCGCGGATGTCGACCAGCTGGCAGGTGTGCCGGAAGTGGGTCTGGTGGCCGCAGAACAATTGTTCGGACCCGTGGGGGTCACGTTGACCGTGCTGGTTCTGACGGTGTCCATTTTTGCCTCCGCCTCCGCCATGACCATCGCCGGTCCCCGGGTGTATTACGCCCTCGGCAAGGACCACAGTCGTCTGGGCTTTCTGTCCGGCACCAGAGACGGCAGCAGTATTCCGGTGCGCGCCCTGCTGCTGCAGGGCGCCATCACCACCATCATCATCCTGTCTGCCCGTATCGATCAGATTATCCAGTATGCCGGTTTCACCCTGGCACTGTTTTCCAGCCTGGCGGTATCCAGCGTCATCATCCTGCGTATCCGCAAGCCGGAGCTGCCGCGCCCTTTCCGTGTGGTGGGCTATCCCTTCACGCCGCTGCTGTTCCTGATCGTCAGTGTGTGGATCATGCTGTGGAATCTGGTCAGCGAGTATTGGCTGGAATCCCTGCTGTCTCTGGCCACCGTGGTATTGGCAGCCCTGTTTTTTGCAGCGCTGAATCAACGCGATACCCGGACCGTTGCCGAAATCCAGCCCGCCAGCTCCGAAGGATCACCATGAACACCCACAGCAATCCAACCTCACCGGGCATGCAGGCTGCCCTTGAAGCCCTCTCCGTAAACGACCTGGAAGCCGTCGTTGAACGTATTCATAACAGCGGCGTTTTGGGACGCTCAAAGATCTATGGCGCCCTGCTGAACTACCTGGTGCAATGCTGCCTGGCGGGCCGGCAACCAAAAGAAATCGAGATTGCCATCGAAGTCCTGGGTCGCGGGGCGGAATTCGATGTGAGTCAGGATGCCAGCGTGCGGGTCAACGTCCATCAGTTGCGCAAGAAGCTGGAAAATTACTATAAGGAGCACGAACCACAGGCTCGTTACCGTCTGGTGATCCCCAAGGGACAGTATGTGTTGACAGCGATGCCCAACGACGACGCAGCGGACATAGATTCCATGCCCGTTGCGTCAGAACTGCGGACCGGAACCCGTGGCGCCTGGTGGCAGCCCGGACTGCTGATACTGGTGTCGATGTTGCTGGCCGGCAACCTTGTCTACTGGGTAAACCGGCAAGAGCCCGGCGACCCCGTTCCCGTCTCTGTCACTGACCCCAGCGCCATGCAACCCCTGTGGCGCAGCCTGTTCGATGACGAGCTGCCCATCATGATCGTGACCGGGGACTACTATATCTTTGGTGAGCTCAACGATACCGGCAATGTGGCGCGTATGATCCGGGAATTTGACATCAATTCCCCCAGGGATCTGGAGGATCGCATTTTCAGTGACATCAGGAATCGCGACAACTATCTCGACCTCAATCTCAGCTATATCCCCGAAGGCAGCGCCTTCGCCCTGTTGCGCATCGCCCCGCTGCTGCAGAAGAGTGGCAAGATGGTAAACATCACCATGATGTCAGACCTGACCACCCATGACATCCGCAGTAATCACATCGTCTACATCGGCTATATCAGCGCTCTCGACCGGCTGGCGGACATGACCTTTGCCGCCTCCGGCCTGCAGGTGGGCCGCAGCTATGATGAATTGTTGAATGTGGCAACCGGCGCCTACTACACGAGTGACGCGGGGCTGCCGGAGGACGGACAACAATTCAGGGATTACGGCCTGGTATCCACCTTTGCTGCCAGTCAGGAGAATCAGGTGGTGGTCATAGCTGGCATGCGCGATGCGGGCCTGATGCATACGGCACTGGCCGTCTCGGACCCGCAATCACTCAAGGAACTGCATGCCGCCGCCGTACCCGAACCGGAATCCCTGCCGGTGAGCTTCGAGGCGCTGTACGAAGTGTTCGGGGTGGATCGCATGAACTTCAGCGCCAATCTTATTTACTCAAAGCCCCTGGACAACAAGGCAATATGGGGCAATTCGGTGGTCAGCTACCACCCCTGACGAGCCGGGTCAGTCAGGCACCACATACCAGAGACAATCGCTCATCGCAATCGCCGCATTGCCCGTGATCATGAACAGCTTTTGATTGAAGCGGGGATACAGTGCCCCGCTGTCTTCACGGTAAAACTCCCTGAAATGGTTGACCCGGGTGGCATCGAATGCCGCCAGGCGCTCCATGGCGGCAGGCCCCACCCAGCCCAGCAGGGTGTCAGGAGTCACCCGGCCGAAATTGTGATGTTCGATTTCCGTCTTGAGCGTGATGTCCGATCCCGCAACGTAGGAATCCCCATACACCAGACTGACTGCCTCATGCATCTCCACCCGCAGCGGGTTGTAGTACATGTCGATGCCATAATCCTGCTGGCCGTCACTGAACAACGAGTCACGGGTAAAGTAGCGCTGCAATCCTTCATAGGCGACTCGATCGGCAGTGGCCTCGAAGGCACCGCCACACTCGATGGTGACCACGGGAATGACTTCCGTGTTGGTTTCCATGATGGAACCCAGACGCAGGTTGGTGACGATGAGGCGGTCCGTGAAAAGGGACACGATATCGTCGTGCTTGACATCGTAGCTGGTGGTTACACCGAAAGCCGGCCCCTCACCCGAGGTGTTGTGCATGTCCACCACCGCTTCCGGCTGAAGCGCCTGGATCTCCTGCAGCAGGCTTTGACATACCGGCCCCTGATCATCACTGTCATAAGGTGGTCTGAAACACCGGTTGTAATCACGCTTCCACGGCACCTGCCGGTGACTGAAGCGGGGCGGCAGGCTGGCGGCTTGAGTGGCAATCACATAGCAATAGACATTCACGGCCGGTCGAACACCTTCACGCAGCAGGCGATGCAGGGCGGTGAAACCCGAGGGTTCATTGCCGTGCAGCAAGGTCACCAGCACCCGGCAGCGACTGGTGTCCGCACCAGGCAAGAGGATGCGCGTGGGTCCCGGCATGGCCAGCAGACACTCCTCTATGTTGTTGCCCAACAGCCGGCTATCCGGCTCCTGCCAGTGATTGATCAAACTGTAATCAAGGTTCAGTGTGTCATTCGGCATCACGTGTCCCACTCCGCGACCGGCAGGTTGGCCGCACTGAATTGATGGTAGCGTTCCAGCATGGCATGGCAGGCTTGCGCCCTGCCCAGCCTGCCACCGTGAGTCTCCAGGGAGTTCAACTGCCACTGTGCGCCGCTGGAGCAGGCGGCCAGTCGACGCTCTATGATTCCCAGATAACGATCGATATCCTGTCGCGCCACACCGATGGATTCCAGGCCCTGCTGCGCAAAAGGCAACAGCGTTTTCAGCAACTGCAGAACCGGTTGCTCCGTCAATTCGGACCCGGCCGGGTCGGGCCAGATGATTTTGCTGTGGATGCCATGTTCGGCGGCGCGGTAGAAATTGTAGTTGGCATAGGAGAAGGGCAATGCCCGCACCAGGCGCTTGATGTTCGGGCGCAGGCCTTCGGTCAAGCCGATGGCCAGTGCCGCATTGGCCATCATGTCCGCCACGCTGGGGCCTGAGGGCATGGCGCGCATTTCGATCCGCAGGTGACCGCCAGCCAGGTGATCATAGATGGGGCGGTTCCACAACCAGACAGTGCTCTGTTGCAGCCGCAGTTCATGCAGCAATGGAATGTCTCCGCGCGCCGCCACCTGACTGCTGTCTTCGGTGCCGCAGATCGGCAGCAGACAGGGGTACAGATAAACGGATTCGGCGAACAGCTCGAGCGCGCCTTCGCGGACCCAACCGTAGCCGAAATTGACCCGCGGCGGCTGGTGCCAGGGATGATTCATCAGCAACTGCTCCTTGCGGGCATCGATGGATTTCTTGAACAGCGGCACCCGGGTTTCATGCCACAGGCGCTTGCCGAACAAGGTGGGTGAATTGCTGGCCAGGGCCAGCACCAGGGGCGTGATGAGCTGTACGGCATTGAACGTATCGGCAAACGCCGCCGGCGCCACCCGGTAATGTATCTGGAATGATGTGTTGGCACCCTCCAGAGTGATGTCGTTGCTTTCCAGGCGCAGCTGCTCCGGCCCCTCGATCTGCACCGTGAACAAGCCTCCACGATCCTTCTTCAGACGCTCGGCCAGGGCATGGTAGCGCGGCACATCGGTCATGGTATGGGCATTGAAATCTGCCGGGCTCAGGGTGGGCAGTATGCCGATGGGCACGATGCGCCCGCCAAAGTGCGCGGCTGCTTCACGGACTTCCTGCAACGCCTTCAGCAAAGCCTGTTCACTGTTGGAGAAGGGTCTGTCGGCCACCGGAAACGGGGTCAGGTTGTATTCGAGATTGAAGCGATTGAGTTCCAGGGTCAGTTGGGGATTGTCCACCATCAGCTGGATTTCACGGTTCTTGCCCAGGGGCTTGCCATCGGCATCGATGATGTACATTTCCAGCTCGGCCCCGAAACTGCCGGCGCCCTGACCAAAGTCAGGATTCTGCAGCAGTATTTCCATCGCTTTGAGATTGTCGCGTACCCTGCGATCGAAGGCGGTGTAGTCCTCTGCCTCGAACACCATTTTTTCTATCGCCAAACCCATGTTAGAGTATCCCCCCTTCAGCCCGCCCCGCCGCGACGACCGGCTCCGCATAGTAACCCCAACAATCAGCAGTGCCCAGTATGCATACCGTACATCTCAAAAAAGGCCGCGAGGCTTCCCTGTTACGCCATCATCCCTGGGTATTCTCCGGGGCCATCGAGAGAATCACCGGCCAACCGGACAGCGGCGCCACGGTGCGGGTAGTGGACAGCGGCGGCAACCTGCTGGGGATCGGTGGCTTTTCACCCCATTCCCAGATCCGCGTACGGCTCTACTGTTTCCGGGAGGCACAGATCGACCGGGAGTTCCTTGCCGCCGCCATCGCCCGGGCCATCGCCAAACGCGCCCACCTCACTGCCCCCCTGCGCAGTGCCTGCCGGCTGGTTTTCGGCGAATCCGACGGCCTGCCGGGGCTCATCGTGGACCGTTACAACGATGTGCTGGTCTGCCAGATCCTGTTTGCCGGCATGGAGCGCTGGAAGGCCGATGTGCTGGACATACTGCAAGAGCAAACCCGCTGCGTCGCCATCGTCGAACGCTCCGATTCACCGGTCAGGGAAAAGGAGGGTCTGTCGACCCATGCCGGCCTCGTGGCCGGCTCCCTACCGGCCGGTGATCTGATAATTCAGGAATATGGCATGTCACTGGCGGTGGATGTTGTGGCAGGTCAGAAAACCGGCTTCTATCTGGACCAGGCGGAAAATCGCCACATCCTGGCCGGCCACTGCGAAGGGCAGCGGGTACTCAATTGCTTTTCCTATACCGGAGGCTTCAGCGTCGCCGCCCTGCTGGGGAATGCCAGCCAGGTCATCAGCATGGACTCGTCGGCACCTGCCCTGGCGGCGGCCCAGGCCAATGTGGCCCGCAATGGCATCGCCGCCGAGCGCCATCAGATCCTGGAAGGCAATGCCTTCAATCTATTGCGTGAACTGCACCAGCAGCAACGGCAGTTCGACGTGGTGATTCTCGACCCGCCCAAATTCGCCGACAACAAGAGCCAGGTATTGAAAGCCGCCCGGGCCTACAAGGACCTCGCACTGCAGGCCGTCAAGCTGATTCCGCCCGGCGGCAAGCTGGTGAATTTTTCCTGCTCCGGCGCCATCGATCTCAACCTGTTCCAGAAGATCACGGCCGATGCCCTGCTGGACGCGGAGCGCCAGGGTGAGGTGATTCGTTACCTGCATCAGGGCGAGGATCATCCGGTAGGACTGGCATTTCCCGAGAGCCAGTACCTGAAGGGCCTGATTTGCAGGATCAATGATTGACGGCGTGTCAGACATGCCAATGAGTGGCCCATGGAAATCAATCTGACCGAATACACCAAGTTCTTCATCGCCATGATCGCCATCGTGGATCCGCTGGCAATCCTGCCGGTGTATGCACAACTGACGGCAAAGCTGGAGCTGGAGGACAAGACCCGTCTGGCGCGACGGGTGGCGGTGGCAACCATAGCTGCACTGTTAGTCGCCTTGTTTCTCGGACAATACATCCTTAGCTTTTTCGGCATTTCCATTGCCTCGTTCCGCATCGCCGGCGGCCTGCTGCTGATGATCATGGCCTTTCAGCTGATCTACCTGCCGGTGGCGGAACAGATCGACAGTGAATCCGGGGACTCGATTGACACCCGTGTGGTGGTGCCCTTGGCCATACCCCTGCTGGCGGGGCCGGGTGCGTTTTCCACAGTGATCGTGTTCAGCTTTCGCAACGATACCTGGTGGCACTTCGGACTCATCAGCCTGTGCATCGTGGTGATCGGCGCGATCACCTGGATCACCCTGCACATGGCCGGCCGCATTCTGCGCTATGTAAGTGCCACGGGCATTGCCATCACAGTCAAGGTCATGGGGCTCATCATGGCCGCCATCGCCGTCGAATTCATTGCCAACGGCGTGCGGGCCCTGATCACCGGTTAACCCTGGTACTTGGCCAGTTCCTTGCGGGCTACCACTCGTCGGTGCACCTCATCGGGACCGTCGGCCAGTCGCAGAGTGCGCTGACTGGTCCACAATGCAGCCAACGGGAAGTCCTGGGAAACCCCTGCAGCACCGTGAATCTGGATGGCCCGGTCGATGACCCGCAGAGCCATGTTGGGCACCGCCACCTTGATCTGGGAGATGGCATCCCTGGCCGCCTTGTTGCCCACCGTATCCATCAGCCAGGCTGCCCGCAGCACCAGCAGGCGGCACATGTCGATCTCGATGCGGCTGTCGGCGATGACATCGTAGTTACCGCCCAGTTCCGCCAGGGGCCGTCCGAAGGCTTCCCGGCTCAGGGATCGCCTGCACAGCAGTTCCAGGGCTTTTTCCGCGGCTCCGATGGAACGCATGCAATGGTGGATGCGTCCGGGCCCGAGCCGGCCCTGGGAAATCTCAAATCCGCGACCGCGGCCCAGGATGATATTGGATTCCGGAACACGGACGTTATGAAAGCGGATATGCATGTGGCCATGGGGAGCATCGTCCTTGCCAAAAACCTCCATCGGGCGCACGACTTCCACTCCCGGTGTATCCATGGGCACCAGTATCTGTGACTGTCGGGTGTATTTGGGAGCACCCGGGTCGGTGACCACCATCACGATCATGATCTTGCAGCGGGCATCGCCGGCACCGGAAATATAGAATTTCTCGCCGTTGATGACCCATTCACCCTTGTCCAGCACCGCCGAGGTGCAGATGTTGGTGGCGTCTGAGGATGCCACGTCGGGCTCCGTCATGGCAAATGCCGAGCGGATCTTGCCCGCCAGCAGCGGTTCCAGCCACTGCTTCTTCTGCTCCTCGGAGCCATAGCGCTCCAGCACTTCCATATTACCGGTGTCAGGTGCACTGCAATTGAAAGCCTCGGAGGCTAGGCGGCTGCGACCCATGATTTCCGCCAGATGGGCATATTCCAGGTTGGTGATGCCGGCGCCGCCCTGGCTCTTGGGAAGAAAGAAATTCCACATGCCCATGGCCCGTGCCTCGGCCTTCAGGCTTTCCATGATTTCATCCTGGCGGGCGGTGTGGGACCAGCGACTCTCCCCCTTGCTGACTTCATCGTGGTATTCGCTTTCCAGCGGCTCCACCTTCTCGGTGACGAACGTGCGGATCTTTTCCCGAATTTCCACCATCTCGTCAGATAGACCCAGATTCATCATGCTGCTTTCTCCTGATTGGAATTGATCCGGCTTGCGCGGGGCACTGGCCGGGTATGGCGCTTCGGTCAACTGGCGATGGTGCCACCACCGTCGATCACGATGGTTTGGCCGGTGGTGAAGCTGCCGGCCCTGGATGCCAGGAACACTGCCGCACCTGCGATCTCCTCCGGCTCCCCGATGCGACGCAGCGGATAGTGCTTCACCGTCGCGGCGTAGGTGTCCGGATTCTCCCACAGGGTGCGTGCGAAATCGGTACGGATCAGCCCCGGCGCGATGCAATTGACCCGCACGTTTTTGGGCCCCCACTCCACCGCCAGATTGCGCGCGATCTGCATGTCGGCAGCCTTGGAGATGGCATAAGCACCCAACTTGTCCGTGCCTTTGATGCCGGCAATGGACGATACGATGATGACTGCTCCGCCGCCGCGCTCGGCCATTCCCGGAATGACCATCTGACACAAGCGGTGAGCACTGCCGATGTTGGCGTTCATGATCTTGTCGAAAGCGGCATCAGGAATGTCCTGGGATGGACCATAGTAGGGATTCAATGCGGCATTGCACACCAGGATGTCGATAGGGCCCAACACCTGCTCGGTCTTGCGCACCAGTTCCTGCAACTGCTCCTTGTAGTTGATGTTGCAGGCGATGGGCACCGCCACCCCGCCGCCGGCCGAAATTTTCGCCGCCACTTCATCACAGGCTTCCTGGTTGCGACTGGAAATGACCACCTTGGCCCCATGGGCCGCCATCTGCTCGGCGATGGCCAGACCTATGCCCTTGGTGGACCCCGTGATCAGAGCTACTTTGTCTTGCAGATCGAACAGGCTCATCATGCCCCTCCTTTGCTGATATGGGTTCCACCGTCCACGGCGATGACCGTGCCATTGGTATAGGCGCCGGCACGGGATGCCAGGTAGATGGTGATGCCGACAATCTCCTCCGCCTGACCGATGCGGCCCAGCGGGCAACCGGCCTCGATGTCGGCGCGGTAATTGGCCAGCACATGGTCTGTCATGCGGGATTCGAAAAAGCCCGGCGCAATGGCGTTCACGGTGATATGGCGCGGTGCCAGATCCACCGCCAGTGTGCGGGTCAAATGGTGCAGGGCGGCCTTGCTGGCCGAATAGGCGAAGGTCGGCACTTTTTGCACCACCGGCACCTGCAGGCCGTCCATGGAACCGATATTGATCACCCGGGCCGGATCCGCGACGCTGGCGGCCCTTTCCAGCAGCGGCAACAAATCCCGGGTAAGGGAGAACACGGCATTGACGTTGGTGTCCATCACCTTCGCGAAACCACTGTCTGGGTAGTTCTCGATCTTGGCACCCCAATTGGTGCCGGCATTGTTGATCAGAATGGACAGACCGGCCTCGCCCTCCATCTCTGCAAGCTGCTCGATCAGCCGCCGACGGTCGTCCGCCAGGGTGACATCGGCGCAGATGGCCGTACAACCGCCATAGGGTTCCAGTTCAATCAGCGCCTGGTCACACTTGTCCTGCTTGCGGGATGATATGTAAACCCTGGCGCCGTTCTGCCGCAGCCCCTTGGCCATCAT
>JBJOHV010000038.1:0-47328 GCA_046047495.1 Pseudomonadota bacterium | reverse complement strand
CGACCGCGAGTACATGACGGCGGAAGAGGCGCAGGCCCTGGCGGCCATGTCGGAGCGGCAATACGAAGCCCTGAATGATGACGGAGTGGGTGGCTACAACACCTTCTGGGTGGAAAGTGCCGGGTTGGCGGAAAATCTCCGCACTTCACTGATCACGTATCCCAAGAACGGTCAATTGCCTCCCACGGTGGAAGGCACCCAGATTGCCATTGGCGGACTCGGGCCCGATTACAAGGGCACCCGGCCGGTGCTGGTGACAGTGGGCGGTATCGGCAAGGACGGTCCGGAGGATCGCGGACTGTCGGAGCGCTGCATCGTGGGCTTCAACTCAGGCCCGCCCTTCACCCCCAGCATGTACAACAACAATGTGCAGATCATCCAGAACAAGGATCATGTGGTACTGATCACCGAGATGATCCACGATGCCCGTATCGTTCCCCTGGACGGCCGTCCCCATGTCGATGAAGACCTTCGTCTGTGGAGCGGTGATTCACGGGGCTACTGGGATGGTGACACCCTGGTAGTGCAGACCCGCAATTTCAATGGCCTGACCCAGAGCTTCAGTGTGTTCGGCGACTCCTGGGACAAGGTGCTGACCGAACGCTTCACCCGTACCGATGATTACCATGTGGACTACGAGTTCACAGTTGAAGATCCCGGCACCTTCACCGACAAGATCACCGCCCGCGTCCCCATGGCCAAGGTGGATGGTCAGCTCTATGAGTATGCCTGCCACGAAGGCAACTACGGCATGATCAATATCCTCCGCGGGGAACGCATGGAGGAGGCCCGTGCGACCGGTACCGAAGGTGGTCGCTAGACATCCACGGGACGGGGCTGATCAGTAAGCCTCAATGATGTACTGGTAGGGCAACAGGTCGCGGTTGATGTTGATGGTGGAGTAACCTGCACGTATCAGCTCAGCCGCCACCGTATCCTCGGCCATCTTCATGGCAGCCGGCGGTCCCACGGGATCGTCGCGCTTGAAAAAATCCACGATCACCAGCTTGCCTCCGGGTTTCAGCCCCGCACGCACTTCCGCAAAATAGTCGATTCGATTTTCGATGTGGTGATAGGTATCGACAATCAGCACCACATCGACCTCGGCAGGCTGCAGTGTGGATGAATCGAAGGGCACGTGGCGTAGCTGCATCCGATCGTCACCAACACCTTCACTGGCCATGCGGTCCCGAATGACCCCCAAAAACCGCTCGTCCACATCGGCGCAGATGACCAGGGCGCCGGCGGCCAGCAGGCGGAAGCTGAAATAGCCGGTGCCACTGCCAATATCCATGACAGTCTTGCCCTGTACATCCCCGATGAAATCGAGCACTGCCTCAGGCTTCTGCCATGAGTCCCGTTCGGCACTGTCAAAACCGGCGGCCAGTTCCTCGAACGGACGCTGGTTCATGTGCTGATTGGCCTGCCCGTGCTGGGTGCCCTGATGACCGGACTGTTCCGGCATGGGCTGACTCACCACAACACCGGGCAGCCCAAGCGCTGCGACCACCATGCCCATGGATATCGCCACTTTATACGCTTTCATAAATAATCCTAAGTCAGTCCGATTGCTGAACCCTGGCTGTGGAAATTCCCAATGGGCGGCTCAGTCGAGAGCCGGCCATTTCTCCCAGACATCCATCGGACCATGCTCAGGTGATGTGGTGGTGCGATACATCGGACTGTTCCGGTTATTGCAAACACCAAAACTGTGCACCATCACACTGTTGCGGTCCTCGCTTATGGTGCGCTGCCCACCCCAGTAAACACAGGTGCCACAAAGATTCACCGTGCGGGATGACAGAACAACGACATTGACGTCCTGCGCCATAGCCGAGGAACCCGCCAACCCCGCTGCCACTGATGTCGCGATCAATGCACCTGATTGCAGAAATGCCCTTCGTTTGATTTCGTTACTCATAATATTTCACCTTGATGTAATTTTAAGACAACGCTTAAAAGGAATACTGAGCCCGCAGCCAAAGTGTGCGACCCGGCTCATTCACACGGGAGATCTGATCGAAACCGGGAATCGACGCCCCGGCCCGACTGATGTGTTCCGCATAGGTGGTATCCAGCATATTATCGATGCCGGCGGTGAACATGAGCCGGTCGGAGAAACGCCAACCTCCGTTCAGGGACACGATGTCCGCGCCGTCCGTGGGTCCAATGTCCTGACCGACGATATTGCCGCGGCCGATGTCGAAGCGGCTCTGCTCGGCGATGCTGCGCCACAGAATGCCACCGGTCCAAACCGTATTGTCATAATAGAGTCCGATACGACCCTCCAGTGGCGACAGCTGGGGTAATGTGCGCCCATCGGTATCATTGGCTCCCCGCACCGAGGCCAGGGTCACTTCGGTACGCCAATCGTCATTGATCCTGTACTGCCCGTCCACCTCCACACCCCAGGTGCGGGCGTCGATGTTGCGTACGATGGAGGCTGAACGCATGGTGGTCATGCCTGGCATCGGCATCATGCCGCCCATGGCCATGGCCGGCTTCATATAGCCGGACTGGATCATCAGGTAGTCTTCGATGTCACTGACGAAGGTGGAGATGCTGCCATCGAAGTTGCCCTTGCGATACATCATGCCAACATCCAGTTGGGTCAGCTTTTCCGATTCGATATTCAGCGCGCTGACGGATGTGGCTGTTTCCTTGGCGATCATCTCCCAGTAATCCGGGAAACGCTCGTTATGACCGACTCCGGCAAAGAATGTGGCACCACTGCGACCCAGATCGGTCTCGTAACGCAGGAATGCGCTGTGCAGGGTCTCGGACCGTTCCTGACCATAGGTGGGGTTGGGCAGGGTCACCATCATGGTCGGTGAGAACGTCATGCGCAGGTCTTCCACGTTCCAGTCATCGGCACGCACACCGCCCACAATGCGACTGGCCGCGCCGAAATTCCAGCCCAGTTCGGCGAACACACCGATCTGGCGGAACTCCGCATCGGGAGATCGCACCAGGCCCTCATAGGGCCGCATGGTTTGGTTCATGGTGAAGCGATTGGAGTGCTCGTTCGCCTGCGTATCAAGGCCTATTACCAGGTCGGTGCTGACTGACGGCTGCAGGGTCAAGGCCAGTCGCGCACCTGTGGTTTCGCGATCCGGGTTCATGGCGCTGGGATTGGGCATCATCCCTGACGGAGTGCGCAATGTGTAGTTGTCCATCACATGATCGACATAGTTGTAGTAGGCATTGGCCTCCACGTTCTTCAGCCAGGGGGTCAGGTTGCTCTTTACCAGTTTGATGCTGTAGTTTTCCCGGGCGAACTTGGAGCCGTCCACACCACGGTCGGAATAGGCAGCTTCGCCATCGCTGCGGGCCGCGCCCAGCTCGACCCGGGTGTCGTCGTCGGGGGTCCAGGTAAGGCTCAGCTGGGTGCTCCAGCGCTGATAGAGGGAATGAATTTCAGTGCCGTCGCCATCCTCATAGTTGTCCGCGCTGGCATTGGTAGCAGCGCCGCGCAGGGCAAACTTCGGTGAGGAGTAGCTGGCGTCCAATACCTCGTCATGACGGCCGAAGCTGGCAGCCAGGGCGCTGCTGTGCACTTTCCAACCGCTGTCTTCAGGTCGCTTGTTGTCCCGCTCGAACAACACTACGCCGGCCGAGTTGCCAGGGCCATGCTGCACCGATTGCGGTCCCTTGATCACCTGTATGCTGTCGAAAGTCTCCGGGAAGATATAGGCAGTCGGCGGATCCATGCGGTTGTTGCAACCGCCCAGAATCATCTCGCCGTCCAGCACCATACTCAGCCGTGAGCCAGCCATGCCGCGCAGCACCGGATCACCGTCCGTGCCGCCTTTGCGGATGACGGAGAATCCCGGAATCGTTTTCAGATAGTCGGCGCCATCATGGGCCGGCAACGGCTGACGCGGAGTTTTCGGATCGGTCGTAATATTCAGCGGAGCATCCATGCGCACACCGGTAACGATCATTTCCTCGACCTGCCTGGCGTCCTGAGCCACGGCAAGCTGGCTCACCGCTGCAGCGATGGAGAGGACTAAAATGCGCTGGGAATACTTCATCTGGTGACTCCTTTGAAAACGAAATGGGATTTGTAATACACAAGTGAAAATCTGCCACGAATTATGGGGTCAACCGCGCCCGTGCGCGATGCGGCCAATCGCCGCAGTTTTGTTACAAACCTTTACAATCAAGGCCTGCCCCGCCACACGGGTGCTGTTGACGGGGTCATGTTTCCGCATTTAAGCCATTTATCAATTGATCGATATCAATATGTGCCGGTACGATAGTGCGACATATCGTCGCAGCCGCATCGGACAAGAAGATCTGTCATGAAAAACAGAACACCTAGAATCATTGCCAGCGTCCTGGCACTTTTTCTGTTGGCCGGTATGTGGTTCTTTCTGCCCTCCAGGGTTGCCGATCTGCCCATTGCCACGGACGCCGACACCATCGCCAAAGGTGAATATCTGGTGCATGCCGCCGGTTGCATCAGCTGCCATATCAGCTCGTCGCAGCCCCCGGCCCTCAGTGGCGGCCTGGCCCTGCCCTCTCCGTTCGGCAGCTTTTACGTTCCCAATATCACACCGGACCCCAGCACAGGCATCGGCGGCTGGAGTGGTCGCGACCTGCTGGCTGCCATCAAGCACGGACGCAGTCCCGACGGCCGCTTCTACTTTCCCGCCTTTCCCTATCGTTCCTATGCGGGGATGACGGACGAGGACGCCATGGCCATCGCCGCCTGGTTGATGGCGCAGGAGCCGGTCATCGCCGACACAGCCGACCATGAGCTGCCGGCACCGGAATGGCTGGCGCGCCTCGCCATGGGTCCCTGGAACCGTCTGGCGGATATGCGGTCGGTGGAATTCCCGAGCTACGAGGATGAAGACATCAGACGTGGCGCCTATCTGGCGCGCCACCTGGGACATTGTGGAGAGTGTCACACACCGCGGGACCGCTTCGGCATTCCCGATCTGCGCCGCGAATTCGCCGGCGCACCCCTGGCGGACGGTGAGGCGGAAGCCATCGATGCCGCAGCAATGCACGAGTGGACTGAACAGGATTTCTCTTTCTTTCTGTTTCTGGGCCTGAAGCCCGACGAGGACTACGTGGGGGGGGAGATGGAGCCGGTGATCGAGTACAACACCAGCCCCCTCACGGAAGCGGATCGCAACGCCCTGGCGGCGTTTTTCATCCGCGGTCAGTAATTCCGCTCAATCCTGCAGGCGGAACACATCGTGGCAACCCCCGCAATTGCTGCCGAAGGCACGCACGGCAGCGATGGTTTCCTCACGGTTGCCACGGGCGGCGATATCGGCAAAGGTATTGGCGCCCTGCACCAGGGCATCGGCCTTCTGCTGGAACTCATCGAAGCGATCCCAAATGATGGGCAGCGCTTCGGTTTCCACCGTATAGGGACGGGTATCCATGGCGGCGAAGGTTTCCACCAGCATGGGTGCCATGGCGGCAATGCGTCGGGCATTGCGCTCTGCCAGAGCCCCATCGAATTCCACTGTGCCGCGGGCCATGCCACTGATTGGTCCCATATTGAAGGCAAACAGCCGCACCACGGATTTGCGGGCATTGACCGCCGTGGCAGCCTGCTGCTCGGGTGTCGGCTGATTCTGGGCGCTGACCGTCAGCATGGTGGCTGCGCTCGCCAGTATGATCCCTGCCGCCAGTAATTTTTTAACCATAAAACCACTCCATATCCTTGTTATTGATGAGAAAACCATTACCGCCGAAGCCCTGCCCTGGCGATTGGCGGTCATCCTGACACAAACCCTGTCACTCCTGCAATTAAGCCGGTCGGCTAATCCATGCATCCGGCTTAAAGTAATTTTTCCCCGAGTCGTTAAAACTAAGACCCGCTGGTTGTTCAGAACGGATCACCTTTTCAATCCCCCAGGGATGGGGCAGGGATTCAGCTGATGGACCGGCACCCAGGACTCCTGTCATGAAAACCAGCGACCCGAAAAACCGATCCAACGCCAGGCGGGGCGCTCCGACCAAACCTGACATGGCTGCTCTGAAGGAGCGCATCAACCAGATACCGGAAGTGGATACCGCCCATGTCGTGGCGGTGCACACCCGCATCAGTCAGGGGGATTACCAGGTTTCGGCCAAGCGCCTGGCAGACCGCATCTTGAAATTCGAAGCCGGCCTGGCACCGCCACCACCCCAGCCATCCCCGCGACGACGCCAAAAGGACTGAGACTCAAGCCGTGTCTGGCGACCATTGATCTACAGTCAGGGGTGGATGCAGTCCGCTCAGTCGATCCAGGTCTTCGGGCCTGTCCACATCCCACAAGGCAGGCAGCAACACGGGCTGCAGTCCCAACCGGGACAGACGCTCCAGACTCATGCCGAGCACCCGCTCCGTTCCCCAGGGCAGATCCTCAAACAACTCAGGCACGCAGCGTCGCAGCCCGAGCAATACATAACCGCCATCCTCCGCCGGACCGATCACCACCTCGTGACCGGCGGCCAGGGCTGCCAGAGCATTGTCCAGATAATCGCGATCCAGGGCCGGGCAATCACAACCGATGAGGATGACGCCCTCCGCCTCCTCGAGCCCTGCCTGCACCGCCCGCGCCATACGCTCGCCCAGGTCCCTGCCTTGCTGCAGGAATACGGGCAGCGTGGCAGGGACACGGTCGGGTTCCCCTGCTGGCCAGGAACCCGCCAGCCACAGTTGCGCGGGCGCCAGCTTGGAATCCAGCACCAAATGCAGAACCCGGTGCAGCAGGGCCCGATACAGATTCAGCACCTGCTGATCCGGCAGGCGGGCAGCCATACGGGTCTTCACCTGTCCTGCCACCGGTGCCCTGGCAAACACCAGCGTGCGCAGATCGGGATATTTATATTTCATTTATTTCAGGTAGTTAGAGTTTATTTTTATAGTAATGCTCAACCAGCAGACTGGGCGGCACCCCGAGCCAGTAGAGCAATCGCAGGCGCCACATGAGCAGCATGGTGCGCCACACCCCGGCACTTTCCCAGCGGCGACTGGAGGTCAGCACCCTGGCGGTCAGGCAGCATGGCCTGTGTTGATGCCGGAGCCGCTTGCAGATTTCTATGTCTTCCATGAGGGGGATGTCGGCATAGCCTCCGATCTCCCGGAACAGCTCCCGCTCGATGCAGATGACCTGATCACCGGTGGCAACCCCGGTCAGACGGGAACGCCAGTTCATGGCGGTGGCGATCACCGGCAACATCCAGTGACGACCACTGAAGCGGACATCGAAGCGCCCCCAACGCCGACCACTGGCCGCCAGGGCTGCTGGCAGAACCGAGTCCGCATCCGCCGGTAACTCCGTGTCGGCATGGAGAAAGACCAGCAAATCCCCGCTGGCCTGACTGGCCCCCAGATTCATTTGCCTGGCCCGGCCGCGGCGGCCGATGATGGCGATGTCGGACAGGTGTTCGGCCACACGGAGACTGCCGTCCCGACTTTCCCCGTCCACCACGATCACTTCATGACCGCGCTGGCGCAGGGGCTGCAGGGCACGCAGACGCGCTTCGAGCTGCTGCCCCTCATTGAGTACCGGCATGATGATGGAAATGCGCCGTGGCGGGGTGAGGGACGACACAGTGTCAGGCGAGGGCGCCACCACAACTGCTTCCCGCACCGGCAGTGCATCCATAGCAATGATCCGCCACCAGGATGGGATTGCCGGCCAAGTCCGCGCCAAGCAACTCCCTTAAGTGACTGCGTGGCTTGCCCTCCCAGCGCAGGGGCAGGTTCAGCATCTGATTGAAATCACAGTCATAAACAAAACCCCGGTAGTCCACACTCAGCAGGCTGCGGCACATGACCGTGGCCAGTGTGGCGGGGTTGTAGCTATTCCGCAGCTTGTCCATGTAAGTGTCATAGAGCCCCTTGGACAGCAGCATGCTGCCGAACCGGCTGATCGGCATATTGGTGATGGTGAACAATTGATTGAACACCAGCTGATGACGGTCCCACAGTTCCCGTTTGTAGTCGGCCTCAAGGCCCTTCTGAGCCGGCGGCAGGGCAGTTCCGCCGGGATTGAACACCAGATTCAACTGCAGCTCCGGCTGGCGGCCGTAGCCGAGGGCGTTGAGCTGTCGCAGGGCGGCTATGCTTTCCCAGTAAACCTGCTTGCCCCGTTGCTGTTCCACGTTCTGCTCCAGGTAACAGGGCAGGGAAGCGGTGATGGTGACGGCCTGGGCAGCCAGGAATTCGCCGAGGTCCTCGAAGCCCGGCTCACCCAGAATGGTGAGATTGCAGCGATCGATCACTTCCACCCCCAGTTTGCGGGCCTCCGTCACCAAATAGCGGAAATGGGGATTGAGCTCCGGGGCGCCACCGGTGAGGTCCAGGCTGCGAATCCGCCGGGAGCTGAGAAATGACAACACCAGTTCGACGGTCTCCCGCTCCATCTTCTCCGTCCGTTTGGGGCCCGCATTCACGTGACAGTGGGTGCAGCTGAGATTGCATTTGTAACCCAGATTGACCTGCAAGGTGTCCAGCACCTTACGGTCTATGGCGGGGAAATCGGAGGCCAGCAACAGTGGGCGGGTATCAAGCATCGAAAGAATCCTGGGCAGCCGGGGCAATGGAAGTGAGACCAGCCGGCCGAGGATTTTATGCCATGGGGACCGGGAAAGCAGCCCTTTGCCCCGCTGATCCAAAGGCTGGCACCCCACGTACTCCCCATATCACCTGTTAAACAGTTGCAGTCGCACGGGATTGTGATTCCTGACACAAACAACGGGGCAAAAGTAAGGAAAAATCGCTTCATCCGATCTTGTTTTGGCGGAACTGATGGTTTTAAATACGCGGCCGATACCAGCTCTATGAACACCGTCAACACCGCGGGCCTCGACGCCACGGGTAGAACTGGACACCAGGATTGGAGATGCAACACGCACGCGCCATCGCAGAAAAGCCTGCACACCACAGATCAATGAACGCTGAAAATTTTTATATCATCGCGACTTCACCGACCGAGCCCAGCTTGCAGGTGAATATTTCGGGTCCGTATCTGACGCAACAGGCTGCCCAGGCCGACCTGGCGGCGGCCATCGATGAGGCCATCATCATTGATCCCAGCGCCAGGAATTACACGTACAGCATTTCCAAGATCCACTGCCGGAAGCCCGGGGTGATCCAGCACATGGCGAGCCACGCCTGACCGCTGCAACAGACCCTAGAGCGACCGTGACGCCGGGTCCCGGCAGTCCTGCAGCTTTTCTACAGATGGTTTTTTAT
The DNA here is from genome assembly GCA_046047495.1 of Pseudomonadota bacterium. Classification (GTDB taxonomy): domain Bacteria; phylum Pseudomonadota; class Gammaproteobacteria; order Pseudomonadales; family Pseudohongiellaceae; genus NORP240. Next base: position 38,117 of record JBJOHV010000038.1, on the reverse strand, counting down.
GTTTCGAGTCTGGATCCTTCCAGGCATTTGCACTCGGCAGGTTACAAGGGTATCTTTTGAGACTGCTATGTACCCGTGTTCAGCGCGTCAACATACCTAGAGCGAAAGCGAGGTTCATGTGAAAAAACTCAGCCCCCTGCATCACATCAGCATCATCGAGTCACGCGGCACCAATTGCGCGTGGGTGCGCATCAAGTACGACGGCAAGGCATTCCAGGAATCCTTTCCGTTCAAGAAATACGGTGGCAAAAACAAAGCCATCGCCGCTGCCAAGAAAAAGCGTGATGAACAAGGCAAGAAAATCTATGGCGACAATTGGCCCTATGCCAAATACAGTCCCAGGAAGATTTCCCCGCTGAATTCATCCGGCGAAATCGGGGTAAGTTATTCCGCCAAGGACCATTCCTGGGTGGCTACCTGGCAGGAAGGCACCGGCAAGAAGCGGCGCCAGAAGAACGCCTATTTTTCCATCAACAAGTACGGGGATGAAAAGGCCAAGCGCCTGGCGGTCAGGAAGCGTCGCGCAATGGTGAAAGCCAACCGCATTGCCTGATGCGGGAATGAAGACCGTCTTCGACGCCGCCAACTCCCTGGAAGCCCACATTGTGCTCGGCCTGCTCAATCAGGCCGGCATCCAGGGGCGAATCCACGGGGAATTCCTGCAGGGTGCCATGGGGGAATTACCGGCCATGGGCCTGGTGAGGGTTTTGGTCAGCGACAGCGACTACCCCAGGGCCCGGGAGATCATCGCCGATTGGGACGGCCAGCTACTGGCCTGACCAGACAGTCTTTACACCCGGCCCCGGCGACTGACCGGTTGCACCCAATAAATGATGTCCTTGCCTACCGAAGGCTCCAAGCCCGCCAGCAGCTGATCCACATTCCCCTCCTCCAGCAGGATTTCAAACTGCAGGCGCTGGCGCCGGCCACTGACCTGCTCAGCAATGGACAGGTCCCCCTGTGAACCGTGTCCCCGGGTGAGATAGGACGTGAACCCACCCAGGTCGACGGACAACAGATAATCCACCATGTCCTCTTCAAGCTCGGGTGGCAAATTCATGACCAGCAATACATTCATGTCGTGGCCGCCCCCAGGTCAGTTGAGCGGTGGAACCGCCGGTAAATGATTGGCAACAGGAACAGGGTCAGCAAGGTGGAGCTGATCAGCCCGCCGATCACGACGATGGCCAGGGGCTTCTGGATTTCCGAGCCGGGGCCGGTGGCCAGCAACAAGGGCACCAGGCCGAAGGCGCAGATCGTCGCCGTCATCATCACCGGGCGCAGCCGTCGCAACGCCCCTTCCCTGACCACCTCGCCGATGGCCATGCCTTTCGCCCGCAAACGATTGAAATGGGACATCAACACCACGCCGTTCAATACAGCGATCCCCAGCAGTGCAATGAATCCCACGGAGGCCGGCACGGACAGGAATTCCCCGGTTACCCACAGGGCTATCAGACCACCAGTCATGGCAAAGGGTATGTTGGACAGGATGATCAAGGTCTGTTTGATGGAACGGAACGTGAGGAACAATAGAAATGCAATGAGCAGCAGGGCAACCGGCACCACCAGACCGAGTCGCGCGGCCGCCCGTTGCTGATTCTCGAACTCGCCGCCCCATTCCAGGGTATAACCAGGCGGCAATTCGATAGTGTCCGCAATCTTCTGTTGCGCCTCATCCACGAAACCCACCAGATCCCGTCCCTCCACGTCGGTTCGCATGACCGCGAAGCGCTGGCCCGACTCCCGGGAGATGCTGACCGGCCCCTCCACCCTGCGGATGTCCGCCAACTCATTGAGCGGCACGGCTTCGCCGTCCGGCAGGTTGATGAAATTGTTGCGCATCAGGTCCTCACCGTCGCCCTGTTGCTTGCCGTAACGCAGCATCAGCGGTACCCGCGCCCCCTGCTCGATGACAGTGCCGACCTGCAGGCCTTCGATCTCCGAGCGCAGACGGCTCTGCAACTGATCCGCATCGATGCCGAGTCGGCCGCTGCGGACCCGGTCCACGCTGACCTGCAGGTACTGGGCGCCTTCATTGAGTGTGGCATTGGTATCCACGCTGCCCGGAATCGACTCGATCACGGTGGCGACACGCTGGATATAGGTATTCAAGGTGGCCAGATCTGGTCCGAACAGCTTGATGGCCACATCCCCGCGGGAGCCGGTGAGCATCTCGGACACCCGCATGTCGATGGGTTGGGTGAAGCCGAAATTCAGGCCCTTGAAGCGATCCATCACTTCCCGCAGCTGCAGCTCGATTTCCCCTTTGCTGCCCGCCTGCCACTGTGCGGGTGGCTTCAGCTGCAGAAACATGTCGGTCTCATTGAGCCCCATGGGGTCCATGCCGATCTCGTCAGAACCACTGCGGGAAATGATCCTAACCACATCAGGCACTGCATCCATCAGTGCCTGCTCCACCTGCTGCACCATGCGGGTGGTGGTGGCCAGATTGATGGAGGGAATGAACTCCAGCTGGATGATGATGTCGCCCTCGTCCATGGTGGGCATGAAGGTTTTGCCGATGCGGGGAAAGATCAGCACGGACACCACCAGCAGGGCTGCGGCCAGCCCCAACAGGTAAGCCGGCCGGTCCAGCGCCAGATTGAGTGCCGGCTTATAGACCCGCAGCAACATGCGACTGAGCCACGGCTCGTCATGTTCCCCGGCCTTCAGCAGATAGGAGGCGATCACGGGGATTACTGTCAGGGACAATACCAGGGATCCCAGCAGGGCATACACGATGGTCAGGGTCACGGGCCCGAACAGCTTGCCCTCCAGACCTTCCAGGGTCAGCAGCGGCAGGAACACGATGACGATGATGAGGATCCCTGACGTCACGGGTATGGCCACATCCTTGACGGCGCGGAAAATCACGTGCAGGCGTGGCAGCTTTTTCCTGCCGGCATGATCCTGGGCGGCCAGGGACGCAACGATGTTTTCCACGATGACGATGGACGAATCCACCAGCATGCCGATGGCAATCACCAGGCCCCCGAGGCTCATCAGGTTTGCGGTCATATTGGTCAGGCGCATCATGAGAAACGTGACCAGGGCCGCCAGGGGCAGCACCAGGGCGGCGGTCAATGCCGGGCGCCAGTTGCCGAGGAACAGTCCCAGCAAAATCACCACCAGGATCACCGCCTCCATCAGCGCCTTGGAAACCGTGCTGACGGCGCCTTCGATCAGGATGCTGCGATCATAGAATACCTGTGTGGTGGTGCCGGCAGGCAGGGTATCCTCCAGCTCCGCCAACTTGTCTGTTACGCCGCTGACAACATCCCGGGCATTGGCGCTGCGCAGACCGATCACCAGGCCCTGCACGGCCTCGGAACGGCCATCGGCCGTGACGGAACCGTAACGCTCCAGCGCGCCCAGCGAGACATCCGCCACCTGGGACAGGGGAATCTGCTCGCCACCGGCATTGCCTACCAGGATATTGCCAATGTCCTCCAGTGTCGTGATCGCTCCCGCAACCCGCACCAGCATGGCTTCCTCGCCCTGTTCGATGCGGCCCGCACCGTCGTTCCTGTTGTTGGTCTGCAGGGCCATCACCAGATTGTCGTTACTGATGCCCATGCGGGCCATGGCCGCGGGCCGAGGCGTCACTTCATAGGTTTTTACGAAGCCACCCAGGGCATTGACGTCAGCCACCCCGGGAACGGTGCGCAGGGCCGGACGAATGGTCCAATCCACCAGAAAGCGCTTTTCTTCCAGGGTCAGGGTGTCGCTTTCCACGGTAAACATGAACATGTCGCCGAGCGGAGTGCTCATCGGTGCCAGCCCACCACTGATCTCACCAGGCAGACTGTCCCATACCGCATTGATGCGCTCCGCCACCTGCTGGCGTGCCCAGTAAATGTCGGTGCCATCCTCGAAATCCAGGGTGATGGAACTCAGGGCGTATTTTGATATCGAGCGCAGAATGGTCTTGCGGGGGATACCCAGCAATTCCACTTCCACCGGCTGGGTGATGAGGGACTCCACCTCCTCCGGTGTCATGCCCGGTGCCTTGATGATGATTTTTACCTGGGTTGGCGAAATGTCCGGAAACGCATCGATGGGCAGGTCCAGCAGGGCTCGTACGCCAAAGCCCACCAGCAGCAGAGTCAACAAGCCCGTCATCAGACGCTGGCTCAATGCAAATTGTATGAGATGAGTGAGCATGGCTTATTCCGTCTGGCCGAGTCCGAGCTGGATGCCCTTCAATACCGCCGCACCCTGCACTACCACCAGCTCACCATCCCGCAAGCCTTCGGTGGCCAGATAGTTGTTGCCGGCCGGGATCAATCGCAACTGGCGCGCCTCCACTCCGTCACTGCGCCGTACGAAAACGGTAGTCTCGTTACCACTGTGAACAACGGCCGCATTGGGGACCAGCAATCCACGTTCCATCGGCGGCAGCAGCACAGCCAGCACCTGGCCCGGCAGGTAATCCACCGGGGCATCAAACTCCGCCAACAGTTCCGCGGTCTGGGTGGACTCGTCCACCTCCCGGTCAAACTGCCTCACGGTGAGAGTAACGTCCGCATCCAACAATGTCAGAGTGTGACCTGGCACTAATCGGTTGGCCAGTGACCCAGGGATCTGCAGGCTCAGCCAGGGCGCGGTCTGACCCTGCACCGCGGCGGCATCGGCATAAGGCTCCAGATAGGCGCCAGCGGTCACGGCCCGGTGAGTGACGGTTCCGGCGGCTGGCGAACGCAACACATAGCGGCCCAGCTGACCGCGGTCTGTCACCAGCCGCTCCATATCCCCCGCACTGAAGCCGGCCCGCCCCAAAACTTCCGCAGCGGCATGCAACAGCACTTCCTGTTGCGCGAGGAGAGTCTGGGATTCCACCAGGCGCTGCCGGGCGATAATTCCACTTTCAAACAGAGTGCTGTCCCGCTGCACCGCAAACCGGGCCTGCTCGACGTCCAGACGGGCGGTCAGCCAAGTGTTCTGTGCATCCAGAATCTCGCTGCTGCGGATCGTAGCCAGCATGCTGCCCATATCCACTTCGGAACCAGGTGTCACATGCCAGCGCTCCAGCACACCCGCAAAAGGTGCTGCGACATTGCTGATGCTGTCCGGTGGATAGACCACCACTCCGGGAAAGCGGTTGCCGCTGCGATTGTCCATGGCGGTCACGGATGCAAAGATGATGGCCAGCCGCTGGATATCCTCATCGGACAAAGGAATGACATCCTGCGCTGCAACTGTGCGACTGCCTATCAGCGCCGCCATCAACAGGGCTTGAGAAAATTTCATGGCAGGACTCCCACTGTCTGGTTGTATTCATTGATGAGGCGTTGTCGATAGAGACGCTGCAGCTCCAGGTTGCGATTGGCACTGTTGGCCTGCTGCAACGCCAACTGTACCTGCAGGAACGTCACCTCACCGGCACTGAACGCGGTGCGCGCCATGTCCCATTGCCGACTGCCCAGCTGCGCCTGTTCCTCGAGCAGCAGCAGTCCGGACTCGGTGACGGACAACTCATGCTCCATCTCATGGCGCCGGGCGGTAAGTTCCCGGTAGGCCGCGGCATACTCCACTTCCCGGTCCACCTTGACCTCCCGTGCATGGCTAACCCTGGCGGTCGTGGCGGATTTGCCGCCGAATGGCACGCTGACCGAGACCCCAAGGCTGTCGATATAGGGTTGCAAACTGGCGCCCCGTTCACGCCGCACTCCAAAGCGCACAGTGGGACTGCCCGCGGCAACGCGTTGCTCAGTGGCGATGCTGCCATCAGCCACATCGATGACCGATTGCATATAGGCGAGATAAGGATGGTTCAGCGGCAATTCCTCCAGGGGGCTCAGGGTTTCGATATGGGGCGCACCCGGTTTCACGGTCAGGTTGGTCAGGACATTGTAGGCCCGCTCCGCATCCACCAGGGCTGCTTCCGCCCGCATCAGGATCTGGCGCTGTTCCAGCAGCAGACTCTGTGCCTGCATGACATCCAGCTCGGCCACTGCGCCCGCCGTGGCCAGATCACGGGTGATCTGCAGCAGGCGCTCCGCTTCCTGGGTAGCCTGCTGTTCGAACTGCAACAGGAACTCCGCCTCGGCAAGATCGGCCAGCGCCGTGCGCAACCGACCGGCCACCAGCAGATTGACATGGGCGCTCCAGGTGTCGGCCCGGATTCCGTAGGAACGTCCGAGGTCAAGGGCCGACCGCCGTTCGCCGGGCCGCCACAGGTTGACCTGAATGCCGGTTTCCATTTCCCGCAGGCCGGCTTCGTCCAGCAATCCATCGTCTATATAACTTGCCTCCCAGCTGGGACGATCCACGATCCAGGCCTCTCCCGCCGCGATGAAGTGCTCGGCAGTGGCCTGCCGCACAACTGTGGCTCTGGCCTCCGGACTGTTGTCCAGGGCGGCGGCAAACAGTTGCGCAAAGTCGAGATTGGGGCTGACCTGCAGAGGCTCGTGATCCGCCGGGTGCTGATCCTGGGCCAGGGCATCACCGACAGGTAGCAACACCATGGAAAAAAAATAAGCAGTAAGGTAAGAGCGCATGTTCAACCTTTTGTCCGTTTGGCGCATTATGTCAGCTGAGCCTTAGGGGATTCTTAAAAAACCGCCCGGGGATTGCGCCTGATCAATTTTTGAGTCCCGATTATGAAACTGGTTATTGGTAATAAGAATTATTCTTCATGGTCCCTGCGTGCCTGGTTGTTGCTGCATAGCTTTAAAGTGCCGTTTGAGGAAATCAAGGTGCCACTTTATGCGCAAGGCGCAGCGGATCATATCAAGGCCTACAGCAAAGCCGCAAAAGTGCCTGTGCTGCATGATGGAAATCTGGTGGTTTGGGATTCCCTGGCGATATGCGAATACGTCAATGAAACGTATCTGACCGGCCAGGCCTGGCCGTCTGTTGCAGCAGCCCGGGCACAGGCCCGCTCGGCAGCCGCCGAGATGCATTCGTCATTTCAGGCACTGCGCAGTCAAATGCCCATGAATTGCCGTGCCGCGCATCGCCGGGTGCCCATGACTGACATTCTGCAAAAGGACATCCGTCGTATCGATGAATTATGGAACGACCTGCATCAATCTCATGGCGGGAAAGGAAAATTTTTGTGTGGGGACTTCAGTATCGTGGATTGCATGTTCGCGCCGGTGGTATTCCGCTTCAACACCTATGGCGCCGAGCTGTCCACATTTGCCGAGGACTATGTGGCAACCCTCCTGAACCTGGCGTCCATGCAGCAGTGGCTGGCCGATGCAAGGCTGGAAACTGCCGTCATCGTCGAGGAAGAGGTCGGCTTGCCGTGACCTGCATGGCGATGGAGTACAGACCGGTACGGGCCGTCATGTACAAGGTCCTGCCATCGACGCCGCCAAAGCCCACGTTGGCCGGCATCTGCGGGGTTTCGATGAAGGCAATCTGCTCACCTGCGGGATCGCGCACCGACACGCCGCCCACCCAGGTCAGATAGACATTACCGCGCTCATCCATGGTCATGCCATCAGAACCCTGATCGGCAAATTCCCGCTGGTTGCTCAGAGTCCCATCTTCTCCACGATCGAACTGGAAAACCTTGCGCAAGGCAGTGTCGGCGATATACACGGTGCGCCCATCCTCCGTGCCGACGATGCCATTGGGTTTGCGCAGACTGCTCACCACACGCTGGATGCCGCTGCGCTCAGGGTTTATGTAATACACATGCTCCCCGTCCTGCGACAATTCACCTTCGGGATAGCTGTAGCGGGGATCCGTGAAGTAAATGCCACCGGAAGGATCGACCCAGGCGTCGTTGGGGCTGTTGAGCGGGCGTCCTGCGAAACTGTCCGCCAGTACACTGTAATTGCCGTCGGCATCCAGCAAGGAGACACGTTGGGCAGCCTGCTCACAGATGACCAGGCTGCCATCATTCATCAGAGTCAGACCGTTGGCATAATTGGAAGGCTCCCGCAATACGGCGATCTCGCCATCCGCGGACATTCGATGGATACGGTTGTTATCGATATCAGTGAAATACAGATTGCCCTGGGCGTCCCCCACCGGTCCTTCAAGAAAGGCAAACTCGCCTCCCACCCGCTGCAGGGTGGCGCCCTCTCTGATCAGGGGAGCGGATTGCGCCATGACGGGTAACGACACGGCAGTCAACACCAGCATGAGCAACGCGCGGCAGATGTGCATATACACCACTCCAGGGTTATCGGACTTCACTGCTGGCTGACATACTTCCAGTCGGCTGCGCCAAAGAACATTTCATCCCAACTCTGCAAGCCCCAGGGAACCGCCCGCTCCGGATCGGGATTGAATGGATTCTGGCGGGAATTGTCGAACGCACCCACCGCCGTTATGACCGTACCTGCCGGGACGAATTTGGGATCCCTGAAGGTATAGGCCAGTTGCCAGTTGTAGTTGTACTTCGCGATATTGAGCAACTCTTCCCGGCTGCCATCCGGATAATCTGCGTAAAAACGCATGCGTTTGCCGCGAAAATGCATATGGGGAGTCAGGCTGTACAGACGGGCATCCCGCTCGATGGTAAACGAGGTCTGCATTTCGTAGTCCGGATCATTGGGCGGAATGGCCTGCCAGGTGGGGGTGAAGATGCAGGCGCAGTCACCCACCATGCGCTCCGCCGGGACGAAATCCTCCGGATAGAACCACAGGCCGATCTCGCTGGCGTCCACCGTGGCCTTGCCGTTGGTGGTGTAATGCATCTGCATGGCGATGCGGCTGCCGGCTTTCAGCAGACCACCGGTGTTCGGGGGCTCCATGCGGGGGTCCTGCCCGGGAATATAAGGCGCGATGTTGGGGCGATCGGGATCGTCGCCTCCCAGCAGGGAACCGCCCCGGCTGGCACCGGGCGGAATAATGGAATGCAGTGTGTGGTGCAGCACCGAGCGGTCGCCGGGAATGTACTGGCTGGCCCTTACCCAGCGATCCTTGTCGATATCCACCGACACCACCACATTGTAATAATCCAGTACCCCTGTGGCCGGGATTTCCTGGGGAGGTATCTTGATGATGTAGTCCGGCTCTCCGAACGCCCAGCGGGTGGCCGGCCAGGTCAGTTGCTGCAGGGGATCCTCAGTGGTGTCATTGGGTGAACCGGCGGCAATCCAGTGCAACAGGGTCTGGGCTTCACTGTCCGCCAGCACCATGTCGTTAATAAAATCACCCACATGGGGGTCCACCTGCCCCGGCGGCATTCGCTTGGTCAACACCACCTCGCGAATCATGGGAGACCACCCCTGCACCATGGTGTGGCTGTCCAGGGCAAACGGTGCGATGCCGTCCTGCCGGTGACACTGGGCGCAATTACCGGCGATGATGGGGGCAATGTCCCGCTCATAGGATGGAGTGAAGCGCTCATGACTGTCCCGCACGGGAAATTCCAGGAGGTCCCCCCGCACCACCGACGAAGCCACCGGCACAGGCTGATCCGTTGCGATTGCCGTCAGAGCCGCGTCCAGCGAATCGTCAAGGCTGCCGCGAAACAGCAGCTCAAAGCGGCGCGGATCATACAGTATGACCTCACCGGTACTGCTGATACCCAGGGCCTCTGCCACCAACTGGGTCTCATCCATCAACACAGGAATGCTGGTATTCAGGCGGGACATTTCCGTTAGCACCGCCTGCCGGTCGTCACGTCCCGTGGGATTGATCAGAAAAAAAGCCAGACCCTGCCCTTCAAACCGGTCCCGCAGGGATTGAAAGGTCTTGATTGCCGCCTCGTCCGTACTGCTGCCATTGGCCTGCACCAGAAAGGCCAGCGCCTTGTGGTTGTCGTACCAGCTCATTTGATGGAAATAGCCCTGGGCGTCCAGCAGAGCGAAGTCACCGACTCGTTCGGCGGCCACCGCTGTTAGGGATATCCCCGACAGTAAAATGCAGAACAACCGGCGCAGCGTGTACATGGTATTCCCCTTTGTCACCGACTTGAGATGAACGGCATTATCAACCATCGACGGGTGGAATTGAACATCCCGGTGCTAATCGGCTATGCTCCGGCTCACTCACTCGCAACAAATTGATTCAAAACCAATAAAAGGTGTAATCCCATGACCATGCAGAACACCCCCCTGTTGATGTCCAGAATTCTGGGCAGAGGGGCCCAACTGGATCCCCAGACCGAGATCGTCACCCTGCAGCCGGGTGGTAAAAAGCACCGCCAGACCAATCAACAGACCTGGGACCGGGCCAATCAACTGGCCTTCGCCCTGGCGGACATGGGCATCCGGGTGGGGGACAGAGTGGCCAGCTTCATGTGGAATAACCACCGTCACCTGGAGCTCTATCAGGGCGTGCCATCCATGGGTGCCGTCCTGCATACTCTCAACATCCGTCTGCCCCCCTCCGATCTCGAGTACATCATCAACCACGCACAGGACCGGGTGATATTCGCCGACGAGGACCTGCTGCCTCTGCTGGAGCCGTTGCTGGACAAGATGCCGTCGGTGGAACTGCTGGTGGTATGTCGCCACGGTGAGAACGGCAGCAGCAGCTTCAGGCATCAGATCGACTACGAGGATTTCATCAAGGGCAAGGATACCCGCTACCCCTGGCCGGAAATCGACGAAACCGCCCCTATGGGGCTTTGCTATACGTCCGGCACCACAGGCAAGCCCAAAGGGGTCATGTACACCAATCGTTCCACCTATCTGCACACGATTACCGAGTGTCTGACCGACTCCATCGGGCTGAGCGGCGTGGATTGTCTGTGCGGCATCGTCCCCATGTTCCACGCCATGGGCTGGGGGCTGCCCTTCGCCGCTTCCATGCTGGGGTGCAAGCAGGTCATGCCCCACAAATTCATGGTGCCGGATGCACTGCTCAATCTGATGGTTGAAGAGGAAGTCACCATTTCAGCCGGAGTCCCGACCATATGGCAGGGTGTCAAGGCCATCCTGGAAGCCAATCCGGGCAAGTACGATCTCAGCAATCTGAGCCGTCTTACCTGCGGCGGCTCCGCACCCCCGGTGTCCATGATGCGTTGGTACTGGGACAACTACAAAGTCGAAATGGTGCAGGGTTGGGGCATGACGGAAACCAATCCGCTGGGCACCCTCTCGCGCAAGACCGCAAAATACTCACACCGTAGGCTGACTGAAGATCAGCAGTTCGAAAACATTGCCAAGGCCGGCCTGCCCATGCCGGGGCTGGAAATCGAAATCTTCGATGAGCAGTGGAACCGCCTGCCCCACGACGGCCAGGCTGTCGGTGAGCTGTGCATTCGCGGCCCCTGGATTGCCGCGTCTTACTACAATGACCCGCAACCTGAAAAATTCCATGATGGCTGGTTGGTCACCGGTGATGTGGCGAAGATCGATGCACAGGAATACATCATCATCTCCGATCGTTCCAAGGACCTGATCAAGTCGGGCGGCGAATGGATTTCCTCCGTGGATCTGGAGAATCACATCGTGGCCATGCCGGGCGTGCGCCAGGCTGCCGTGGTGGCACAACCCCATCCCAAATGGGATGAAAGGCCCGTGGCCCTGGTCATTCTGCAGGAAGGCGCAACCGTCAGCAGGGAACAGGTGCTGGAACACTGCAGCAGCAAGTTCGCCAAGTGGCAATTGCCCGATGATGTGCTTTATGTAGCCAGCATTCCTTTGACGTCCACCGGGAAGATCGACAAGAAGGTGATACGGGCCAATCTGGAGAAGGACGGCTACAAGCTGCCTGACCTACGCTAGGGGCTCAACCCGCACGCGAATAGGGGCGCGTTGTGTCGCCTCCACCACCGTGAACCGGTATCCGAATTCCTCCAGCGAGTCGTCCTGCCTGGGTATCCTGCGCAGTCGACCGGTAAGTAACCCTCCGAGGGAATGAAACTCACGTGAGGGCAGATCCACATCCAGTAATTCGGCCACTTCCACCAGCCGGGATCGGGCATCCAGCAGAAGCACGTTGCCCTCCAGATGCTCCGGTTGACGCGGCAGCTCCCAGCCATGCGCGCCGAGATGCAGCCCTCTGGCCGCCTCGCCCAGCAGAATTTCCATCACGTCTTCTATGGTGACGATTCCAGTGGCCGTCCCGAACTCGTCGACGACTACCACCATCCGGTCGCTGCGGGACAGGAGCACCGGCAACAGATCATCCAGCCGCTGTATTGCGGAAGCGTAATAGGGTTGCAGGACAAATTCCTTGAGCTTGTGTTTGGTAAATCCCGGCGTCATCTCATCCCAGATCGTCCAGGAGGCTATGCCGACAATATTGCTTATATTGTCCCGGTAGAGGGGGATACGTCGGTGACCGGATTTGCGTCCCAGCATGGACAGCTTGCGCAAGGTGACGTTGTAGGGGGCGCCCACCACTTCTACCAGGGGCACCATGGCCTCGCCAACAGTCATGTCCGCCAGGCGCAGTGCGCGTTGAATACGGTTGCGGTCGAGCACCGGCAATTCGGCAGCACGATCGGCACTTTCCAGCATCAGCCGCAGCCGCTGCCGCGTGAGGAACGGACTGATGCCCTCTGCCTTTGGCGCCACGGCGTCGGCGATCCTGCGGGCCAGCCAACCAAATACCAGAGATACCGGCTGCAGCAGCAGCCGAATTACCGCCAGCAGCGGTGCCAGCCGTGGTGCCAGGGTATCGGCATGCTGCTGGTAAACACTCTTTGGCACGATCTCGCCCAAAATCAGCATCAGCGGAGTAAGGATCAGCACCGTATAAATATCTCCCCCGTTGCCCACTAGTTCCAGCATCATCGCCGTACCCAACACAGTCAGGGTCATGCTGGCGATATTGGTTCCTATCAGGGTAGTGGCCAGCATGGTTTCCGGCTTGTCGAACAGCTTGAGCACCAGGGCCGCAGACTTGTCACCCCGCTCGGCCCTGCTCTTCAGCTTCAGTTTGTCGCAGCTGACCAGCGCGATCTCCGAGCCGGAAAAGAACCCCTTGATCAGCAGCAAGGCAGCCAGCAAGGGCACCATGATGGTCAGGTCACTCATGCGGTGAAGCCTCTGCTGCCTGCTTCCCGGCTTGTCTGCGGTGCAACCGCACACTGGCGATGCGCAGATTGTCCATGGCCAGCACCTCCAGTCGATAACCATCGATCTCGACAACGTCACCTACCTTCGGCACGCTGCCGAAGTGTCGCAAGGCCATCCCGGCCACGGTTGTCATGAGCGGTTCTTCGATGTCGATGCCGGTTGCATGGCGAAGCTCGGCCAGCGTTACATTTCCTTGCACCTGGACATGGTCCTCTTCCTGCAGTATTCCCTGTGCTTCGGGGGTGGAGGACTGCAACATGTCGGCAAACAGGAACCCGGTAACATCTGCAATGGTGATGACACCGTCCACGGCGCCGAACTCGTTGACCACCAGAGCGGCGCGGGCCTTGTTGGCGGCGAAGAAATCCAGCATCTCATCCACTTCCTTGGTGGGCGACACCGCCAGTGACGGGTGCAAAATGGGCGGTGATTCAGCATCCTTTTCGAGCTCCGCATTCCAGTCGGGCAAGTCCTCGGCGTGCAGAAAGCCTATGACATTGTCCGTATCCTCCAGATAGACCGGCACTCTGGCATGCCGCAGAGCCACAAACTCGCGCAGCATATCCCGTGGCGGCAGAGCCCCGTCTATGAAGGACACTTCGGAGCGTAGTGTCATGATTTGCCTTATCTCTGTGGCTCCGGCATGCAATAAACTGTGGACCAGCGTGCGTTCTGTCCGGGACAGCTCGCCGCTGGTAACACCTTCATCGATCAGGGTCTGCAGTTCTTCGATGTGGAGTATGTTCTCGCGCTTGCGCTCCGGACCGATGAGGAGTGTTGTGGTGTAGTCAGCCACTGCACGCACCATGTAACTCAGCGGTGCGATTAGTCGGGTCCACATACTCAGCGGCGTGACTATGATACGGGTGCTGACCCAAACGGGATTGCTTACGGCGAGCGTCTTGGGAGTCACCTCGCCCAACAAAAGGATCAATGGGATCATCACGAAAGTCGCCGCCCAGGCAGCCGTCTGAACCCCGAACAAGGAGGCCAGTATGGTCGTCATATTGGCGGCAGCGGCAATGTTTACCAGCTCGTTGCCACACAAAATCGCAACGATGAGCCGCCGGGGCTGGTCGAGAAGACGCTGCAGTGTACCTACGAGCGGATGCTTGTTCCGCCCCAGCCGCTGCAGGTCGAACCGGGTCAGCGAGAACAGGGCTGTTTCCGAGCCGGAGAAAAACGCGGATGCTCCGAACAGCAGAATTTGCAAAACGATGCGCAGCAGCAATGAGGGATCAGAAGGAAACCCGGCCGCATCCATACCCTGACTCCGCTGTCAGTCGGTCAGTTGGTAGGGGCGTATGGCTGCCCTTCCTTTTCTGCCCGGCGGGCACCAGCCAGAATCCCCGGCATGGCATAGTTTCCTTCGTGGCAGGCATACTCGAACAGCCTGTCGTCCGTGCGGTTCATCGGCAGTTCCCCGCTCCACGGCAGGGAATAATTCACCGGATCATTCACCGTGAACTGATACAGGATCTCTTCCTCACTCACCCGGGTGAAGCGCTCCACGACGTGCATGGTGGTGGATCCTATGAAACGATGATCCAGGGACGAACGCAGTTCCTGCTGTGGATGAAAATTGGTGGTTTCCACCACCAGAGTGTCGCCTTCGAAGCGACCTATCGAGTCACCCATCCAGTAATTGAAAGGTGGGTCCTGGAACTCACCTCCCAGGCGGATGATGCGGGCATCGTGATTCATCTCTGCCAGCAATACCACATAATCTTCCGTCTGCACTATCTGGGTCAGATTGTTGTACAGCACAGGAAGTTTCGGGGGCCCCCCCGTGGAGCCGAATCCGACCACACAGCGCTCTCCCAGGGGCCGGACCTCCGGCCCGTCGTAGCTTTCGCGACGGGCATTGGCGGCAGCGAAATTGGCCAATCCCTGCTCGCTGTAGGGCAGCTTGCCATCCGGTGGATCCACCAGTATCGAGGTCCGAATCTCGCCGTTGATTACCGCCAGGCGGTTGCCCGGATCCATCCAGAACGTGTTGTAGCCTCCCACGTTATTGCCCGCCGATGGCGGCCCGCGTTCGGGGTCACTGGGTGCGTTGCTGGCGGCGTCCCGGGCCGCTACCATGGCTTCGATCTGGGCTGCCTCTTCCGGTGAAATTACCAGTTTGCCGGCAAAACGCTCAGCCCTTTCCAGATTGGTTTGCGTGGCGATGGACCAGAATCCCTGCAAATCCGGAGCACCCCATTCGGTTCTGGGTACTGAATTCTCCGGTTCCGCAGCCAGGAGTACCGGGCTTGCGCCCAGCGCCCAGCCCAGACCTCCAATCAAGACCATGTTGCGTACTGTCGATCCCATGCCCTGACTCCTGGATTGGTTCGAGACTTGGTGGATTGTTATGCAAACCTGGGCCTTGATATTAGCAATCTGCGGACGATATACAAGTGGCTTCAGCTGCTAAATGAACTGCGTTAAGATGAGCGCCTCAGCGCCCAACCGACAAGAATTGAGCCATGACCATTGAATTAAAAAGCGACTCACCTGCCAGTGACTCCACATCCCTACCGGAGTCCGGACCTGACCTGGCAATGAAGTACCAGGAGCTGCGCTTGGCCAATCAGTCCCTGCAGGATGCCTACGATCGGCTTCTGACCCAGAAGGAAAAAATGGTGCAGAATGAAAAAATGGCATCCATAGGCATGCTGACCACCGGCATTGCCCAGGAAATCAACAGCCCACTGGGCTTCATCCGAAGCAATCTGGAAATCCTCCAGGATTATCTGGAACGCATCAATGAGGGTCTGCGCGCCTACATGACCACCTGCGACAAGTTGCAGGCCACCTCTCCCACTGCCGATCAGCTGAAACTGATGCACTCCCTGCATGAGAAACATCAGGAACTGGAAATGGATTTCATCGCATCCGACAGCCAGGCCTCATTGGAAGAGGCGTTGGTGGGGATTCAACGGGTGGAAGGCATCATCAAGAACCTGCGGGATTTCTCCAACACCGACTCCGACTACCGAACCCTGACAGACATCAACAGCTGTCTGGATAACACACTTAACCTGATCTGGAATCAGATAAGGTATGTCTGCAACGTCAAAAAACAATACGGTCAACTGCCAGGGATATTCGCCAATGGAGGTCAATTAAGCCAGGTATTCGTCAATGTCATCATGAATGCCGTGCAGGCTTTCGACAAAGAGGACAATATCCTGGAGATTCACACCCGCTTTGAAAACGATACGGTGGTGATCGACTTCATCGACAATGGACCCGGCATACCACAGGAAATCCTCGGCAAGATTTTTGACCCGTTCTTCTCAACCAGGGAATTGCTCGGTGGCAGCGGACTCGGCCTCTATATTTCGCACGGAGTGATCCGTAAGCACCACGGTGACATTACAGTCACCAGCACAGCGGGCGCAGGAGCCAGATTCACCATCATGTTGCCAACCGATATCAGGGGCGGAGAACGATAAGAGTCAGATTTCCCTGGCTATCAGCAGCTTCATGATTTCATTGCTGCCCCCATAGATTTTCTGGATGCGGCTGTCTGCAAACATGCGTGCTATTGGGTATTCCAGCATATAACCGTAGCCGCCGAAGAACTGCAGACATTCGTCAATGATTTCGCATTCCTTCTGAGTGGTCCACCACTTGGCCATGGCCGCGGTGGTGGCATCAAGCTTGCCCTCCGCCAACTTCATGGCACAGTCATCCACGAATACCCGGGCCAGACGCGCCTCCGTATAGCGTTCTGCCAGACGAAACTGGGTATTCTGGAAATCCAGGATACGCTTGCCGAAAGCCTTGCGCTGCTTCACATAGTCGCTGGTGATTTTCAGCGCTCGCTCCATCATGACGCAGGCTCCGGCTGCGATGATCAGCCGTTCCTGGGGAAGCTGCTCCATCAGCTGCACAAAACCGCGCCCTTCCTCAGAGCCCAGCAGGTTTTCGGTCGGCACTCTGACATCCTGGAAAAATATTTCCGATGTGTCCTGGGCCTTCATACCGAGTTTTTCCAGATTGCGTCCGCGGGAAAAACCCCTGCCTTCCACTGCATCGGACTCCACCATGACCAGGGAAATACCTCTGGCCGATTCAGCCGGATTGGTTTTGACCACCACACAGATGAGGTTGGCTGTCTGGCCATTGGTGAGAAAGGTCTTCTGCCCGTTGATAACGTAATGATCGCCATCCCGGATGGCGGTGGTGGCAACCGCCTGCAGGTCCGATCCGGTTCCCGGTTCCGTCATGGCTATGGCGCCCACCATTGCGCCACTGGCCATCTGTGGCAGCCACTTGGCTTTTTGTGCCTCGGTACCGTAATGCAGAATATAAGGTGCAACGATGCCCGAATGGACGGAATTGCCGAATCCCACGACACCCGCCCGCCCCATCTCTTCGGCGATCACCATCTCGTGTTTGAAGTTGCCGCCACCGCCACCGTACTGCTCTGGAATCGAAGCGCACAAGATGCCAGCCTCACCCGCCTTCAGCCAGGCATCCCGGTCCACGATGCCCTGCTTCTCCCACTTGGGCATGAGGGGCACGAATTCCCGTTCACAAAAACGCCGCACGGAATCCCGCAAAAGCAATAACTCCTCATTCATCCAGGGAGCCTGGTAGTTGTCCAGCAACATGAAAGATCCCCTACGCCACTGCCGACATGCGTTCGATGATCATGGCATTGGCGGTGCCGCCGCCTTCGCAGATGGCAATGAGGCCGTAGCGACCGCCGCGCCTTTCCAGCTCATGCACCAGGGTTGTCATCAATTTGGCACCGGTTCCACCAAGCGGGTGACCCAGGGCCTGCGCTCCACCATTGACGTTGAGTTTGTTGATGTCGGCGTTCATGGCCTTGGCCCATGCCAAGGGTACCGACCCGAACGCTTCATTGACCTCATACAGGTCGATGTCGTCGATACTGAGCCCGGCCCTTTCCAATACCTTGCGGGTGGCAGGTATTGGCCCCTCCAGCATGATGACAGGGTCTGATCCCACCACTGCCAGACTGTGAATCCTGGCTCGGACGGGTAATCCAAAGCGCCGGATGGCATCTTCATTGGCCACCATGACTGCCGCCGCGCCATCGCTGATCTGACTGGATGTGCCAGCAGTTATCACGCCGCCTTCTCGCAAGGGGTTCAGACTTTGCATTGCTTCGAGTGAGGCATTGAATCGGATGCCTTCATCAACAGTGTGGGATTCCACCCGCCCATCTTCCAATACGACGTCGACGGGCACGATCTCCTGCGTGAAGTGTCCAGCCTGGGTAGCTTCCGCAGCCAGCTTGTGGCTGCGGTAACCAAAGGCATCCAGTTCCTCACGACCAATTCCATACCTGGCAGCCAGCAGCTCTGCTCCATCAAACTGGCTGAATTGAATACCCGGGTAACGCTCTTCCAGGCGCTGGCCCTTTGGCTTGCCCCGACCGTTGGCCAGGCCGTCCTTCACGTTGGAGCCGATTTCCACCGTGCTCATGGCTTCCACACCACCACATATCACCAGATCCTGGGTTCCGGACATAACGGCCTGAGCGCCAAACTGGATGGCCTGCAATGATGATCCGCACTGGCGGTCGACAGTGGTACCTGGCACCTCCAGTGCGAGCCGCGAAGACATGGCCACGTTGCGGCCGCAGTTGCTGGCCTGCGCACCGATCTGGCTGACCACACCCCAGATGAGGTCATCCACCTTGTCGGGCGGGGCACCGGTGCGATCCAGCAACCCGTCCACCACCATGGCACCCAGGTCAATGGGATGAATTTGACTCAGGCGACCCTTCTTGCGGCCGGTGGCCGTACGGACAGCGCCCACGATGTATGCGTTTGGCATGTTTCCCCCTTTTCATTGTCATAGCTTGTTTACAGCGCCGGCATACGGATACCGGCATCGAGACGAATCACTTCTGCGTTGAGATACTCACAGCGAACGATATGGGCCGCCATGGCGGCAAACTCCCCCGGATCGCCCAGGCGCTTGGGGAACAGAGTAATGGCCTCCAATGATTCCCTCACCTCATCAGGCAAGCGGCCCAGCATGGGTGTTTCAAAGATACCTGGCGCTATGGTCATGACCCGGATTGCCTGGCGGGCCAGATCCCGGGCAATTGGCAGAGTCATCGCAATGATACCGCCCTTGGATGCCGCATAGGCTGCTTGCCCGGTCTGCCCGTCATAACCGGCCACCGACGCCACATTGATGATGACACCGCGCTCGCCCGAGGGAGTCTGCGGTTCGTTCGTTGCCATGGCAGCCGCACACAGGCGCAGTACATTGAATGTGCCGATCAGATTCACAGTGACCGTGGTGACAAAGCGATCCAGCGGCATGGGGCCATCCTTGCCCACTGTCCGCGCCGCACCCCCAACCCCTGCGCAGTTGACGTTGATATGAATGGCGCCGAACTGTTCGCGGGCCTGGTCGACGGCTGCCTTCACGGCGAGTTCATCGGTCACGTCGCCGGTCGCTCCCGCCGCTGCCGCACCGAGGGCATCCACGGCGGTATGCAGCGCCTGTTCGCTGCGATCGAACACCATGACATTGGCACCGGATTCAACGAACAGTTTGGCCACCGCGAAACCCAGCCCCGAGGCTCCGCCGCTGATAAACGCTGTTTTCTTTTCAAGTTCCATTGATCTGTCCCTGCCACCGTCTGCTGAAGCAAATCGGCAGCATAATGCAATCACCACCATAACGAAACAGCAGTGCCAGCGGTCCGGCTTTGTATAGAGGGATCGAATCTCCTATTATCTGGACTCTTCAATCAAAGGAGTTGCTCCATGGGCCCGCTGGCTGGAATCCGTGTCATCGAAATAGCCGGAATCGGACCCGGCCCGTTCTGCGCCATGATGCTATCGGATCTGGGCGCCGAAGTGATCCGGGTGGATCGCAAGGACCGCAGCGGGTCGGGAGATCCCCGGCAGGTCCTGAACCGGGGCCGTCGCTCCCTGGCACTGGATCTGAAAAAGCCCTCCGCCATCGCTGCCGTCCTGAAAATGATTGAGCAGGCTGATGTATTGATAGAAGGCTTCCGTCCCGGTGTCATGGAACGCCTCGGGCTGGGGCCCCAGGACTGTCTGTCTCGCAACCCGGGGCTGGTCTACGGGCGGATGACCGGCTGGGGACAGGACGGGCCCCTGGCGCAGGCCGCCGGCCATGACATCAACTACATCGCTCTGGCCGGCGCACTCCACGCCATGGGTAATGCGGATCGCCCGCCCGCACCGCCATTGAATCTGGTGGGTGATTTTGGCGGAGGCGGCATGTACCTGGTGTGTGGCGTTCTGGCGGCTCTGCTGGAGCGCCAGCGGTCCGGCCAGGGCCAGGTGGTAGATGCCGCCATGGTGGACGGTACGGCCAGCCTGATGTCGGCTTTCTTTGGCCTGCACGCGGCCGGTACCTGGAAAGATCAACGGGAATCCAATTACCTGGACGGCGGAGCTCACTTCTATAACAGCTATGCCTGCAAGGATGGAAAGTTCATCGCCATCGGTTCCATAGAACCGCAGTTTTATGCATTGCTGCTGGAAAAGTGCGGCATCACAGACGAGGCATTCGCTGACCAGCTGAACCCGGCCGCTTGGCCGGCACTCAAACAGAAGCTGACCGTGCTCTTTCAGTCCCGCACCCGGGATGAATGGTGTGAGTTGATGGAAGGAACGGATGTGTGTTTTGCGCCGGTGCTGAGCCTTTCCGAGGCGCCGAAACACCCTCACCTGCAGGCGCGCGGAACCTATACCGAGGCGTTTGGCGTCATGCAACCGGCAACAGCACCCCGCTTCAGTCGCACCCAGGGCGATATTCAGGGACCAGCGCCCCTGGTCGGCGAGCACAACGAGCAAGTGCTGGCCGACTGGGGATTCTCGGAACAGGAGGTCCGCCAATTGATGGCGGCAGAGGCACTTTAGTTCAGACGCATCCAGCGATCTGCCGGTAACCGATGTCGCATCCCGCTTTTAAGGTCAAACAACCCGCTGCTCACAACCCCGACTCATTGGCCTGCTGGCCGGCCTGGAAGATTGTATATACATAGATAGGGACAGCCAGATCACCCAATTGGCTTTCGATCAGGGGCTTCACCCGGCTCCAATCCAGCCCGCCCACACCGGTGGCCAGCCTTGGCAGTGCGATCGATGAAAAATTGTTCTTTTCCACCAGCTTGCGCAATTCCCTCAGACTGTGGTTTACATGGGTTTCCGAAGCTGGACCCGGCTTCTTGCCGTCGTAACCGCCTTCCTGGGTCAGGAGGTTCACGATGTGCACAGGTCGACCTCCCTCCTTGCCCGCTCCAGACCACAGCCAGGCCTGGCCCGGCTTAGGGTGGCTGGTATTGCACCAATGGTGGAAGTCCTTGTGCATGGCGGGAAACTGTTTGTGCAGCGACAAGGCCAGCCCCTGATTCATCGGGTCATTGGCGGCCACACCGTGGGCAATGACCTGGGCTTTGGTTAACAGAATGTCGCCTTCTACTTCATGGATCATGATTCAACTCCGGTCAGTCAGTGCAGTTCATACTGCGTTAAGTGTTCACAGTCTACTATCAATGCCAGACAGTTGCCTGACGCAAGTCAACCAAATCCGGTTGACTGCGTTTTAGGATTACCCGACTCAAAGGAGGTCACTATGAGATTGTTGTTCGTGTTGATCAGTTCGACGGCGTTGCTGTCTGGTTGTGCTGCCCGGCCCAACCAACCCATCGTAGACCTGCAGGGGGTGAACATGGCTCAGTACACAATAGACCTGCAGGAATGTCAGGCCTATGCGGACCAGGTCGAAGCCGGTCGGGAGGTCGTCCAGGGGGCTATCGGCGGTGCCGTGGTAGGCGGTGCCGTGGGAGCGGCCGTAGGTGACAGTGACACGGCCAAGCGTGCAGCCGGGGTGGGCGCCATCGGCGGCGCGGCTCGAGGTGCCGTCAGCGCATCCCGAGAGCGTGAACAGATCATTCGCAATTGTCTGCGAGGTCGCGGGTATCGGGTCTTGAACTGACACATCCTCCTTCCCCCCAATTCAATTTCCAACTTAAGGGCCGAGCGATCGGCCTTTTTTTTTGTGCTTGTAGGAATATTACTTACAAGCAGCTTGCCTTTTAAAAGTAGTTACTAATAAAAGCCTCGCCGAAAGTGATTCCATTAAGGAAATCCCTGTTGTTTCCGATTCTTGTGGGAGGAAGTTCTCAATTAGAATGCGGTGGTCACAATTCTTTTAATCACTGCAAGAGGGGTAAACCATGTTATCAGCACATATTTATTCGGTCGGTTCAGAACTGGCAAAACATGCCGTGCTGACCAGAGACATTTTGGACGAGGCCAGGTTTGAGGATTGCACTCTCGTGGAGAAATCCCTGGGGATCAACGAAGTCAGACAGGCAGAGATCTCCGCAAAACCCTCGACCCTGGCCATACCCGCAGCCCAGAAGGCTCTCGCCAGCGCCGGCGTTCCCTTCAACCAGATCGACGCCGTTATCTATTGCGGCATTGAACGGGACTGCTCGGAGCCTGCCACGGCCCATATCATTGCCGCCGGCCTGGGACTCCACCCCATGATGTGCTTTGACGTGGCCAATGCCTGCCATGGCTTCGCCAGCGGCCTGCACGTTGCCAATGCCATGATCAAGACCGGCGACATCCGCCATGCCCTGGTGGTCACAGCGGAACTGTCCAGCAAGGTCACCCGCACCGTGGTGGACATGTTTCGCTCCCATCAACTTCACCCGTCGGATATCAAGACCCATGTGGGCGCTTTCACGGTAGGGGATGCCGGAGGAGCCATGGTGTTGGGCCCCGGTGATGGCAGCAATGGGATCAAGAAGATCACCTCGGGTTCCATGAGCAATTACCACAACCTGTGTTCCTATGAAATCAATCAGGGCAAGCTCTCTTTCATCATGGACATGGGCAGAATCAGCGCTGTCACCCTCAAGTTGGTCAAAGACCTGGTCAAGCCGGCTTATGACGCCCTGAAGTGGACACCCGACGATGTGGACCTGTTCATTCCCCATCAAGTGGGCGAACGGCCGTTTTACAAGACCCTGGAACTGGTCGGTGTATCGCCGGACAAGTCCATAGCCACCTACCCGAAACTCGGCAACCTGGCATCGGCGACCTTGCCGGTGGCCTTCGACCTGCTGCGGCAACAGGGCCGCCTGAAAAAGGGGGCCAACGTGTTGCTGGGTTCCTCGGGCAGTGGTATTGCCGTGACGTTCATGGGAATGACTTTGTAGGATTTTTTGACACTGGCATGACTCACATATTCCGTCTAAACTCGCCCCCACGAACATAATTGGTGCCGTTTCGTGGGGGGTTGAAGTGAATCCAGAAGCTGCTGTTTTTCTTGGCATTTTTGCCTTGGTGGGGTTTGCCTTGAAAACCCTGATCCTGTTCCAGGTCCAGATCAAGTCCAAGGTGGCGCAGAGTTTCGCCATACTCTGCATTTTTTTCATCCTGCAGAATGTGGCGGAATTCCTGGCCTACTTCACCTATCTGGAATCCACCGCCCTGGGTCTGTTTTTCGTCCACCTTTATATGGTGGCCCTGTACTTCATGTTCCCCTCTATTCTGATGCTGGCTCTGACCCTGGGTAGTTACCCCCATCTGCGTCAAGCCGCCATGGGCCTCTACGGCGCGGCGGCATTGCTGACCCTGGCCCACAGTGCCGGACTGACTATCGCCGGATTCGAATTCCTGGGTTGGTCTGTCATCACCCTGCCCGGTCCCCTGTACTGGGTCACCATGGGCTTCATCGTGGCCTGCACCCTCACCACCGTGGCATTTCTCGTGTACCAGAACCGGAACCACAAGAATCACGAAGTGCGTTACAACTGCCGGGTGAATCTCATTGCATTTGTTCCCCTGATAGCGGTCGCCTTCTGCGTGCTGGGCTTGCGGCTTCTGGGCTTCAACTCCTCCTCATCTGTCAGCCTGCCGGTGGCAACGATTTCCTTCATGTTTATCATGCTGTTGCATACCAATGGTAATCTGTTTTGGCTTTCCACCAAATTCAAGACCTTGCTGGCGGTCATGATGATGAACCGCAATTCCTCAGTCGAGGACATACTGATTCGCATCGAGAAATTACGAATCGAGGAAGCCCTCAAGGTTACCCGCGGTGAACAGAAAAGCGCCGCCAAGTTGATCGACATACCGCCCTCAACACTCAACAAGAAAATCGCCCGCCTGAATATCCAGATCAGCAATTTCTCGTCCTGAGCCAGTCAACCACCTGTAACCACCCCTGCACTTGGGCATTCCAAGTGCGGGGCCTATAGTCTAATGAACCAGGGAAGGCAGTGACGCGTTACATGGACGTAACGACCCCACTCGGAAGATCAAACTTGGAAGATGGAACCTGGAAGATGGAACCTGGAAGATGAGACTTGGGAGATGAAAAAGAGGACCGCCAAAATGTCAGGCAGAAAGGATTTGGTCGGGACGGCGGGATTTGAACCCACGACCACTTGACCCCCAGTCAAGTGCGCTACCAGGCTGCGCTACGCCCCGATGTCTGGATGTTCTGAAAAGGCTGTGAATTGTACCAGTGAATTGTCCGCTTGAGGATGCCTGATTGCTGGATTGTCCGGTTAATCAGGAAAGATCCGCCCTGGCCACCCCGCACATAACCGCTACATGTGGGCAATCAATGATTCCAGATCTTTGATCACTGCTTTTAATGCCGTGTGATTGAATGCTGGCTTGGGTAGCTCCTCACCGCCACTCATTTTCTGTCGCGCCCCACCAATGGTGAAACCCTGTTCATACAACAATGATTTGATTTGACGAATTAGAATCACGTCTTCCCGCTGATAATAGCGACGGTTGCCGCGACGCTTGACCGGCTTCAGTTGAGGAAACTCCTGCTCCCAGTAGCGCAAAACGTGGGGCTTCACGTCGCAAAGCTCACCCACTTCGCCGATGGTGAAGTAGCGCTTGGGCGGGATGGGTGGCAGTTCGTTATTGTTCTTTATTTCCAGCATAGTTCTCTACCCTTGCCTTGAGTTTCTGGCCAGGCCGGAACGTGACCACACGGCGGGCTTGAATGGGAATTTCTTCACCGGTTTTTGGATTGCGCCCGGGACGTGTTTTTTTGTCGCGCAGATCAAAATTCCCATATCCGGACAATTTCACCTGCTCGTTGTGCTCCAGGGACAAGCGGACCTCTTCGAAGAACTGTTCAACCAGTTCCTTGGCTTCCCGCTTGTTGAGTCCCAAATCTTCAAATAACCGTTCGGCCATCTCGGCTTTCGTCAGCGCCCCGTCCGCCATAACCTTCCACCCGCCTAATTCCGCAATTTCGCATTAAATTGTTGTTCTAGTGCCTTGACGCAATTAGCAATTATTGAGTTCACGTCGTCGTCGCTAAGAGTGCGCGAAGGATGTTGCCACGTCAAGCCCAGGGCAATACTTTTTTTATTTTTACCAAGCGCATCCCCTTGATATACATCAAATATTCGCAGCCCCGTCAGATAGTCACCAGCATTGTCGCGTACCACCGCCAGGATTTCCGCGGCCGATGTCTCATTTCCCACCACCACAGCGAGATCCCTGGCAACCTCAGGAAATCGCGACAGCTCGCCAGCGATGGGCAATCGCCCCTGCAACAGGCTGTCCAATTGCAGCTCAAACAGGAACACCGGGAGGCTGATTTCCAGTTGCCGCTGCAAGGCCGGATGCAGGGCTCCGAGTACGCCAATGTCCATCCCCTGCTTTTTGACCCTGGCGCATTGCCCTGGATGCAGTGCCGGATGATTGGTCGGGCTGAAATCAAGCTCGATGCCTTGGCCGGTCAATGCCAACAGACTTTCCACATCGCCCTTCACATCAAAGAAATCCAGGTTATCCCGGCCATTGGCCCAGACTGGCGGAAAACGACTGCCGCTCAACAGACCGGCCACATGCATTGGCTGCAGAAGGGAGTCCCCATCAGGAAGGAATACCTGACCTGTTTCAAATATACGCAGCCGATCCTGCTGCCGGTTGTCATTGTATTTCAGGGTGGCCAGCAGTCCGGGCATCAGGCTGGGCCGCATGACAGACATATCACTGGAAATGGGGTTGGCCAGTTTGACAGGAGCAGGCTGCTCACCGAGCACAGTGGCGCACAGCTTCGGGTCGATGAAGCTGTAGGTGATGACCTCCTGATACCCCAGGCTGACCAGGTGTTCCCTGATGCGGCCGGCGCTCAGGCGGGATTCCGGCGTGGACTTCAACACCTGAGGCTGCAGTCCACCTCCTTTGGGCAGTCGGTCATAACCATAGACCCTTGCCAACTCTTCGATCAGATCCACCTCCAGCTCGAGATCAAAGCGGAATGAAGGAGCTTCCAGCAGCAGGGAATCCTGATCCTGTTCGACCAGGGTCAGACCCAGGCGGGTGAGGATGTCGATCACTTCGGCAGCGGGAATCTTCATACCCAGCAGGCGGGTGATTGCCGCGTAACGCAGGCGGATGCGGCGGGGCTCCGGCAAGTCTCCCAGCGCCTCGATCACCGGGCCAGGCTCGCCCCCCACGATGTCGAGCAGCAATTGGGTGGCCCTTTCCATGGCACGCGCCTGCAATTGATAATCCACACCGCGCTCATAGCGGTGGGACGCATCGGTGTGCATGCCATAGCTGCGCGCCCGCCCGGCCACCGCAAGGGGTGAAAAGAATGCACATTCCAGAAATACATCGGTGGTTGCCGCAGATACGGCAGTTGCCAACCCACCCATGATGCCGGCCATGGCCACGGCCTGTTCGGCATCGGCAATGACCAGGGTATCCGGATTGAGTGAAATCTCCTTGCCATCCAGCAGCGTCAATTTCTCGCCGACCCTGGCCAGCCTGACCTCGATGTGTCCCTGCAAGCGGCCAAAATCAAATGCGTGCAGGGGCTGCCCCATTTCCAGCAGCACGAAGTTGGTAACGTCGACCACCGGATCGATGCTGCGCACGCCGCAGCGGCGCAGTTTCTCCTGCATCCACAGAGGAGTATGCGCACCGGTATTGATGCCACGGACCACCCGCCCCAGGTAGCGGGGGCACTCGGATCTGGCAGTGATCTTGACCGGGAAACTGGTATCGCAGACGGCATTGATCGCCGTTATCTCTGGCATGCATACATCACTGCGGGTCAACACTCCGACCTCCCTGGCCAACCCCAGAATGCCGAGGCAGTCGCCCCGGTTGGGCGTCAGGCCCAGCTCGATACGGGTGTCATCGAGCTGCAGGTAGTGACGAATGTCAGCGCCAACCGGCGCATCCGCCGGCAGTGCCATGAGGCCGTCGGCCGAATCTTCCAGGCCCAGCTCGGCGGTCGAGCACAACATGCCATTGGATTCGACCCCGCGCAGTTTGGCTTTTCTGATCAGCAGCGGTTTACCTCCCTGACTCTCATGAATTTCCGCTCCGATCCGGGCAAAGGGTGCCTTCATTCCAGCAGTCACATTGGGGGCGCCGCATACCACCTGTAGAACTTCGGTGCCGTCGGTGACCTGGCAGACCCGCAATTTGTCGGCATCGGGATGGGGAGCCACCGTCAGCACCTCGCCCACCACGATGCCGCTGCAGGCATTGGCCACCGGCGCATGGCCATCCACCTCGAGGCCGGCCATGGTGAGTTGCTCCATGAGGCGGGCCGTGTCTACCGGGGGATTGACCCACTCACGGACCCATCGTTCGCTGAATATCACGGATGCTCCCCGGGGTTATCTGAACTGGCGCAGGAAGCGCATGTCATTCTCAAAAAAGGTGCGCAGGTCATTGACCTGGTAGCGCAGCATCGCCATACGCTCCACGCCCATGCCAAATGCAAAGCCCGTGTATTGCTCCGGGTCTATGCCGGACATTTCCAATACCCTCGGATGAACCATTCCGCAGCCGCCGATTTCCAGCCAGCCGCCCTGCCCGCATATGCGGCAACCCTGACCCGCGCAGCTCACGCAAGTCATGTCGATCTCAGCCGACGGTTCTGTGAAGGGAAAATAGGACGGCCGGAAGCGCACTGTCAGATCCTGCTCGAAGAAGGCCTTCACAAAATCCTGGACCGTGCCCTTGAGGTCACCCATGCTGACATTTTCGTCCACCACCAGACCCTCGACCTGATGAAACATGGGTGTATGGGTGATATCAGAGTCACAGCGATACACCCTGCCCGGACAGATCATCCGAAACGGTGGCTTGCTGTTTTCCATGACATGAACCTGCACCGGGGATGTATGGGTACGCAACACGGTGCCAGGGGCGATGTAGAACGTATCGTGCATGGCCCGCGCCGGATGGTGGGCAGGAATGTTCAGCGCTTCGAAATTGTAATACTCGTCCTCGATTTCAGGACCCTCTTCGACGCTATAGCCCGCACCCGAAAAAATTTCCGTAATGCGATCGATAACACGGGTCACCGGGTGCAATCCGCCCTGACTCTGGCGGCGCCCAGGCAGAGTAACGTCCACCGCCTGCCGGTTCAGCTGTTCCTGCAGGGAGGCTGCCACCAGGTCCAGTTTGCGCGCCTCGATGGCGTCCTGGACCTGGCGTTTGACCACATTGATTTTTTCACCGGCTGCCGGTCGCTCATCTGCCGGCAATTGGCCAAGGTGCTTGAGCAGCTCCGTGATGCTGCCCTTCTTGCCGAGATACTGGACACGCAGCAACTCCAGCGATTTTTCATCGCCGGAGTCGGTTACAGCCTGCAGTGCTTCCGCAAGGAGAGTTTCGGTATCTGTCATAGCCCCGGTCCTGCCTGGCCTGACAGTTTATGCAGCCAGGCTTGCTTTTGCCTGATTGACGATGGCACCAAAGGCAACCTTGTCATGCACGGCGAGATCCGCCAGCACCCGTCGGTCGATTTCGATGTTGGCCTTCTTCAGGCCGGCAATCAATTGGCTGTAGGACATGCCGTTTTCACGCGCCAGGGCGTTGATGCGGGTGATCCACAGTGCGCGGAATACGCGCTTCTTGGTACGTCGATCCCGGTAAGCATACTGGCCGGCTTTGGTGACCGCCTGTTTGGCTACCCGGAATACGCGGCTACGGGCTCCGTAGTAACCCTTTGCCTTCTTCAGTACTTTTTTGTGCCGACTACCGGCAGTAACGCCTCGTTTGACTCGAGCCATGTTGGAATCCTCTTACTTAAAATGAACTTACTTGTCGCGCAACATACGGGCAACCGCCGGGGCGTCCTGAGGACTAACCAGGGAGGTGCCACGCAGGTGACGTTTGCGCTTCGTCGTCATCTTGGTGAGGATGTGACTCTTGTAGGCGCTCTTGCGTTTATAGCCTGATGCCGTTTTCTTGAATCGCTTGCCGGCACCGCTATGGGTTTTGAGCTTGCTCATGATGTACTCCGCATTTAGCTAATATCTATCAACGCTTTTTCTTGGCCGGCGCCAGAACCATGACGATCTGCCGACCTTCCATCTTGGGTTCCTGTTCTACAGTGCCGTAATCTTCCAGATCCTTGCGGATGCGGTCGACCAGCTCCTGCCCAAGATGCTGATGGGCCATTTCCCGGCCCCGGAATCGCAATGAAACCTTGGCCTTGTCCCCATCAGACAGGAAACGTATCAGGTTGCGTAGTTTTACCTGATAATCCCCTTCTTCCGTCCCTGGTCGAAACTTGATTTCCTTTACACTGACCTTGCGCTGCTTTTTCTTGCTGGCAGCCTTTTGCTTCTTCAGATCGAAGATGTGCTTGCCATAGTCCATGATCTTACACACCGGAGGCTCTGCATCCGGGGCAATCATCACCAGGTCAAGCTTGGCTTCCGCTGCCGCTGCCCGTGCTTCCTCAATTGTGACCACACCGATTTGTTCGCCGTCGGCGCCCACCAGGCGAACCTGGGGAGAGTCGATGTGTTCATTGATGACTGGCTTTTTGGAACCGCTCTTCTGCATAACTCGCGCTGGCGCTGGGTCTCCTAATTCGTGACTCGTGATTGCACGTCTACTGGCACTGCCGGTAGCACCGGTTCGCTCAGTTGCCGGCCCGGGTTTCGGTGCGTCCGAAGCGGGCAACATCCTGGCTTAAGTGTGTGCAAAAGTCATCGAATGTCATTACCCCCAAATCGTCACCACCACGGGTTCGAACGGCCAAGGTTCCGGATTCGACTTCTTTATCCCCCACTACCAGGAGATAGGGAACCTTCTGCAGCGTGTGCTCGCGGATTTTAAAGCCGATCTTTTCATTTCTCAAGTCCGAGATTGCCCTAAACCCTTTATTTATCAAGGAATCTTGGATCTGCTGGCAGTAGGCGGCCTGGCGGTCCGTGATATTCAGGACCACCACCTGCTCCGGCGCCAGCCAGGTGGGCATGGCACCGGCATAGTGCTCGATGAGCACGCCGATGAATCGTTCGAAGGAACCCAGGATGGCCCGGTGCAGCATTACCGGCGTCTGCCGGCTGCTGTCTTCCGCCACATAGCTGGCTCC
This sequence comes from Pseudomonadota bacterium, assembly GCA_046047495.1. Classification (GTDB taxonomy): domain Bacteria; phylum Pseudomonadota; class Gammaproteobacteria; order Pseudomonadales; family Pseudohongiellaceae; genus NORP240. Next base: position 7,809 of record JBJOHV010000038.1, on the reverse strand, counting down.
CAGGCGCCCCGGGGTGGCGAAATCCACCTGAATGGTGCCGCATTGCAGCAGGCGCCCCATGCAGTCCTTCAGGGAAAACTCGATCTTGGGGCCGTAAAAAGCCCCTTCCCCCGGTTGTAACTCCCAGGGCTGACCATTGTCATTGAGGGCTTTGGTGAGTGCCGCTTCCGCCTTGTCCCAGATGTCGTCCGTGCCGACCCGTTTCTCGGGACGGGTGGACAGCTTGAGGATCACCTCGTCGAAGCCAAAATCCCGGTATACCGCATACAGCAACTGGGTAAATTTCGCCACTTCGTCCTGGATCTGGTCTTCCGTGCAGAAAATATGGGCGTCGTCCTGTACGAAACTGCGGACCCGCATCAGGCCGTGCATGGACCCGGAGGGTTCGTAGCGATGGCAGGAACCAAATTCCGCCAGCCGCAGGGGCAGATCGCGATAGCTCTTGAGACCCTGATTGAACACCTGCACATGGCAGGGACAGTTCATGGGCTTGATGGCATACAGCCGGTTCTCACTCTCCACGGAAAACATTTCATCGGCGAATTTGGCCGCATGGCCCGACTTCTCCCACAGGGAGTAATCCACCAGCTGGGGTGTGCGGATCTCCTTGTAACCGTTGGCGTCCTGCACCCGCTTCATGTAACTCTGAATGACCTGATAAATCGTCCATCCCTTGGGATGCCAGAACGGCATGCCGGGTGCTTCTTCCTGGAAATGAAACAGATCCAGGGTCTTGCCCAGTTTGCGGTGGTCACGCTTCTCGGCTTCCTCCAGACGCTGGAGATACTGCTCAAGGTCCGCCTTGGACGCCCAGCAGGTGCCGTAGATGCGTTGCAGCATCTCGTTCTTGGAATCGCCCCGCCAATAGGCTCCTGCCACATGGGTCAGCTTGAATGCCTTGAACTTGCCGGTGGACGGCACATGGGGTCCGCGGCACAGGTCGATGAAATCCCCCTGCCTGTAGAAGGAAAGCGCCTCATTACCCGGAATGGATTCGATGATCTGCACCTTGTAGATCTCGCCCATGTCCTTGAACATCTGGATGGCGGCGTCCCGGCTCATCACCGAACGCTCCACCGTCAGATTCTCCTTCACGATCTGACCCATGGTCTGTTCGATGGCAGCCAGATCTTCCGGCGTGAAGGCACGTTCGAAGGCGAAATCGTAGTAGAAGCCGTTCTCGATCACCGGACCGATGGTGACCTGGGCGGTGGGGAACAGGCGCTGAACCGCCTGGGCCATGAGGTGGGCGCAGGAATGGCGCAGGACTTCCAGCCCTTCACCATCCCGTTCGGTGATGATGGCGACCTCGGCATCGTCAGTGACGGTATGTGAGGTATCCACCAGTTTGCCATTGACACGGCCGGCCAGGGCAGCCTTGGCCAGACCCGCGCCGATGCTGGCGGCGATGTCGGCTACCGAAATCGCATTGTCAAATTCCCGCTTGCTGCCGTCGGGCAGAGTTATCTGTGGCATGGTTAATTGGCTGCAATCATTGGGGGATTGGTAGGCACGACCAGATTCGAACTGGTGACCTCTACCATGTCAAGGTAGCGCTCTAACCAACTGAGCTACGCGCCTGCTTCCACCCGAAAGAAAAGATTGCGGATTATAGGGTCAGGCGCTTGAAACTACAACAAATCAAGCGGTCCCCAGAGCGGGATTGAAGAAATCCACGGCCTCGGCATTGAGCGGGAATGCCTGGGCCACCGGGCTGCTGTCTATACCTCCCAGCTGGCGCAGGGCCTGCTGCAGATGTTTGGGTTCCAGTGCAATGCCCGCACTGCCATTGTCCACCAGCAGGGTCTGGGGATTGATCTTCAAGGCATTGTGTTTGGCATCGGTGGCACCCACCACCCGGTTGCCCCAGGTGGCGTTCTTTTTCATGATGATCGCGCTGCCGATGGGCCAGTGATCCTTGCCGCCACCGGCATTGTAAAAAGGTTTGCGTCCGAAGTCCGATGACAGGGCCACCACCAGCCTGTCACCGAATCCGGCGGCTTCCGCCGTGTCGAACAGGTAGGTCACCAGGTCAGTCAGCTTGGCCAGGCGGGTGAAATGGGTCTCATCGTGATTCTGATGGGTATCAAATCCGCCCACACCCAGCTGGCAGGACACACAGAGCCCGGACTGGTAGGCCAGCAGTGCCAATTGGGCGCTGCGCAGGTCCGAATCCGTTTCGAAGGTTTCCGGCAACAGCTTGGCGAAGGCGTCAAGATCGCCGCGGGTGCTGTTGGCAAGGAACAGGCTGTTGAGATTGCCGCGCTGGCGTGGCAGCAGGCTGGTGTCGGCCAGCAGCCGCTGCATGCGTGCCGCCTGGGCCTGCTGAATGAGATCCAGCTCACCGGACTCGAACAGGGTAAATGACTGGCTGCCGGCATAGACCGTGTCGTCGTTCACCAGGTTTCGTATCACCTCCGGGCTTTGCAGTCGGCTGTAACGGGCTATCCCCGCGGTTTCGCTGTACCCGTTGGCGTGTACCAGGGACAGCGGCAGGTCGGGAGCGATGGCGGCCGATGCGATGGCACCAAAGCTGGGATATCCGACCCCCACCCTGCCGCTCCAGGTATGTCTTACGCCATCGTCATGGGAATTGGTCTGGGTATCCAGGCCGTTGATCACCAGCATGTCCCGGTAGAAACGCTCAAAAAAAGCCTGATTATTACCTACCGGTGCAAATGACAGATTGCCGACCTTGCCGATGGCTTCGCTGGTTGCCCAATTGTTGATGAGGGGCTCGCCGCCCGGATTCGCCTTGGGGTCGCAGAAGCTGGTGACATCCCAACCCCCGATGGCAGCCACACTGATATAAAACGGGCCTGTGTAGGGCTGTGCTGCATTGGCTGCCAGCGGCCAGGGTGCCAGGGTGGTAAGGCCCGCGGCCCCCATCAACCGGAAAAATTCCCTTCTCTTCATGGTTTTCATAGCACTGCCTACTCGTGAATGAAGCGGTAATCCCGCAACAGGTAATTGAGGACGACAATCCAGGCCCGCACAGTCTGACTGCTGTCCGACAGGACGGGGTTGGTGGCGTTTTCCGTCAGACACAATTCCGTCACCGAGCTGACAGCCGCCCCCTTGTTGGCCGCCACCCGGGCCTGCCAGGCGGCCTTGAACAGCTCGAAGGTGGCCAGGACTTCGGGATCATTGATTGCCAGGTCTTCGCCCAGCAGCACGTTGTGCAGATGCTGAATGTTGCTTTGGATGGCAGTCGCCTGGGTGGTGGGCAGATAACCGGGTTCCACATCCGGGAACAGATAGCGCTGGCTGCGGGGCCGGCCGAAATCCTGGGCCACCATGGGACAGGAGGCTTCATTGGCCATGGTCGTCACAACGGTGCTCATGAGGGTGGTGAGCTCGGTGATGCGCTCGGTGATTCCCAGGGAATCAATGCCGCCGTAGAGCAACAGGTAGGCAGTGTCCAGAGCACCTGTCTGACCATAACTCCAGTCATATCCGGTGGTGTACTGCAGTTTGCGACTGAGCTGTTCTGGGGTCAGCAAGCGGCCGATCCCCACACCCTCCAGCTCGACGAGTTGCTGGGCAGTCAGGCCGTCCGCAGCCGCGGCGCGGAAATGGGCACTGAGCGCAAGATCCACCAGCAGATCCTTGAGATTGAACGGCCCGTTACCCTGTGCACCGTCCATGAAGTCGGAGGCGATGGTTTTCATGAGGGCCTGCTCGGTGCTGTAGGCAAGTTGCTTAGCCAGAAAATCGGCATCCTCCGGATTTACAGGCTCATCCAGCGGATCCCGGCCCAGAACGGCGGGGAACCAGAAGTTCACGGCACCGTAGCCAAAGCGGCTGTCCTTGGCGAATTCCTGTCCCAGCCATTGCAGGGATTCATCGGGGCTGGGTGCCAGCAAATCACCGAAACCCGGCGCCAGCATATCGCCATACCAACGGTCGCCAGCCTTGTATCCACCATTGCGATCACGCTTGTAGGATAGGGGCAGGGCATCGTAACCACCCGGCTTGTCCCGGTAGCGGCCATCATCACCATAGTTCTGGAAGGCCCCTGCCACCGGATCCATGATGTCGTGACATACCGTGCAATTGGGATTTTTCAATGTGGGATTGTCCTCATCAGCCAGCGCGGCCGGGTCCGTTGTGCGCTCTGACAAGCCTTCTATGTCCACCCCCAGAAAAAAATAATAAGCCCAACGGGCCCGTGCGCGATTGCGATTGGTTTCCGTGGAAGGGAACCTGGCGAGGAACATGGGGGAGTTCAACAGCCCGGCATGGGGATAGACGGTGGCAATATCATACTTGGCGTTGTCTGCCGGGCCGGTGCATACGCTGCAACGGTAATACTCGGTAATCTCACCCTCGCGCCACTCGGTGGTATCCGTGGGGTCATCAAACACCACGCTGCCCCCGTAGATGGCAGCTGAATAGGGATTCACCATGATGTAGTCGGCGGTGAGAATCTCGGTATAGGGCCGCTCATTCATCACCACATGGGCGATGAGTTCCAGGGGTTCACGGGCGACGGCCTCCGCGGTCAGATTCCTTTCATTGCGGGAGCCGTTGGTGAGGAGTTCATCCACCTTGGGGTAGTGATAGCGATTCAAGGCCTGAAAGGCATTGCCCTGCACGCCAAGGCTTAACAGATGATCATTGGCACCTTCGGTCAGAAAGGCCTTGAAGCCGTCGCCGTCCATGAGCTCGCGGATGGTGCTGCGCAACTGGGCATCGCCTCCAGTGGACACCTGTTGTAATTCGGCAGCTGTGGGCAATCGACCGGCAAACAACAAGGCGGCCTTGCGCAGGGTGCCCTCATTGTCCAGCAGGGACACCTGCATGAGGGCACTCTGGGACGAGCCACTGCCCGAAGGTGGAATGGCCTTGACCAGATTGACGAAATTGACTAGTGAAGTCTGATTTTGACTACCGGGTTGAATTTGGGTACCGCCAAGGTGAGTTACACCATCAGATTGCTGCGGTTTGGATATAACGAGACCGGCACCATCTGGAGTATTGAGAATAAAGTTTTTCAGTATTTCAAAATTTTGTTGGACCGAATTAGGCTCGGTTCCGGCAACATAGACAAGCCGTGTAGCGAGAGCCGGCCCAGCGGAGTTATGACATATGAAGCACAATTGTTGCGTTATTTGGTTGGAAACGTTCGCAGTGAAAAAATCCAGCGCCACCTGGGTGGGGTCCGGACCGTCCTGGGCTGCCACGGTGAATGTGGCCGGTTGGCCACTGTAGCGAAGACTGTCGATGGCCCCCAGGTCATAACCCAGGTAGATCGCGAAACTCATGCCTGCCAGCCCCAGGGGGCCGAATGCCACTTTTTGAGCAACCGATAGGTTTTCCACCGCCTTGAAGGTGATGCCCTGGGCGGCAGGCTGCAAACCGGCAGGATCGCCGTTCCACAGGACGAATGAACCATCGGTCAGACGCATGAAGATGTCTGTCCCCGCGCCGATCAACACATACAGATTTCCCACACTGTTTACATGGGCGGCTTCCACCCGGAACTGGGCGTTTATATCCAGGGCATCCGATGGGTTGAAAGCGGACTTGTAGGTGGCGCCTTGATCGGCGGTGACACCGGCAAAGAATGCTGCCGTTGTAGATGCCCCTGACAGACTGGAGGGCGCACCCAGTTCGGGAATTTCGGCGGCCTGGATCACGGACGATCCCAGCAGTACCAGCGTCATCAACCCTGCCTTGCAAACATCCTTGAACATAGCCGTCACCGTGTGATCACTGTGTGAAGTTGGTCAATCCTATGAGCCAATAAACGGACAGCCACCGGAAAGGTTTACTGCTGCAGGCTGATTTTCTTCAATTCCGCTATCTGGTCCCGGGTCCTGGCCGCATCCTCGAAGGCCAGATTGCGCGCCTGCTCGAACATTAACGCTTCCAGCCGGCTGATTTCCTTGACGATGTCCGCAAGACTGGAAAAATTGAGTCTGCTGTACCCTCCACCCGCTTCCGCCACCTTGCGTTTGCCTTGCCGGTTACGGGCGGTTCCGGGGGCGGCATAGGCACCCTCCATGACATCCAGCACCCGCTTCTGTACCCCCGCCGGTGTGATGCCGTTCACACGATTGAACTCCAACTGGATGTTGCGGCGTTTTTCCGACTCGTCGATGGCCCGTCGCATGGACCCGGTGATGGTGTCACCGTAGAGTATGGCGCGACCATGGAGGTTGCGTGCCGCCCGGCCCACGGTCTGGATCAGGGAGCGGTCACTGCGCAGGAAGCCTTCCTTGTCCGCATCCAGCACCGCCACCAGCGCCACCTCGGGAATATCCAATCCTTCCCGCAACAGATTGATGCCCACCAGCACATCGAAGTTACCCAGACGCAGGTCGCGGATGATCTCCGCCCTTTCCACCGTATCGATATCAGAATGCATATAGCGGACCCGTATGCCGTGTTCCGCCAGATATTCGGTCAGATCCTCGGCCATGCGCTTTGTCAGGGTGGTGACCAGCACCCGCTCCTGGCGGGCCGCCACCTGCCGCACCTCGGACAGCAGATCATCCACCTGACTGCTGGCCGGGCGGACCTCCAGTTGCGGGTCCACCAATCCGGTGGGCCTGACCACCTGCCGCACCCGTTTGCCTTCATGGCTCTCCTCATAGGATCCCGGTGTGGCGGACACGAAAATGATCTGTGGCGTGAGGGCTTCCCATTCCTCGAACCGCAGCGGCCGGTTGTCCAGCGCCGAAGGCAGGCGGAATCCGTATTCCACCAGGGTCTCCTTGCGGGAACGATCCCCCTTGTACATCGCGCCAAGCTGGGGAATGGTGACGTGGGACTCGTCCGCCACCACCAGGGAGTTGGGCGGCAGATAATCGTACAGGGTGGGCGGCGGCTCTCCCGGCTGACGCCCGGATAGGTAGCGGGAGTAATTCTCGATGCCGTTGCAATAGCCCAGTTCCTGGATCATCTCCAGATCGAAGCGGGTACGCTGGGTCAGGCGCTGGGCCTCCACCAGCTTATGCTGACTCTCCAAATGCCGCACCCGCTCGTTCAACTCCAGTTTGATGTCATCGATGACCCCCAACAGGGTTTCCCGGGGGGTGACATAGTGGGACTTGGGGAACACCGTCAGGCGCGGCACCCGTTGCTGGACTTCTCCGGTCAGGGGGTCGAAATAGGACAGCTGCTCGATGACATCGTCGAACAGCTCGATACGAATGGCGTTGCGCTCGGATTCCGCCGGATAAATGTCGATGACGTCGCCGCGGACCCGGAAAGTCGCCCGGTGCAGCTCCACGTCATTGCGGGTGTACTGCAGATCCGCCAGTCGTTTGAGCAGGTAGCGCTGGTCCATTCTGTCGCCCCGGTCCAGGTGCACCACCATCTTCAAATAGGCCTGGGGATCCCCCAGGCCGTAGATGGCGGAAACCGTGGCCACCACGATCACATCCCGCCGCTCCAGCAAGGCCTTGGTGGCGGACAGCCGCATCTGTTCGATGTGGTCGTTGATGGAGGCATCCTTCTCTATATAGGTATCCGAGGAAGGCACGTAGGCTTCCGGCTGGTAGTAGTCGTAATAAGAGACGAAGTACTCCACGGCGTTGTCCGGGAAGAACTCCTTGAACTCACCGTAGAGCTGGGCCGCCAGGGTCTTGTTGTGGGCCATGACCAGGGTCGGGCGCTGGGTGCGCTCGATCACATTGGCGATGGTGAAGGTCTTGCCGGATCCGGTAACCCCCAGCAGAGTCTGGGCATGGAGGCCGTCTTCCAGGCCTTCCACCAGCTCCGCGATGGCATTGGGTTGATCACCGGCCGGTTGAAACCGGGCATGCAATTTGAACACTTCACTCATGGTTGACCCTTAAC
>JBJOHV010000037.1:0-2691 GCA_046047495.1 Pseudomonadota bacterium | reverse complement strand
CGGCCAATGCCGCCGATACTTTCCCCGGTGAGCACGGTGACATCATCATCACGCCGCTCATTCATTCCAGTGTGCAGCTGGAGTATCAGGGCACCGTGATCCAGATCGATCCCTGGGACCGCCTGGGACTGCCGGGTGCCAAGGCTGCCGACCTGATCCTCATCACAGACGATGTCGGGCATCACATGGACCCGCCCGCGATTGCCCGCCTGCGCAAGCCCGGTGCCCCGGTGGTCATCACCGAGAAAGTGGGCGACCGGGTCCCCGATGCCACCGTCATGAACAACGGCCAGAGCCGGGATTTCAACGGCGTTACCGTGGAAGCCGTGGCGGCTTACGATATCATCCCCGGCGAACCCTCACACCCTCCCGGGGAGGCCAATGGCTATGTGGTGACCCTGGGGGGCAAACGTCTTTATTTTGCCGGCGTGACCGAGTGCGTTCCCGAACTGGCGCAACTGGGCCGGATCGACGTGGCCTTCATGCCGCTGAACATTCCCCTGGGTCGCATGACACCCGCGGCCAGCGCCGAATGCACCCGCATGATCGCGCCCCAGGTGGTGTACCTGTACCACTACGACCAGGATTATGCCCGCCGCGCGCTGCAACCGGCGTATGTGGGGCCCGCCCTGCCCGACAATCTCACCGTGCCCCAGTCCCTGGATCGCTTCGAGGAATTGCTGGCGGGTTCCGGCATCGAAGTCCGCCGGGGGGATTTCTACCCGCCACTGGATTGAGCTGGGGCAAACACGGGACTGATCCGGGCTGTTACCGGAGCGGGTATTTCCTTACACTGGCGACTCCGGATTTTCCAAGGAGTTACTGCCATGCCCAATCCCACGTGCCCTGCTGAATCATCATTGCCGGATCGTCGCGCCGTAATCGGGCGCCGCGCCCTATTACGGGTCAGTGCGGTGCTGGCCGGCGGACTGCTGCTGCCCGCAGCGGGACGGATTCTGGCAGCGCAGGCGGGCCGTATCGACGGGCGTCTGGCGGAGCTGGGCGTGACCCTGCCACAACCGCCAGCACCGCTGGCCAACTACGTGGCCTGGCAGGTGCAGAATGGCTTTGCCTATATCGCGGGGCAGATTCCGATGCGTGACGGGCAATTGCTCCACCCCGGCTCGGTTCCCAACGAGGTGAGTATCGAACAGGGCCGGGAGGCGGCCCGCCAATGCGCCATCAATATCCTGGCGGCATTGAAGGGCGCCTGCGACGGCAATCTGGACCGGGTGCGGCAATGCATGCGACTGGAAGGTTTCGTGGCTTCGGCCGCGGGTTTCAACGAGCAGCCGGCCGTGGTGAACGGCGCCTCGGATTTCATGGTGGAGGTGTTCGGAGATGCCGGCCGCCACACCCGGGTCGCCGTGGGAGTCAATGAGCTGCCGCTCAATGCCTGCGTGGAAGTGTCGGCCATCTTCGCCATCGACTGATGGAAAGGTGGCCAACACCATGAAACGACGAGAATTTCTACACACCTGGGCTGCCGGCCTGGCCGCAGCCGGCTCCCCCTGGCTGACTCCGCTGGGCTGGGCCCAGGCGCCGGGGAATCCCCTGCAGATCCCCCCGTTGTCGAGCGGTGAGCTGCGCCAGGGCAGTCGGCACTTCGATCTGCGTCTGGCCCCCGCCAGCCGGCGCTTTCTGCCCGGTCTCGCCACACCCACCCTGGGCATCAACGGTGACTATCTGGGACCCACCCTGCGCATGTCCGCCGGGGACGCGGTGGCCATGCATGTCGACAATCAGTTGGGAGAGCCCACCACCCTGCACTGGCACGGGCTCCATGTGCCGGTGATCGCCGATGGCGGCCCTCACCAGGTCATCGCCACGGGGGACACCTGGGAGCCCCGCTTCACCATCAGGCAGCGTGGCGGCACTTTCTGGTACCACTCCCATCTGCTGGATTACACCGGTGACCAGGTATATCGGGGCCTGGCCGGCATGATCATCATCGACGACGAGCAGACCGGCCAGGAGGGGCTGCCCGGCCGCTACGGCGTGGACGATATTCCCCTGGTGGTGCAGGACCGGCTGTTTGCCACGGACGGCTCGTTTCAGTATGTGCGCATGCACAGCGAAATCATGACCGGCATGTTCGGTGACACGATCCTGGTGAATGGTACCGTGTCTCCCGTTTTTGCTCCCAGCACTGCGAGGGTGCGCTTCCGCCTGCTGAACGGTTCCAACGCCCGCACCTATACCTTCGCCTTCAGCGACCGCCGCCCGTTCCGGATGATCGCCAGTGACGGCGGGCTGCTGGCGGCGCCCGTGACCCTCACCAGCCTGGAACTGGCGCCGGCGGAGCGGGCCGAAGTGGTGGTGGATTTCACGGACGGCGCACCGGTGAATCTGGTGAGCCTGCCCATGGCGGGCAATTCACCCAATGCCCCCCGGGGCATGATGCGCAACATGCATCCCATGAACGACGCAGGCTTCGACATTCTGGCCATTCGTCCCCAGTCCCAACTGGAGTCGGGCCCGGAGTTGCCGGCGACCCTGGCGGAGGTACCGCGCATGGCGGCCGACGAGGCGGTGGTGGAGCGTCGCCTGGTACTGTCCATGGCCATGGGTATGGGTGGTGGCGGTCCCGGCCGGGGCGGTCCGGGTGGCATGGGTCGCCGTGGCATGGGCGGCGGCATGATGGGAGGCGATTTCTTCATCAACGGCCAAGCCATGGACATGGGCAGGATC
>JBJOHV010000036.1:0-11887 GCA_046047495.1 Pseudomonadota bacterium | reverse complement strand
CTTATGTCTGTCGCCTTGTCACGCGCCTTGTTACGCGCGCTCTCACGTTTCGCCCTGCCAGTCCTTACCCTGTTCGGCCTCTGGCTGACCACCAATGCCGCCCGGGCCGAGCCGGCCGACTGGCAGATCGATCCGGAACACTTCTCCATCAGCTTTGCCGCCAGCCATGTCGGCTATCAACAGCAAATGGGTCTGTTTCTGCAGGGAGCTGGCAGTTTCCGCTACGACCCGGACAGCCGGGAATTGACCTCAGGCCGGGTGGAAATCCAGGCGGCCAGCCTCTTCAGCAATCATGAGGCCCGCGACAATCACCTGCGTGGCCGGGATTTTCTGAACTCGGGCCGCTACCCCCTGATCGTCTTCGAGGCCACAGCCTTCGAGCCCAGCGGCGCAGATGGCCAGCATGGCACCCTGACGGGAAATCTGACCCTGCTGGACCAGACCCACCCGGTGGCACTGGACGTCACCATCAACAAGCGGGAGCCCTACCCCTTCCTGCACCGCCGCGAAACCCTGGGCATTTCGGCCCATACCACCCTACTGCGCAGCCGCTGGGGCATGGACTACGGAGTGGCCAACGGCCTGGTGGGAGACGAGGTCACCCTGCGCTTCGAATTGGAGGCCGTTCGGCAGTGATGCGGCCGTCGCCGTCATGAAGCAGTGACTTCGGTGCTTTTCTCCAGTTTTTTCTGGGCCTTTTCCTGCTTCTTTTTCTTTTTTGCGATTTCCTTCTGTTTCTTTTCAAATGAGTAATTGGGTTTTGCCATCAGAATTCTCTTGGTTGCGTGCCGCTGCGACGTGAGCGCAGGGGGATGAATGGGATAAAGACCGGGTTGCGCGCCCATGCTAACACGCAATGTCCGGGCAAACTGCTGTTCCTTGCCGACGGGCATTTTCTTTTGAGTTACCATAGGCCGGAGTCAACGTAGCGGGTGAGATGATGAAACAGAGCTTTCTCGTAGTGTTGCTGTTGGGGGCTTTGCTGCCTGCCCCGGGATTCGCCGATTCCGCGGCGACAATGAGCATCGAAGATGCCTGGTTGGCCTTCGCCAATGCCAGGGGCAGGCCGTCCCTGATTCGCGGCGATGTGGATCACCCGTCGGCCAATGCCGTGTTCCGGGTCATTCCGGTGGTCGATTCCGGGGCCCTGGACGAAGACAAACTGAAGCTGGGTTCCGACCTGTTCAACGACCCGAGTCTGTCCAGAGACGGCACCCTGGCCTGCGCCTCCTGCCATATGCCCCTGATCGGAGGCGCCGACCGCCAGCCGGTATCCTTCGGTATCGGCGGTGCCAGGGGCAACCTCAATGCCCCAACCATCTTCAACGCCGCCCTCAACTTCCGCCAGTTCTGGGATGGCCGTGCGCTCACCCTGCAGGAGCAGGTACTGGGCCCGATCCAGAATCCCCTGGAGCTGGGCCATGATCTGGATGCGCTGGTGGCCGCTCTACAGACCAACCCCGACTATGTGAGCGCCTTCGACCGCTTCTATCCCGACGGCATTACCGTCGCCAACCTGGGCGACGCCATCGCCTACTACGAAACCATGAACTATACCGGGGTCGGGTCGCCCTTCCTGCGGCAGTTCGAGGAGGACGAAAACCCCCTCAGCCCCCAGGCCCGGCTCGGCCAGCAACGCTTCGTGGAAGTCGGCTGCGCCAGTTGTCATAACGGGGTCAATCTGGGGGGCAATTCCTTTCAACCACTGGGAGTGGCCGAGGCCTGGTATGGCATGAACCGGCCGGCCGGCGAGGCGGATGACGGCCTGATCAAGCGCAGCGGCCGGGCCCAGGATCGTCATGTGTTCAAAGTTCCCACCCTGCACAACGTGGCCAACACCGGCCCCTGGTTTCATGACGGCAGCGTCACCTCATTGCAACAGGCGGTGGACCGCATGGCGCGCCATCAATCGGGCCGCCTGCTGGACAACAGCGATATCGATGCCATCGTCGCGTTTCTGCGCTCCCTGGGAGACAGTCTTGGCATGCTGGGTGACTGCGCTGCCAGCGGCAACTACGGTGTCACCATGACCTGCGAGGTCGGCCTGCGGACTTCAGATGGGGAAAAGAAGAACCGCCCTGCCCCGGTCGCCCTGCCGGCTTCGGCCGCCCTGGCCCGGCAGCACCAGGAACATTACACCGCAGCACTGGAGACCGTTGCGGCCGCACCGGCGCGTATCGCCGACGAAATGCAGCGCATCCGCACGGGCCAGGTGGCCCATTACGATTTCCTGCAGTACGAACACATCGAGATGCTGCGTCATGCCCGGGCACTGTCCTATCCGCCGACAAATTTGGAGGCGGCCCAGCGTGAAGCCCTGCTGACACAGGCCGCGCAGTGGCAGCAGTCGGCGGTGGACTATGAACTCATCATCGCCGATTTTCTGCGCGGTCATGCCATCGCCAGCGGCGCCAAGGCCAATCTGCAGGATCTGCTGCACATCCTCGCCAGGGACGCGGACGACAGGACCCTGCCGTTGCTGACCCGTGCCGAGCAGAGCGCCCTGGTGTTTTACGCCCAGCCTGACCCGCAGTCTCAACTGGCATTGGAAAACGCAGCGCAGGCACTGCAGGGCCTCGCCCTGAATGCCCAGTTCCTGGCGGAACTGCAGACCCAGGTGCGGCTGCTGCTGGAGAATGTGCCGAACCTTGCGGTGTAACAGTCAACCGGGAACAGACAGGTTTATCGGTTACCGGTCAGGGAGTGGACATAATCGGGGCCGATGGCGGCGATGTGGGTGGTGCCGCTGCCGCGCATGGTGATCACCAGCTCCCGGTTCAGCAGGTCCAGTACTCTTTCCACACCCGCCTGCCCGAAGGCACCCAGGCCGAAACAATAGGGTCGGCCGATACCCACCGCCGAAGCACCCAGGGCCAGCGCCTTGAAAATGTCCGTGCCGCGACGGAAACCGCCGTCGACGATGATGGGAATGCGGCCGTCCACGGCGGCCACCACCTCTGGCAGACATTCGATGGTGCCCCTGCCGGTTTCCACCGCCCGCCCACCATGATTCGACACGATGATGGCATCGGCGCCGTACTGTACGGCCAGGGCCGCATCGAATCCGACTTCGATCCCCTTGATGATCTCCTTCATGTCGGTGACATCCTTCATGCGGCCAATGACCTCCCAGGTCATGGCGGCATCGGTCAGACTCACGCCCCGCATGTCCAGGCCTTCGAACATGGGCTTGATCTGGCCCCGGTGGCAGTCGCTGCAGGTGCGGGTATCCTCCCGCGCCAGCAGGGACTGGGTTTCGGTGTTGCGTCCGCCGGGCAAGTCGATGGTCAGGCACACCGCGGTGCAGCCGGCCGCCTCGGCCCGCTGCAGCATGCGCACGGTGTTTTCCCAGCGGTTGGTGGAATAGAGCTGATGCCAGATGGGTGCGCCGCGGGCCTCCACCACATCCTCGATGGGCGTCGATGACTGGGTGGAAAGGATCATGTGATGGCCCTTGGCGGCGGCGGCTCGTGCCGTGCCCAGTTCCGCATCGGCGTGATAGGCACCCTGGCTGCCCACCGGGCACAGCATGATGGGAGAACCGGACTGAACGCCTAGCAGGTCGATGGAGGTATCCACGTCGCTCACATCCACCAGGCGCCGCGGCTTGATCTGAAAGCGGCTGAAACCGTCACGATTCGCCTGAATGGTCAGGTCACCGTCCACCCCGGTTGCCAGGTAGCCGAAATGGGCGGGTGGCATTCTTTCCCGGGCAAGGGCCTCCATCTCGAAGACATTGATGACCTCGGAAGGATCCGTCAGGCGCTCCCCCAGTGTCTCCTCCACCGCCTGGGCAAACGCGGAATAACTGCTGAGCAGCGGGCTGGCGGCGAGAAACTGCAGAAACTGTCGGCGATGGGTCATGGCGTACTCCTGGGATGGGGGTCGGGCTGGTCGGAATCTGTCTTGCGAGGCACGAAGATGCGGGCGATGGTCTCATCGTCGTGGAACATCAGATGCTTGAGGGCGGCCCCGATGTGGAGCGCCACCAGCAGCGCCAGCAGGGTGGCGGACAGGCCGTGGAGACCGTGGGCCAGGCGGTACACCAGACCTTCCGCACCGCTGAAAGCCTGCACCGGACCCGACAGCAGCATCACCGTCAGCAAGCCTAACATGCAGTAATGGGCCAGTTTCGCCAGCCGGTGGGTGCGATCGGACTGGCCCGCGGAACGCGGATGGCCGGACAGCAGGCGCCAGCCGATACGTACCGCCAGCACCAGCCAGACGGTCAGACCCAGGGTCACATGGGCCACCCGGCGTGACTCCACCAGTTCCGGCGGCGCCAGCTCGATGCCCTTGCCCATGATCCATAGAATGATGACAAGGATCGCCGTGGCCCAGTGCAGAATGATGGAAGTCCAGCCGAAGGAATCGGGCCGGTCGAGGGAATGGGATGGCGGTGACTGGGATTTCACGCAGAACGGGAGCCCGGGTCGGTTCGACCCGGGCCCGCACTCACTATTTGTACTTGGAAGGGAAGAAACGCACGGAGGCGCGGGACGACTCCGGATCGCAGTCATAGGCGGACAGCTGATAACCGTCGCGGGCCGGCAGCCAGCGGGTCTCGTAGCCCGTGGGCTCCAGCAGGAAGAAAGGATCCTCCACCGTCACCGTGGCACGCAGGTCGTCACCGTCCCGCCAGTAGCGCTCGGTCACCACCTTCTGGGCCGAAGACGGAATGCCGTTGTAGTCGTCGAAGCCGGTGATGTCGAACACGAAGTGGGTGGTCCGCACATGCAGGGCACCATCCTCGTAATGACCCACGGAGAAACCCTGGATGCTGAAATCCAGCGCCGTGGGCTGACGGCCGTCCAGCCACACGGTGCGCAGCTGGTCGTCCTTTTCATAACGGATCAGCACCCGGTCCGGCCACTGGGTGATCTGCATGTAATAGGGATCGTGCTGGATGGCCGGTGACGAAGCGGGCTGACAGTCGTACTTGGGTGAGGTGATCTCCTCGAACACCTGCTGATAGGCCTTGGCCCGCTCATTGAGTTTGGGGAAATTGGTCTCACCCCAGGGCACGTTCACACCGTTCACCGGCCGGGCCCGGCCACCGCCGTCCCACACACCGGACAGATCGGGAATGGCATCGCCCTGGGCCTGCACCGTCTGCCCGAAAACCAGGGTCAGCAGGGCCAGGCTGGAGAGGGCACGCAGGGTGCGAAAGGTGTGAAAGTTGCGAAAAGCGGTCACGCGCGCTGCAATCGAAGTCATGTCCGTCTCCTCAGCGCGGCGGCTGCTGTTCTTCTTCCACCCGGCCACCGGCCAGGATCGGACTGCCATCGGCACGGGTCATGCGCACGCAGCACACACCGGTGGAGCCTTCCGCCCGGGACGGCTGACCGGACACCTTGACCACAGTGCCCACGGTAAGGGAATCCGGGGTCCAGCCGGTGCGCTGCAGGCTCACCGGCGCACCCAGTTCCACCTGCCACTCGACGACGGCGCCATTGGCGTCGGTCACGTCCACATAGAGGAAGGCATGGGGATTGCGGAATACGAAGCGGGTCACCGTGCCCTCGAACTCCACCCGCTTGTCCGGATCATAAAACGGCGCACTGGCATGGTGGGCCAGCGCCGGGGCAATGAAAAACGATAAGCCAAGGGTGATTGCGGCGGCACTGGCGGCCAGCCCGGGATGAACACGCATGAACTCTCTCCTGTCCGATTGGGTTCGGATCTGTCTGCCGACGGGCGTCGGTTGGTTGTGATGTCCGGGCAGGGTAATGACTGGCCGGTGTGGAGTCAACGCCGCCGATGCAACTGCCGGTTACGGTGGACTTGGCTCACCGGAGCTTTTATGCTGGCCGGACCTTTTTACCCCGGCAAACGTCGCCATTCAGACCAAAAACGAGCCGATACCCCCAAAAACCATTAAAAATCCGAGCAGAGGAGTCTTCCCATGGCCAACCACCCTTCCCGTTTTCTCACCACCGCCCTTGCCGCCGGCATTGCCCTTGCCCTGACCGGCTGCGGCGAGTCCGGTACCACCACCTCCAGCACCGCGACTCCGGCTCCCGCCGCACCGTCCGCCGGCGTGGTGGTGGCCCAGACCACCATGAACCAGCCGGCCGGCAACAACATCACCGGCGAAGGCATGCCCAACCCCAATCCGGTGGTGACCCAGAACTGGGGTGAACTGCCGGCCGGACGCCAGTGGGGCTCCACCGCGGGCATCGACATCGACCCCACCGACGGCCAGATCGTGGCCTATGAGCGCTGCGGCGCAGGCAGTTTCGGTGCCGGTGCGCCCATCACCTGCGACAGCAACCCGGTGGATCCCATCTTCAAATTTGACCGTACCACCGGCGCGGTGCTGGCCAATTTCGGCGCCGGCGTGATGGTCACACCCCATGGCATCCACGTGGACGCCGAAGGCAATGTGTGGGTCACTGATTTCGCCGCCAACGCCGAAGGCACCAAGGGCCACCAGGTGCACAAGTTCAGCCCCACGGGGGAACTGCTGATGAGCCTGGGCACACCGGGCCAGACCGGCAATGACGGCGCCCACTTCAACCAGCCCAACGATGTGATCGTGGCGCCCGACGGCAGCATTTTTGTATCCGATGGCCACAACGGCCAGGGCATGATCACCCGCCAGCAGATCGAGGAAGGCCGCGCCAACGGGGACACCGCCCGCATCATGAAGTTCGCGCCTGATGGCACCTTCATCAAGCAGTGGGGCCAGATCGGTGTGGAGCACGGCGAATTCCGCACCCCCCATGCCATGGAGTTCGATTCCCAGGGCCGGCTGTGGGTGGCGGACCGCGGCAACCACCGCATCGAAATCTTCGACCTGGAAGGCAACTACCTGGAATCCCGCTACCAGTTCAGCCGCATCAGCGGGCTGTTCATCACTGAAGACGACATGGTCTATGCCATCGACTCCGAATCCAGCCCTTACAACCACGTGGGCTGGCGCAACGGCGTGCGCATCGGCCATGTGGACCACGACCATGTGGAAGCCATGATTCCCCCCTTCGAGCGCGAAGACCGGGTGTATCAGGGCACGGCGGGTGAAGGCGTGGCGGTGGATGCGGACGGCAATGTCTACGCCGCGGAAGGCCCCAACTCCCTGAGCCAGGCCGGCGGCGCGTTCACCAAGTACTCGGTCCGCTAACCGACCGGGGACTCGCAACCGGGGACACTGATAACTTAATAACTTAAGGCAGAAGCAATCTTTCTTTCCCCTTAAGTTATTAAGTTATCAGTGTCCCCCCCACCGACGGTGGCCATCACCAGACTGCTCAGCAGAATGCGCCGATAGTAAGTCTCCCGCACCCTGTCGAATTTTCCGGCGCCGATGCGGTGTTGAGCAGCACCGTCAGTACCTGAACCGTCATGGCCGGCTTGACGATCCCGGTGGCCCGCAGGGAATAAGCCGTGGCCATCATGGCGAACTGCAGGGACATGCCGGGGAGGAACCAGTGCAGAAAGATGCGGCCCTGGTCCGTGGACCCCTGATCGGCAGCAATGCCACCCCGGTACTGGTCCCCCTGGCCGTAACCAAAAACGGGTGGGAGGGACACTGATAATTTAATAACTTAATAACTTAATAACTTAATAACTTAATAACTTAAGGAGTTCCGAAGCTCAATTTTGCCTTAAGTTATTAAGTTATCAGTGTCCCTCCCACGTCCCATATCCGTATAAATACAATTTCTTGACTAAGTCCAGAATATGTGTCAGTCTCGCCGCCATGAACGACACCCATGAACGCCTGTTGCGGGACCACGGAGTCCAGGTCACCGCCCAACGCCTGGCCATCCTGAAGGCCCTGGCCGCCCAGCCACATGCCACTGCCGATGCGGTGGCGGATGCGGTGCGGATTTCCCTGGGTGCCATCTCGCGGCAGGCGGTGTACGACTCCCTGGGTGTGCTGGAAACCAAGGGCCTGGTGCGCCGCATCCAGCCGGCGGGCTCCGCAGCCCGCTACGAAAACCGGGTGGGGGACAATCATCACCATCTGGTGTGCCGTGGCTGCGGCCTGTTGATCGATATCGACTGCGCCGTCGGCCGGAAACCCTGCCTGACGGCCCAGGACAGCCACGGCTTCATCATCGATGAGGCAGAGGTGATTTACTGGGGATATTGTCCCCGATGTCAGACAGAACCGGGGACACAGCGATGACACACGTCCCTGGCACCATTCACGACCACCCATTCCACCGACCATACCCGAACCCCATACAGGAGGCTCTATGACTGACCCCAAAGCAGGACCCACCGGCAAATGCCCGGTGATGCACCATGCGCACACCGCCGTGGGCAGCACCGCCAACCAGCACTGGTGGCCGGAACAACTGAACCTGAAAGTGCTGCATCAGCACTCCGAGCTGTCCGATCCCATGGGATCGGATTTCGACTACGCCAAAGAATTCAAAAGCCTCGACCTGGATGCCGTTAAAAAGGACCTGTTCGCCCTGATGACCGACTCCCAGGAGTGGTGGCCGGCGGACTGGGGTCACTACGGTCCCTTCTTCATTCGTATGGCCTGGCACAGCGCCGGCACCTACCGCATCAGTGACGGCCGCGGCGGCGCCGGCAACGGCTCCCAGCGCTTCGCACCGCTCAACAGCTGGCCCGACAACGTCAACCTGGACAAGGCCCGGCGCCTGTTGTGGCCCATCAAACAAAAGTATGGCCGCAAGATCTCCTGGGCCGACCTGATGATCCTGGCGGGCAACTGCGCCATCGAATCCATGGGGCTGAAACTGCCGGGCTTCGGCGGCGGCAGAAAAGACATCTGGGAACCGGAGGAGGACATCTATTGGGGTCCGGAAACCACCTGGCTGGGTGACGAACGCTACAGCGGCGACCGCGAGCTGGAAAATCCCCTGGGTGCCGTGCAGATGGGACTGATCTATGTGAACCCGGAAGGCCCCAACGGCAATCCGGACCCCCTGGCCTCGGCCCGGGACATCCGCGAGACCTTCGCCCGCATGGCCATGGACGACTACGAAACCGTGGCGCTCACCGCCGGCGGTCACACCTTCGGCAAATGCCACGGCGCCGCCGACCCCTCCAAATACGTCGGCCCCGAGCCCGAGGCCGCCAGCCTGCAGGAGCAGGGCCTGGGCTGGACCAGCAGTTTTGGCAGCGGCCACGGCGTCCATACCATTTCCAGCGGCCTGGAAGGCGCCTGGAGCAACAACCCCATTAAATGGGACAACGGCTACTTCGACAATCTGTTCAAATATGACTGGGAGCTGACCACCAGCCCGGCCGGCGCCAAACAGTGGACCCCCAAGGACCCGGCGGCCCGGGTGATTCCCGACGCCCACGATCCCGACAAGAAAAATCCGCCCATGATGAGCACGGCGGACATGGCCATGAAGGTGGATCCGGTGTATGCCAAGATCTCCAAACACTTCCATCAAAACCCCAAGGAGTTCGGCAAGGCCTTTGCCAGCGCCTGGTTCAAGCTGACCCACCGGGACATGGGGCCCAAGTCCCGTTACCTGGGGCCGGACGTGCCCAAAGAGGACTTGATATGGCAGGACCCGCTGCCGCCGGTCAATCACAAGCTGATCGGCGCCAAGGACATCGCCGCCCTGAAGGCCCGGCTGCTGGACAGCGGCCTCAGCATCAGCCAGTTGGTCACCACCGCCTGGGCCTCCGCCGCCACGTTCCGCGGTACTGACAAGCGCGGCGGCGCCAACGGTGCCCGTATCCGTCTGGCACCCCAGAAGGACTGGGCGGTCAACCAGCCGGAACAGCTGGCCAGGGTCCTCAAGACCCTGGACAGGATTCGCAAGGAGTTCAACGCGGCCGACAACGGTGGCAGGCAGGTGTCCCTGGCCGATCTCATCGTGCTGGGCGGCTGCGCCGCAGTGGAGAAAGCCGCGCGGGATGCCGGGGTCAAACTGAAAGTGCCGTTCTCGCCGGGTCGCACCGACGCGACCGCGAGGCAGACCGATGCCGCCTCGTTCGCGCCCCTGGAGCCCACCTTCGACGGTTTCCGCAACTACCTGGCCGGCGGTCACACCCGCAGCGCCGAGGAACTGCTGGTGGAGAGGGCCAATCTGCTGACTCTCACGGCGCCGGAAATGACGGTGCTGGTGGGTGGACTGCGGGTCCTCAATGCCAATGTGGGACAGGCCAAACACGGCGTGTTCACCCAGCGGCCGGAATCCCTCAGCACCGATTTCTTCGTGAATCTGCTGGACATGGGCACGGTGTGGCAGCCATCGGCCAGGAACAAGAATGTGTTCGAGGGCCGTGACCGCAAGAGCGGCAAACTGAAGTGGACCGGCACCCGGGTGGATCTGGTGTTCGGCTCCAACTCCCAGCTGCGCGCCCTGGCGGAGGTCTATGCCGCCGGCGACGCCAAACAGAAATTTGCCGAGGACTTCGTCAAGGCCTGGACCAAGGTGATGAACCTGGACCGCTTTGACATCTAAGGGCATTTAAGGGGACGGAGGGATTAAAAAATAATCCCTCCGTCCCCTTTTTCTGCAAGAATAGCGCCGCGTTGCCCTGAGACAGTTCCACGAGAGATCCGGCATGAAACAGTTGGCAAGTCTGATAATCCTGATGTGTGTGAGCCTGCAGGCCCACGCCGACATTTTCGCCGTGTTCCGCGAAGCGGATGGCAGCACCAACTGGCAGTATGTCGCCAACACCAGTGCCAGCCTGCTGATCATCATCCTGTCCGTGGTGCTGGTGTTTCTGATTCGCGCCAACCTGCGGGCCCACCGCTCCAACCGCGCCCTCACCGAGATCAAGGCCACCCTGGAGGACCGGGTGGCGGAACGCACCCGTGACCTGCGGGAAACCACCGAGCAGTTGCGGGAACGGGAGGCCTACATCACCAGCATCGTCAACTCCATGCCGGTGATGCTGATCGGCCTCAACGACCAGTTGAAAGTCACCCAATGGAACAAGACCGCCGAGGACATCACCGGCCGCCCCTTTGGCGATGTGGCCGGCAAGAACCTGTGGGTGGCCTACCCCGCCATCACCCTCACGGAAGACCAGGTGCAGTCGGTGCTGACCACCGGCGAGACCCTGCACCTGAAACACACCCAACGGGGCCAGTACAGTTTCGACATCACCCTCTACCGCCTGCGGGATCATCACGACACCGGCATCGTGATCCTCATCTCCGACATCACCAAACAGGTGAAGGCGGAAACCAAGGTGGCGGAACGGGACAAGATCTCCGCCCTCGGCGAACTGGCCTCCGCCATGGCCTATGACATCAGCCTGCCCATCAACACCATCTTTCAGCATGTCAGCGATGCACGGCAGCGCATCGAGGGAACGGACCTGGGCCCGGTGCAGGACTTGCTGCTGCAGGAGGTGGACGTGGTGCGCCGCAGCGCCCAGCAGGCCACCGCCATCGCCCAGAACCTGCTGGACCTGTCCCGCAGCTACCGAAGCAAGAAACAGCTGGCGGACATCCCCGCCCTCATGGACCGCAGCATCGAACTGGCCAAGGGCCTGTTCACCGACACCGACGGCCTGACCTTCAGCGACATCGAGATCGTCCGCAACTACCGACCGGCGCTGCCCAAGATTTACTGCTACCCCGACGAACTGGTACAGGTGTTCACCCGCATGCTGCGCAGCGCCTACTATGCCCTCAAGGCGAGGGACCCGGCCGCCGGCGAACCCCTGCGCATCACCATCGATATCGGGGAGTTCGTCGACTCCCTGTGGATCAAGGTGGCTCACCGGGGCCAGTGCCTGGATGCGGACGCCCAGGTGGAAATCTTCGAGCCCTTCTTCGCCATCACCTCGGACATCACCAGCTATCCGGTGGAGCACCGCCTGTCCTACCCGTATTTCATCATCACCGAGCACCACCGTGGTCACATGTCGGTGACCTCCGACGAGCAACTGGGCACCTGCTTCAACATCCAGTTGTCGGTGGTGTGAG
>JBJOHV010000035.1:0-11334 GCA_046047495.1 Pseudomonadota bacterium | reverse complement strand
CCGGCGAGCGCATGTGTCTGGAAGCCATCTGGGGCTATACCGTGGAAACCCTGTCCTGCGTGGGCTATGACCACAACTGGGTGCGCGGCTATCCCTTCGAGGACGATTACGCACCGCTGCTTCCCAAGGGCACCATCCTGCACATCATCGGCTACATGAACAACACGGACACCAACCCCAACGTGCCCGATCCCCGCAACTGGCAGGGCTCCGGCAACCGTTCGGTGACCAATATGTTCATCGACCTGGGCATGCGGGTGAAACTGTCCGAGGAGCAATTCTTCGAGGAGATGGAGAAGCGTCGCCAGAATCTCAGTCTGGGACCCAATGACCACGTGATCGGCTGCCCCTTGTGCCTGGCGCCCCTGGTAGCCCCTATCCCCCCAGCCACGGCGGATGCCGATGCAGCGCTGTCTGACAGCGTTGCGGCACGGGGGAATTGATCATGACCGGCAGTTCCATAAGCAAGCGATTCGCGCCAGCCTGGTGGCTGGCGCTGGTTCTCGCCATCGGCTGCAATCCTGCCGCACTGGCCCAGCTCAGTTATCGCCAGGGGCAGCATGTCGAGCCCGCCTACGAAGGCTGGCGGGAAAACCCGGACGGCACATTCACCTTCATCTTCGGTTACATGAACGAGAACTGGGAAGAGGAACTGGATGTACCGGTGGGTGACAACAACTTCTTTTCCCCCGGGGATGCCGATCGGGGTCAGCCCACCCGCTTTCTGCCGCGCCGCAACCGTTTCACCTTTGAGGTGGTGGTGCCGTCGGACTGGGGTGACCGGGAACTGGTGTGGACCCTGACCTCCCCCAACGGGGAAACCCGACGGGCCTATGCCACCCTCGCCACCGATTACACCATCGACAACATCGTGATTGCCTCGGAAACCGGCTCCCTCGGTGCCGGCACCTCGAGCCCGGAGTCCCGCGCCAATACGCCACCCCAGGTCACCATCCTGGGGGATCGGCAACGCACGGTGCGGGCAGGGGAGACCCTCACCCTCCGCACCCAGGTGCAGGACGATGGCCTGCCCAAGCCGGGCCGGGTCGGCAGCCGGGATAATTTCCGTCCGGATACGGCGGAGGAATGGACGGAGAGCGCGCTTACGCGTCCCACCCGCTCCACAGTGGGAAAGGTCAACGGCCTGTTCCTGTCTTGGAATGTCTATCGCGGCGATGGAGACGTGACGTTCGATCCGCCCCAGATCAAGCCCTGGGAGGACACCCGCACCTCGGCCAATTCACCCTGGGGTGCCCTGTGGCAACCACCGGAAGTTCCCGAAGACGGCATTTACGAGGTTGACGTCACGTTCGACAAGCCCGGCACCTACCGGTTGTGGGCCCGGGCGGACGATGGTGGTTTGTACGGGGATCAGTATCTGACGGTGACCGTCACGCCCTGAGAGTCGCGGTGAGTGGTGGGGTCAGGGCCGGACCGAGTCCAGCCAGGGCCGCACCACTTCCCAGTCCAGACCGAACATGTGGGGCGCACCGTAGAGGATGTCCGCATCCAGGCGCGCCCCCGCTCCCTCCAGAAGATTCACCGTCTCCGTAAAGCGCGATGCCCAGCCCAGCTCGTCCTCGCTGCCGATGCGCAGGTAGATGGGCATGTCTCGCAGACCTTCCGCATTCGCCTCATCACGCACGATGGCGGGGATCGCCAGCACACCGGCGATGTCCTGGGGATGGAGCCGGGCTATTTCCAGCGCCGACATACCACCGGCGGAAATGCCCGCCAGCACCGTCTTGCCATCACCGATGTCCTCGCGGGCCTGCAGGCTGGCTATCAACTGCCGCACTTTTTCAACCGTGTTGCCACGGAAGGATCGGTTGTCCGGCGACACCGGAACCGCCACGGCCCAGCCCAGATCCGCAAGATCGCGGGCATAGAAGCGGTAGACATAGAAACTGATGGGCTTGTTGCCCGAACCACCCCCCATGAACACCACCAGGGGCAGCGGCGCGGTGGCGGCCTCATCGGGCAGTGCCAGGTAATATTCCAGCGCGGAGCCATCCTCCAGAGTCAGCACGTCCTGCGCCAGCAGCGGGCAGGACATCATCACTAACAGGCAGGCTATGGCGCGCATGGTTATCAGTGGTCGTGACCGTGGGAATGGACGTGGCCGTGCTCCAGCTCCTGCTTGGTGGCGGGACGCACGTCCACGACTTCCACATCGAAATGCAGGGTCAGACCCGCCATGGGGTGGTTGGCGTCGATGGTCACATCATCGCCTTCCACTTCTACCACCCGCACCTGGCGGCGCTGACCGCCATCGCCCTGGGCGACGAAAGTCATGCCCACTTCCACATCATCGACCCCCTGGAACATCTGCTTGCTGATGGTCTGGATGAGATCCTCGTTAACCTCACCGTAGGCTTGGCCGGGCGCGATGGAGGCTTTGAATTTGGCGCCGCTGGTTTTGCCCTGCAGCTCGCTTTCCAGGCCGGGAATCAGGTTGTTGGCGCCGTGCAGGTAGGCCAGCGGCTCGCCGCCCTCCGAACTGTCCATCACCTCACCTGCGTCGTTTTTAAGGGTGTAGTGAATGGACACCACGCTGTTCTTGCCGATCAATAAAGTCATTGGAATACTCGTCTAGGTTGGATATTTATCGCTGAATTTCGCCTGCAGGCGCCGCATGCCGCCGAGCCATCGATCATAGTCCGCGGTCTTGCGTTGAATGTAGGTTAACACTTCGGGATGAGGCAGTACCAGAAAGCGCTCGGCGGCCAATGTCTCGATGACCGTCTGGGCCAGTTGCTCCGGTTCCAGCATGCCATCCACACCCGCCACGCCGCCATCACCGGTGCCCGCCGTCATCCGGGTGCGCACCGCCTGGGGACACAGCACCGAAACCCGGATACCGCGATCCCCATAGGTAATTGACAGCCATTCCGCGAAGCCCACCGCCGCATGCTTGGTGACCGCGTAGGGCGCGGAGCCGATCTGGTTCAACAGCCCAGCCGCCGATGCGGTATTGAGCAGATAACCCTCACCCCGCGCCAGCATGGCGGGCAACACGGCCCGGGCGGCGAACACATGGGCCATGACGTTGATGTCCCAGATGCGCTGCCACTGGGCAGTGCTGACGTTCTCGCTGCCCGGCGTGAAGATGCCCGCGTTGGAGCAGAACAGGTCGATGTGACCGAAGTGATCCAGGGTATCCTGCACCAGATCACTGACCTGGTCTTCACGGGCCACATCGGTCACCCGGGTCAGGGTTCGCACCTGTTTCCCGATACCTGCCGCCACCCCATCGATGCCCACGCGGTCGATATCGGATACCACCACGGCGCTGGCGCCTTCAGCCGCGAAGCGTTCACACAGGGCCTTGCCGATGCCGCTGGCGGCGCCGGTGACCACCACCACCTTGTCCTTGATCTGCATGGAATGTCCTCGTGTCAATCGGCAGCGATGGCCGCCAGACGCTGGTTGATGATGTCCCGGGCCTCGGCGACGATGCGTTCGATGAGCTCGGCACAGCTGGGAATGTCGTGGATAAGCCCCAGCACCATGCCGGCCGACCAGATGCCGGATTCCAGATTGCCGGTCTCCAGCAATTCCCGGCCGGAAGTGCCCTTCACCAGGGGAGCGATGTCGTTGAAATCCGTCGCGCCGGGCCGGGCCTCGATCTCCAGCACCTGCTGCGCCACGGTATTTTTGAATACCCGTGCCGTATTGCGCAGGCTGCGATACAGCAGGGCGGTATCCAGTTCGGTGGCGTCCACCATGGCCTGCTTGACCCGTTCGTGAATGGGAGCCTCGCGGGTCACCATGAAGCGGGTGCCCATATTGATGCCATCTGCCCCCATGGCCAGGGCTGCCGCCAGTTGCCGGCCATTGGCGAATCCACCGGAGGCGATGAAGGGAATCGACAGGCGTTCCGCCGCCAGGGGCAGCAGGATCAGATTGGTGACATCGTCCTCCCCCGGATGGCCGGCACATTCGAAACCGTCCACGCTGACCATGTCGCAGCCGATACGCTCAGCCTTGAGGGCATGGCGGATCGAGGTGCATTTGTGAATGACGGTGATGCCGGCCTGCTTGAAAGCCGGGAGATAGGGCTCCGGATTGCGTCCCGCGGTCTCCACGATCCGGATGCCGGAACTGGCAATGGCCTGGGCATAGGCGTCGTAGGGAACCGGCTTGATGGTGGGCAGGATGGTCAAATTGATGCCGAAAGGCTGATCGGTCATGCTGCGACAGCGGGCCACTTCCCTGAGCAGGTCCTCCGGGGTGGGCTGGGTGAGGGCGGTAATGATGCCCAGGCCGCCGGCATTGGACACTGCCGCGGCCAACTCGGCCCGGCCCACCCACTGCATGCCGCCCTGCACGATGGGGTGACGGATTCCGAGCATTTCCGTGAGACGGGTTCTCATAAAAAGTCCTGTGGCGGACGCTGTTCCGGATGGCTGGCGAAGCGTATTGGCGCGACAGTTTACGTGCTTGGAGCAGCAGACGCAAAGACAGCGGACCCCTTGGCGACTCTGTGCTATATTGGGCCGCTTTCGCAGGTCCAAGATAAAAAAATCACTATCGGGAGAGTCCACACATGCAGAAGAAATTGCTCGTATCAGCCATCGCCCTCGCCACTGCTTTGGCCGCCCAGGCCGGCAGTGCCCAGGTCGGCCGGCAGGCTGTCGAGGAGATCCAGGTCATCTCCACCACCCGCAGGCTGGAAGGTCTGGCGGACGTCAATGCCAGTGTGGCCGTCATCGGCACGGAGGATTTGCGCCTGGTATCGGCGACCCACTATCAGGAAGCCGCCAACCGCCTGCCCGGCGTGAACATCAACCGCAACAATGGCCAGGAAAGCCTGACGTCGATCCGCTCTCCCATCCTCACCGGCGCCGGAGCCTGCGGTTCCTTCCTGCTGGCCGAGGAGGGCATCCCCCTGCGCGCCGCCGGATTCTGCAACGTCAATGAGATGTTCGATGCCCACACGGAAAATGCAGCTGCCATCGAGGTAGTGCGCGGCCCCAGCAGCGCGTTCTACGGCTCGAACGCCGTGCACGGCATGATCAACGTGGTGTTGCCGGAACCCTCCGAGCAACTCAGTTTCACCCTGGAAACAGGTCCGCGGGGATTCCTGCGTGGCAATGTGGCGGCCGGTACCGACAGCGGCAATTTCAAGCAATTGCTGTTGCTCAATGGGGTCAGCGAGGAAGGCTGGCGGGCTGACAGCGGCTATGACCAGCAGAAAGCCAGCTGGCTATATCAATACACCACCGCCAACGGCCTGCAGCTGGACGGCGGCCTGACCGTTACCAATCTCAATCAGGAAACGGCCGGCTATGTGGTGGGCAAGGATTCCTACAAGGATCCCGTGCTGCGCAAGGGCAATCCCAATCCGGAAGCCTACCGGGACAACCAGAGCATGCGCCTGTGGACCCGCATGACGGCGCAGCTGGCCAACGACTGGGAAGTGATTTTCACCCCCTACTATCGCCAGACAGACCTGGACTTCATCCAGCACTTCCTGCCCGGCACGCCGGTGGAGCTCAATGAGCATGAGAGCCTGGGTTTCCAGTTGTCCGGTTACCACAATCTGGACGAGAACAGCTACGTGGCCCTGGGTTTCGATCTCGAATCCACCGACGGCCGCCTGCAGCAGTACCAGGATAAACCCACCGTCGGCTCCGCTTTCCTGGTGGGCACCATTCCCCAGGGCAAGCACTACGACTATGAAGTGAAAGCCGATCAACTGGCGCCGTTCCTGCATTACCAGCGTTATCTGGGCAACAACTGGGACATGACCCTGGGCCTGCGCTATGAGCGGATGGACTATGACTATGACAACCTGATGCTTGACGGCCGCACCCGGGACACCGGTGTGCCCTGCGGCTTCGGCGGTTGCCGTTACAATCGTCCGGCCGACCGCAGTGACAGCTATGGTGACTGGTCACCCAAATTGGGCCTGCGTTACCGGTTTGATGATACGCACAGCCTGTCGGCCCGCATCCAGCGGGGCTTCCGTGCGCCCCAGGCCACCGAGCTGTACCGGCTTCAAAATGCCCAGAATGTCGCTGATCTGGAATCCGTCCAGATCGACAGCCTGGAACTGGCCCTGGAAGGTGCCGGCACCGGTTGGGAATACTCGGTGACCGGTTTCTACATGGACAAGGAAAACGATATCGTCACCGACATCAACCGGTTTAACCTCAACGACAGCGACACCAAACACCGCGGAGTTGAGCTGGCCGGCGCCCTGGAGCTGAGTGACACCCTGACGTTCTTTGGTGCCTTCAACTATGCCCGTCACACCTATACCAACAACCTGGATGGCGGCGCCCTGCTAATCGATGGCAAGGACGTGGATAGCGCACCCCGCACCTTCGGCAACTTCCGTCTGCAATGGCGACCCATGGCAGGGCTGTTGAGTGAACTGGAGTGGGTGAACATGGGGGAATACTGGGAAGATCCTGAGAACCTGCATATTTACGAAGGCCACGATGTGGTGAACCTGCGCACCAGCTGGGACGTCAGCTCATCCGTTAATCTGTCGTTGAACATTCTCAATCTGTTCGACACGGAATACGCCGAGCGGGCCGACTACACCGGTTTCGGTGGCGACCGCTACTTCACCGGCGAGCCGTTGCGGGCATTCCTGGCCCTCAACTGGAATCTCCGTTAAGGAGCCATGATACCCGGCGTCCGCTTTCCTCATCCGGACCCCGACCTGACCCGGTTGCTGGATTATTTCCAGCACCGGGAGCCAGGTGCCCCACTCGATATACCCCATCCCGATGCCAATGTGCAGGCTGATATTGAATCCCGCAGGAAGCATCTGCGGGAGGCATCGGTATTGATTCCCATCACCGCACCCACGGCCGGCACCCCCAGCCAGGTGATCTTGACCGTCCGCGCGGCGGACCTGCCCCGGCATCCGGGTCAGATCAGCCTGCCGGGCGGCACCCGGGATGCCGGCGACCCGGATCGCATTGCCACTGCACTGCGGGAGTCCGAAGAGGAGATCGGACTGCCGGCGGATCAGGTTCAGGTCATTGGTGAACTGGGCGAAATCCTGCTGCCCTCCGGTTACCGGGTGGTGCCGGTCATCGGTTTGCTTCAATCATTGCCGGTATTGCGTCCCTGCCCCGTCGAGGTGCAGGAGATATTCATGGCGCCTTTAGGGCTGCTGCTGGACCCTGATGCCTATCGGGAGGTTGATCTTGAATACGGCGGGCAGACCAGAAAAGTGCTGGAATTGCATCACAGGCATTACCGGATATGGGGTGCCACTGCGGTGATTCTGCATCACCTGGCCAGGCAATTGCGGACCGTTTAGACTGTCCTGAAGATCAAAGCTCTTCGATGGGAGGATGGGCCACATGGTTGCGACCTTTCATCTTCGCCTCGTACAGATAGGCATCCACCCGGTCGATGAACTCCCGCGGTGTACGTTCGTCATCGGGGTAGAAGGCATCGACACCAAAGCTGGCGGTCATCTTGATGGTGATGTCATCGATGTTGATGCGTGAGGATTCCAGCATCATGCGCAGACGCCCGGCGAACATGATCCCCGCCGCCAGGTCGGTGTCCGGCAGAATGAGGGCGAACTCCTCACCGCCATAACGGCACGGGATGTCCAGACGGCGAATGGCCTTGCGGATCACCTGCGCCACATAACTGAGGGCATGATTGCCCACTTCGTGGCCATAGGCATCGTTGATTTCCTTGAAGTGGTCAAGGTCCATCATGATGAGAACGGTGGGTTGCTTGGAACGCCGTGTACGCTCCATTTCCAGCTCCACCGCCTGATTGAAGTAGCGGAAGTTGTACAGCCCGGTCAATTCGTCGGTGCGTACCAGGGCTGCCAGTTCCCGCAGCTCTTCGCGCAGCCTTGCGAGTTCCCGCCAATGGGGACAGACATCGTCCCCCGCCGGGCACTCCTCATGGGGGGTTTCATGGTTCACCGATACTTCCATCCGCCAAGCTTTACCGCAAATTATTGTTGATTGCTTAATTTTTATTATTGCTTGTCATTGTTATGTCGGCAGAAACACCGGCATATGTTGCAGCAACACTAGCACAATAGCGGCTATGGAGAACAATCCCTTGAGCACAGTTTGACCCGGAATTGTCCCGGAAATTCTAGGGTGCTGCCCAGGCGGGAAACTCCCCCAGCACACCGAAGGCGAGATGGCCCAGGGTATAGACGGCAAGTGTGATGATGATCACGGATAACACGTCCAGCCAAACACCCGCCATCACCATTTTCATGATGGGAATGCGCCCCGAACCGTAGACGATGGCATTGGGCGGAGTGGAAACCGGCAGCATGAAGGCGCAGGAAGCCGCCAGTGCGGTGGGAATCAACAGCAGAAATGGGGACACCTGGATCGCCTGGGACAGGCTGGCCATGATGGGAATGACCATGGAGGCCGTAGCCGTATTGGAAGTCAGCTCCGTAAAGCTGGTGACGAAGGTGGTGACCGCCACCACGATCATGACCGGGCTGGCATCGCCCAGCAGCACCTCGAACTGACCCGCCAGGTAATCACCCAGTCCGGAAGTGGTGAAGCCACGGGCCACCGCCAGACCTCCACCGAACAGCAAAAGGATTCCCCATGGCACCTGCTTGGCGGACTCCCAGTCCAGCAGGCGCCCGCCGGACTGGCGACTGGCAGGGATGATGAACAGGGTCAGGGCCATGGCAATGGACACCGTACCGTCGTCGATATAGGCACCGACGGGAAACGTGCCCAACCGCACCAGCAGGGCATCCAGATAATAGCTCCAGCCGAAGATGTCCACACCGGCCCCGAACAGGCGCTGCTGACGGGTCATCCACAGGATGGCGACTGTTATGAATACGCCCAGCACCTTTTTCTCCTCATTGCTCATGGGCCCCAGGGCGGCGATTTCCCGGTCGATGAAATCACGGCCGCTGAAGGGCGTGGTGGCAGGCAGGGGAAAGATGAAGCGGCACAGCAGAAACCAGGTCAGCACCAAGTACAGGGCACTGAGCGGCAGCGCGAAAACCATCCATTTGGCGAATGTGATGTCCGGCGCGTCGGGAAAAAGCTGGGTCATCTGGGTCACCAGCACTCCGTTGGGAGGGGTGCCGATGATGGTGGCCAGGCCGCCGATGGACGAGGAATAGGCCAAACCCAGCAACAGCGCCATGGCGAAGTTGGGTGCCTGGCGATCCACCACACGGCCACCGGCCGCAATCTTGCGGTTGAGGTCCTCGTAAAGGACGATCAGGGACAGGGCCATGGGCATCATCATCATGGTGGTGGCGGTATTGGACAGCCACATGGACAGAAAGCCCGTGGCCACCATGAAGCCCAGGACCAGCCGTTGCGGTTCACCACCGATGATGCGCAGGATGTGCAGGGCGATGCGCTTGTGAAGACCCCACTTCTCCACGGCGATTGCGATCAGGAAGCCGCCCAGAAACAGGAAAATGATCCAGTCCATGTACTGGGCCGCCACACTGTTGTACATGACCTGCAGGGTGGACATGTCGGTGCCCGGCGCAGCCACCACCCGGCTGCCGGCATCCACCACGCCGCCGCGCATGATGCCCAGCAGGGGAAACAATACCAGTGGCAACAGCGCCGTGGCGGGGATGGGGATGGCTTCGGAAATCCACCAGATGGCCATCAGGACCACCACGGCGGCCATGCGGGTCGCCAGTGGATTGCCGGGATCCAGATCCACAAAGACCAGGATCAGTATGAACACCAGCGGTCCCAGCCACAGACCCACACGGCTGCGCAGGGTTTGACTGACGTCGTCAGTGGGATTGGGGCCCGGATTGTCGGTATCGGTGGTCATGGCGGGACTCTTGTTATTGTGGCTTGAAGTGTGGATTACGGTGGGTTGGCCTTACCCGGCGATCCCATGATTTCCATGCATTACAATGCGTCCGAGAGAAAATTCCACAGGCTCTGGTAGGCACGTCGCTCGGCAACGGGGTTGTACACCGTACCTAAATCAGGGTTGTTGGCGATGGGATTGGTGAATGCGTGCAGGGTGCCACCATACACATGCACCTGCCAATCGACACCGGCTGCGGTCATCTCCGTCTCCAGGGCCAGCACCTGTTCCGGTGGCACCATGGGATCGTCATGGCCGTGCAGGCACAGCACCTTGGCGGTGATTTTTTCGTTGGGCACATCTCCCGGCGCGAAGATGCCGTGAATGCTCACCACGGCTTTGACATCGGCACCGCCGCGAGCCAGCTCCAGTACGCACATGCCGCCAAAGCAGAAGCCCATGGCGGCGATGCGTCCGGCATCCACCTCAGGTTGCTGCCGCAGGGCAGCCAGGGCCGCCAGCATGCGCTGGCGCAGGAGTCGCCGGTCACCGGCGAACGGGGCCATCAGCGCGGCATTGCCTGCCGTATCCCCGTCCCTGCCGAACACGCCCTTGCCGTACATGTCCAGGGCAAAACCCGCATACCCCTGCTGCGCCAGCTTGTCGGCGGCGCGGCAGGCGAATTCCCGGCGTCCGGTCCAGTCGTGAGCCACCAGCACCGCCGGCCTGGGATCACTGACACTGTCATCCCAGGCCAGATAGCCTTCCAATGCGGTATCACCATCCTGGTAATCGATCAGTCTGGTTTTCATAAATGGGATACCTGCTTCTTGTTTACAGTTTTTCCATGATGGCTTCGGCGGCGCTCACCACGATGCCGCCCGGAGGCTCCACGGCCAGATGGGTGACCTTGCCGTCCTCCACGATCATGGCGAATCGCTTGCTGCGCACACCCATGCCGAAGCCGGAGGCATCCAGTTCCAGACCGATGGCCTTGGTGAACTGACCGTTGCCATCCGCCAGCATCAGAATCTCCTCGGCGTTCTGGGCCGTTCCCCAGGCGCCCATCACGAAGGCATCATTGACCGCCATGCAGGCGATGGTATCCACACCCTTGGCCTTGATCTTGTCGGCATTGATCACATAGCCAGGCAAATGGGTATTGGAGCAGCCGGGGGTGAAGGCGCCCGGTACCGCGAAAAACACCACTTTCTTGCCCTTGAACACCTCATCGGTGGTGATGTCCTTGGGGCCCTCCTTCGTCATGATCTTGAAGGTGGAGGCCGGAATCTTGTCGCCTACGGCAATGCTCATGGTGGTGTCTCCTGGTTGCTGGTTGGAATTTGAAGAGCCGAGATAGTAACAAACTTTACCGGACGATAGTACGAGGCTTAGACTGCCTGCTTCGCAACAGGTCCGGACCCAAAAAATACGGTACTGCGCAGGTGGCGTGTGGCCCGGGTTATCCCCACCGCCTGGTCTGCAGCGCAAAACTGACGCGTCGCAGGATCGAGGGGCGTTGTGGCGCTGGTCTGTGTCGCGACCGTGCGCGGCAGGGATGCCGCGCCC
>JBJOHV010000034.1:0-7955 GCA_046047495.1 Pseudomonadota bacterium | reverse complement strand
AAGACCCGAAGCCCCCAGCTTGCAGGCATCACCCTCGATGAACCTGACCCGGTTTCGGTCGATGTCCGGCGCCACGATGGCGGTGAGCTGGGTCTGGAAGCTGCCGGTTTCCAGCCGCTGGTACGATTGGCTGCCTGAGCTTTTCAACTGATTGGCCGTGCGGATGAAGGCACGGCTGAAATCCAGGCCCGTCACCGAGGCAAAGTCCCGCGCCAGCTCGAAGCTGGCACGACCCACTGCGCAACCCAGGTCCAGCGCCGACTGCTTGCCGGCGGCGAAGCGGTTCATCAATTCCACCGTATGGATGACGAAACTGCCGGTGTCGGGGAAGGGTCGGCGGGCATGGATGCCTGCATCCCGCTGCTCGGCAGCACTGCCAAAATGGAACAACAGGTACTGATCAACCAGCTCCGAGCTCTCATACTTGTTGTCCGCCGGATCCAGCGCCGATCCCTGCACCACCCGGAAACCGGCATGCTGGAAGAAGTGGGGGCGGAAGTGGAAACGTGACCAGATACTGGCTTCATCACCGGTGCTGATGAAGGAGCCGCCCAGGATCATCTGGTGTTCGCCATCGAAACAGGGTGTGCTGAAGTCGGTGTAATAGGGATGAATCTCGAAGCCCGGCAGGGGATGAAACGCATCCTCGCACCATTGCCAGACGTTGCCCAACACGTCGTGAAATCCCAGGCTGTTGGGTGCCATGGCATCGACAGGACTCTCGGCCCCGTAACGAAGGTTGTGGTTGACTGTTTCGCCGTCGTTGCTCAGAACCGGATCCAGTTTCAGCAGCGCATCCTCGCCAGCCTGCCAATTGGCTGCGGCACGCCAGGATGGCTCTCGGATGGCCTGGTGTTCGGCTTCGGTGAGCAGACGATACGGAGTCTGCTTGCCGTTACGGGCGCTCAACCAGGCGCAATACGCCTTGGCTTCGTAATAGTTGACGATGGCCGGCCAGTCCCACTGCATGTCGATCACTTCAAAGGTGGTGCGCAGCCGATAGCGATGGGATCCGGCAGGGCCGTCCTGCACCCAGAAGGTGGGCCACTTCACATTGCGGAACTGCCGCCAGCGCCAGCCCGTGGGACCCCAGAAATCGGCATTCTCATAACCGCCCTCGGCAACGAACCGATAAAACTCACCATTGCTGATGAGGAACTTGCT
The DNA here is from genome assembly GCA_046047495.1 of Pseudomonadota bacterium. GTDB lineage: Bacteria > Pseudomonadota > Gammaproteobacteria > Pseudomonadales > Pseudohongiellaceae > NORP240. Next base: position 6,791 of record JBJOHV010000034.1, on the reverse strand, counting down.
GGCCTTGAAAGCAGACACATGGCGCTGCTCCCCACCGTATTCGTTGTCCCAGCCGAAACTGGGCCAGTCCCGGGGCTTGCCCAGGGTCACGGTGTCCGCCTTGACCTTGAGCATGGGGTTGTCGGCGGGATAATCGGTACCGGCCACCGGCCGGTGGTCTGCGGTGGCGCGGACTGCGAACATCTCCGGCCAGCCCGGCGGCGGCGTGAGGTAGTGCACGGGCAGCTCCCGCATCAGCACGCTGGAGGTTTCAAGATGGATACGTTCGTGTTCGAAGGCCATTGCCATGGCCCAGCCGGGGCTGTCCATGGTGATGGGTTGATCGAACACGGGATGGGACTTGAGCAGATTCTTGACCAGCCGGTAGACATGCTCGCGATAGGCGATGACCTCATCCAGCTCCGGCCAGATATCCTGCTCACCCTCGTGCAGGTCGTCCCAGGTCATTTCATCCACACCGGTTTCAAACAGCAATTCGAAATCCTTGTTCACCGGCTCCTTGATGAGGCCACTGACCAGGAGTTTGTTGACGTACAGACTGGCCGGATGGGCGAAGTAGAACACCAGGGGATGACGGGTCTTGTGATAGGGCCGGACATAATAGGCTTCTTTGCAATTGAGGGCTGAAAACAGCAGCTCCGTCAGTGACCAGGTGTTTTCGAAATAGGCCAGCAGGGCAGCGCGCCCTCCGGTCAGATTCAGCTGGGGCAGCGATCGCAATGTGACAGCCGGTAACGGTGAACGGGCGGAGGTGTTTTCCGGATTTTCTGTGACTTGCATGGTGATGACCAATTCCCTGACTGATGCCCTTTTTCCAGCGGATCAATGAAGACCCAGTTGGCGGGGTAAAAATTTTATGCCCATGGGCAGTTCATGTACACTTGGGCGCCGAATGCAACCATGTCGGCCGTCGGCCCAGAGGACTCCCCTTGCGAAGCAAACTGCCTGCCGTGGGAACCACCATTTTCACGATCATGTCGAAAATGGCCCAGGATTTCCAGGCCATCAACCTGTCCCAGGGATTCCCCGACTTCGACTGCCCGGAAAAGCTGCGGGAGCGGGTGGCATTCCATCTCAACAACCGCAAGAACCAATATCCCCCCATGGCCGGTATTCCCGAGCTGCGCAGACAGATTGCCGCCAAGGTGACCCGATTATACGGTTGCCCGGCTGATCCGGATCATGACATCACTGTGACATCGGGGGCGACGGAGGCCCTGTTTGATGCCATCCAGGCCAGCGTGGGTAAAGGTGATGAAGTCATTGTCTTCGATCCGGCCTACGACTCCTATGAACCGGCCATTATTCTGGCCGGCGCACAAGCCGTGCACATTCCCCTGGCGGCACCGGATTTCCACGTGGACTGGCAGCGGGTCAGGGACGCCATCACGTCCCGAACCCGGATGATCATCATCAATTCACCCCATAATCCCTGTGGTGTTGTGCTGTCGGCCGAGGATCTGGACTGCCTGGCAGACTGTCTGCGGGACACCGACATCCTGGTGCTGTCCGATGAGGTGTATGAGCACATGGTGTATGACGGCGGCCGCCACCACAGCGTACTGGGTCATACAGAACTGCGGCAACGCAGTTTTGCAGTGTTCTCCTTCGGCAAGACCTACCATGCCACCGGCTGGAAGCTGGCTTACTGCGTGGCGCCGGCAGCCATGACCGCGGAGTTCCGCAAGGTTCACCAGTTCGTCACCTTCACCACCAGCAGCTTCGTGCAGTACGCCCTGGCGGACTTCATGGCGGAATGTCCCAAGCACGCCACGGACCTGCCGGCGTTCTATCAGCAGAAGCGCGACTATTTCTGTGAACTGTTGTCCACGACCCGCTTCGACTTCACTCCCTCCAAAGGTACCTATTTCCAGTTGGCGGATTACTCCGCCATCAGTGACCTGGATGACATGGCATTCGTGCGCTGGCTCACCCAGGAAAAGGGAGTGGCGGCCATCCCCCTGTCACCCTTCTATGCACAGGCTCCCGGCAGCCGCATCGTGCGCTTCTGCTTCTGCAAGGATGACAGCACCCTGGAAGCCGCCGCACAACGGCTGCGCACGCTGTAATTCTGCATGCTGAGCGAAACCCAGCTTCGGGACCTGGTTGCAGACATCCGTCGCTGGGGTGAAGAGCTCGGTTTCCAGCAAGTGGGTATCTGCGACATCGACCTGGGCACACACGAGCAACACCTGCAGAACTGGCTGGCCCGCAATTATCACGGTGAGATGGACTACATGGCCCGGCACGGCAGCATCCGCAGTCATCCCGAACAGTTGCTGCCGGGCACCTTGCGGGTGATCAGTGTCCGCATGGACTATGCACTCACCGATACCAATGAATTCACCCCCCTGGAGTTTCGCGACAAGGCTTATGTGGCCCGTTACGCAAGGGGTCGGGACTATCACAAAGTGATCCGCCAGCGTCTGCAACGCCTGGCGGATCGCATACAGGAAAAAGCGGGTGATTTCGGCTACCGGGCATTCGTCGACAGCGCGCCGGTGCTGGAGCGGGCACTGGCTGAAAAAGCCGGTCTTGGCTGGATCGGCAAGAACACAATGCTGATCAATGCCAGGGCCGGTTCCTGGTTTTTTCTGGGGGAGCTGTTCACCGACCTGCCCCTGCCGGTGGATGAGCCTGCCACCGACCACTGCGGCAGCTGCCGGGCCTGCCTGGATGTCTGTCCCACCAAGGCCTTTGTGCAGCCCTGGGTACTCGACGCTACCCGTTGCATCTCCTACCTGACCATCGAATCCCGTGGTGCCATTCCCCTGGAGCTGCGGCCCCTGCTGGGTAACCGTATTTTCGGCTGTGATGACTGCCAGTTGATCTGCCCTTGGAACAAGTTCACCCGGCCCAGCAGAGAAATGGATTTTCAACCCCGGCATTCCCTCGATGATGCGGCACTCATCGAGCTGTTTGGCTGGAGCGAGGAGGAATTCCTGGAACGCACCGCGGGTTCGGCGATCCGCCGCACCGGCTATGAAGGCTGGCTGCGCAATATCGCCGTGGCACTGGGCAATGCAAACAGCTCAGCTGCCATCATCGCAGCACTGCAGACACGCCGAGAACATCCCTCGCCGCTGGTGCGGGAACATGTGCTATGGGCCCTGTCCCGGCACATCGACCAGTCGGGTCATTGAGGGGGGGCGACGAAAAACCGTTCGCGGTAATAGCGAAGCTCCGCCACGGAATCGCGGATGTCATCCAGGGCCTGATGGCGGCTGTCCTTGCTGAAACCGGCGGCGATGTCGGGCCGCCAGCGCCGCGCCAGTTCCTTCACCGTGCTGACATCCAGGTTGCGATAGTGAAAGTGGCGCTCCAGGACTGGCATGTACCTGGCCAGGAAACGGCGATCCTGACAGATGCTGTTGCCGCACATGGGGGAGCTGTTAGGAATGGACCACTCGGCAAGGAATTGCAGGGTCCGCTGTTCCGCCTCACTGACGTCGACGCTGCTGGCTTTCACCCGTGCTATGAGGCCCGATGCGCCGTGGTGGCGCTGGTTCCAGTCATCCATTTTCGCCAGCTCGGCATCGGACTGGGCGATGGCCAGTACCGGGCCTTCGGCGAGTATGTTGAGATCGGCATCGGTCACCAGGGTGGCAATCTCGATGATGACATGGGTGTCTGGAAACAACCCGGTCATTTCCAGGTCCAGCCATATGAGGTTCGCTTGTTTATCCACCCGGTATCGCCTGCGATGTTGAGTTGCGGAACCGCCGCATTGTAACAAAGCCCATCGGGGGCGAGTATGCAATAATGCCGCCCGTCGTCATCACTACCCTACCCCATGAGCAAACGCAGGCTTACCCGGAAGCAACAGCAGCGCATCCAGAAGCAGCAGGAAGCCCGCTTGCTCACCAGCGGCGACGCTGCGGCGGAGCTGGATCTGTCCCTGGGGCCCGCCCTGTCCGGCCTGGTGATCTGCAATTTCGGGCAGCAACTGGAGGTCGAGTGTCTGGACGGTGAGCGGCGTGGCGAGTCGGTGCGTTGCCACCAACGCAGCAACATGCCGCCTCTGGTATGCGGTGACCGGGTGGTATGGCAGGCGGACGGCGACCAGACCGGCGTGGTGGTGGCCCTCGAGAAGCGCCGCAATGTCTTCTCCCGACCCGGCTTCGGCAACGAGCTGAAACCCCTGGCGGCCAATATCGACCGGGTGCTGATCGTCCTGGCACCCAGTCCACCACCCCACAGGAATCTACTGGACCGTTATCTGGTGGCGGTGGAAACCCTGTCCATGCAGCCCGTGATCGTGCTCAACAAGATGGACCTGCTGGCGGACGATCAGGGATATGTCGACAGCATGTTGTCCTTATATGAGGCCATTGGTTATCAGGTGATCCGGGTCAGCGCCCACAGCGGCGCCGGCATCCCTGACCTGCAGGCTAGCCTGCTGGGCACGACGGCCGTGGTTGTGGGTCAGTCCGGGGTTGGCAAATCCTCCCTCATCAATGCCCTCGACCCCGGCCTGGCCGCGGCGGTGGGCGAGCTTTCACATGCCATGGAGAAAGGCACCCATACCACCACGTCGGCACGCTTGTTTCATGCCGATGGCTACGACCTCATCGACTCCCCAGGCATCCGGGAATTCAGCCTCTGGCATGTGAGCCGGGATGAGTTGCTGCACGGATTCCGGGAGTTCCGCCCCTGGCTGGGGCAGTGCCGGTTCCGGGATTGCAGTCACCGCCAGGAGCCGCAATGCGCCCTGCGGGAAGCGGTGGCAGATGGCCGGATCGACCCTCAACGCCTGGACAGCTATTTCCAGATCCTGCAGACCCTCGGCAATGATTCATAGCCGCCGGGGTTGTCTGTAGAATAGAACCCTCACTGACGTTGAATTAACCGGACCCGACATGGACCTGAAGAACCTGCCTCTCATTATCGACCCTGCTGAACTGCTGCCGTTGCTGGGCCACCAGGACATTCTGATCGTGGATTGTTGCCAGCCCGCCACCTACCAGCAATTTCATGTACCTGGCGCCATTCATGTCAGTCCGTCGGAACTGGTCAGTGGCGTGCCGCCGGCCACCGGCAAGTTGCCCTCAGTGGAGCATTTGCGCGCCCTGTTGTCCCGCATCGGCCTGACCGCCGACAAGCATGTGGTGGTGTATGACGATGAGGGGGGCGGCTGGGCAGGCCGGCTGATCTGGACCCTCGATGTGGCAGGTCACCGGCGCTACTCCTATCTTAACGGTGGCATCCATGCCTGGAAGAATGAGGGCTATCCCCTGCAGACCGAGCCCAACAGCGGGCAGCACAGCCACTTCGATTTCACGCCGGATCTGTCGGTGAATGCCGACCTGGCCGAGGTGCTGGCCAGTATCGAGGACCCGGGCACGCTGGTGTGGGATGCCCGCTCGGCGGAGGAATACAATGGTACCCGCAAGGGCGCGCTGCGCAGCGGCCATATACCCGGCGCCATCAATCTGGACTGGCTGCACACCATGGACCGCGACAATAACCTGCGGCTGCTGCCTCTCAAGCAACTGCAGGAGCGGTTGAACACCTTGGGCCTCACCATCGACAAGAAGATCATCACCCATTGCCAGACCCACCATCGCTCCGGTCTCACCTATCTGATCGGCAAGGCACTGGGTTATAACATCAAAGCCTATGACGGCTCCTGGTCGGAATGGGGCAATCGTCCGGACACCCCCATCGAAACCCAGGCACCCTGATGCCTGCGTTGTTCGTGCTATTGCAACACCTGTTGCCCCAGCACACCTTGTCCAGGCTGGCGGGCTGGCTGGCCGGCTGCCGCGTAGCCTGGCTAAAGAACACTTTGATCCGCTGGTTCATCCGCCGCTACCGGGTGGACCTGTCCCAGGCAGCCATCAATGACGTGACGGCTTTCAGAGACTTCAACGACTTCTTCACCCGCCGGTTGAAGGACGGCGCACGACCGCTCGCGCAGGCGCCGGATGCCGTACTGTGCCCTGCCGACGGCATGATTTCCGAGCTGGGCCTGCTGCAGGGCGATCGGGTTTTACAGGCCAAGGGGCGCACTTACTCTCTGGCTGCGCTGCTGGGTGGCGATCCGGCCGACTCCGAACCGTTTCTTGATGGCTCCTTCATCACTATCTATCTGTCACCCCGTGACTATCACCGGGTGCACATGCCGGTGGCGGGACAATTGCGACGCACGATCCATGTGCCAGGCAGGTTGTTTTCCGTAAACCAGGCCACGGTGAACGGCGTGACCGACCTGTTTGCCCGCAACGAAAGGCTGATCTGTTTTTTCGATACGGAGTTCGGCCCCATGGCGCAGGTCCTGGTGGGCGCCATGATCGTGGCAGGCATCGACACCGTATGGGCGGGGCAGGTGCCGACCGGCGGTCCGGGTGCCACCATCGTGGATTACTCCGGAGACCGACTGCCCGTCCAGCTGGCCCAGGGTGAGGAAATGGGGCTGTTTCGACTCGGCTCCACCGTGATCACCCTGTTTGGACCGGGTGCCGTCCGCTTCGAAAACCATTGGCAGGCCGGCGATACGGTACAGATGGGGATCGTATTGGGTCGGCGTTCGCCACAGAGCTGATGTATGGGCATGCTTAGGGAGTTATTGCGGAAAATCTGGTATGGCAACTGGGGAGAGACCACATCCATGGATCAGAATGAACTGAAAAAAGCCGCGGCAAGAGCCGCCATCGAGTACATCGAGCCGCTGCTGGAGGAAAACACCATAGTCGGTGTGGGTACCGGGTCTACCACTAACTGTTTCATCGAGGAACTGGGCGCCCTGCGCAACCGTTTCCAGGGGGCAGTGGCCAGTTCAGAAGCCTCGG
>JBJOHV010000033.1:0-5311 GCA_046047495.1 Pseudomonadota bacterium | reverse complement strand
GTGGCCCGGCAGTGATTGGATTGCAGGCCACCGCAGGTAATCAGGGTGTCACAGCCGTCGTCCAGGGCCTGGGCGATACAGAATTCCAGCTTGCGCACTTTGTTGCCGGAGACTTCCAGGCCGGTAAGTTCGTCCCGCTTGACGCGGATATCGAGCTGTTCAAAGCGCCGCGCATACCGGGTCAGCGGGGTGATCGGGGTCGGCAGGTTGGCCAGACTGATGCGATTGGGCCAGGTAAACATGGGTCTCACACCGGTAAATCCAAGAGACAAAAAACGGGGCAACTGCCCCGTTTTCAGGAACCGCCGTTGGGGCAGTTCAGCTTTTGACTTCTTCCCACAGGGGCTTTTCCTCGGTACCGGACAAAGGCTTCAGGGCCTCGCCGTAGAGGAACAGGTCGGTAAGGACCGCCCGCAGGTGAATGGAGGCGTTCAGGTTGTCGACGATCTCCGAACCGATTTTCTTCTGGGCCAGGATGAACCCCAGGGCCGCTTCAGCCTTGCGGCAGTCCTCGGCAATTACCTGCTCAAAATTGTCGTTGCTCTCCCCCAGAGCGCTGGCGATGTTCTGCATGGCAACCAGCATGGCTTCCAGGGTGGGACGGGCGTGAGGACCGGGGCCGCTCTCCACCTGGGCCGGACGGCCCTGGGCGGCGAAGGCCAACAGGTATTCGTAACCCGATTCTATGGTTTCAATATCGTCTTCAATCACAACGACTACCTACTCTGCTTCTTTGGGCGACCACTTGGTAGTGTCGTGATTGGCGGTCATCTCTTCTTCGGAAATCCAGCCGGTCAGCATGGAGCGTGTGTAGAACAGCTTTTCCGGCCGCAGGGCGAAGTAGATATGGGTTGCCATCAGGGCAATCAGGGCCAGGGTGGACAGGCCGTGCAACAGGAACATGAGCCCCAGCTGGTCTTCCGGCATGGTATTGGTGCGATCCCAGAACGGCGTGTCGATCTGCAGGAACAGGGTTACGCCGGTGATGATGACACCCAGAACCACGATGGTCATGGCCCAGTGCATGCCCTTCTGTTCGAAGGAATACTTGCCGGGCTTGCGGGAGGAATCGAACGGCTCACCAAAATCCTTCGGGGTCAGGATCATGGATTTGAAATCCTGCCAGAAACTGGCGCGGATGATATGGGCAACCACCAGGAAGGTCAGTATGCAACCGGAGATCCAGTGAATGTTCAACCAGGCGATGCGCCAGCCCAGGATAGGCGCCGTGCCGGTGATCACCAGGGCCAATACCGCCACCACCATCAGCCAGTGAAAAGCCCGGTCCACGGCATCATGGCGGTTGACGCGACGGCCCTGGGAGGAAGGCTTGTCCATCTTCTTGTTGGCCAGCACGGCCATCACGACGGCGTGGGCTGCCAGCAGAATCAGCACCGCAACGGCTACCACCCACAGCAAGTCCCAGGACACCCCCAGGATGACTTCCTCACCCCACACATCGCGTTTGTAGCGAACGATCTCACCCACGGTATTACCCTCTTTTATTATTGATTACTGCTGCAAAAATTCAGTGTTGTTGACCACTATCCCCGGATAGCACGCTTGACCAGATTTTCCATCAAGGGCAGCTTGTAGTGGTTGTAATTCAGGGCGCGAGCCCCTTCCGTTGCCAGCGCGGCCACCTGATTGGCGGTCTGCTCGGAACGGGCCTGACCGCGGATGGCGGATTCCACATTGGTCAGTCGGCGGGGCACGCATTCCACGGCACCGCAGGCCATGCGGGCATCGGCGATGGTGCCACCCGATACCTTGAAAGCGGCCGCCACGCTGACCAGGGCGAAGTCCCATACGTTGCGGTCGGCAACTTTCTCGAAGTAATACTCCGCATCGGCCCAGGCCGCGGGAATGCGCACTGCAGTGAGAATCTCGCCGGGGCGCAGGACAGTCATGTTCACGATGTCCACCGCCGGGCCCACGAAGAAATCCTGGGCTGCCACGGTGCGCTGACCCCGCTCACTGGAGATCACCATGGTGGCGTCGAGTGCCACCAGGGCCGGTGCGGTGTCGGAAGGACTGACCGCCACGCAGCGGCTCTGGCCGAATATGGCGTGTTCCCGGTTGAGGCTTTCCGGTGCGTCGGCGTAGCACAGATTGCCGCCAGCCCGGTAACAATCCAGTCCACGGCGGTAATACCAGCAGCGGGCGTCCTGGCACAGGTTGCCGCCCAGGGTTCCCACATTGCGGATCTGGGGACTGGCCACCTTACCGGCGGCCGTGGACAGCAGGCCGTAGCGGGCCTTGAGCATGGGATGGTTGGCAATTTCGGTGAGGGTGGTTAAAGCTCCGATTTCCACACCATCGGCGGTTTCCCGGATACCCTTCCAGGCATCGATCCGGGTCAGCTCGATCATGGCCGCAGGAGACTTGTTGCGATCCTTCAGCCAGCCGAAGGTATCCTGGCCACCGGCCAGCACCCAGCCATCCCGGCCCAGGGTCGCAGCCAAGGCCAGGGCATTGGCTTCATCCGTGGGCTGATACAGATCGATGTCGGGCATTACATCATGAGTAGTCGCTACCATATCAACCTCGGAAATTGTTCTGGGCAAGAGGCTTCGCGTCTTCCGAAACCCCTGCGTAGTGGTTAATGATCATGTCCGCGGTCACCGGCGCACAATTGAACATGTGACCTTCGGTGGCGTCATACAGGGCCGAGGCCAGGGCCGCGGCAACACAACCCTGGGCCGGCTCGCCGATACCACGGGCGCCCACGGGGTTTTCCGGATCGGGAAATTCCACCCAGCTGGCCTGCATCTGGTTGGTGGACACGTCGAGAATGGTGGGCACCTTGCTCTGCCAGTAACCGGTGCTGGCCGGCAGGCCGTTCTGGGGATCGTAGAGATGACGCTCATAACCCGCCAGGCCGATGCCCCAGGTGGCGCCACCGCGCAACTGGTTGACCATGCCCTGGGGATGCACGATGGTGCCGCTGTCCGCCACACTGACGATGTCCTTGACCTCGTACTTGCCAGTCTCGGTATCCAACTCGATTTCGATCAGGGCCACGGACAATCCCGGCGGCGTGCCGTTGTGGCGCGGATCATTGAACACACCGATCAGGCCGCTGCCGGCCAGTCGGTCCACTGACAGTTTGGAGAAGGCGTTCATGCCTTCCGGGTACTCATAGCCGGCAAATTTGCCGCCCAGTTCCATGCCCCGCTGGGCCACCTGGCCGTAGGTCAGGCCGTCGGCCGGCGTGGCGATCTTGAATACCCGCTCACCGTCCACATCGTAATCCGCCGGATCACCGCCAAGATCCATGGCGGCGATTTCCTTCATCTTGGCCAGCAGATCCTGGGCCGCGCCGAAACAGGTGCGGGTGTTGGTGAAAATCGAGTTGCTGCCATCCTGGGGAGAGGTCATGGGCACGTGACGGTCGGTGCGACCGGCTTCGATGTCACAACGCTCCCAGGGCATTTTCAGCACTTCCGCGGCGGCCCGTGAAGTGGACGCATAGGAATAGGTGCCGAGGTTACCCACGCCATTGTGAATCTTCAGCCGGCCATCGGCAGTCAGACGCACGATACCGTCCATGCCGCTGCGGCCTGCATCGTGATAACCCTGGCCGATACCGATGCCGGTCACCTTGCTGCCGTTGCGCTGTTGGCGGCGCGTAATGCGTTCCGGATAGTTGAAGAGGGCGGCGGCGTGCTCGATGGCCTCCGGCATGTTGGCGCCGGTCACCGTATTGCGCTGGGGACCGTGCTGGTCGCCATCGGCCACCGCATTGATCTTGCGGATTTCCAGTCGATCCAACCCCAGCTCATCCGCTGCCCTGTCCATGATGGGAGCGATGATGGGGGCAATCTGGTTCTGGCCGGGGCCGCGCTGGGCGCCACGGTGGCCGGTATTGGTTCCCACCCCGGCACCCCGGAAGCGCATGGCTTCGGTCTGGTACAGCATGGAGATGGCATCGGCAGCCGACGAGGCATCGCCACCACCACCCTTGCCGCCGTTATCCGACACGATGTAGATGTCCAATGCGGCCATGGACCCATTGGCCTTGAAACCGGCCTTGATCCAGCCCTGGAAGCCCACCCGCGCACCACCGATCAGCAATTCCTCTTCACGGCTGATTCGCATCATGACGGGACGATTGATCTTCTGGGACATCTTGGCCGGAATGGCCATGCTGGGGATGCTGTTGGGGCGGGCCTTCTGGCCGAAACCGCCACCGGTGGCCTCATTGATGAACACGAAATCCTCGATGGGCACACCAATGATCTGGGCCATGCCTTCCGCCAGCGGCGACAGACTTTGGGACGAGCCGTGAACGTAGCACTTGCCGTTTTCCCAATAGGAGAACGCGCTGCGGGGCTCCATGCACTGGTGGGGATAGCCGGCGGTGGTGAAGGTGGCTTCGTAGACATAGGCGGATGCAGCAAACGCCGCACCGATATCCCCGTAGGTCCACTCCTGCTGGGGTTCGGCGGTGGGTTCGGCACCGTTACGGAAGGCGGTGATCTGATCGGCGCTCCACTCATAGCGGGCGAAGCCCTGACGGAATACGAAGGTGTTGCCGCCGTTGTAGGCGTCCGCACCACCCGGAGCCATGCTGTCCAGGGGATCCAGCACGAAGGGCAGACGTTCGAAGGTCACCGAGATGCGCTGCAGGGCATCTTCGGCGGTTTTCTCGTCCACCGCAGCCACCGCCAGGATCGGTTCACCGATCAGGGTGGGCTGGTTGGTGAGCACCAGCAGGCCGGTGCCGTTGGGTTCACCATCGGGATACACATCGTCGGCGGTGAGAATGCCGTAGACACCATCCATGGCCAGCGCCTCGGAAGCGTCGATGCTGACCACACGGGTATGGGGTATGGGACTGGTGAGCAGTCGTACATAGGCCATGCCATCGCGGGCATAATCTTCCGCGTACTTGATTCGACCGGTGACTTTACCCGGCACATCGGGTGGAACGAAATCTTTGCCAATATGCATGTAAGCCATGTTGATTACCCTATTTGCGCTGCGCGCAGCACACCATTGATATAAGAGTCATAGGCACCACAGCGGCAGATGTTGCCGGCCAGGGCCTGACGCACGTCTTCACGGGTTGGATTGGCATTGGCCCGCAGCAAACCAACGGCGGACATGATCTGGCCCGGAGTGCAGTAACCACACTGGGGGGCCAGCTCCTCGACGAATGCCTGTTGCACGGGATGCAGATCGCCGTTGGGAGCCTGCAGACCTTCGACTGTCTCGATGCGCTTGTCTTTGACGGAATGGGTCAACAGCGAGCAGGCGTAGCTGGGTGTGTCATCGATCAACACGGTACAGGCACCGCATTCACCGC
>JBJOHV010000032.1:0-62292 GCA_046047495.1 Pseudomonadota bacterium | reverse complement strand
TGGTTTCCATACTCCGGGGCGAACCAGCACTGTTGGGGTGTTGCCCAGGGGTCAACTTTTTAACAACCATGTTGGGGAAGATAATGATGCAACTACGCATGAAAACTCCGTTTCGATTGTCTGCGCTGGCGGTTGCCGTCGCGGCAAGCCTGAGCGTTCCGACACCTACCCTCGCGCAACAGGACGACATCGAGGAAGTGGTGGTCACCGGTTCGCGCCGTGCACCCCGCACCGCGCTGGACTCCGCCGCACCCATCGATGTGTTCAGTGCCAATGACTTCCAGGACCAGGGCACCTCGGACATGAACAACCTGCTCCGCAACCTGGTACCCACCTACAACGTGGATACCCAGGAGATCAACGACTCCAACAGTATCGTGCGCCCGTCCACCCTGCGCGGCCTGCCGGCCGACGACACCTTGATCCTGGTGAACGGCAAGCGCCGCCACCGGTCCGCGGCCATCCAGTTTGGTCGTGACGGCACACATTTCCCGGACATCGCCCAGATTCCCCCCATCGCCATGCGCCAGGTGGAAGTGCTGCGTGACGGCGCCGCCGCCCAGTACGGCTCAGACGCCATCGCGGGTGTGGTGAACTTTATCCTGAAGGAAAACAACTCCGGCATGTCCTTCGAGTACAAGACCGGCCAGTACACCGACTTCAACGACGGCGATCTGAACTACCTGGCCGGCAACATCGGCCTGCCCCTGGGCCCCGACGGCTTCTTCAGCTTCAGCTTCGACGGCCAGGCCCAGGACAAGACCGACCGCGCCAAGCAGCGGGGCGATGCCCAGGCCCTGATCAACGCCGGCAACACCTTCGTGCGACAGAGCCCCTTCGTGATGGAACGGGGTCTGGCGGACACCGACATCAAGAACGTGTTCTACAACTCCGGCATCGAGCTGGGCAACGAGCAGGAGATCTACTCCTTCGGCAGCTACAGCGAGAAGGATACCGACCTCGGGTTCTTCTACCGTCCGGCCAACAACCGCAGCGGTATCTTCACCCGTGGCAGCAATTTCCTGTTCATCGATGAAACCCCGGACCGTTCCGGCAACTGCCCGGTGATTCCGCGCGGCGTTACCAACGGCCGCGACAACTCCCTGTTGGCCTATGAGGCCGGCCTGGCGGATCCGGATTGCTGGACCTTCCTGGAACGCTTCCCCGGCGGTTATACACCGGATTTCGGTGCCACCGTGGTGGACTTCTCCGAGGCGGCCGGTGTGCGCGGCATGCTGGGTGAAACCTCCTACGACGTCAGCCTCAGCGGCGGCTTCTCGGAGGTCACCTACCGCCTGACCAATACCACCAACGCCTCCATGGGTTCCGATTCCCCGACCGATTTCGAGCCGGGTATCTACACCAGCATCGAAAACAACTTCAACGTGGACTTGGTGACCCCGTTCGATATCGATGGCTTCTACTCACCGCTGAACGTGGGTTACGGTATTGAATGGCGCCGGGAGATCTTCAAGGTGGGTTCGAATGACGAAAACTCCTTCCTGATCGGGCCCTACTCTGATCAGGGCACCAACGTGGGCTCCGACGGCTTCCAGGGCTTCGGCCCGGCCCAGCAGGGCAAGTGGGACCGCAAGAACTGGGCCTTCTACGTGGACCTGGAAGCGGACGTCACCGAACGCCTGCTGCTGGGTGCGGCCCTGCGCTATGAGGACTTCTACAACACCTTCGGCGACACCACCAATGGCAAGGTGACCGGCAAGTACCGGCTGACGGACAGTGTGAACCTGCGCGCCACCTACGGCACCGGTTTCCGCGCCCCGTCCCCCGGCCAGGCCAACATCTCCAACATCTCCACCGGTGTGACCGACGGCATTCCCCAGGCGGAAGGCCAGATTCCCCCCACCAACCCCATTGCCCGGCTGTTCGGTGGCAAGGAGTTGACCCCGGAGGAATCCAAGAACCTGAGCGTGGGCTTCACCGCACAGCTGGGTGATGTGGACTTCTCCCTCGACTACTTCAACATCGAGATGACCGACCGCATCCTCAACTCCGGTGACGTTGCCATCACGCCGGCTGTTGCAGCCCAAATCGAGGCGTCCGGCATCTCCGGCGCCGGCAGCATCGTGGAGTTCACCTACTACACCAACGACATGGATACCACCAACGAGGGTATCGAAGCCGTGGTGGCCTACGACTACAACTGGGGCGATGCAGGGACCACGTCCTTCCAGGGTTCCTGGGCCTGGATGAACCAGGAAGTCGACAAGGTGACCCCGGGTCTGCTGACCCGCGCCAACCTGGCCGACCTGACCGACGGCATCCCCGCCAACCGGGGTAACGGCCGTCTGTACCATCGCCTCAATGACTGGCGCTTCATGCTGTCCGCCAACTACTACGATGAGTACTACATCGTGCCCTCCAGCGCCGTTCCCAGCCGGGATTATTGGGGCAGTGATGAGATCATCTGGGGCAGCGAAGTGTCCTACACCTACGATGACCGCTACGAGTTCATCATCGGTGTGGAGAACATGTTCAACACCTACCCGGAGAAAGTGCGTCCCATCGACGACAACTCCGGCAACAGCCAGATCTACCGCTCCGACGCTGCGTTCAGTGGCAACGGTGTGTTCTGGTACGCCCGTGTAAGGGTCGAACTGGACTAGGACTGTGGACTGAGACAGGGATGTTTCACCCTTACCCATGCACAAACAAAAAGCAGGCCTCTCCCCATGGAGGGCCTGCTTTTTGCATGACAGTCGGTGCCCGATCAACAACGACCGGCATCGTTCGGTTACAACCCATAACAACCCTTGGAGTGAATTGCTGTGTCCAAACCGGTTACCCGACGTGACTTTCTCAATCTTTTGGCGGCCTGGGGCGGCGCCTCCGCCGCGATCAAGGCCGGCACCGTACTGGGCTGGCTGCCTGGCGGCGCCCATGCCAGTGCTCCCGACCTCATGCGCCTGGCCAATGGTGGCAAATCCGCGGTCATTCTGGGTGCCGGCATATCCGGCCTCACCTGTGCCTGGGAATTGCTCAAGGCGGGTTATGACGTCACTGTTCTGGAGGCCTCTCACCGGGCCGGCGGCCGGGTATTCACCGTTCGTCACGGCACCCTGATCGACGAGATCGGCAACGTCCAGTACTGCGATTGGGACAACGAACCCCATATGTATTTCAATGCCGGCGCCGCCCGCATTCCCAGCACCCACAGCAATGTGCTGGCCTATTGCAAGGAATTGGGCGTGGACCTGGAAGTATTCATCAATGAGAACAAGACCGCCTACATCCAGGACGATGCAATGCTGGGTGGCAAGCCGGTCCGCAACGGTGAATTCACCACCAATCTGCGGGGCTTTCTTGGCGAAATGATGGCCAAATCCCTGGACAACGCCCAGCTGACCGAAGGCTTCAGCCGCGAGGAAATGGAAACCCTGCTTTCTGTAATCCGCGATTTCGGCGACCTCAATGAGGACATGCTGTACAAGGGCAGTGACCGGGCCGGCCTGGTGAACGGTGGGTTCCTGGAGCACGGCGCGCAGAAGGACATGATGGCGTTCCGAGATCTGCTGCAAACCCGCCTGGCGCGCAACATGCTGTCCCCAAATGAGGGCGAGACGGGACCCATTTTGATGCAGCCGGTGGGCGGCATGGACCGCATCCCCTATGGATTCGTCGCCAAAATGGAGGACAAGATCCACTTCCGCACCAAGGTGCGCGGCATCACGGTCATGGACGACGGCGTGGAAGTGGTCTTCGATCGGGACGGTACGCGCCAGTCTCTCAAGGCTGACTATTGTTTCAACTGCATTCCCAGTCATCTGCTGACGGGCATTCCCAATAACTTCCCGGCGGACTACGTCAACGCGCTCAAATACATCCGTCGTGGCGAAGCCTACAAGGCAGCCTTTCAGGCCAAGGAGCGCTTCTGGGAGAAGGAAGGTATCTACGGTGGCATCACCTGGATCAATTCACCCATTCAGCAGATCTGGTATCCGACCCAGGGAATTCACAAGGCCAAAGGTGTGACACTGGCCGCCTATAACTACGGTGGCGGCATGCATTACACCAAGATGACCCAGGAGCAGAGGGTCGAAGAGTTGTTGCATTGGGGTGAAAAGGTCCACCCGAATTACCGTAACCTGGTGGAAAAGCCGGTCACCATCGCCTGGCACCGCATGGACAATATGCTTGGCTGCTCAGCCCGATTCAGTCGCAATCGCGGCAGCGGCTGGACCCATGAAGAGGAAAACATGTATCACCTGCTGCAAAACCCTGTCAACGGCCGCCATTTCCTGATTGGCGACCAGATCGCCCAGCACAATGCCTGGATGGAAGCCGCCATGCAGGTGGCGCACCTGGCTCTCGGCAAGCTGGACGCCCAGGTCCGGGCGGAGGCAGCATGATGAAAACCGCGAAATTATTGCTCCTGATAACGACACTGGGTGCCGGCGCTGTCTGCGCCGAGGAAAGCGGCCGTGAGCCCTATGACGACCGCTATTGCCAGACCTGTCACGGCGCCGACGGCGTGGGCAATTACGGTGTACAGGCGCCACGCCTTGCGGGCATGGAGCCCTGGTATCTGCGGCGCCAGCTGGAAATCTTCCGGGCCGGCATCCGCGGCACCCATCCCATGGACGTAGAAGGACTGGCCATGCAACCCATGGCAGCCAAACTCACCGACGAGAGCATCGACGACATCGTTGCCTGGGTGGGCAGCTGGGACTATGTTCCTGCCGAAATCACCCTCAGCGGAGACACCGCCGCCGGTCGTCAGGCTTACCAGAGCTGTGCCGCCTGTCACGGTGCCGAGGCACAGGGCAACGAAGCTCTGGGCGCACCGCAGCTGGCCGGCCAGAACGATTGGTACCTGGTCACCCAGTTAAAGAATTTCAAAGCCGGCTACCGTGGCACCCATGCCGAAGACCGCTACGGCTCCCAGATGGTGCCCATGGCGCGCATGCTGGCGGACGATGAGGCCATCAACAATGTGGTCAGCTACATCAACACCCTCGGTCGTTAACCCATCCCATTTCAAAGAAAGGACCATTCGCACATGAAGACGTCAAACCGACTGTTATCCCTCGTACTCGTTGCCGGCGCCGCGCTGGGCATGGCATCCACCGCCGCAGCCCAGGAAATCGAGCGCATCGGCGAGGGCCGTAATTTCTTCACCGCCATCAAGATTCCCCCGGGGGCGGAAACGATGTACCTGAGCGGCAGCGGTGCGCGGCAGGGGCCCGATGGCACCTGCGGCGACATGGAGGCCCAGGTGATCGATACCTTCAACCGCTTCAATGAAACCCTGACAGGCCAAGGCTGGTCCATGTCTGACATCATTCAGGTGCGGGCGTTCGCCGTGAGGGGAGACGACGGTGAGCTGGACTTCGATGGCTTCAACCGGGGCTACCTGCAGTTCTTCGGCACCGAAGCCAACCCCACCAAGCCCGTGCGGACCTTCGTGGAAATCGCCGGTCTGGTGGTGGATTGCTGGCTGGTTGAAATCGAGATCCGTGCCGCCCGCATGCCCTGATCGTGCTATTACCTTCCCTGCAACCGGAAAATCATCGAGACTTCGATGAGGTGCCCGTCGTAAGACGGGCTCTGGTTGCCCAGCAATAAAACATTTCCCAGCGTATCCGGTTGCACACCGTCGAGCGCGAAATCCGACGAGCTGTAATCCTCGTAATACCATCTCACCCGCAACTGCCGACCCGGTGACATCTGATAGGTGCCGCGCAGGGACAGACTGCCGATCTCCGTGGTGACGTCTGCCAGCGGCAGCCAGGTCTGGCCGCTGCTCAGGGGTGCGGTTTCCGTCACCGCATCCGTGTAGACCGCATCCAGCTCCAGTTGCAGCCGACCGTTCAGCACATCCCAATTGAGCCCGGCACCCAGACCCTGGATGCGATCCTCGCTGTCCACCTGCCAGTCACGGCTTGCCAGTCGTACGCTGGCGGGAAAGAACGGGGTCGGGTTGCCTCCACCCTGCCTCGAATACCCCAGCAACAGATTGTCGAAGCGGTCCCAGTTGTAATAGACGTTGGCGCTCCACGGCCCGCTGGGCGTAATGCTGACATCGGCTGCAAAGCTGCGCTTGTCCGACTCGGCCAGCCCCACCTGGGCCTGGGGATAGTCATCGGCCGCCAGACGGGTCAGCAGGCTGATGCCGAGGAGATCGGTCGGGTACCAGTTCATGCTGGCACTCAGTTCGTCGCGGTCCCGCTCGGCAATGTGGTAACGGCGCAAAAAGGGATCGTTCTCGAACAGATCCAGGCCGGTGAGCGTGGCCACATAATCGGGATTGTGCCCTGCGACAAACGGACGGGTCACATCGTAGTTGGAGGTATCCCGGCGGGCACTGCTCAACTTCACCCAACCGCTTGCGGTTGCGGCGGGCCGCAGATCCAGCTTGATGAAACCCGTGTCCTCCGTGGTGTCATCGGCATCCACCATGTCGTAGTCCTTTTCCTCGAACTCATAGCCGACGGAAATCCGTGTTCGGGAACTCAGGCGATGGTCGAGGTCGACATTGAAGCGGTCCGTTGCCAGATCGTAGAGCCGATTCACCCGGGCGTTGGCGCTCAGAGGGGTGCCCTGGGCTGCCGCATCTCCCGCGATCCGCAGATAGACGTCGCGGGGCGTTTTGTTGTCCCGGTCCCGGTAATGATAGGCAACCCGCAGACCGGTACGGGCAGTGAGCCGGGTGGACAGGTTGAGGTTGGCCAACAGGGTCTCCACCTCCGCATCCAGGCGAGCCCTTGGCAATGGGGCGGCGGCGGCAATGACATTGCTGTAGGGCAGGAGCAGCTCATCCTGCTCCAGTATTGTTCGTGCCACGGTGCCGCTGATGCGGGTTCCACCGGAGAAATTGTGTCCGGCCGTGGCGGTCAATTGATGGGACTGGTTGTCCGGTTCCAGGGCCATTTGCCCCACGGCAGCGTTGCTGAAGTTGGCACCGGCCGTCCACTGGGGATTGTTGAAGGGATTGTCCCAGCGCAACTCCGGCGTATCGTTGCTGAAGCGCATCAGGGTGTACACGACTCCGTACTGGCTGATCGGCGAGTTGTAGTGCATGCCGACGCTGACATCATCGGTGACAAAATCGATGGGGCGGGCCAGCACTGCACCCCGGGGGTTGCCTCCCGTGCTGCCGAAAATGGCCGCCAGCGCCTCATTGCCCTGCTTGGTCTCGTGGCGATAATCGGCGCTCAGCTGCCAGTTGGCATCCAATTGCCAGGCGAGTTCCGTGGTGAAGCGCTCCCGTTTCTTGTCTATGTCGATTTCACTCAGACTGGCATTGAGTGCGCTGAACCCCGCGGTGGAATTGGCAGCCACCCAGCCCTGGGGCAGAGTCTGTACGGCGCTGCCGGCGCCGCGGAACGGCGTGCTTGCATCATCGAATTCATAATGGGGCAACTGATCGAAGCGCAGCGCCACCTCGTACTTTCCCCAGCGACCGTACTGGCCGTACAGGCTGCCGGACTCCAGTCCCACATTGGCCCCTTCCAGGCGCCAATAATCTGCCCGGTCGGGGTCCAGCGGCGAACCCACGGTGAAATTGCCGATGGCAAAACCACCCTCGTCCTGCAGGCCGGTATAGCGGCCAAACCGAAAGGCATCCACCGTGGTGTAACCGGCACCGATTTCCACCGACGACTGTGCCGTCTCGTCCTGAGCATTCACTGCGAAACCGGCCAGTGCGCAGGCGACGGCCACCCCAAGCTTTTTGTGTAATCCAGGCATGATCTGTCCCTCCCTTAGCGAGTCAGACGGGCGCCGGAGGGATGATTGGACCCGTGAATGGTGGAATGGCAGTTTGTGCAGGAGGTACCCAGTACCGATTGACCGGCACCGGCGGGCGGCACTCCGGTGCCGCTGTACAGAGTGCTGGGATGAAAGGTTTCAGAATGACAACTCTGGCACAGGAAGGGCTCACGTACCGCCAGCAGACTGGCCTGGGTGGCTCCATGGGGATTATGGCAGGTGGTGCAATCTTCGTTTACCGGCTGGTGTTCCCACAGGAAGGGCCCCCGCTTCTCGGTATGGCATTCGGCGCAGGTGTCATTGACGCTGGCCTTGGACAGCAAACCCGGGGCATCGGAACCGTGGGGATTGTGGCAGTCATTACAGCCCATCGCCCCCTCCGCCACCGGATGATGGCTGCGCAGATTGAGCTGGGATCGCTGCTCCAGGTGGCAGCTGAGACAAATACCGGTATCCCCGAACGTATTCAATGCACTGCGCTGGGGGGCATGAATGGTATGGCAACTGGCGCAAGCCAGGTCCGCCGCCTGATGAGCGCTGCCGCTCCAATGCGCAGTCTCACGGGACTGGTGGCAGGTCAGGCAGGTCTGGTTCTGGGCCGCCACCTCGCTGGCCGGAAAGCGGCTGGTGCCCTCCCCGAAAACCACCCCCGGTGATTGCATGGAACGCAGATGATCCTGGCTGGCGCCGTGACAACTGGCACAGCCCTGGGTCGCAAAGGGCGACCCCGGCACGGCGGAATGACCATGGGGGGTATTGCGGATGCTGGTGACAGCGGGATTGTTGTGGCAGGTAAGGCACTGACTGACGTCGGCAGCCTCGGCCGGCTGGGTCTGGCGGCGATCCTGGGCCGCCGCATCAGGGACAATTCCCCATGCCAGCAATGACAGCACACAAATGCAGAACAAGGGATGGGCCAGATTCAACGACTTCATGATGAGGCTCCTGTATTGCGGGGAAAGTGTTTCCGATCGATTCTATGCTCAATCCTTGGATCGATCCAAACGATGAGTCGGCAAGATACGTGCAATCAAACGGTAACGCATTGATATGTCTCAAATACACTCGGTTTTACTTGCCGAAGGGCTTACGCTACATTGGCTTTACGATAGCGCCATGACACACATGCCCCCAGAATGATCGCCACCCGCAAGATAATCCACTGTGATTGTGATTGTTTTTACGCATCCATCGAGATGCGCGACAATCCCGCGCTGCGTGAGCTGCCGGTGGCGGTGGGGGGTCTGCCGGATCAGCGCGGCGTGGTGGCAACCTGCAACTATGTCGCCCGCGGCTTCGGCATCCACTCGGCCATGTCCGCCGCAACTGCCAGAAAACTCTGTCCGGAATTGATCATCATCCGGCCGGACATGGAAAAGTACCGTCGCGCTTCACAACGCATCATGCAGATCTTCCGTCAGTACACCGACATCATAGAGCCTCTGTCCCTGGACGAAGCCTATCTGGACGTCAGTGCCGCCACCCGTTTCAACGGAGATCCCTGGCACATCGCCAGTGCCATCCGTCGCGAGATCACCCAACAGATCGGCATCACCGTGTCCGCCGGTATCGCACCCAATAAATTCCTGGCCAAAATCGCCAGCGACTGGCGCAAGCCGGATGGCCAGTTTGCCATTGATGAAGCCGATGTCGCAGACTTCCTGCAGGACCTGCCGGTGCGACGCCTGCCGGGCGTGGGCAAGGTCACCGCCGCCCAGTTGCAGGCCCTGGGGCTGCAGACCTGTGGTGACGTACGCCGGCGCTCGGCAAAGGATTTGCAGGACCTGTTGGGCAGCCTGGGCCCTCGTCTGCACCAGCTGAGCCATGGCCTGGATGAGCGTCCCGTGCAGACCGCACGGATCCGCAAGTCACTCAGCGTGGAAAACACCTTCATCAACGACCTGCCGGATTGCGATGCCTGCCTGAGTGCACTGCCGGAACTGCTGGAGTCACTGCAGCAACGCTGGGCACCCATCGCCGACCGCTATGCCATCTGCAAGCAGTTCGTCAAAATCAAGTTCAACAATTTCCTTTCCACTACGGTGGAGAGAGTCTCCGGTGATACCGACATGAAAAACTATCAGGAGTTGTTGGCCGAGGGGTTTCCCCGCGGCAATCGCCCGGTGCGTTTACTGGGTGTGGGAGTACGCCTGCAGCCGCGACTGCAGCCCATGTCCCAAGATTCCGCGATCAGCATCCAGCGCCGGCAACTGGCTCTGGGACTGGAGTAGGCCGTGGCCAGAGAGCAACCCGTCAGACGACCCGTGTCGAATTACATCAGCATCGCCGGCGAACAACGGCTCAAAGACGAGCTGCGCTATTTGTGGCGGGAGGAGCGGCCGCGGGTCACCCAGCAGGTGTCGGATGCTGCTGCCCTGGGCGACCGCTCGGAAAACGCCGAATACATCTATGGCAAGAAGCGTCTGCGGGAAATCGACCGGAGGGTACGCTATCTCAGCAAGCGTCTCGAGCAGTTGACCGTGGTGCGGGAAAAACCTGCCGACCAGAGCAAAGTCTATTTTGGCGCACGGGTCAGCCTGGCAACCGACAGCGGAGAGACAGTGTGCTATCGCCTGCTTGGCCCCGATGAAATTGACGTTGCGGCGGGCGATATCAGCATTGATTCCCCCATGGGCAAAACCCTGCTGGGCAAATCACTCGACAGTGAGGTTCGCATCAAGAGCCCGACCGGAACCCGCACCTACGTCATCGTCGCCATCGATTACACAACCCCATGAAACGCGTCGCCCTGCTGGCCCTGGACCAGGCCCTCGGCACCAGCATCACAATACCGCTGGAGATGCTCTCGGCTGCCCGCAGCATCGCCAGAGCCCGGCAGGTAGCGGGCAGGAATCTGGTGCTGCAGGTTGTCGGTCTGCAAAAGCGCCAGGTGACCCTGAAAGGGGGCCTGGTGATAACTCCCGACAGCGGCCTGAAGCAGGCAGGGAATTTCGATCTGGTGTTCATTCCGGGACTCTGGCGCTCGCCCTCACGTCAGGTGCGCGCCATGCCCCGGATAAGCCGCTGGTTGCGTGCTCAGTACGAGGCAGGCGCCATCCTGTGCAGCATCGGCACGGGCAGTTATTTTCTGGCCGAGGCGGGTCTTCTCGACGGACGCATGGCCACGACCCACTGGTTCTATTTCGATGATTTTGCCGCACGATTTCCGGCTGTGGGTCTGCAACGCAAACGCTTCATTACCCTGGAAGACCGCCTGTATTGCACCGGCAGCGTCAATGCCGCCCGGGACGTCATGCTGCATTTCGTCGAGCAGCTTTTCAGCAACGCCATAGCCAACGAGGTTGCCAGACATTTCACTCATGAAGTCAGGCGTTCCTATGAGTCGATGCTGCTGGACAAGCTGCCATCCGACACCCATCACGATGAACTGATCATCAAGGTGCAGGAGTGGTTGCAGGTCAACTTTCAGCAGGCGGTCAAACTGCAGGATGTAGCCAGGCGATTCAAGCTGAGCCCGCGATCCCTGAACCGGCGCTTCAGGGCAGCTGCGAATACCACGCCGCTGCACTATCTGCAGGAAATCCGCATCAGCCAGGCCAAGGAGTTATTGAAGCGCAGCAATCTGGGCATTGCGGAAATCGGTTTCCGGGTGGGCTACCAGGACACCAGTTACTTCGGCGCATTGTTCCGGCGACTGAATGCCGTGTCGCCGGCCCAATACCGCAATCTGGTGCGGAACAAGCTGTTTCAGGTGGAGGAAGCTTAGCTCTCGGGATGGGACTGCTGGAATTTGTCCAGCTGTTGCGGCGAGGCCTCTGTCTGGTAAAGACGCTTCCAATCCGCGTAAGGCATGCCGTAGACCATTTCCCTTGCCTGCTCATAATCCACCCGCAGACCGCGCTTTTCGGCTTCGGCCACAAACCACTTGGACAGACAGTTGCGGCAAAAGCCCGCGAGGTTCATCAGGTCGATGTTCTGCACATCCTTATGGTAATTCAGGTGCTGCAGGAGGCGGCGAAATGTCGCCGCCTCCAGTTCCAGCTGTGCCTGATGGTCGAGATCGGCTGCGGACATGGATCAGCCGCCCGCTCGCATTTCGGCCGTATCGGCTTCCAGCCCGCGGACCAGTTCGGTTTCCGCTACCGGTAAAGCACGGTGCTTTTTGTCCACTGATTTCAATTGGCGCTCGGCGGCATTGAACGCGTCGCGAATGGCGACATAGAGATCTTCATGGGCATGATTATCGTGATGATCCTGATTCACCAGGACTTCCAGCTGAGGAGTATGAATTTCGACACCGACCTTGTATACCTTGCCTTTGTGGTGATTGTTGTGGGGGGCATCCAGCACCACACGTCCGGTGATGATCTGGTCGCAGAAGCGCTCCAATTTGGCGATGCGCTTGTTGACGGCATCCATGATGGCTTCTGTCTGGTCGATGTTATGGAAAACAACTTGAAATTCATTGGTCATGATTGGCTTTCTCCTGAATTCATTTTTAGGATTGACTTTCCAATTCTGAATTTTCCTGTGATCACCTCCTTGGATGGTAGTTGCTGAAACTCATTTCAAGGTTAATCCTTCGTCACTGATTTGTCTAAGCCTTAAAACACCAGTGCCAGGGTTCGTAATCTATACCCCAGGCATTACCCCTGGGGTAACTCAATGTGAAGCCGAATTCGCCGGCCCGCTGCTGCAGCCAGGCAAACGCCAGGGTGGTATCGAACGCTTCCGTTAGGGGCTCGCAGCCCGGAGTCCCGAGGTCCACAGCCCGCCCGGTATGGTGCTCGCTGAAACCCGGCGCGGCATTTACCTTGAGGATATTGTCGATGGTTTGACCGGCGGCCAATTTGCGGACGATCAACTGCTGTTGATAATCCACCGAGCGATAGGCCGACAATAGCACGAGCTCAATCGCTTCGCTGGCGGCGGCCTTTTTCATGGCCATCCATCCGGCGTTGGCTGCCGCAACCAGTCGCTGCGGGCGCTGAAAGAAATCCAGTTCGGTATCCACCAGCTCCAAGGGCTCTTCACACAGGGGCATGGGGCATTGTTCGAGGAAGGCCGCGGGGATACCCAGTTGACGGTGGATGTCTTGGATCTGCTGCAAAAAGCGGTCGCTGGCGGTCAAAGGGCACCTGTACTGCCGGGTCGTTCGGGGTCTTGCCGGTATGGCCGGCAGCCGCTCATGGCGGCTGCCCGGGCTTAGACTCCATGCTATGGGCGCGCCGGAGCGAAAGCAAGTCAGACTGGCCGGCAGACCCGCTGCGTCTCATTCACCATATCATCTGTCTTATATGCCATACTGACCCCGCGCGGGTCTGCCTATAGTGAGACCCACTGATTTCCTCACATCACGGAAGAGGTTCCATGGCCAATCTGCCGGTTATCGTTTCACTGGGTGGCATCAACGCCGCAGGGCGCAGTTCCATGTTCCATGGTTACCGGCGCCTGGTAATCGACCGCCTGACCCAGAACGATGCCCGGGATACGCTTTGCGCCCTGGCCACACTCATGGGCCTGTTGCGACAGGTCGACGGGCGCTGGGTCAATCCGGCGGACCAGCCGGTGTCCCTGGACCATTACCTGGCCAGCATCAAGCCACAGCTGCTGGATGGCACCCTGATACGCAAGCTGGATAACAACCTGTTTGACCCGCAACGTCTGCTCTACCAGCGCAAGGTCCAGCTGGGCAGCCGCGCCCAGACACCGGTGGAGTTCCTGATCAACAAGAAGGACATGCCCGATGAAATCCCCTCAGGCTGGACCGTGGTGGCGGTGGACGAAGGCAAGCACGGCAAAGTGCATGTGCACATCCACGACAATTTTGAGGTGCTGCTGCAGTGCTACCGCGAGATGTCGGTCAACAGTGCGGGACAACTGCCCCGTGGTTTCGATCCCGAAGTGTTGTACCCGGCCCGCAGTCACCCCCGCGGCCTGCAGTTGACCGTCTTTGGCGCATCCGACTCTGTGAATTCCCTGGGTATCGATTGGGAAACCCTGCGCCAGCATGTGGCCCCCGACCAGATCAGCGTGTACGCCGGCAGCGGCATGGGACAACTGGACTACGACGGCTTCGGCGGCATGCTCAAGGCCCGCCTCACCGGTCGCAAGGTAACCTCCAAGCAACTGCCCCTGGGCTATCCGGAAATGCCGGCGGATTTCGTAAATGCCTACATCCTGGGAAATCTCGGCACGACAGGTACCAATGTGGCCGCCTGCGCCACCTTCCTGTACAACCTGCGCCAGGGGATCAGGGACATCCAGAGCGGCACCCATCGGGTGGCGGTCATCGGCACCAGCGAAGCGCCTCTGGTTCCCGAGATCTTTGATGGTTTCGCCACCATGGGCGCGCTGGCTGATGATCTCGCACTGCGTCAATTGGACAAGCTGAGTCCAGGGGTCCAGCCTGACCATCGCCGCGCCTGTCGTCCTTTCGGACACAACGCCGGGTTTACCCTGGCCGAGTCCGCCCAGTTCATCATCCTGTTTGACGACAACCTGGCGGTGGAGATGGGCGCCGAGATTTACGGTGCGGTCAACGAAGTCTTCGTCAACGCCGACGGCTACAAGAAATCCATCACCGGACCGGGCCTGGGCAATTACATCACCATGGCCAAGGCTGCTGCCGCCACCCGCAATATCATCGGTGAGCAGGGCCTGCGGGAACGTTCCTATGTGCAGGCCCATGGAACGGGAACGCCCCAGAATCGCAGCACCGAGTCACACATTCTGAGTCAGGTGGCCGGCAATTTCGGTATCAGCAACTGGCCGGTGACTGCCCTCAAGGCCTATGTCGGTCATTCCCTGGCCAGTGCCGCCGGAGACCAGGTGACAGCCAGTCTGGGAGTCTGGCGCTATGGTCATCTGCCCGGCATCCTCACCATTCGACAGGTGGCCGAGGACGTCAGCACCGACAACCTGGACTTCCTGCTGGAACACCGGGAGGTGGGGCCAGCAGGCATGGACGCGGTGTTGATCAATTCCAAGGGCTTCGGCGGCAATAATGCCACTGCATCCCTGCTGGCACCCCATATCACCCTGGATATGCTGAGCAGGAAGCATGGCAAGGCGGCTATGCACGCCTATCAGGACAAACTGCAGAGGGTGCGGGAAAAAATAGCCGACTACGAGCAAGACGTCATCGGCGGCAAGGTGGCTCCCATCTATCGCTATGATCACAATGTGCAGGATCACACGGCCCTGCGCATGGATCAACAGCGGTTGAGCATCGACGGTCTCGAGACGGCAATCAGCCTGGAACTGCCCAACAGCTACCGGGAGTTCATGTAGTCATCAACCGTCCCACTCAGCGGACTTCGACAGCCTGCCCTGCCTGCGCCAATTCGGCGATGCGTTGCTGCCAATGGGCCGGACCCGTTCTGTGTACCGAGTTACCGGCCACATCCACCGCCACGGTGACCGGCATGTCCTCCACTTCGAACTCATGGACGGCCTCCATGCCCAGATCCTCAAAGGCGACGATGCGGGACTTGCGGATGGCCTTGGACACCAGATAGGCTGCGCCGCCCACAGCCATCAGATAGACAGCCTTGTGCTTGCGAATGGCATCGATGGCCACCTGCCCCCTTTCCGCCTTGCCGATCATACCCATCAGCCCGGTCCGGTCCAGCATGGTCTCCGTGAACTTGTCCATGCGGGTGGCGGTGGTGGGGCCAGCCGGGCCTATCACCTCGTCCCGCACCGGATCCACGGGGCCGACGTAGTAGATGAACCGATTCCTGAAATCAACCGCCTCAGGCAGGGGCTCGCCACGGGCAAGCAATTCCACGATGCGCTTGTGGGCGGCATCCCGACCAGTCAGCATCCTGCCCGACAATAGAAGCGTGTCACCTGGCGCCCAGGTGGCTATCTCGTCGCGGGTGACCGTATCGAGATTGACCCTTTTTGCGCGCGGACCGACATCCCAGGTAATCTGGGGCCAGTCACTCAGCTTCGGCGGCTCCAGAGCCACCGGCCCGTCGCCGCGCAGGGTGAAGTGGGCATGACGGGTGGCGGCGCAGTTAGGGATCATGGCCACGGGCAGGGACGCTGCATGGGTGGGGTAATCGAGGATTTTCACGTCCAGCACCGTGGTCAGACCACCCAACCCCTGGGCACCAATACCCAGGGCATTGGCCTTGTCCATTATCTCCAGACGCAACTCCTCGACGCGGTTGCGCGGACCACGGGCGCGCAGCTCATGGATGTCGATGGGATCCATCAGGGATTCCTTGGCGAGTACCGCCGCCTTCTCCGCCGTGCCACCAATGCCGATGCCCAGCATGCCGGGCGGACACCATCCTGCACCCATGGTGGGCAGGGTCTTCACTACCCAGTCAGTGATGCTGTCACTGGGGTTCAGCATGGCCAACTTGGCCTTGTTCTCCGAGCCGCCGCCCTTGGCGGCCAGCTTTACCTCTAAAGTGTCACCTGGCACCAGCTCCATATGAATGACGGCGGGGGTATTGTCCCTGGTGTTCTTCCGCGCCCCGGCCGGGTCCGCAAGAATGGAGGCCCGCAGGACATTGTCGGGATTGAGGTAGGCCTGACGCACACCTTCATTGATCATCTCCGATACGCTCAGGCTGCCTTCCCAGCGCAGATCCATGCCGACCTTCAGAAAGATGGTGACAATACCTGTGTCCTGGCAGATGGGTCGCTTGCCCTCGGCACACAGCCGTGAGTTGATGAGAATCTGCGCCATGGCGTCCCGGGCCGCCGGAGATTCCTCCCGCTCATAGGCTTCATTGACCGCCTGGATGAAATCCAGGGGATGGTAATAGGATATGTACTGCAAGGCATCTGCAATGCTCTGGATCAGGTCCTGTTGGCGAATGACGGTCACGGGAATTCCTCTGCTTGCCAGGGGGTAAGTAATTGGGTTCAATTATGACAGCAGCACCGATCATCAGCCAGCAAGAGGAATCCACATGACCCACCCCCCCGGCAACTTGCTGACGTCATCGGCCGACGCCCATATCCGGTACACCATCGATCAGGCGGTGTTCATCATCACCATCGATAGACCGGAGAAAAAGAACGCCCTCACCCGTACCATGTACCGGGCACTGGCTGACGGGTTACGGCAGGCGGACGCCAATCCGGCCATACGGGTCGTCCTGATCCGGGGCGCACGGGACTGTTTCACCAGTGGCAACGACGTGAACGATTTCCTCGCCACCCCCAATCCGCAGGAAGAGCGACCCTCGGTGGATTTCATGAAGACCATCAGCCGTACGCAGAAGCCCGTCATTGCCGCAATCGGGGGCCTGGCCATCGGCATCGGAACCACCCTGCTGCTGCACTGCGATCTGGTGTACGCCTCGGAACAGTGTTTCCTGCAATTACCGTTCACCCGCCTGGGAATTTGCCCGGAAGCCGGTTCCAGCCTCCTGCTGCCGGAGATCATCGGGCATCAACGGGCTGCGGAGCTGCTGCTGCTGGGTGACCGCTTCAGTGCACAGCAGGCCCGGGACTATGGCTTGGTGAATGCGGTGCTCCCCCAGGATGAATACCAGCAGTTTGCCCTGGACAAGGCCCATGAACTGGCAGCCCTGCCAGGCGATGCGGTGGTCACCTCCAAACGCCTCATCAAGCGCCGGCTCGAAAGTGTGTTACCTGCCACGATTGAGCTGGAATTGAAGGAGTTTGCGCGCCTGTTGCAGAGTCCGGAAGCCCAATCCATCGTGCAGGCATTTCTGAATCGCAAAAAAGCAGGATAGGGTTCAGAGCGATTCCAGCAAAAAATCCCTTGCTGCATTGATCTTCTTGGCCAGGTAATCGGAGCCACCCCGATCCGGATGCATTTTCTGCATGAGTCGCCGGTGGGCCTGCACCACCTGCTCCCTTTCCAGGGGCTCAGCCAGTCCGAGGATCTCCATGGCCAGCTCACGGCTCATGGCTGACTCATCGGCACGGGCAGCGCTGTCCCGCTGACCCTGCTGGGTGTCCCGCCAACCTCCGTGCATCCGATCCAGATAGGCCTCCAGTATGCGCTGGGAGTCACCATCGGCCTGTATTTCCCGCAGCAATTCCAGCAACTGTGACAGGCTTAGGCTGGAGAGTCGCTGACCGGCGAAACTGCCCTTGAGCACCTTGCCATCCAGGTCTCCGCTGGCATGGGCCAGCTCCATGGCCAGGAAAGCGGTGCGCAAGGTGGATGTCTGACCGGCGGAAGGACCTGCTGTGGCCCGATGGTGGTGTAGCTTGCTGCGCAACATCGACCACAGGGGTAACAGGCGCAGCACGGTGGGCAGCATGCGCAACAGGAATGTCGCGGCAACACCCAACGGCGCAAGGATAAAGTGAACCGGCAGTCTGCCAAGACCGATCAAGACGACGATGGTGGTGAGCAGAGCACCCAGCAGCACCAGCATCTGGGCCTGGGATCGACTCAGGGCAAAGCGCCGGGACACACTGTTGATGGCCCAGAACACCAGCAGGACCAGGGCCAGAATTGCGAGCAGGCGAAATATCATCAGGGTCACCAGACCGCTTACTTGATCTGCCGGCCCAGCAATTTCACCGACTGGTGGGAGGTGCGGCTGAAATCCTCCAGTGCCTGTTTGCCACCGGCGGCGTAAATGGCCACCGCCTTGAGCAGATCCCGCAATTGGTCGGCACTGGCCGTATCGAAGCGACAATAGGCGCCGCCGGAAAGCCTGGCCATCTGCTCGAATGCGCTGCGGGCCACCGGTTCATCCCGCTCCTGGAAAATGAACAGGGGTATGTTCAACATGCCCAGCTGGCCTGCCTGCTGACACAGAATATCGATGTTCTCTTCCATCGCATCACCGATATAAATGACGCAGCTGATCTTGCCCTGCTTGCTTTCCTCGATGATGTGACGCAGCACCCGTTGGATTTGGGTCATGCCGGCCTGGCAATGGATTCCGGTCATCAACTTGAGGACACGGTCGGGGTCAGTTTGCCAGGGGGTCTTGTAGAAGCCGGCAAGCCCCTGGAAATAGCATACCTGCAACTGAAACCCACCCAGGGATTGGGCACTGACGAACATGTCCCGCTGCAGATGGCTGGCCCGGTCCCAGGTCAGCTGCCGGCTGGCGGTGGCGTCCAGCGCAAACACCAGGCGCGCGTCTGCTGTGGAAGTCCGCGGCAGGGTCGCCAGCTTGCCCAGAAAGTCTGCAACATCCCGGCTGTCGGCGACAGCAGCCTCCTTGCGGGACGTTCCCGGGCTTACCTGCTTGCCGCTACCGCGCTTGAACAGATCCTTCATGATGCCTGCCGCCAGAGTTCGGGTTGAGGGATGAGGATAGTACCGATTATGGCGGGATTGGTGCGGATGGGGAGACTCGAACTCCCACACCTTGCGATACTGGAACCTAAATCCAGCGCGTCTACCAATTCCGCCACATCCGCAATTCCGCCGGCCAGGCTCGAGGCGACCAATGGTCCGGTGCCCGGGACGGGGCCGCGCATTGTAACCGACCTGCCGGCTGCCAGGGCAGTCCCTAAGGACCGGATCCGGGCTGCTGGGCGCGCTGCATGGCCTCGAGGCTTTGCTGCAGACGGAACAGGGATTCATTGATCTGCAGGCGATGGGCATTGACCGACTCCATGGATTCCTCCATGTACTCGAGTCTGCCCACCAGACCCAGCAAGGTGGTATCGCCACTGTTGAGCGCG
This sequence comes from Pseudomonadota bacterium, assembly GCA_046047495.1. Lineage (GTDB taxonomy): Bacteria > Pseudomonadota > Gammaproteobacteria > Pseudomonadales > Pseudohongiellaceae > NORP240. The sequence continues at coordinate 42,954 of JBJOHV010000032.1, read as the reverse complement.
GTACGGATGGACGCCAGCTCGCCCCGCAACTCACTCATCTCGGTCACTGAAGCGTTGAGGGTGGCCACTGAGCGATTGAGCTGTTCGAATTCATTGGCCAGGGTGTTGATTCGGGTATTGGCTGCATTCAACTGGGCACTGTTGCCGGCCACCTGCTGGGTGAGGTTGGCGGTGGCCTCATCCTGCCCGCTGTTCACCAGCCCAAGACGAGCCAGCTCGGACTCCAGATCCTCGAACTTGCGGTTATTGGCGCGCCAGTTGGCCCACAGCAGATCGTACTGCTCGATGGTCTGCTGAATGTTTTCCATCAGGGTGTTGTCAGATTGCTCCGCCGTGTCTCCCATCAAAACCAGTTTGGTTTCCAGATCGCTGATACGACGTGCGGTATCCTGCACATTGGTCTCATAAAGTCCGTAAAAATAATAGGCAGCGGCGCCACCGCCGAGAGCCACCAGGGTCAGCAGAGTGATCATGATACGCACCGGCCAGGTGCTGACCTTGATCTTCTCCGTGTAGTAGCCGGGGCGGACGATCTGCTGCCCCTGCTGTTTGCGGGTATGTTTATGAGTATCCACGTCGTCCCGGCTGGGGACTATGGAGGGAATGTCAGACAGTTCATCGTTATCGCGCATGGCGTGTATTATCCTTAAATTACCGGCCACCTGCCATCCCATTATACGGCGGGACTGACCTCCCCTCTCCCTTCTCATCCCAGCCCATAATGGGTAGACTTACTGCCAGCGAAATCAACGACCATCATCAAGCGAGTCAGGGTTGATGATGGTTTTGTCGTTTTATTGACAGGCAAAACATGAGGTTATTATGAAACTGGAATTACCTGCACTGCCCTATGCCAAGGACGCCCTTGAACCCCACATGTCAGCCAGGACCCTGGAATTTCACCACGGCAAGCACCACAACGCCTATGTCGTAAAGGGCAACGAACTACTGGAACAGGCGGGCGTGAGTGCCGGCACGCTGGAAGAACTGGTCAAGGTCACCGCCCAGAAAGGCGGCCCCCTGTTCAACAACGTCGGCCAGGTCTACAACCACAACTTCTTCTGGAAAAGCATGAAGCCCAAGGGTGGTGGAGCTCCCAGCGGCCCCATCGCTGCCCGCATCGACACCGACTTCGGCGGTTACGACAAGTTCAAGGCGGAATTCGTCAATGGCGGCGTCGGCCAGTTCGGCAGCGGATGGGTATGGCTGGTGGAGGATGGCGGCAAACTGAAGATTGCCAAATCCGCCAACGCCGAGACCCCGCTGACTGCGGGTATGAAGCCCGTGCTGGTATGTGATGTGTGGGAACATGCCTACTACCTCGACTACCAGAACCGCCGGCCTGATTTTCTCGCGGCCTTCCTCGATCACCTGGTCAACTGGGACTTTGCCAACGCCAATCTGGCCTAGGCCTGCCGCTCTCCAAACAGCTCGCCAAACAAAAGGGGTCGCCTCTGTCGAGGCGACCCCTTTTTATTCTGTCCGCGGCTACACCGCGCCGATGTCTCGGCGCGGCGAAATGCGACAAATCACATCATGCCGCCCATTCCGCCCATGCCACCCATACCTGACATATCCGGAGCCGCCGGCTTCTCTTCCGGAATCTCCGCGACCATGGCCTCGGTGGTGATCATCAAGCCGGCAACCGAACCGGCAGCCTGCAGGGCTGTGCGGGTCACTTTGGTGGGGTCCAGAATCCCCATGTCGATCATGTCACCGTACTCACCGGTGGCGGCATTGAAGCCAAAGTTGCCTTTGCCAGCTTTGACTTTATCCAATACCACGGAAGGTTCCTCACCGGCATTCTGAACGATCTGCCGCAGGGGCGAGGTGACCGCTCTGAGCAACAACGCAATACCAACATTCTGATCTTCGTTGTCACCTTTGAGACCTTCCACTTTCTGCAAGGCCCGCACCAGCGCCACACCACCTCCCGGTACCACCCCTTCCTCCACGGCTGCGCGGGTGGAATGCAGGGCGTCTTCGACACGGGCTTTCTTTTCCTTCATTTCGATTTCAGTACCGGCGCCGACCTTGATAACGGCTACACCGCCGGCCAGCTTGGCCACGCGTTCCTGCAGTTTTTCCTTGTCATAGTCGGAACTGGTTTCCTCGATCTGGGCACGAATCTGGGCGACCCGACCGGCAATCTTGGTGGAATCACCGGCACCATCGATGATGGTGGTGTTTTCCTTGGTGACGGAAACCCGCTTGGCGTGGCCCAGATCTTCCAGGGTGGCGCCTTCCAGATTCAGTCCCACTTCCTCGGAGATCACGGTACCGCCGGTGAGAATGGCGATGTCTTCCAGCATGGCCTTGCGGCGGTCACCGAAACCGGGAGCCTTTACAGCGCAGACCTTTACGATGCCGCGCATGTTGTTGACCACCAGGGTCGCCAGGGCTTCACCCTCCACGTCCTCGGCGATCACCAGCAGCGGACGCCCCGCCTTGGCCACACCTTCCAGCAGACTCAGCATGTCGCGGATGTTGGAGACCTTCTTGTCCACCAGCAGGATCAGGGGATCATCCAGGTCGACACTCATGCTGTCCTGGTTGTTGATGAAGTAGGCGGAAAGATAGCCGCGATCGAATTGCATGCCCTCCACCACTTCCAGCTCGTTTTCAAGGCCGGAACCGTCTTCCACGGTGATCACGCCTTCCTTGCCAACTTTTTCCATGGCCTCGGCAATGATGGAACCCACCTGCTCGTCAGAGTTAGCGGAAATGGTTCCCACCTGGGCGATGGCTTTGGAGTCGGTACAGGGCGAAGACAGCTTACTCAGTTCGGCAACCAGGGCGGTGACCGCCTTGTCCACGCCGCGCTTGAGATCCATGGGGTTCATGCCGGCGGCTACGGATTTCAGACCCTCGTTGAGGATAGCCTGGGCCAGCACGGTGGCGGTGGTGGTGCCGTCACCGGCCACATCGGAGGTTTGTGATGCCACTTCTTTCACCATCTGGGCACCCATGTTTTCGAACTTGTCCTTCAGCTCGATTTCCTTTGCGACAGACACACCGTCTTTGGTAACGGTGGGTGCGCCAAAGGACTTGTCCAGCACCACATTGCGGCCCTTGGGGCCCAGGGTGACCTTGACCGCATCGGCCAGCACGTTGACGCCTTTGAGGAGTTTCTGGCGGGCGGAATCGCCAAATTTAACTTCTTTAGCCATGTTTCAATATCCTATGTAGAGAGTCGTATGAGTTCGAATGGATTGCTGCTGCCGTTACTTGACGATGACGCCGTAGATTTCGCTTTCACTGAGAATCAACAGTTCCTCGTCACCCACCTTTACGGTATTGCTGGAGTATTTGCCGAATACCACGGTGTCGCCCACCTTGACGTCCACCGGGCGGATATCACCGTTATCGAGGGCTTTACCCGGTCCGACGGCGACCACTTCGCCCTGGGCTGGTTTCTCCGCGGCACTGCCGGGCAACACGATTCCCCCTGCAGTTTTGGTTTCTTCTTCCTTGCGTCGTACCACGACACGGTCATGTAAGGGCCGGATTTTCATTGAGTTTAGTCTCCTGAATCAATTGACTTGCCACTTCAAACAGATACGGCAGGGTGACAACCGGGCCCCGCTGCAAAAGCAGCGTCCGGAGCTTTCACACCTGCTGAATTCATGATTTTTCCAGGCTGCCATGGCCGACCAGGCAGCCTGGAACACCCTGTGCAGGGCTTAATGGGGATAGTCCCTGGGATTTCAATGGAGCCAGGCAAAGAAAATCAGGTGAATTCGATGCCCGGGATAAGCCTCATGAATCAAGGTCGTCGACGGTGCGCAGGGGAATCCAGTGGCGGCCGACCGCGTTCGTCCTCGGGGTCGAGTTCTCCCTCATAGATCCGCCCATCGGTCTCCCGATAGCGGCTATGGGATGACCAGTAAACCCCTCCCCCCTGACCCGATGCCAGAAACCAGCCGGAACGGATGACCCGGGCCGCCAGTGCCCGACGCAGGGGTGTGGTGAGCAGGGCAAACCCGAGGCTGTCGGTGATGAATCCCGGGGTCAGTAACAGGGCGCCGGCACAGGCCAGTAACACCCCCTCGACGATCTCCTGGGCAGGCAGTTCACCGGAATGCAGCCGCTGATTGACCCGCAACAGGGTGGAAAAACCCTGGAGTTTGAGAATCTGGACACCGATCACGGCGGTCAACACCACAAGACCGATGGTCCACAGCCCGCCGACAAGATCTGCCACTTCAAACAGGAGCAGCATCTCCAGCAGCGGCACGGCAATGAATAACAGCAACATCCAACGCATGAAGACCTCGGGGCCAATGGGCCTATAATGCAGGCACTCTACCATGCTGACTGCGGATGTGAACCCGCCATGGACAACCCCGATCACCGCGAACTGATCTGGCAGGTGGTACACCGCATTCCCCGCGGCACGGTGGCCACCTATGGTCAGATTGCCCGTCTGGCGGGCCTGCCCGGTCATGCCCGCTACGTGGGGTTGGTCTTGAAAAGCCTGCCCAAGGGTACGAGGCTGCCCTGGCACCGGGTCATTAATGCCCAGGGCCGACTGTCGTTCAAGCCCGACAGCCACCAGCACCAGCGCCAGCAGGCGCTGCTGGAGGCCGAGGGGGTGATTTTCATCCGCGGCCGCTGCTCCCTCAGCCGCTTCCGTTGGAGTAAGGAAAACGAGCCCTCCCCCGGCAAGGCCTGACTGCGACCTCCTCAGCGATGCCAGTCACTTGGGATTCTGTTACCTTAGGCAATTGGCCGGTAAGAGAAGCACGGGTATGACGGCAACTGACAATGAACGACTCTCGGGTTGGCGTGGTGCAATCCCTGAGAGTATCCGGCCCTATTTCGAAGCTGCTCCCCTCGCCGCCTTCTTTCTTGGCATCTCCTCGGGCTCACCCTACGCCCTGATCGGCGCCACCCTCACCACACGACTGGCTCAATACGGAATAACCAAGAGCGCGATCACTGCCTTCGCGCTTACCTTCCTGGCCTATAATTTCAAGTTCCTGTGGGCTCCCGTGGTGGATAACGTGCGCCTTCCTTTCCTGGGCCGTTTCGGGCAGCGGCGCTCCTGGCTGTGGTTGGTGGGACTGTTGGTCATCGGGGCAGTCGTTATGCTTGGCGTCGCCGACCCGGAAGAGGCGCTGTTCACGGTGGCGGTGAGCGCCATTTTGCTGGGTGTTGCCGGCGCCACCTACGACATTATTATCGACGCTTACCGGATCGAGCTGCTGGCGCCGCGACAATTGGGCGTTGGCTCGGGCATGTCACAGTACGGCTGGCGCATAGGGGCGGCGGGAACCGGCGCCTTCGTCCTGGTCGTCGCCGCACGCCTGGACTGGAGCGCGGCATATGGTCTGGCGGCGGTGTTCGCCCTGCCGGCCATGCTGGTGGGCGTGTTCATGGGGGAACCGGAGCGACACCGCGAGCCTGCCGTCCCGCGTAGCCTCCTCCAGGCTCTGGTCGCCTATTTCAGCCCCCTGACCGAATTCGTCAAGCGTCGCGGTGCGCTCGTGGTGCTGATCTTTGTCGTGATTCACAAGATCGGTGACACACTGGCCAACCTCACCCTGCGCCTGTTGTTCGAGGATCTCGGCTTCACCAACGATGAGATCGCCTTCTACGACGTGGGCTTCGGCTTTATCGCCTTTCTGATCGGCATCTTCATCGGTGGGATCATGTATGCGCGCATGGGCATGAAACATGCCGTGCTGAGCAGCCTGGTCCTGATGGCGGTCTCCAACTTCAGCTTCGCGGCCCTGGCCGCCGTCGGCCATACCAATATCGGCATGGCGGCGGCGATTGGTTTCGAGAATTTTGCCAGCGGTATCGGTGGAGTGACGGTCGTCGCCTATCTGTCCGCGCTATGCAATCTCCGCTTCACGGCGACCCAGTATGCGCTGTTGTCCGCGTTGGCCAGCATCGCCGGCCGACTGCTGACGGGCACCACCGCCGGGAGCTTGATCGATACCATGGGCTACGTGAATTTCTACCTGATGACAACCCTGGTAGCCTTCCCCGGCGTGCTGCTGTTTTGGTTCATGATCCGCTCCGGCCTGGCCGATGTCTCGATCGGCTCCGCCGGCCATCGGAACGTGAAGGATCAGCCCTGATCCTGCGGAAGCAGCACGAGCGCAGGCATGCTAGTCCCGGAAGTTGTTGTACTGCAGGGGAATGCCCAGGTTCTGCTCCCGCAGAAAGGCGATCACTTCCTGCAGGTCATCCCTTTTCTTGCCGGTCACCCGCAGTTTGTCACCCTGGATTGCCGTCTGCACTTTCATCTTGGTGTCCTTGATCAGTTTGACGATCTTGCGTGCCAGTTCGGATTCGACACCCTGCTGCACTGTCACCTTCAAAATCGCCCGTTGGCCCGAGAGCTGTACTTCTCCTTCTTTCAGCGCCTGTACATTGATGCCACGCTTGGCCACCTTGGTCTTGAGGATGTCCAGCATTTGCTGGATCTGGAATTCTCCAGCCGCGGTGAGGGTGATCAGCTTGTCCTCCGTCAATTCGAATGTGGCGTCGCTGCCCTTGAAATCGAAGCGGGTGCCCACTTCGCGATTGGACTGGTCAATGGCATTGTTCAATTCATGAATATCCACTTCGGAAACGATGTCGAATGACGGCATGGGTGAACCTCTGACTGTGTACTGTCGCCAAATTATTGTGATGGTGTTGGAGTATGATGTTACAGTCGTTAACGTTTGTCATGGGGCACGTTGTGTTTAACCCTGCTATCTGTTGCCGGTAAGCTGCTGTGTTCACCTCACGCTCAATTTTGCTGGGCTGCCTGCTGCTGCTCGCGGCCCTCGTCAGTGTCCTCATCTCCCTTGCCAGCGGCAGCGTGGCGATACCCCTGGGCGAGCTGCTGACACCCAGCGACCCGATCCACTACCAGATTCTGCACGAGCTGAGACTGCCCAGGACCCTGGCGGCATTCGCCACCGGTGCAATGCTGGCGGTTGCCGGGGTGATCATGCAGGTGCTGCTGCGCAATCCGCTTGCCGATCCCTATATCCTGGGGATTTCCGGAGGAGCGGCGGCGGCAGCCCTGACCAGCATTCTGCTCGGCGCCGCCGGAATGTGGGTACCCCAGGCAGCATTGCTGGGCGCGCTGGCCTCCATCGCGCTGGTGTTCGGCGTGGCCGGACTCGGCAGCAACCGCTCGGTCACCCGCTTGCTGCTCACCGGCGTGGTGGTATCCGCCGGCTGGGGAGCCATCATCAATATCCTGCTCACCGCCAGTGCCACCAATACCGTGCAGAGCATGTTGTTCTGGCTGATGGGAGACCTGAGTCAAAGCCGACCTGGCCTCTGGCATGCGGTCATCCTGGTTGCCGGCTGTCTGGTGGTAGGAGCCAGTGCCAGATCACTCAATGTCATGCTGCGTGGTGATCAACAGGCAATGGCTCTCGGTATCGACCTGCGGGTCATGCGCGGTCTGTTGTTCATCACTGCCTCGCTGCTGACCGCGAGCGCCGTGACCATGGCCGGTTCCATCGGTTTCGTGGGCCTGGTCATTCCCCATACCCTGCGACTGCTTGGCGCCAGGGATCACAGATTACTGCTGCCCTACTCTTTCCTCCTGGGCGGCAGCTTCCTGGTGCTGGCTGACTGCCTGGCCCGCACAGTCATCGCGCCGCAGCAGCTGCCTGTGGGTGTGGTGACAGCCGTGATCGGTGTGCCCGTGTTCCTGCTCATTCTGCGCCGCACTCTGGTGCTTGCTCCATGAGTCTCCTGCAGTTACGGGACATCGCCATCGAACGGGCCGGCCATGTCCTGTTGCGCGGCCTGAACCTGGAGGTTGAACCTGGTCAGGTGGTCGGCGTGCTGGGGAGAAACGGAGTCGGCAAGACCACCTTGCTGCACGCCATCATGGCCTTGCACCCACTGATGTCCGGCAATCTGCTATTGAACGGTGAAGCCCTTCATGCTCTGGACAGGGTGACCCTGGCCCGCAGCGTGGGTCTGCTGTTCCAGGAATCGCCCCCGGATATGCCGGCCACGGTGCTGGAAACCGTGTTGCTGGGACGCCACCCTCACAGGAACGGCTACTGGGAAAGCCGTCGTGACCAGGACATGGCCATCCAGGCGCTGACCGACATGGGCATCAGTCATCTGGCACATCGCCAGATGGGGCAGTTGTCCGGAGGTGAGAAACAACGGGTGGCACTGGCGCTGCTGCTGGCCCAGGCGCCCCTGCTGTACCTGCTGGACGAACCTGGAAATCATCTGGACATCGCATTCCAGATGCACTTGCTGCGCTTTCTTCGCCACCGGGCGGCCGGTGACGGCTGCGCCATCGTGATGGCGACCCATGACATCAATCTGGCCGCCGGCTTCTGCGATACCGTGGTGCTCTTGCTGGGAGATGGACGGCATCTCGTCGGATCATCGAAGGCGATCCTCACAACCGACAATCTTGCCGCCGCCTTCGACTGTGATTTTCTGATGATCAGCCAGGCAGGACGTGATTTCTTCCATCCTGCCTGAGCCGGTCAACGGTGGGCGCTCACAACAGCAGCAGGCGAATATCGCCCAGCACCTTGGCCAGATAGGTGGCGAACAGCCCTCCATCCACGCCATTGACCGCCCGATGGTCGTAGGACAAGGTCAGGGGAAGCATGCTGCGCGGTACGAAGCTGTCGTTCAGGTAAACCGGTTTGGTGACGGTTTTGGAAACACCCAGGATCGCCACCTCCGGTGCGTTGACGATGGGAATGAAACCGGTGCCACCAAGGGCTCCAAGGCTGGAGATGGAGAAGCAGGCACCCTGCATGTCTTCACGACTGAGCCGTCGTTGTTTGGCCTTGTCAGACAGCTCGGCCACTTCCCGGGCGAGTTGCCAGATATTTTTCTGATCCACATTGCGCACCACGGGTACCACCAGCCCGGCATCGGTGGCCACCGCCACTCCGATGTGGATGTATTTCTTCTGTATCAGGTAGTCACCGCTGGAATGCAGGGACACATTGAACTGGGGGTACTCCTGCAAGGCCCTGGCGCAGGCCTTCAACAGGAACGGCAGGAAGGTCAGCTTGACTCCGCGCTTGTCGGCTTCAGCCTTGTGCTCCAGACGGAACGCCTCCAGATCAGTAATATCCGCTTCATTGAACTGCGCCACATGGGGAATATTCGTCCAGTTGCGATGCATATTGGCCGCGGTGATCCGGTGCAGCTTCGACAGTGATACTTGCTCGATCTCACCAAACTGACTGAAGTCCTGGTCCGGCACCGGCACGATGCCTGCACCTGCAGCGCCAGCCACGGGCCCCGCGGACAGGCGGGCTTTCACATAGGCGTTGACGTCTTCCTTGAGTATCCTGCCTCGGGTCCCGGTGCCGGCGACGGCCGCCAGATTGACTCCCAGTTCCCTGGCGAGTTTGCGAACTGCAGGCCCGGCATAGATGGATTCACCCGAGGTCTCTCCTTCAGCGGATGCCGTGGATTGCGCCGGTGCTGCTGGATGGGGTGATACTGATGCCACCGGTTCCTGTGGCGCGGTGGAATGGGAAGATGCAGCAGATGCTGTGCTTGCGGCTGCTGCAGTTGGTTTGGAATCGACAGCGGAATCCTGCTCCACCTGCAGACTCAGAATCACGGTGCCGGTTGACACTTTATCGCCGACTTTGAGCTGCATTTTCTTGACCTGCCCGGCCTTGGGGGAAGGCACCTCCATGGCAGCCTTGTCGGATTCCAGGGTAATCAGTGGCTCATCCACCGCTATCCGGGCACCGTCGGCCACATGAACCTCGATCACTTCGACCTCGGATTCACCTCCCAGATCCGGCACCTTGATGTCCTCCACGGCCGATGCAGGTGCGGACCTGGCGGATTTCTCTACAGCGGCAGTTGGCGGCTTTTCAGGTGCCGGTACGGGAGTTTCGGCCTTGGCCGCAGCCGCTTTCTCCACCGGCTTGTCCACCACCGTAGCAGCAGATGCCTTGCCTTCCACCTCCAGGGACAGAATCTCATTGCCGGTCTTTACCTGGTCGCCCACCTTGACGGCCAGACTCTTGACGATGCCGGCCATGGGCGCGGGGATTTCCATGGCTGCCTTGTCACTTTCCAGCACGATGAGGGAATCGTCCTTGGCCACCGACTGGCCGATCTTGACCAGTACCTCGATGACTTCCACTTCACCGGCATCACCCAGATCGGGCACTTTTACTTGTTCTAACGACACTGGTTGGCTCCTGATTTTGCGCGACTCGTCAGCGACACGTCATTGTTCCAGAGGATTGGGCTTGGTGGAATCCAGACCATGCTGCTTCATGAATTTTTCAATCTCGCCGGCCTTGACCACACCAGTGGACTTCAATTCCGTCAAGGCGGCAAGCACGATGAAGTTGCGGTCAACCTCGAAGAAATGCCGCAGTTTCTCCCGCGTGTCGCTGCGACCGAAGCCATCGGTGCCAAGCACGTTGTAGCTGGCAGGCACGAACTCCCGCACCTGATCCGCGTACAGTTTCATGTAGTCGGTCGCGGCGATGACCGGCCCGTCCTGGGCAGCCAGCATTTGTGTGACATAAGGTACTCTGTCATCGTTCCTGGCCGGATTCAGCAATTTTTCACGCTTCAGTGCCAGTGCCTCGCGACGTAGCTCATTGAAGCTGGTGATACTCCAGACATCCACCGCAACCTTGAATTCCTGGCGCAGTATGGTGGCAGCCTCACGAACCTCCCGCAGGATAGTGCCGCAGCCCAGCAGGCGAAGACGCAAATCCGAGCGCGCCTTGCCGCTGACTTTGTATTCCTTGCTGCCGCCGTCCTCCAGCAGATACATGCCCTTGATGATGCCTTCTTCAGCACCTGCCGGCATGTCCGGGTGGGAGTAGTTTTCATTCATGGTGGTGACGTAATAGAAAACGGACTCCTGCTCCTGATACATGCGGCGCAGACCATCCTGGATGATCACCGCCAACTCGTAGGAATAGGTAGGGTCATACGTCACACAATTGGGAATGGTTGAGGCCAGAATGTGGCTGTGTCCATCCTGGTGTTGCAATCCTTCTCCGTTCAGGGTGGTGCGTCCGGCAGTCGCCCCGATCAAAAATCCCCTGGCCTGTGAATCCCCGGCCGCCCAGCACAGATCGCCGACCCGCTGGAAGCCGAACATCGAGTAGTAGATGTAAAAGGGAATCAGTGGATAGTTGTTGGTACTGTAGGAAGTGGCTGCCGCCAGCCAGGTGGAGCAGGCGCCGGACTCGGAAATGCCCTCTTCCAGCATCTGCCCCTGCTTGTCCTCCCGGTAGAAGGCCACCTGGTTGGAATCGGCCGGATCATAGAGCTGCCCCACCGATGAATAAATGCCCAGCTGGCGAAACAAGCCCTCCATGCCGAAGGTACGGGCCTCATCCGGCACGATGGGAATCACCCGCTTGCCGATTTCCTTGTCCTTGCACAGGTTGGTGAGAATGCGCACGAAAGCCATGGTGGTGGACAATTCCCGATCACCACTGGACTTCAACTGCGCCTCGAACATCGACAGGTCCGGTACGGTAAGGGTGTCGCTGACCGATCGGCGCTGCGGCACCGGTCCGCCGAGATTTTCCCGCTGCTTGCGCATGTAGCGCATTTCCAGGCTGTTTTCCGGCGGACGATAGAAAGGAACCTCGGCAAGGTCGTCGTCCTTGATGGGAATGCCGAAACGATCCCGGAATCGCTTGAGGCTCTCGATGTCGAGTTTCTTCACCGAATGGGTGGCGTTGGCAGCTTCCGCGCCGGAGCCGAACGCATAGCCCTTTACGGTCTTGGCCAGTATCACCGTGGGCTTGCCATTGGGTTGCACCGCCTTGGCATAGGCGGCATAAACCTTGTAGGGATCGTGACCGCCGCGATTGAGAGCCATGATGTCCTCGTCGGACAGATGCTCCACCATCTTGAGCAGCTCGGGATTCTTGCCGAAAAAATTCTCGCGGGTATAGGCGCCACCACGGGCCACATAGTTCTGGTATTCCCCGTCAACCACCTCGTCCATGCGGGCCTGAAGGAGGCCGTCCTTGTCTGCCTGCAACAGCTGATCCCAATGACGTCCCCAGATGACCTTGATCACGTTCCAACCGGCGCCGCGGAAAATACCCTCCAGTTCCTGGATGATCTTGCCATTGCCCCGGACCGGACCATCCAGTCGCTGCAGATTGCAGTTGATGACAAAGATCAGGTTGTCCAGTCCTTCACGGCCCGCCTTGCCGATGGCACCCAGGGACTCCGGCTCATCCGTCTCTCCGTCGCCGAGAAATGCCCACACCTTGCGGTTGCCCATGTCCATCAGCCCCCGGTTGTGCAGATACTTCATGAGATGGGCCTGGTATATGGCCTGGATCGGTCCCAGCCCCATGGACACGGTGGGAAACTGCCAGTAGTCGGGCATCAGCCAGGGATGGGGATAGCTCGACAGACCGTTTCCATCCACCTCCTGACGGAAATTGTTCAGTTGCTCTTCGCTTATGCGGCCTTCCAGGAAGGAACGGGCATAGATTCCAGGTGAGGAATGACCCTGGAAATAAATCAGATCGCCTTCGGCCTGCTCGGAAGCCCCGCGGAAGAAATAATTGAAGCCGACATCGTAAAGGGTTGCGATGGATGAAAAGGTGGAGATGTGTCCGCCCAGGTTCGGGTTTTGCAGATTGGCCCGCATCACCATCGCCAGGGCGTTCCAGCGAATGATGCCGCGGATCTGGCGCTCCATGAACATGTCGCCGGGCATGCGCTCTTCATTGAGCGGTGCGATGGTATTGCGGTAGGGCGTGTTGACTGCGGTGAACGGGATCTGTTGTCCGCCCCGGGTCGCTCTGTCCATCAGTTTGGCCAGCAGATAATTGGCCCGCTCCGATCCCTCGTGCTGGATTACGGCCCCCAGGGCCTCGAGCCATTCCTTGGTTTCCAGGGGATTGCTGTCTTGGTTTTGCTGACTCATAACTCCCGTTCTCGTATCGAGGCCACGAAGGACGGACCCGCGCGGCTTTAAATGTAATTTATTTACATAAGGCGCCAATACTAATGCAAAAAAACCATTCGCTCCAATAGATCATACATCTGTTTGTAGTTTTACTACCCGCACGAATCGGGCCGGAATTTTCTATGATGCCAATTTATATTCATTAATTTCATCAGGTTAAACGACTCGCCCAAAACTGTGGCGAAGGGGGCGTTGGTGTTTTTGGAGGAATTTTCCTCATAATCACCTCAACAAACTACAAAATTTGCCTCTCAAAGCTGCAAACCAAAAATGGTTGCCAGCGCCAGAAAGCAAATCCAGATGATCTGACTGCGTTCCAGCAAAGCCTGCAGGGAATCGATTTCCAGGGTCGCCAGCCCTTGATATCGCTCGAAATCCCGGCTGTCTGCCGGCGGCACGGGCTCCAGCCCCAATGCCGCGGTGGCAAGATCATAAATCACGGCGTCATTGTCCTGCGGGGTCTCCAGCAGCACATTCCGGAAACGAGCAAAACAGCTCTCAAAATCACCGGCCAGGCAGAAGGTGATGCCCAGCAGTCGCAAGGGAATCCATTCCAGCGCCAATACCAGTACACGGATCCAGTGTTCCTGCTGGGAATTTTCCTGCTGCGGCGCCCCATCCCTAAGCTGGTAGGCGATGTAGGTGAACAGCACGCCAAGAGGGCCGGTCAATACGTACCAGAAAAACATGACGAACATTTTCTCCAGACAACGGTACACATACAGACGACCGAAGCGTTGATGCAGCTGCCGATGATCGTCCACCGGCGGCAACTCCGTCCTGCTGAGATGTTCGCGTAGATACAGGTAGCCTCCTTCCAGGTCGCCACTGCGCCAGTGCTGCAAAAATCCCTCAGCCAGCATGCCTGGCTGGGTCCGATCGAAGGCATACAACAGCACGATAATATTGATGATCAGGGTGAACAGCCCCAGCAAAACATCGTCCATCAGCACAAGCACGGCGCCAAGGACTATCAGGGGCACCAGAAAGACCAGCACGGTTCCCAACAACCAGCCGCCGGAATAACGCCTGGCGATACTCGCGGTGCGGGATTCCAGAAACTGACGCATGCGGAAAAACCAGGTGTCATCGAAGCGGTCGATGTCCCGTTTCCAGAAGTAATTGAGGCTTACGCAGATCAAGACAACGAGAAACTTCATGGTGGACCGACTCCTGCCGTTTGTTGTATCAGGTGGGCTTTCAGACGATTCCAGTCAAACCAGGGTCCAGGATCGGTCTTACGCCCAGGTGCTATATCCCGATGACCTACGATACGCTCCGCGGTAATGCCTGGATAGGTGCTCATGAGCGCTCTCGCCACATCGATCAGGACGGCATACTGGGATTCTGTGAAAGGCATGTCGTCCGTGCCCTCCAACTCAATGCCTATGGAATACTCGTTACAGTTCTCACGGCCAGCAAAGCAGGATTGTCCCGCATGCCAGGCCTTGCGATCGAACGGCACGTATTGGGTAACATGGCCCGAACGATCGATCAACAGGTGGGCCGAAACCTGCAAACCGATCAGATTGCGAAAATACGGATGGGCATCGAAGTCGAGATTGTTGCAGAACAAGTCATCCACACAGCCGGTGCCAAATTCACCCGGTGGCAGACTGATATTGTGAATCACCAGCAGATCCACAGCACTGCCCTGTGTACGCTCACTGTGATTGGGTGACGGCAACAAGCGGGCTGGCTGCAGGATATGGTTGTTTACTCTGAAAATGGTCACGGTGCCAGGCGGGTGGGGAGAGCCCCTCATCGTATCTCGGGAGCCCAAGTCTAGCACATGGCGGCCGCCAGGCAGTCAGCTCCTCTGCAAGACAGTCATACCGCCGGTATGACTACTGGAGCGTGGCTGTGGAAAGCTTGTCGAAGATGGACTGCAGCACCGTATGGCGGGGCGACTCAGACGCCGCCTCGCCAGTACTGACTCGCAATTGCCCTTCGCGCAGGGAAATGGCCAGCCCCAGGCGACTGCGGGTCAACACAACCCTGCCTGCCCTGTTGCAGATCTGATAGCTGTTGTCGATGGCGCGGGAGCGGTGCAGCTGACAAAGCTGGGGCTCGTCACCACCGGTATAGATCAGGGTGGCTCCATCCTCGAGGTTATCAACCAGATTCAGGTGGAAAACCAGGGAGTCCACGCTTTCCTCCTTGGCCTTCTGAGCTGCAGCCGCGTTGGACGCACTGAGCATGGCTACTATCTCATCGAGGTCATCCTCCTGCAGGTATTTTTTGCCGGCTACCCCGATGGCTTTTTGGGGCGCAGCAGTGACCTCCTTGGGTTCTACCGCCGCTATCGAGGTTTTCTGCCAGGTCGCCAACTGGGCAAGCAAATGGTCCTGTTCGGCTGCAGGCAGCTGCACCAGATCAAAACCCTTCTGCAATTGGCTTTGTAAAGCATCGAGTTCCACCTGCCTGCCACATTGCGACCGGTTCAACATCACTGCCAGCAAACGGTCCGCAGTCGCCCTGCATTGTTCAAACTCAGCGCTCCTTGTACCCGCATTCAACCCGATCACAAACATGACCTTGCGCCACTGGTTGCGCAACATGCGCTCCATGAACTGTGGCACCCCCGGTTTGGTACACATTGCCTCGATCAGCTGATCAACGCACTCCTCGATCTGCACTGAGCGCTGTCCCGAAACTTTCGCTGGTGCAATCTGATGACTTTCCAATGCATCATCGATACGGCTTTGATCATTACGCTTGCGGAATGCAGTGGACGATGAATACAGCCTGGCGACAAACAGATCATCGTGCTGATTGCTCAGCACGCTGATGGTATCCATATAGATCCGCTCCATCTTCATAAGCAGATGCTGCTCGAACAACTTGAGGAATATCAGTCTGATCTCCAGAGTAAGACTGAATACCTCTTGAGCCTTCTCGAAAGCCGCCACCACCTGGGTCACAAGAAATTCCTGACGCAATCGCAGCACCTTGACCGTTCCATCCTCAGGATACTGAATGGTCTCCAGCTGCCTGACGAATGGCGCATAGAATTTCAGGGCTTTTCTTTGCATGGCTTGCAGCGCCAGGTCGACTTCCATCTTTTCATAGACGGTGTCCTGCAACTTGGGATGATCCTCCCTGGCAACGGGATTGGCGGCCTGCTCGTCAAGCTGGGACCGCAGGTGCACATTGAGGCTGCAGAGGAATGCTTCTTCGAACAACTCCCGCTTGGTGCGGATCTCCCGCATGGCCTTCAGATAACTTCCATCGACACCGAATTGCCCACGCTGACCGCCACTGAAAAGGAAGTCATCGACCTCATCGAAGAGGTCACTGCTCAACTGTCGCAATTGTCCGCAGAGACGCTGACGCAGGGACCAGCGGATCCTGTCCAGTCGCCCAGAGCCGGCTGCCGGGATATTCTTCAATCGTGGCTGTAAGATTTTGTCCGTCATGGTCAATAATTTCACCTGGTTACGGGTTCTTATACACCGCCCTGCAAGAGCAATCATTGACCTGGTTCACAGTGCCTTCCGGCAACTCGTCGCACGTGTCCCACGCCTGAGGTTTCAGCTACAATGTGAGCCGGTTATCACTTTTTGCGTGATCTGATTATGACTATTGCTCCGCCTGATCAGTGTGACATTGAACGTGCAGTCTCCCAGGCCCTCTCGGAGGACATTGGCAGTGGCGATATCACGGCCCAATTGATCGCCTCAGGCGCAGTCGCCAGCGCCAGATTAATCAGTCGGGAGAATGCAGTGTTTTGTGGACTGCCCTGGGCGCGTGAGGTAATCCGCCAGACAAATCCCGGCATCCAGTGTCAGTGGCATGTACAGGACGGTGACCGTATAGGGGTTGATCAGTTGTTGGCCATCTGCACGGGTCCCGCCCGCAGCCTGCTGAGCGCGGAACGCACACTGCTGAATTTTCTGCAGACCCTGTCGGGCACGGCAACCATCAGCCGGCATTATGCTGACCTGGTGAGACATACCCGGGTCAGATTGCTGGACACTCGCAAAACCATCCCCGGCCTGCGCCTGGCACAGAAGTATGCGGTGAGGGTGGGCGGTTGCTTCAATCACCGCATCGGTCTTTACGATGCGTTCCTGATCAAGGAGAACCACATCAGATCCTGTGGCTCTGTAGCCGAAGCCATCGAGCGCGCCCGTCGGCTGGCACCGGACCGCCCGGTGGAGATCGAAGTGGAAACCCTGCTGCAGCTGCAGGAGGCCATCGATGCCGGCGCCGACAGTGTCCTGCTGGACAATTTCGATCTGGCCCGTCTGCGCGAAGCAGTGGCGCTGAATCGGCAGCGGGTGAAACTGGAGGCCTCCGGTGGCATCGATGATGCCCATCTGGTGCAGGTGGCAGAAACCGGCGTCGACTTCATTTCCATCGGTGCCCTCACCAAACACTGCCGGGCTGTGGATCTTTCCCTGCGCTTCGTCTGACGGGCGATCCGCCGCCATCGACAGGTTTACGGCTATGGTTTAAGGTGGGTGCCAGCTTGGGACTTTTCCTGTCATGCCTGGGAGGACTGTATGCAATCCCGTTCACTGTTTGCTGCCTGGAGACTCGTTCTCGCCGCGAGTCTGTTGTGTATCACCGGCACCGTAACCGGTCACCCCGGCAGCCTCGATGACAATGGCGGCCACTATCAGGGACCTTCCTACCACTGTCATCTGACACCCTGTGAAATGCCCGACACCTTTGAACGGTTTGGTCGGGACAGCTTTTTCACCGATCACCGGGACCGTGAAAAATTTTTCAATCGCGATGACTGGTCTTACGAGGAGGACTTCGACGGGGACTGTCAGACCACACGGCAGGAAATGCTGGTACTCACCAGCCGTATTCCGGTCACGTACACCAATCCCCGCAATTGCATGGTGCGCACAGGGGAGTGGCTGGATGAATACACCGGCAAGCTGTTTACGGTGGCCACCGAAGTGGACCTGGACCACATAATCCCTCTGATCTATGCCCACAGCCACGGCGGCGATCGCTGGCCGCCGGAGAAAAAACTGGCGTTTGCCAACGACCCGGTGAATCTGATGCTGATCGAGAAGCGTGAAATTCGCCGCAAGAATTTCGCCGGACCCAACCGCTACCTGCCCAGGGATGAATACCAGTGCCAATATGCCCGCTTGTGGGAGTCCATCGCGGAAAAATACGATCTTGATCTGGAAACCCGGGATCGCAATGCAGTTCGGAGAATTTTGCGCGAATGCCCGGAAGCGGGCGGGGTGAATGACCAGGACTCCCAGGGCTGAACCTGGGATCCTGGCATGGCGGGAATCTTACGGAGCGACGATGTGAATCTGGTCCATGCCCTCGTCCGGATTGAGTGCCACGTCCCCGGCGGGGAAGCCGTTTTCAGAGAGAATATAAGCGAGGACGGTGGTGTAATCCTCGAACATCAAAGAACCGGGATTGTCAGCCGGCATGGTGCCGAACATGGTCTCCCACAAATACAGCAGCGGCTGGTTATTCCAGGATCGCAGGGTATTTTGATAAAACTTCATGTCGTGGCAATTCTTGCAGGACGAATCATAGACCGCTTTGCCGGCCTCCACCTGGGCTGCCGTGAAGACGCCATCTTTCACCGTCTTGGTCTCGGCCATAACAGCCGAAGGTGCCGCCAGGCAACCTGCAAGTAACAGGGTGGTTCCCGCAATTGCCCATACTGGTGTTTTCATCGATCCATAACTCCTGAGTGAGAGCCCGAGTGAGAAAGTATCCAAAGCGGCGTAACTTAAACCACATCCCAGGCTATATCAAGTTACAAACTGTTACCCTGTCCACGCCACTGATTTCAGCTTGCAGGCCACGGATTCCGGCGTGTTTGCCCTGATCCGTCGGCTTGCATACAGACTAGGGCCCTGGGCATTAACCGGAGCTGAATCCCACCCCTTCCCTGCGTATAATCGGCCCTTGCCTCACTATTGACCCAGGCCCGTGTCGAAATTTTTCAAGCCACTGATCATTACCGCCCTGTTGCTCGGCCTGATCGGGGCCGTGATTGCCCTGTTGGGCAGTTATGCCGATCTGGAGCTGGCGGCTCTTTGGCACAACCCGGCTCTGGTGCCGGCTCTGGTCGCCCAGATCGTGATCGCCTGGCTGCTGATCGAAGTCTGGCGAGTCCTGCTGCGCAAACAATTGAACCTGGAAATCGGTCCGTTTGAAGCCACCGGGCACCTCGGCATCACCGTGCTGGGCAAATACATCCCCGGCAAGGTATGGGGCATCGTGGGTCGAGCCATGCTGCTTGACCGCCGCGGTATAGACCTCAATGGCGTAAGCCAGGTGCTGATTCTGGAGCAGGTGCTGACCCTGGCGAGCGGGGTCGCGGTCAGTGCCGTATTGCTGGGATTTCTCTGGCTGGAGGCCTGGGGTTTTGCAATTCTGGCAATGGCTGGCATCGCCCTCCCCCTGTTGCTTCGAATCTATTCCCGCCTGACTCTGCCGTTTTATCGACTCATCAGCCGCAGACTCGCCGCACAGTCGAGGACATCGCCTGGCATCACAACACCCAAACTGCACACCACGGGTTTCTATCAGGCGTTCCTGGTATATGTGGCTTACTGGTTGCTCACGGGTGCCGCCATGGGACTGCTGCTGTATCCCTACCTGGCCGATGACTGGCTGCGCCACACGGTGCTGATCACGGCCGCCCTGCCCACGGCCGTTCTGGCCGGGTTTTTCGCCCTGTGGGCCCCGGGGGGGATCGGTGTGCGGGAGGGTATCGTGGTGGGGCTGTTGAGCCTGCAATTGCCGCTGGATATCGCGGCATTGACGGCCCTGAGCTTCCGGGTGATATGCATTCTGTCGGACCTCAGCATCGGCGCCATCGCAGTAACCTATTTTGCCAGACACCCGGGCCTGATGCCCGGCACGGCCGAAACCTGACTACATCTTCAATCGCCGGAATCCTTGTACATCAGGGCAGTCACCTGTTCTGACACCAAACCGATCAGAAACACCAATATTGCCGTCATGAACAGCACGGCGCTCATATTGGTGAAGCGCCCCTGGGTAGTGAAGGTATACAGGTAATAGCACACCCCCGTGGCGAAGAATCCGGCAGCTGCAGGGAAGAATATCTTCAATGGTGAATACAGGGTGCCCACCTTGAAGATGATCAGCAGGAACCGGATGCCGTCCTTGGCCAGACTGATATGGGAAGACCCCTGGCGCCTTTCTGTCTCGATGGGCACGTATCCCACGCTATAGCCGGCCCGGAAAAATGCCATGGTGCTGGTGGTCGGGTAGGAGAAACCGTTTGGTAAAAGATACAGGAACTCCCGAAAGCGATCCGCCCTGACCACCCGGAATCCCGACGTCAGATCCTGCACCACATGGCCTGTCATCCAGGATGACAGACGGTTGTAGATGCCGTTGGCCATGGCCCGATAGGAGTCCGCCTGCCCCTCGCGACTGCGGGCACCCACCACCATGTCATAGCCTTTGTTGAACTCCTCCAGCAGACGGGTGATGTCCTCGGGCTTGTGCTGTCCGTCCCCATCGAGAAACACGATGATGTCATGGGAAGCGGCCCTGGCTCCGGTCTTGATCGCCGCACCGTTGCCCTTGCTGTAGGGATGGGATAGGACCCTGACTCCATTTTTTTCGCACACCGCCACCGTTGCATCCGTTGAGCCATCGTTGACGACAATGGTTTCCGCCTGCGGATGACAGGCCCGCAGGCGCGGCAGGAATTGCTCGAGATTGACAGCTTCGTTCTTGGCCGGGATGACGATGGAAAATTGCATGTCCGCAGTTCCTTGAAGATCAGTTGAGGGCAGCGCCGGGTACCCGACGGGAAAAGTCCGCCGTCAGCCGTTCGATTTCCGCCGCCGAGGAAGGCATGAGGGGGCGTCTCTCCGCATCAGCCTGTCGCGCCCGCTCCAGAAATACCAGGGCATCGGAAAAATTGCCAGCCGACGCCGACAATATGGCCTGGCGAATGGGAATCACCGGATCCCGCCGCAGGGCAAAGCCCTTGCTGAGCTGGATCAGGGCCTGGTCGAGATTCGCCTGGAACACATAGAAGTCCGAGTAGATCACATAATAATTGGCCAGCCGGTTGGCCTCCTGGGGCATGGCGGCGATGCGCTCCAGCAATCGCTGCAGGATGGCCGGCTCGGGGTAGTCGCACGCTCCCAGGTAGTAATTCTCCAACAGTGTCTTGATCAGCGGGTTGACGTTGTTGATGGTGTACAGCAGGTCGGGGCGGTCGGCGATCTCAGCCAGTCCCTGAGGTGCTTCGAGGCCGGTCTCACAGGCCAGATTCCACTGATGAATCATGGTGGCCACTTCTTTCGGGCGGTTGCGGCGGGCCATCTCCAGCCGTTCCATGGCGGCCGCAGGATCCCCGGTCGCCAGCAGATAATCCGCATACACCCACTGGCTGCGGAAAGAGTTTGGTTTTTCGAACGCCCAATAGGCATACAGCTGATTGGCATTGCCCCACAGGCTGGCGATCTGCAGGGTCAACCACATCACGATCAGCAGCAGTCCGGCTGTCACTCCCAGCAATGCCTTTCTGACCACAGGATAACGGCTATGCAGCAAGGCCTGCCGCCCGTACCAGACCACGGCGAACAGTGGACCGATCATGGAGATGTAATTGCGATGCTCGAAATACAGTTCCAGGGGCAGGATGGTGGATTCCATCACATGCATACCGAAAAACCAGAATACCGCCAGGCTGAAGATGGGCTGCCTGCGCAGCAGGGCAAACGCCGAGATGATTAAGGCCAGCAGAAAGACCACGGCCGGCAGGGTGGTCCAGGGCTCAAACAGGGAGGTGGAGATGGCTATTTCGTCATGGTAAAGACCCACTCCGATGGCATTGGGAAAAACGATCTTGGACAGGTAGATGACCAGGATGCGGGCTTCCGTCAGCAGGCGCTGGATCGGCGTGAAATCGCGAAATTGATAACTGTCCAGGCCACTGACGATCATAGTGATGAAGGCCAGGGCCAGGAGTCCAAGGGGCACCAGCACCCCGAGCCGGTACCATAAACGGAACAGCCTTGGCCGCGGATGGTGGGCAAACACCGTGGATTCCAGCGCCACGATCAACAGCAGCATGAGGGCGCCGTTTTCCTTGCTGAGCACCGACAACAGACCCAAGGGAAACAAGGCGCAGCACAGTAAACCCACGCCCCGGTATGACTCCTGTGGGGTGGTGAGGCTGCGCCCCTTTACATAACACACCAGCCCAGCCACGGCGAACAGGGTCATCAGCTGGGTCATGCGTTGTATGACGTAGAGGGTGGTGGTGGCGTTGAGGGGATGGAGCAACCAGATGGCAGCTGTCAGCAGGCCCAGACAGGCCGCAGTGGTCTCCGCCACGCCCAGCACCTTGCTCACCAGGTAGAACAGCCAGAACACCATGAGGCCGCACAGCAGATGGATCATCACATTGGTGTACTTGAAGGCACTGACCAGCGGTGGCCAATCCTGGCCGTCCAGCAGAAAGGTCAGCATGGCCACGGGACGGCCGGTGGGCCCGGACATATTGCCGAACACAAAGCGGCGGAAGCTTTCCCAGTCGGTGACACCACCATCCAAGCCAAGATTTTGCAGGTTGGCGTAGTCGTCAAAAATGAAGGGGCCGGACAAACCCGGCCAGTAGATGGCAGCGGTGACCAGCAGCAGCACAACCGTGCCGGCTGCCAGACCGGCCTGTCGAGCCCTGGAGGGCGAATTGTTCACGTCGATTGGCTCTCCTGTGGTCCACGGACATTGGCCCTGAGTGGTTTGTCCCATCCACCGAGTCAGTATAAGGAACCGGCAGGACGATTACGTTGAAGCCTGTCACGGCAGGTTATCGGCCAGGAATTGGCTCTGCGCCACTCCAACTGGCCTGTGCTCAATCCTCGACTACCCTGTGTTACGTGGGTGGTCAGATAGTGACACTATTTGTCAGTCACTAACCACACACGCCGGCAGCCCGGCAACATTTGGCCAAACTTGAGAGTTGAAATATTTTATTTTATTCATGCTTATCAACAAGTTAATTGTTATTTATTGAAATTGGCACGCTAAGTGTATGTAGAGCCTCAACCGCTGTCATTGGCGGAACGGGTTTTCACCAACTTGACGTACTTACCAAACCGGAGATGTAACATGAACAAGCTCAACAAAGGTTTCACCCTGATCGAATTGATGATCGTGGTCGCGATCATCGGCATTCTGGCTGCCGTGGCCCTGCCCGCTTACCAGAACTACTCCAACCGCGCCGCGTTCTCTGAACTGGTGCTGGCCGTAACCCCCCGCAAGACCGCCATGGAACTGGCCATCCAGACCCGTAACCCGGATGCCCTGGCCTCTCTGGACGGCGCTGCCCTGGGTATCCCTGCCAACGTGGCTGCTGCTGATACCACCCACGGTGCCAGCGTGACTGACGGCGTGATCACCATGACCTGGCAGCTGGACGGTTCCGCCATGTCCGGTATCACCTACACCCTGTCTGCCGGCGGTATCACTCCCCCGGTGCAGTGGACCGAAGGCGGCACCTGTCTGACCAGTGGTCTTTGCTAATAGCTGAATCGCTCCCGGGCCGGCGCCTGATGCCTGCCCGGGAGACTTCCACCCACTTAGCACTCCCTACACAACCCCCTAATCACTGCACAGGTCCCGACTCGGAAACTCAACAACAGAAGGTGTCTTGTTAGCTGTCTGCTCCGTCAGACCATCGAACATCAAGGAAGCCTTGTCATGAAGAGTCACATCCAACAACCCCAGTCCGGCTTTACCCTCATCGAACTGATGATCGTGGTTGCCATCATCGGCATCCTGGTATCTGTCGCACTGCCGGCCTATGACCTGTACCGCAATCGCTCCCGTTTTTCCGAAGCCATTTTGCAGATTGGTGCCTACCGCGCCGGCATCATCACCGCCACTGCCCTCAACCGGGCGACTGCGCTGACCGATCTGGATGCGGGCCAGCTGGGAATTCCCCCCGCCCAGGCCCTGGGCGCCAATACCCACGGCATTACCGTGGTGGACGGCGTCATCACCGTGACCTGGCGAAACGATGGCACGGACCTGCAGGGTGTCACCTATACGCTCACTCCCAATGGAATACTGCCCCCGATCCAGTGGACCGAGGGGGGTACCTGCGAAACCGGCGGCTACTGCCGATAGAACGGAGATTCGCAATCCGTTGCACTGATCTACATGGGAATAAAGCGGGTCAGCTTGCGGGATTCCCCATCGAAGCACACCAGCCCGTTGGTATAGGCTGAAACGAAATAACTCAGCAGACAGCCATCGCCTTCCACCCCAATCGCCTCCTCTCCAACCAGGGTTTGTGCCGTGGCCCGCACCGATGCCACCCGCCGGAACACCGGCTCCACGTCGTCGGGCATGGCCCGATAGCGTTCGGTCTGAATGAACAGCGGGTCACCGATGAACTGGCTGCGGACATTGATGATGTCCGCACTGATGTCATTTTCCGGCAGCTCCGAGTACAGCAGTTTGGGGTAGGGTCCCGGAAAGGCCTCCAAGAGGGCGGGATCCTTGCCGTATAACTCGAATTCCTTGGCACCCAGACTGTACACCGTGTCGTATGCCAGCAGCACCGCCAGCGGTCTGGCGCCGTGGACGATCCAGGTGCCCGCCAGCAGGCAACTGATCTGGACAACGGCAATGCAGGCAAGGTCGAATTTCAGCCCTTTCTTGCCGGGTTTGAAAACGATAAGAGTCAACAGGGGACCCAGCACCACATCCACGCCCATGATGATTTTGAGCCCGTTCCAACCGCCATCGATGCTGAACAGGATACCCGGGAACCAGAAGTAGATGATCACCGCCATCAGCGCTGCAAATACGGCCACACTGATGCCCAGGTGTATGCCAAAAGCCTTCCAGCGATTCATATTCTATTCCTCCGCCGGCAACGTGTTTCGCCCAACATTCCATCGACTTCCGAATGATAATCTATAATTTGTCCGGGGGGGCCCGCAGCCCCACCCAGGACCGGAGGCGACGTCACCCATGAGTAATCCACGCACTGGTCTGGCCGCGCGGTTGGTATCGCAACAATTGCTTTCCGATGCTCAGGTGGCAGCCGCCACCGAGACTGCCCGCCGCAGCGGAGTCACCCTGGTACGCCAACTGATCCGGACCCGGCTGTTGGAGCGTGGATCCCTCTCCGCTGCGGTAGCTGAGGAGTTCAGCCTGCCGTTGCTGGACCTGTCTGCTTTCGATCTGAGCGCGATCCCCGGGAACCTGTTGGACCTGCGACTGCTCAGCAAACACCGGGCACTGCCCCTTTTCCATCGCGCAAACCGACTCTTCGTGGCCTTGTCGGATCCAACCGATGCTGCTGGGTTGGATGCCATAAGATTCCATACCGGCATGGCGGTCGAAGCAGTGGCAGTGGATGAAGACCAGCTTGCCATGGCATTACGGACTGTATCCGGCGGGATCGAGCAGGGTCTGCCGCAACAGGTCGGTGATCAACCCCTGTCGGTCTCCGCTCTTGAGGTTCCGCAAGCGGATCCCGCGCCGGGGGACGATGCTCCGCGCCATGGCGTGGATGACGCGCCCGTGGTGCGCTTCGTCAATCAATTGCTGCTGGAAGCCGTACGCCAGCAGGCTTCGGACATTCACATCGAACCTTTCGAAAAGATTTTCCGCATACGCTTTCGCATCGACGGACTGCTGCACGAAATCGACCGCCCCGCAATCAAGATGGCCGGACGCATCGTCTCGCGCCTGAAGATCCTGTCCAGGATGGATATTTCCGAACGCCGACTGCCCCAGGACGGTCGTATAAAACTTGTACTCGGTGGCAATCGCAATCTGGAACTGCGGGTCAATTCTCTGCCCACTCTGTGGGGTGAAAAACTGGTGCTGCGGCTGCTTGATCCCTCCCAGGTCGGCCTGGACATGGATACCCTGGGTTTTGAACCCGGGCAACTGCAGCTCTACCTGTCCGCGCTGCAGCGACCCCAGGGGATGATCCTGGTCACTGGCCCCACGGGCAGCGGCAAGACCCGCACCCTCTATGCCGGACTCAACCGCCTCAATACGCCTGAGCGCAATATTTCCACCGTGGAGGATCCCGTGGAAATGTACCTGGAGGGCATCAACCAGCTGCAGGTCCATCCCCGCATCGGCATGACCTTTGCCTCGGCCCTACGCGCGCTTCTGCGCCAGGACCCGGACATCCTCATGGTCGGGGAGGTGCGGGACCTGGAAACCGCGGAAATTGCCGTCAAGGCCGCCCAGACCGGCCATTTGTTGTTGTCCACCCTGCATACCAACAATGCCGCTGAAACCCTGTCCCGTCTGCGGGGCATGGGACTGCCGGCCTACAACCTGGCCTCCTCCATAGCCTTGATCATCGCCCAACGTCTGGTGCGACGCCTGTGCAGCCACTGTAAAGAAAGTATCAGCATTCCCGACAACAGTTTGTTGGAAGCAGGCTTCCAGCCCTGTCAATTGAACGGACTGCGTACTTTCCGGGCAGTGGGTTGCAGGCATTGCCGGGATGGCTACCTGGGCAGGATTGGAATCTATGAAGTGGTTCCCATCTCCACTGCCATGACCCGTATTATCATGGGAAGTTGTGACACACGGCAGCTTTCAGCGCAGTCGCGCCAGGAAGGGTTCCTGGGACTGCGGCAATCCGCTCTGCTCAAGGTAGCCCAAGGGCTGACCAGCCTTGACGAAGTCAGCGGACTTACGTAAAACATCAGCTCAATAGTACCGGTTCAATTCGGGTATCGAGGTAGTCAACATGGCAACTGAAGCCGTCCAGTCCATCTATGTCTGGCAGGGCACAGACAAGAATGGCAACAAGACCAAGGGTGAAATTCCGGGTGCCAGCCAGGCACTGGTCAAAGCCCAGTTGCGTAAGCAAGGTATCAATCCCAGCAAGGTCAAACGCAAGCCCAAGGACCTGTTCGGACCCCGCAAGCAAAAGATCACGCCGGGCGACGTGGCTGTATTTACCCGCCAGCTTGCCACCATGATGAAAGCGGGCATACCCCTGGTGCAATCCTTCGAGATCGTGGGTGACAGCCTGGAAAACGCCTCCATGCGGGAATTGGTATATAAAATCCGCGACGACGTAGCGGCCGGTAACAACTTTGCGGAGAGTATTCGCAAGCATCCCCGTTATTTCGATGACCTGTTCTGCAACCTGGTGGAAGCCGGTGAAGCGTCTGGCGCCCTCGAAACCATGCTGGATCGCCTGGCCACCTACAAGGAGAAATCCGAGGCCTTGAAGGCCAAGATCAAGAAGGCCATGAACTACCCGATCGCGGTGGTCACGGTGGCCATCGTGGTGACAGGCATCCTGCTGGTCAAGGTGGTGCCTCAGTTTGCCGAAACCTTTTCCAGCTTCGGTGCCGACCTGCCGGCCTTCACCTTGCTGGTACTGCACATGTCAGACTTTGCCATCGCCCACTGGTGGAAAGTGGTGATCGGGGCGGTAGTGCTGGGATTTGTCTACAAGGAGGCCATGGTCAGGTCCAAGGGCTTCGCCAACACCATTGACAAGCTTACCCTTAAGCTGCCCATCATCGGGCCCATTCAGAATTCATCCTGTTATGCACGCTTTACCCGCACGCTTTCAACTACATTCTCCGCCGGCGTACCGCTGGTGGATGCCCTGGATTCGGTGGCGGGCGCCACCGGCAATGTGGTCTATGCCACCGCCACCAAGCGCATCAAGGATGACGTCACCACCGGGCAGCAACTCGCCTTTGCCATTCGCAACACCACGTTATTCCCGACCATGATCGTGCAAATGGTTGGCATCGGTGAGGAATCCGGTGCTCTCGACGGCATGCTCGACAAGTGCGCCACCTTCTACGAAGCCGAAGTCGACAACGCGGTGGACGGCCTGACTGCCTTGATGGAACCCATGATCATGGCCGTGCTGGGTGTGTTGATCGGCGGCCTGATGATCGCCATGTATCTGCCCATCTTCCAGCTCGGTCAGGTGATGTAGGCAAGAACCGGCCTGATGGCATTATTCGAGCTGCTTTCTGCCAATACCGGCGTATTGCTGGCTTTCGCCATGGTGCTGGGACTGCTGGTGGGCAGCTTCCTCAATGTAGTGGTGTATCGCCTGCCGATCATGTTGCAGCGGGAATGGAAATCCCAATGCTGCGAATTCCTGGAGCTGGGCACCGATGCGGTCACCACCGATGACCCTACCGCACAGTTCAGCACCTTCAATCTGGTCAAGCCCGATTCCCACTGCCCGGTCTGCAAGCAGCCAGTCAAACCCTGGCAAAATATACCGGTGCTCAGCTACCTTCTGCTGAAGGGTCGCTGCGCCAACTGCAAGACTCCCATCTCCTGGCGTTATCCCACGGTTGAATTCATCACCGGCCTGGCCTCGGGACTGGTCGCCCTGACCTTTGGTGCCACATGGCTCACCCTGGCACTGTTGATCCTGACCTGGAGCCTGATTGCCCTGACCCTGATCGATGTCGATCACCAGCTGCTTCCCGACAACATCACCATTCCGCTGCTGTGGCTGGGCCTGTTGATCAGCGCCCTGGGCCTGGGGCTGACAACCCTGCAGGATGCAGTGGCTGGCGCCATCGCGGGTTACCTGGTGTTGTGGGTGTTCTTCTGGACATTCAAGCTGCTGACCGGCAAGGAAGGCATGGGCTACGGCGATTTCAAACTGCTGGCGGCCCTGGGCGCCTGGATGGGATGGCAGAGTCTGTTGCCCATCGTCATACTTTCGTCATTGGTCGGCGCGGCCTATGGGATCGCCATGATCGCCCTGTTCAAGCGAGATCGTTCCCAGCCCATGCCCTTCGGGCCCTATCTGGCAGGGGCTGGCTTCATCATGTTGATCTGGGGTCCGTCCCTGACGTCCTGGTATATCACGAGTTTTGTCGGATAAGCACGGGACCCGAGCGAGGTTGACGTCATGCTGGTGGTCGGATTGACGGGAGGAATCGGCAGCGGCAAAAGTACGGTCGCAGCCATCTTCGCGCAGCTCGGGGTACCTGTCATCGATACCGATGTCCTGGCCAGGGAAGCCGTGGAACCGGGGGAAACCGCCCTCGCGCAAATCACCGAACATTTCGGTCCGGACATTCTGCAGGCCAATGGCCGTCTGGATCGCGCCCGCCTGCGCGGCATCGTGTTTGCGGATCCAGCCCAGAGACGCTGGCTGGAAAACCTGTTGCATCCCTTGATCGGAGAGCGGCTGCGTCATCGAATAGCGGTATTGGACTCTCCTTACTGCATCGTCATGTCAGCCCTGCTGCTGGAAACAAGCCAGGCGGAATCTGTGGACCGCATTCTGGTGGTGGATGCTCCCGAGCAACTGCAACTGCGCCGCACCATGGAGCGCGACACCAACAATGAAGCGACGGTGAAATCCATCATGGCCTCCCAGTCCTCTCGCGACGATCGGCTCGCCAGGGCCGACGACATCATCGTCAATGACCGGGATCTGAAACACCTGCAGAGCGAAGTCGGAAAACTGCATCGCCGCTACCTCGTACTCGCCGGACAACGCTGAGGAGGATTCCATGACAGACAAACCCCGCACCGTGATGTGTCCAGGTTGCCAGAAACAGGTAGAGTGGTCAGCGGACAATCCCTACCGACCGTTCTGTTCCCAGCGGTGTCGGCTGATCGATTTCGGGGAATGGGCCAGTGGCCGGCATGCCATCGCGGGAGAGAGCATCATCATCGATGATAACGATGAAGAACCCGGTGACTGGCGACCTGACAGCTAGGGTAAAGGGGTGCCGACTATCGAGCTGGGAATGGGCATCCAATACAGCTTGCTATTGGTAGCCGACAGCTCACTCTCCATGAAAACCAGCAGATACTTGCCGTCTCGCGACAAACGTATTTTCCTGACAACTTCACCGCTTTCACCGCCAAGTTCATAGACCTGCAGCGGCAGGTGGGTGACCACATCGAAGAAATAAATCTTGCTGCCATCGGTTGCTATCAGCAGGGTGCCATCGGGACTGAAGGTCGAACTCACCGGCGCCACGCCGAGATACCATTCACCATCAGGATTCTTGTAGTCCACCGGATCCAGATCGTGGATGCCGACGTGAGGTTTGCTTACATCATCTTCGATGTTGCCCGCCGGACAGGGATAGGCGAGGCGCTTGCCATCCGGAGAAATGGAGAAGTCAGTGCAGCCTGAGCCCACGGAAATGTCCGTGCCCTCCACAAACGTCAATGCGTGAGAGACGGTGTCATACTGAAAAGTGGCCAGATTGGACTGGGTGGTCAGGAATACCCGTTTAAAGACACGGTCATACTCGATGCGGATAGGGTCCGCCAGGGCGATGCTCTGCCGCACGAGGTTGGCATTGGTGTCGAGCAATCCCAGATAGAGGCCGGTATCGGTAAACGGGATGAGCGGGTCCTCGGGCTGAACCTTAGCGAAGTCGTACAGGATCGCGAACACCGTTCCGTTCTCGCCCAGGGCGAGATCCCGGGTGGAGTAGCGCCGGTTGAACTCGGCGATACGGTTATTGGAAATCACACCCGTGGTGAGATCCAGCTTGTACAGACGTTGGGATTCCGGGTGCACGTTGAAATAGACGATGCCATTGGTGTCATCCAGCATCAGCTGATTGGGCTTGGTCCCGAAGGGATAGACCTTGCCGGTGGCACCGGATATGACATTGCGCTCCACCAGCCGGTTACGAGCCGTATCACCGATAAGCACCCAGCCGTGGCAGAGGGGAATGATGTCCTGGGAAGGCTCCAAGGTAATACTACCTCCCAGGCTCGCTACCGTGTTGGCAGGCGCGGCTGTGGTGGTAATTGGATCCAGCGCCGTCAGCTGGAAGCTCATGGGGCTGGTGTCGGTGATATAGGCCAGTTGGGCGGAGTACGGCTTGCCATTGAACAACAGTGTGGGAATGGTCAGAACGCCGGAGGACGTGGAGTAGGTGATGCTCGCGGAGTTCAACACCTCCCCTCCGGTGGGCGGTTCGAAGGCCGCGCAATTGAGTAATTGCAAACCTGACAGGTCGGGTGTCGGAACACTTTGATCCACGACGACGTCGGCGGCAACCAGGGTAAAGAATTCAGCATTGGCTGACCCAAGCTGGAAGCGGGTATTCACTACGCCAATCCCCGGGACATTAACCAGGGGCGCCACCAGGGTGAATCCATCGAAAGCCGGCTGATTCACCGGCAATGCCGGGGGAGGCCCCGGATTGAAATCCACCACATAGCCCGGATAAAACTTGGCACCGATGTATTTCGGGGCGATGTCCGTTGGAACTGCCGAGGGCAGGATCGCACTCTTGACCCGCAAACCCACATAGCGGCTGGTTTGCAAAGCCGCGTTGACAATACCGGTGATATCCACCACCACCTGGTGTTTACCGGCGATGTCCACGGAGGCTGTGGGAATCGCGAAGCCACGGGAATAATCCGAAATTTCTATGATGCCATTAGCCGCATACCCCTAGACTTCGATTGGCACGCTACCATCGGCACTGAACGTGTCCTCGACATCCATGGTCAGGGAGGCACCGGATACCGACGTCGTGCCGCCAAAATCAAACACCATGGTGGCAACGTCTATATATTCGGCACTGGTGACGGCCCAGCCCCCACTGGTGATGTAGGTGGCCTTGGTAGCCGTACCTATGGCGGGCTGTGCGGGAGGCGTTACTCCACCGATATCCTCACCGTCGTCGGGTGCGGGCTGCTCGGGGTTGATTTCCACCAATACGGCTTCCGCCACCAGAATGGCCTTGTCTGCCAGGGCGCCAAAAGAGAGCCCCGCCAGCAGGAAAGCGGTAAGTAGTTGACTGCAACGTCCCATAATTAATAGTTTCACACAGTATAGAAAGGCCGCGTTGAACTGGGTCACATTTGCCTGTATCTGCCTCATGGCCCAATACTTTACCGTAGTTGCTGCAATAATTGTTAGATTTATTGCATTTATATCAGTAAGTTGCCACGTGAATTGAAAATGAAGCCTTAAATATCCCAGAAGGCAGAAATGGCCGCGATCCCGTGGGCCCCGGCTGACCGCGCTCTGACCAAATCTGCCTCCCTCAAGCCACCCAGGGCGAACACCGGAATACTGACCTTGTCGGCGAGGGTCTGAAACCTGTCCCAACCCATACCGGGGACACCAGGGTGGGATTTGCTGGTCTGCACCGGAGACAGCAACACAAAATCCACTCCGGCATTCAGTGCCTGCTGGAGTTCCTGCTCGTTATGGCAAGAGGCACTGAACAGCACGTCGGTTGGCACCGGCCGTGATGTCACGGCCATCAGGCGTTGGCTGTTGAGATGCAGACCGATACCCGAATGTTGCGCAATTTGCTGCACCGTCCCGTTCACCATGAGCTGCAATCCCTGCTTCTGGCAGTGCCGGATCAGTTCCCCGACGATCTTCTGCAGGCTGTTGGCGGACACTTCGGGCAGACGCAGCTGCAACAGACCCACTCCCCGGGAACGCAGTATTGGGAGTCGTGAGAGGAGCTGGGACAATTCCAGATCCGGTGGCGTGATGGCGATGCGGCGTGGCAGTTGCAGGGTGCGGATGATGGCGCGGTTGGCTGCCGGGAAATTCGCCGGTTGCAGCTCAGCCACTGACTGCCAGCGCACTTCCTGGCCCTGCAGACCGCGGGGCCGGCCGGAAATCTCTGACACGGTCCACACATCCAGCAGAACGGACTTGTCCAGATAGTGATGAAGGATTTTCTGCAAAGGATGACAATGCCGGGGATCGATTCGCACATCGAGCTCCTCGCGAAATTCCCGGTCCAGGGCTTCGACTACGGTTTCACCGGATTCCACCTTGCCGCCGGGAAACTCCCACAGCCCGCCTTGATGCTGGTGCAGGGGCCGCAGGGCGATGAGCACCTGGTCTTGCGCATCCAGCACCACGCCTACCGCCACATGAACCGGTGGTTTAGCTGTGGCCATGACTGGCAGATCCCTCAGCTTCGGTAATCCGCGTTGATGCGCACATAATCCAGGGATAAGTCCGATGTCCACACGGTTTCTGCCACCGCGCCACGACGCAAATCCACGGTGATGTCGATGTCCTCCTTGTTCATCTCCAGCTGGCCCTGCGCCTCGGTATAGGAAGAAGCCAGGGCACCGTCCACCACCAGAGGAGTGTTGCCCAGGGTCACGGCGATGTGTCCGATATCCAGATCAGTCACTTCCGCACGACCGATGGCCGCCAGGATTCGCCCCCAGTTGGGGTCGGAAGCAAACAGAGCGGTCTTCACCAGGGGTGACTCGGCAATGGCATAGGCAACCGCCAGGCACTCTCGTGAAGTCCCGCCATTGACCACCCGGATGGTCACAAATTTGGTGGCACCTTCGGCGTCCCGGATGATGGCCATGGCCAGTTCGGAGCATACCCGGTTCAGCTCAGCGGCAAATGCCTGTAAAGCCCCTCCCGCCAGGGTTACACCACTGCGGCCGGACGCCATCAGTATGCAACTGTCATTGGTGGAGGTATCTCCGTCCACCGTGATGCGGTTGAAAGAATGACTGACGGCGTCGCTCAACAGGGACTGCAGCTGTGCCGGTTCGATCACAGCGTCGGTGCCAATGAAGGCCAGCATCGTTGCCATATTGGGTTTGATCATGCCGGCACCCTTGGCGATGCCGGTGATGGTGACGAGCTTGTCGCCACACTGCACTGTTCCTGACACGGCCTTGGGTCGGGTATCCGTGGTCATGATGCCGCGGGCGGCGGTGGCCCATCGGTCGGCATCCAGCGCCTGCAACGCGGCAGGCAGACCCTTGATGATGGTGGCCACGGGCAATGGCTCACCGATCACACCGGTCGAAAATGGCAACACCTGCCGGGGATCGATCCCGGTCAAGCCGGCCAGCGCCTCGCAACAGGCTTCTGCATCCGCCTGACCCTTGGCTCCTGTACCAGCGTTGGCATTGCCGGTATTGATGAGGAGGTAGCGACAGGCCGCCTGCTGCAGATGCATCCTGGCTACCACCACCGGGGCGGCGCAAAACGCGTTGCGGGTGAATACGCCGGCGACAGTGGCACCAGCATCCAATTCCACCAGCACCAGGTCGAGTCGGTTCTGGTAACGGATGCCGGCAGGAATGGCTGCCAGTCGGATGCCGGGTACAGGCAGCACTGCTGTGTTGATCTCAATGCCTGTCGCCATACCGATCAGCCCAAAGCGCCGTGGCACACTTTGTATTTCTTGCCAGACCCGCAGGGACAAGGCTCATTACGGCCCACTTTGGGCATCTCTCTGACGAACGGGGCTTTTGCTTCCTCCGCAGTGCCGCGACTTTCGGCCGCAGCAGATTCGGCTTCTGGCTCCGCAGTCAGTGCGCTGGCCGCCGCGTGCTGGAATTGCATGCGCTCTCTGGCACGCTCCTCGGCCCGACGACGTTCGATGGCGTCGGCCTCGTCCTCCTGGCGGATCTGCACGTGACTGAGCATGCGGATCACTTCCTCCTGCAGGTTGGTCAGCAAATCCTGAAACAGTGCGAAAGCCTCACGCTTGTACTCCTGTTTGGGATTCTTGCCGCTGTAACTGCGCAGGAAAATTCCCTGGCGCAGCTGGTCCATGGTCGCCAAATGCTCTTTCCACAGATTGTCGAGAATCTGCAACATGATCTGTTTTTCGAACAGCCGCATCTTGGCACCCACCGGCTCGCATTTTCTCTCATACTGATCGGTCAATATCTGTGTGAGTTTTTCCTTCAGCTTGTCCTCAAACAGCTGATCGTCCTCGTCCAGCCATTGTTGGACGGGCAGACGGATTGCAAACTCGGTTTCCAGTGCGGTTTCAAGGCCCTCGATATCCCATTGCTCGGGTATGCTCTGGGGCGGGATGAAACGATCCACCATGCTGGCGACGATCTCTCCACGCATTTCGCTGACCAACTCCGAGACATCCTCGCTGGCCATCAATTCATTGCGCTGCCGATATATGATCTTGCGCTGGTCGTTGGCCACGTTGTCGTATTCCAGCAATTGCTTGCGAATATCGAAGTTCCTGCCTTCCACCTTGCGCTGGGCTTTTTCGATGGAGCGGGTGACCATGCCGTGCTCTATGGCCTCACCTTTTTCCATGCCAAGTTTTCGCATCAGATTGCGCACCCCGTCGGAGGCGAAGATGCGCATCAGATTGTCTTCCAGGGACAGATAAAAACGGGTATAGCCGGGATCGCCCTGCCGCCCGGCCCGGCCGCGCAGCTGATTGTCGATGCGTCGGGATTCGTGCCGTTCCGTGCCGATGATGTGCAACCCGCCCGCGGCGATCACCTGATCGTGACGCAACTGCCATTCTTCCTTGATGCGACGAATCTGCTCCTCGCCAGGATTTTCCAGTGCCGCCACCTCGGCTTCCCACTTGCCGCCGAGGACAATGTCGGTGCCGCGACCGGCCATGTTGGTGGCGATGGTAACCACTCCGGGACGGCCGGCCTGGGCAATGATTTCCGCTTCCTTGGCGTGGAATTTGGCATTCAGGACTTCGTGCTTGATGCCCTCCTTCTTGAGCCGTGCGGAGAGGATTTCCGAGGTGTCGATTGAGGCGGTGCCCACCAGGACCGGAGCTCCCTGACCGCTGTATTGCTTGATATCCCGCACTATGGCATCGAATTTCTCCTCCATGGACAGGAACACCAGATCATTATCATCCTTGCGGATCATGGGCTTGTTGGTTGGAATGACGATGACATCCAGATTGTAGATCTGGCTGAATTCGAAGGCTTCGGTATCCGCGGTGCCGGTCATGCCGGAGAGTTTGCCGTACAGGCGGAAGTAGTTCTGGAACGTAGTGGATGCCAGGGTCTGGCTCTCACTCTGGATCTGCAATCCCTCCTTGGCTTCCAGGGCCTGGTGCAAGCCCTCGGACAGACGCCTTCCCTCCATGGTGCGACCGGTATGCTCGTCGATGAGCACAACCCGGTTGTCCTGCACGATGTATTCCACGTCCTTGTGAAACAGATAATGGGCCTTGAGAGCGGAATTGACATGGTGCAACAAACCCAGATTGGTGGCGGCGTACAGGCTTTCGCCCTCGTTGAGCAGCTTGTTCTCCACCAGCATCTTTTCAATGAATTCGTGACCTTCCTCGGTCAATTCCACCTGACGGGTCTTCTCGTCCACATAAAAGTGGCCGTCCTCCGGAGGCACATAGTTCTTGTCCAGCTTGGCCGCCAACCTGTCCCCTTCCTGCTTGTCACCCTTGCGCAGGCGCGGCACCAGCTTGTTGATGGCAATGTACAGCTTGGAACTGTCCTGGACCGCGCCGGAGATGATCAGCGGCGTGCGGGCTTCGTCGATCAGGATGGAGTCCACTTCATCCACCACGGCAAAATTCAGCTCCCGCTGCATCTTGTCTTCAAGTCGGAACGCCATGTTGTCCCGCAGGTAGTCGAAGCCGAACTCGTTGTTGGTGCCATAGGTGATGTCGCTGGCATAGGCTGCCTTTTTTTCTGCGGCAGTCTGTCCGGAGCGCACCACACCGACACTGAGCCCCAGGAACCGGTACAGGGGTCCCATCCAATCGGCATCACGTTGTGCCAGGTACTCATTGACAGTGACGATGTGTACCCCACGACCGGTCAGGCCGTTCAGATAGGCGGGCAGGGTCGCCACCAGGGTCTTGCCCTCGCCGGTGCGCATCTCCGCAATATTACCGTCATGCAGGACGATGCCACCCACCATCTGCATGTCAAAATGGCGCAAGCCGAGGGTCCGCTTGCTGCCTTCCCGGACCACCGCGAAGGCTTCGGGAAGCAACGCTTCGAGCGTTTCACCGGCAGCATAGCGGTCCCGCAGCTGGGTGGTCCTTTCCTGCAATTGGCCATCTGTCAATTTTTCCAGATCCGCCTCAAAGGCATTGATCCTGTCCACCACCCGCTGAATTTTTTTCAGCTTGCGGGAATTGCTGCTACCGAAGAGCTTGCTGAGTATGTTTCCGATCATAGAAATCCGAGTTGTCCTGAGCTGTGAACCGTTGGGGATGAGAGTATCTCAAAACACGGAACTGCACGCCGACTGCTGATATTTCAGGCTACAGCGCCAAGTGTGGTGCGGAAGGAGGGTCTAGCGCGCGGTGCGGTGGATATAGGAGGCCGGATCGACCACCCTGCCATTTTTGTAGACTTCGAAATGGACATGGGGTCCGGTTGAGCGCCCGGTGTTGCCCACCAGGGCCACAACCTGACCTTTCTTGACGATGTCGCCCACATCCACCAGCAATTTATCGGCATGGGCATAGCGGGTGGCATAGCCATTGCCATGGTTCACTTCCACCATCAGGCCATAGGCGCTGCTGGCAGCCGACCAGGTGACCACCCCGGCTGCCACGGTCTTGATATCAGTACCCCGCTCGGCGGAAAAATCCACCCCTGAATGCCAGGCCAGCTTCCCGGTGAAGGGATCGGGACGGCGCCCGAAGCGAGAGGATATCCAGCCCTTGTCCACCGGGCGACCGGCGATGAAGACATCCGACTGGATCTGCCGATCCACCAACATGCCTTCAAGGATCTCCAGCTGTTGCTGCCGGTCTTCCAGTTGGGCCTCCAACTGGCTGATGGCGTCCAGGAATTGGGGAACTTCGTAATCCACGGAGCTATGGGATTCCGGGCCACCCACTGCCAGCGGCTGGGTGAAATCGAATTCTCCCTCATCAAGTTTTGCAATGGTGGTGATTCGCTCTCCCACGGCATCGAGGCGGACCAGCCGCGCCTGCAGCATGGCGAGCCTGAGGGTCAGGGCTTCCAGTTGTTCTTCTGACTGTTGCTTGATATCGGCCAGCTGCTCGGCCTGCAACTTGAGCTGCTGATCCCAGTTGAGGGTAGTCTGTTCGTTATAGATGTGGGGGTTGCGCAGGACGGCTATTTCATAGCCGAAATAGCCCAGGGCTACCGGAGCCCCCAGCAATAATACGGAAAGCAGGCCTTTCGCCCAGCCTTTGAGGACAATGGTACGGGTGTGACCATGGCGTTGATCAACAAGAATAATCTTCATACGTGGACAGCTAAGCGAAATTCCGAGTAACCCTATCACACTTGGGCTAAATCAAGAAACTCCTTCGCCTAACGTCATTTCTTGTTGAATCAATCAGTTAGGGGTGTTGCACCGCGACTCCCGGGAATCAGGCGGCTAGCACGGGTTTCATGTAGGAAATAGGCACGTTGGTATCTTTTTCGAAACTGACAATTTCCCAAGCGTCTTCATTGACTTCGAGCATCCTTAATAATGCATTATTGAGAGCATGTCCAGACTTGTGCCCTTTGAACTCCCCGATGAGGCTGTTACCCAACAAATACAGATCCCCGATGGAATCCAGGATCTTGTGCTTCACGAATTCGTCCTCATAGCGCAGGCCGTCCTCGTTCAATACTTTGTAGTCTCCAACCGCGATGGCATTGTCCATGCTGGCACCCAGGGCCAGGTTACGATTGCGCAGCTCTTCGAATTCGTGCATGAAACCAAAAGTGCGGGCGCGACTGACCTCCTTCACGAACGAGGTACTGGAGAAGTCTATGGTGGCGGATTTGGTGTACTTGCGGTAGACCGGGTGGTCGTACAACAGGGTATAGCTGACTTTGAAGCCATCGAAGGGCTCCAGACTCACTGACTTGTCGCCCTGCTCCAGCTTGA
This sequence comes from Pseudomonadota bacterium, assembly GCA_046047495.1. Classification (GTDB taxonomy): domain Bacteria; phylum Pseudomonadota; class Gammaproteobacteria; order Pseudomonadales; family Pseudohongiellaceae; genus NORP240. The sequence goes on along the minus strand of JBJOHV010000032.1, from coordinate 4,441 downwards.
TCTTGCGCTTGATTCGGATGAACTTTTTCAGGGCTGCCTGTTCCTCGATTCCCGCCGACTGAATCAGGAACACGAAGGGCCCCGCGCTGCCGTCCATGATCGGGACTTCAGGGGCGCTGACATCCACAAAGCAATTGTCGATGCCCAGACCGGACATGGCCGACATCAGGTGCTCGATGGTGCTGATGCGCACATCCCCCTTGACCAGGGTGGTGGAGAGGGTGGTGTCCCCCACATTGGATGCCCTGGCCGGGATCTGCACTGGCGGATCCAGGTCCACCCGGGTGAATACAATCCCGGTATTGACGGGGGCCGGCCGCAAGGTCAGGTAAACCTTTTCGCCAGTATGAAGGCCGACGCCGGTGGCGCGGATGACATTTTTCAGGGTGCGTTGATTCAACATATCTATTGGGGATGCCCGGTTAAAAATCGGCGAATGTTAGCAAAAAGCAACCTGGAACCCAACACGAAGGAGTGCCCTTTACTGTTAATTGTCAGCCCACCAGCCGGTCCCCGGGCTTGGCCAAGGAGACCGGACCAGTTGCTGTCTTAGTCCACCTGCTTGCGTAAAAATGCCGGAATATCCAGATAATCCAGATCCGGTTCCGCGCCAACGGCCCTGGCCATTGCCGCCTGCCGCCCGGCGGGAGCAGCAGCCTGCTGCCGGTTGCGCAGGATGGCAGGCTTGTCGAGCTGACGGTAGTCCGTGGCACGGGGCATGTCTGTATTGTCGACCACCTTGGTCGGTCGTTCCATTTCCCGACCCAGACCGGTGGCCACCACGGTGACCCGCATTTCGTCATCCAATTCCGGATCGATGACAGTACCGACCACAACGGTGGCATCATCCGACGCGAATTCCTCGATGGTATCACCCACTTCCGAAAACTCTCCCAGAGACAGGTTCTCGCCCGCGGTGATATTGACCAGGATACCCCTCGCCCCCTGCAGATTGACGTCTTCCAGCAGCGGGCTGCGTATGGCTGCTTCGGCGGCCTGACGAGCCCGGTCACTGCCACGGGCACAGCCCGTGCCCATCATGGCCATACCCATCTCCGCCATGACAGTGCGCACGTCGGCAAAGTCCACATTGATCATTCCGGGTCGCATGATGAGATCAGCGATGCCTTTGACCGCACCTAACAACACATCATTGGCAGCTTTGAATGCCTGCAGCAGCGAGGCGTCCTTGCCAAGGACCTCCAGCAATTTCTCATTGGGAATGGTAATCAGCGAGTCCACATGGGACTGCAAAAGCCTGATGCCCTGTTGGGCTACCAACTGCCGCTTCTTGCCTTCAAACGGGAAGGGCCGGGTGACTACCGCCACGGTAAGAATTCCCATCTCCCGGGCAACCTCGGCAACAATGGGCGCTGCACCTGTACCGGTACCACCCCCCATGCCAGCAGTGATGAACACCATGTCGGCACCGGATAGTATCTCGCTGATTTCATCCCGGTCCTCGAGGGCAGCTTCACGGCCGATGTCGGGATTGGCACCCGCACCCAATCCTTTGGTGATGGTGCTGCCAAGCTGCAGAATGTTCTTGACCTTGAGATTGTTCAGCGCCTGGGCGTCGGTATTGGCACAAATGAATTCCACCCCATCCACCTGGTTGGCAACCATATGATTGACCGCGTTGCCGCCGCCACCACCAACCCCGATGACCTTGATGACTGCACTCTGAGGTACATTCTCGACTAACTCAAACATGGTAAAGCCCCCTGATAACTAAAAATTCCCCTGGAACCAGTTCTTGACACGCTCCACCAAGTGGATCTGTGGCTCTTTTCTGGGACTGCGTCCACCGCGCTCCTGATGTTGTTTCAACCCGTAAAGCAGCAAGCCCACGCCGGTGGAGTAGATGGGGTTTCTTACGATATCGGCTAGACCTCGCACATTATGAGGCGCCCCGATACGAACCGGCGCGTGGAATATTTCCTCTGCCAGCTCCACCACCCCTTCCATCTTGCTGGTCCCTCCGGTCAGCACGATTCCGGCTGCCAGGAGGTTCTCAAATCCGCTCCGCTGCAGTTCGTTCTGCACCAGCGCAAACAACTCCGCATACCGTGGCTCCACCACCTCCGCCAGTGCCTGACGGGACAATTGCCTGGGTGGCCGGTCGCCCACACTGGGCACTTTGATGATGTCGTCGGCACTTGCCAGTTGGGTCAGTGCACAGGCGTACTTGATCTTGATCTCGTCGGCATTTTCCGTTGGGGTGCGCAGGGCCATGGCGATGTCATTGGTCACCTGGTCACCGGCGATAGGAATGACACCGGTATGACGTATTGCACCTTCGGTGAAAACGGCGATGTCTGTGGTGCCGCCGCCGATATCCACCAGGCATACCCCCAGCTCCTTCTCATCCTCGGTCAATACCGAATAACTGGAGGCGAGCTGCTCGAGAATGATCTCGTCCACTTCCAGTCCACAGCGGCGAATGCATTTTTCCACGTTTTGTACGGCATTGATGGCGCAGGTGATGAGATGCACCTTGGCTTCCAGCCGCACACCGGACATGCCGAGCGGCTCCTTCACACCTTCCTGGGAATCGATGATGTATTCCTGGGGAAGTATGTGCAGCACCCTCTGATCGGCAGGAATGGCCACCGCCTGGGCAGCATCTATGACCCGCTCGATATCAGCCTTCATGACCTCCCCGTCGCGGATAGCCACGATGCCGTGGGAGTTCATGCTCCGAATATGACTGCCGGCAATTCCCGCATACACGGAATGTATCTGGCAGCCGGCCATCAACTCCGCCTCTTCGATGGCCCGCTGGATGGACTCCACCGTGGATTCAATGTTGACTACAGTGCCTTTCTTCAGGCCCCGGGATCGGTGGCTGCCGATTCCCACGATATCCAGATTGCCATCGGCATTGATGTCACCCACGATGGCGACGACCTTGGACGTGCCGATGTCCAGCCCAACGATCATGTTATCTCCAGCCTTCTCGCCCATTACCCTTGTACCCCAATGTGATCCTGCTGCGGACGTTTCATGCTACTGCCACGGCCTGTCAACGAACTGCGACTTCTGAGGCATCCTGCGCCTGGTGCTTCACTGAAATGCCGTTTTCATAGCGCAGGTCCACCACTTCAATTACAGCTATATCGTTTTTAATCCGACTATCATAAATGTCGACGAATCTTTTCAGCCGGTTCAGGACATCCTGCTTACCGGCCACCACCCGAATCCCGTCATTCAGAATCAGCTCCCAGGACCCCCGCTCGCTCAAGGACAATTGATCCACCCGCAAGCCATGAGGGAACAGCAGCGCACTGATCACCTGGAACTGCTCCATCATGAGCACCTGGCCGTCTTCCGGCCCCTGCAGCAAAGGCAAGTTGGGCAGGTTGCTGCCGGGTGTCGGGGTGAATATGTCACCCTGCTGATTCAACAGCCGGTCCGCACCCCAGCGTGCGATGGGAGCCTCCTCCACCAGGTTGATGACCAGGCGATCCGGCCAAACCCGCTTGACCTCGGCACTGGCGATCCAGGGATGGGCCTCCAGCCGCAACTGCACATCTCGCACGTCCAGACTGAAAAATCCCCGGTGGTTGAGGTCCGCCAGGGTGCTGCGGATTTCGTTTTCCTGGACGAACCGGGTATCGTTTTCCAAAACCACAGCACTCAACTGTGGATTGACATGGGACAGAACCCGCTCACTGCTCCTGATCACCAATACGGCCAACACCAGCATCAGTAAACCCAGCAGCGCGAAGCCAAGGTAATGGGGTTGCATCCATGCCCGGCGCTCTACGGCGACGTGGCGGACCGATCGGCTTGCAATCGGCCTGCGCCGAGGGCTTGGGTTGGAGGCTGTCGACGGACGGCGATGCTCAGATCTGTTCATGCCCATCCCCCGGTTCCTGCTTTGCGAACAGTATCTGCAAAACCAGTTGTTCCATACTGAGCCCGGCTTCCCGGGCTGCCATGGGCACGAGGCTGTGGCTGGTCATACCGGGAACGGTATTGGCTTCCAGCACATAAAACTCGCCTTTATTGTCCTGCATGACATCAATGCGGCCCCAGCCTTCACACCCAAGTGCGGCAAACGCCTCCGTTGACAGGCGGTTCAACCTCTGCAGTTGATCTTCCGGCAGCTGCACCGGACATATGTAGCGGGTGTCACTGGCAAGATATTTGGCGTTGAAGTCGTAGAAGTCATGGTCTGTTCCCAACTGGATGGCGGGCAGTGTGCGACCACCCAACAACGCCACGGTAAACTCATTACCCGCAATATGTCGTTCCGCCATCACGCGGGCATCGAAACTTTTGGCAGACTCATAGGCCTGTTGCAGGTGTGCGGCATCACTGGCCAAGGACATGCCGATGCTGGAACCCTCGCCAACGGGCTTGACCACCACTTTCCCGAATCTGTCGATCACCTGCTGCCAATTCGTATCATCCCTCAGCATGACGAAATCCGCCG
>JBJOHV010000031.1:0-20052 GCA_046047495.1 Pseudomonadota bacterium | reverse complement strand
ACATCTCCATCGGCGCCATCTACACCACCCTGGACCGATTGCAGGCCAAGGGGCTGGTGGAATCCCGTACCGGTGAAGCAACCGCCAGGCGGGGCGGGCGCGCCAAGAAATACTATGCAGTGACAGGTCGCGGACGTGCCGCGTTGCGCGAGGCGCGGGACTCCCTGCAGGTGCTGTGGGAAGGGGTACAGCTGAATATACCGGCAACAGCACACCGGGGTGGGCTGATATGGGAATGAACCCAGGATTTCCCGCGGACGGTGGCATGGCCTTCGAGCCACCGGCCATCCCCCAGGCACTGCTGTCGTTCTTCCTCCCAGCACCGTTGCGTGAGCCCGTCATGGGAGATTTGCAGGAGGAGTATGCCGAGCGCAGGGACGTGGCGCGCAATCGAGGTGCAGTGGATCTGTGGTACTGGAGACAGGCGATTCACACTGCGTGTACTTTCCTATGGACCCAGAGAGGTGCCGGTATGGCTTACTTGCTGAGCTTGATTTTCTTCGTACTCATGTTGGTGTTGGCTTTGGCCACGGCGGATTTCGGCCTGTGGCTGATCAGTCCACCGGTGTTGATTCTGCTCGTTCCCACCAGCCTTGCCCTGGGCATCGGCGCCACGTCGGCCCAGGCCGCGCGCCTGGCTTTTCGCCTGAGTCTCAGCGATGCGGACCCGGCATCGCCCAAACTGGTGGACCTGGCGCGCCGTTTTCTGCAGGTCACCGGTAACCAGTTCCTGCTGGTGGGCGGCGTGGCCTTTTTCCTCGGCCTGATTCTGCTGCTGATCGGCTTTTCCCAGAATCCGGAATTGCTGGACAGCAGCACCCTGTATGCCCGCTACGGTATCGCCCTGTTGCCGCTGTTCTACGGCATGATCTTCAAGTGTGTGTTTTATTCCGCGGAGCAGAAGATCCTGTGGCGCTACGCGCGGGATTGAGCGAAAGCTACTTCGCCCGCACCATGGACCACTCGGCGACGCTGCCCATCGCTTCCGCAGCACCGGCAACGGCATCACCTTCCACAGTGCCGCGCATGGCATAGGTCATGGATGCCCCGTCGCGGGTGATCGTGAACCGGATGCCGTTGCCATCCACCACGCCGTCCTGGATCGGCCAGGTGCGGCCATTGCCCAGGTCGAACTGGCCGGTGAGGGTGCCGCCGTCCACTTTCAGGGTGACCTTGGCGCTGACCGACCCCATGGGGCTGGTCATGGTGAAGTCCCACAGGCCGTCGACAGCGGAGGCGGCGTGGAGAGTGGTCAAGGGGAGCAGGGTTACAAAAGCCAGCATCAAGCTCAGTTTGCGCATGGAAAAGATCTCTAGGGTATGAAAGGAGGTTCGCCGAGGTTACGCTGGCGAAGCATCGGTGGATCACCCGGGAGGAAGACTGCGGCAAGATGACGGCAAGAGCCTGGGTAATTCAGTACGGACCAATGAAGGGACGCCGGGGGGATCCCCGACATCCCTTGGGATCAGCAGACCCCATCAATCCGGCAACGCAAACACATACAAGGCATTGCCGTTATCCGGGTGCTGGATCTCCGGGGCGATCACCAGGGGCACGGTGCGGGGCGAGGAACCCCCCAGGGCCGCGGTGACGCCGATGTACTGCTTGCCATCCACGGCGAACACGATGGGATGTCCCTGCACCGAGGTGCCGAGGCGGGTCTCCCACAGGATCTCGCCGGTGCGCACGTCATGGGCGCGGAAGTAACGGTCCAGGTCGCCCACGAACACCAGGTTGCCGGCGGTAGACACAGTGCCGGTGTGGAAGGAGGCCCGTTGCTGATAGCTCCACACTTCTTCCATGGTGTCGACATTGTAGGCCCCCAGCTTGCCCATGTTGCCGTCGGAGCCGGGCATCTCGAAGAAGCGCCTCGAGGAAGCCAAGCCGCCGCCACCCGGGGTCAGGGCCACTTCCCGGGCCGCGTTTTCCAGGCAGGTCTGGCTGAGCGGTGCGATCATCAGGCCGCTGGGTTCATGGTAGGTCATGGAGTGCCAGTCCTTGCCGCCGGTGGAGCTGGGGCAGACGGGGATCCACTGGTCCAGTTGCGCGTCCTGGATGTCCTGGCGGTAGGTGACCGCGCCGGTCTCCGGATCGATGTGGGTGAAGGCATTCTGGAATACGGTTTCCTTGAAGCCCAGGAACTTGCCCGTCACCCGGTCGTTCTTCCACAGGATGCCGTGCTTGCCCAGGGAGAACACAAGCTTCTGGTCGCCCCGGTCCACCAGCACCCGCTCGAACACTTCGTCCAGGTCCAGGGCCTCGGCGGGCACGTGCTGGAAGTACCAGTCCAGCTCGCCGGTATCGACATTCAAGGCCACGGTGGAGTTGGTGTAGAGGCCCACGTCGTGGATGGTCATGTGACGGCTGGGGGGTGCCCAGGGCTTCTGCTGGGCCGTGCCCCAGTAGGTGAGCTTCAGCACCGGATCGTAGCTGCCGGTGATCCAGGTTTCCCCGCCACCGCGGTAGATGTTGTCCAGGCCGCCCCAGGTGTCGCCGCCGGGTTCACCGGCCAGCGCCGTGGGATTCCACTGCCACAGGCGTTCTCCGGTGTTGGCATCGTGGGCGGTGACATAGCAGCGCTGCTCGATGTAGCGGGCGCAGCCGGCCTGGCCCTGGATGATCTTGCCGTCGGCGATGATGGGGCCGGAGGAATTGACAAAGCCCTCGCTCACGTCCGCCACCACCGTCTCCCACACCTTCTCACCGGTGCGGGCATCCAGGGCCACCAGCCTTGAGTCGGTGGTGGCCTGGATGATCTTGTCGTTGTAGATGGCGATGTTGCGCATGTCCTGGCGATTGGCCGGGCCGCTGTGATGCTCCCAGATCAGCTCACCGGTGGTGGCTTCGATGGCCTGGATGATGTTGCTGGGGTTGATGAGATAAATGACCCCGTTGTAGACGATGGGCGCCGGCTCGGAATCCCCGTCCTTCATGCTCCACACCCATTCCAGCTTCAGGTCCGCCACGTTGTCAGTGTTGATCTGGTCCAGGGGGCTGTAACTGTGGGCCATGGAATTGCGGCGGATAGCGGGCCAGTCGCCCGGTGCGGGATTGGCCAGCATCTCGTCCGTCACCGGCACGAAGTTCTCCACGGTGCCGGGTATCACCAGTCCGGTGGGGGCCGGGGCCTCGCGGCGCTGGGCCTGCTGGGGTTGGGCCGACTCGGGTGGGATCCAGGCGGCGATCTCGATGGGAGAATCCGCCGTCAGGGGGGATTCGCCCCGCAGCATGCCGTTGACGGCAAACACATGGGCCACGATGTCCACATAGTCGGTGGCGTTGAGATTGGGATTGCCACCGGGCGGCATATTGGCCTGCACATTGGCGATCAGGGAGGAGGCTGCCTGGGTGCCCCATTTGGCCAGAAAGTCATTGCCGGCCAGTAACGGGCCCAGGTTGGTGCCTTCCAGATTGGGGCCATGACAGGCCACACAGTTGGCGGCGTACAGCTCGGCACCGTGTTCGGCCTGGGCGCTGGTGTAGGTCTGGGGTGCGGTGCTCACCGTGGCGGTGGCGGCGGGCGCCGTGGGTTCACTGCAGGCACTCAGCAATGCCAGGGCGGCGGGGACGGCAAGAGTCAGTATTCGCTTGTTCATGGGTCGGGCTCCTTCAACGCTGCCGGGGCAACAGCCAGCCGCGAATCTCGCCGCCGGGATTGTTTTCACTGTGAATGACGATGTACAGGGCTTCGTCCTGCAGGGCCTGCACCTGTTCCGGAGTCAGGGTGATCTCACCACTGACCTCGCCGGATGGCATGGCCGTCACCTGCAGGGGATGGATGGGAGGACCGTTCATGGCCTTGGGGGCGTTGTGCAGGTGGGCGATGGTGGCGGCGGAGCTCATGCCGGTGAAGCTGCCGGTAACGGTCAGCACATTGCCGTCCAGGGTGGCAAACACCTCACCCACGCCGGTGATGTCGCGGTAGTCCGCCGGGGTCACCGGCACTTCGGACAACCGGGCGCGAAAACTGGTGGTCTGGGCGGACACATCGAAAGCCAGCACCAGCAGTGCCAGGGCCATGACCCGGTTGAACGTGTTATGCAGTCTGCTCATGATAGATCCTGTTGCTTGCTCGGGTTGAAACTCATTCACAGCGGAAATTGCCGGCACGCCAGTTGGCGGGGTCGTTGGCGCCGCCGGCGGGGCCGATATAACGGGCTTGTTGTGGCCAGGGGCACAGGGGACGTTCGTTGACCACAGCACCATTGCTGCGGCGGGTGGCCACGATAGCGTCAGGTGCCACGCCGTTCTCCACCCAGTCCACCAGGCTGCTCAGTTTGTCCCAGTCGTTGGGGCCGGCGCCGCCGCCGCAGTGGCCCATGCCCGGCGCCAGGAACAGGCGGGCGTGGTCCGTGGTGTCAGCCAGGCTGCCGGCGAAGGTGCTGTCCACCACGTCCTGGAAATAGCCCACAGTTGCAGTGGCCACCGACAGGGCATCGGTGAGGCCGTGGTAGATGATCAGCTTGCCACCATTGTCCTTGAGAAAGGCGGACAGGTCCGGGTCGGTGGCATCCATGATTTCACTCATCAGTGCCGCCTTGCCGGCGGACACATCGTTGACGTCGAATTCCAGCCAGTGGAACTCCGGATTCATGCCGGTGGTGCGGGCCCGGTGCTCGACGTCAGCCAGGTTGGGGATGGCCACACCCGGGTCGTCCTCGTAGAAAAGGAAGTTCACATGATCCCCCGCCGGCCCCCGCAACATGGAAGGGTTCATGCTGTTGCCGGCATGGGGAATGAACAGGTTGTTCCAGTCCGGTTCCGAGCCGGGCAGCTTGCCGGGGTATATGCGGTTGCCCTGGTTGTCATGGGGGCCGCGGTAAAAATCCGCCACGGTCTGCAGCTGGGCATCGGTAAAGCAGCCGTCACCCGCCTGACCCGCCGGGCAACGCAGATCCCCAAGATCATTGGCCACATCGATGGCGCAGCTGAACGGGTTGTCGATGACCCCATCCGAAATGCCGTCAGTGGCGTCACATTTGCCCAGTACCTTCTGGTTGAGCAGCTCCACCAGACGCAGGCTCTCCGGGCTGCCGTCCCGGTTCGCGTCCACCGCCAGGTTGCCGGCGAAGCCGACCTTGAACAACCGTTGCAAGTGCCACACGCCGGCGGCATTCATGGCCTGGTAGAAATTCACGGGGGCGCCGGCCACGATGCCATCGAAATCATAGGGGTAGCGCTGGGCCTCCATGAGTCCCTGGCGGCCACCGGTGGAGCAGCCCTCGAAGTAGGCGTATTGCTGGTTACGGCCGTAGTAATGACTCACCAGGGTCTTGCCGGCCAGGGTGGTGAGGTGGACGGCCCGGTGGCCGAAATCGACTTCCGACTGGCGGTTGTGGTGACCGAAGGTGGAGCCGGGTTCGGTGCCTGTGTCATGGCCGGTGTTGCTGTTGGCCACCGCGTAACCCTGCTCCAGGCGCTGGTCGGCAAAATCCAGATCACCGTCCTTGCCGCCGTCGCCCCACATCAGGAAGCGGCCGTTCCAGTCATCCGGCAGGGGCAGCTGCACGTGGTAGTGAATGGCCGGAGCGATGATGCCGCGCACATAGCAATAGGCGCTGCCGTTGCGGCTGGTGTGGATGCGGGCCTGGGTGAGGGTGAGGTCGGTTTCCAGCACCAGACCCTCGCATGCCTGACGCTGGGCATCGCTGACCGTCTGGGCCTGGGCTCCATGGGCCAGGGCGGCAATGAGACAGGTGAGCAGCACATTACGGAGAGTGGTCATGGACGGTCCTGTTGTTGTTTTTTTGATGATCTATTGCCGAGTCCTGGCGCACCCGGGCGAGGGGCCATTAAGCCACACCATTAAACCAAAAGGGAACCGGCGGCTTCAACGGAGGTTCCCGGTACCAGGCGGTAGCTGATGACGATCACAGCGCTCAGCAGCACGCTGAGCAATGCACCAAAAGGCAGGGCAATGCTGATCAGGTCCAACAATGACATGGGCGAGGATGCCTCCCTGCTGCGGGTTCCCTGGAGGTGACGCAATCCTATACTGTTGCCCCGTCAGCGGCTAGAATTCACGCCTTCACCCATAGCAGAACCGCGAACCCGTGACCCAGGCCATCAACAAGATCAAATTCCATGCCGTCAAGGCGCTGACCCGGCTGGCCATCGAAGGCCTGGACAATGGCATGCGGGAGGTGCGGCGCGGCGTGGAGGATTACCACAAGAGTCCGCTGCCGGTGCTGGCAGAACACAAGATGGCCATTGCGGAGCGCTTCATGACCAATATGAACAGCGCTTTCGAGCACCTGGTGGGAACCAGTGCCTATGCGTTCCGGGAGGAGGACTACGAGGCTCAGGCCGATGAGGACGACCCGGACCTGCTGGAGCCCAAGCTGGCAATGGAGGGCATGATCGCCCACACCCGCAACTGCGACATCGAGGAAAACATCAGTTTTTCCACCCGCCTCAATATCCTGGCACCGGAACTCAACCTGGACGAATCCAACAACCCCCTGGACCCGGGTCAGATCGGCGAGGCCTTCGTCCAGGCCCTGGCGGGGGTGCCCCTGCCCGGCAGCGTGCTGCTCACCATGTACCGGGAATTCAACAAGGCGGTATTCCACAAGCTGGACTCCGTGCTGAAGGAGGCCAATGGCATCCTGGTGGACATGGGGGTGTTGCCGGACCTGGACATCAGTGCCCGCAGCCGCGAGCTGCAACGCACCAAGCGCTCCGCCCGCCGTCCCACCATGGATCGCGAGGCCCGGGCCTTTGCCGGCAGCGAAGAGGAAGCAGCGCCCGGTGACAGGGCGACCGACCTGTTCAACACCATGCAGATGCTGTATCGGGCCCTGGCCAAGGAAACCAGGGGAGCGGTGGGCAATCAGGGGTCCGAAGTCATCAGCTTCATCGACCTGCTGTACCGCGCCATCGAGCGGGAAAATGCCCTGCCGGGTCCCATCAAGCAACTGATCGGCCGCACCCAGATTCCGGTCATGAAGATCGCGGTAAGCAATCCAGCCTTCCTCAGTTCCGATCAGCATCCGGCCCGCAGCCTGCTGGAGGACATTGCCCTGGCGGGAGTCACCTGGACCTCGGCGGAGGATGTGGCCAACGATCCGGTCTACCGCAAAGCCGCCGAGGTGGTCAGCCAGCTGGGTGGCGCCGGTGCTCTGGACGATGCCCTTCTGATCCGCCTGGCGGATGACTTCCGCAAGTTCCAACGCCGCGAGCAGGGTGGCCACGAAGCCCTGGAGCAGCGCATCGAGGACGCGGTGGAAGCCCAGGAACGCCTCAAGCACATCAATGATTATGTGAACAAGAAAATCCGCGAACGCCTGTTGAAGGCGGACCTGGATCTGTCCATCCGGGAATTGCTGGACACCCACATCCATGAATTTCTGGTGCGCCTGTTGCTGCGGGAAGGCCCCGGCGGTGCCGGCTGGCATCCCGCCATGAACACCATCGACATCCTCATCTGGTCCGTGCAGGCGGACAAGGCGGAGGGAGATCGGGACCGGTTCGAACGGATCAACGCCAAGCTGGTATCCAATCTGGACAAGATCCTGACCCTGGCTGGGGTATCCAAGACCCGCAAGAACCGCATCATGCGACAGCTGCGTCAGGTGCAGGATTACACTTTCCATGTGGCGGCGGAGAAAGCCGGACGCCTGGCCACTCAGGGTGCGGACGCCGTGGTGGAACAGCCGCCAGAAACCTCCGCACCTGTCGAAGTCGAGCAGCCTTCCACGCCATCGGCAGGTGTGCAGGTGGAGGAACGCTTCCTGCGCCAGGTGGACAATATGCCCATCGGCACCTGGCTGGAGTTCCAGGCTGCAGCGGGGCAGGGCCTGCGTTGTACTCTTGCGGCGCGCATTCCAAGCATCGACAAGTTGTTCTTTGTCAATGCCCAGGGTGTGAAGGTGCTGGAAACCTCCCGTCAGCAGCTGGGCAGGGAACTGCAATCCGGTACGGTACGCATCGTGTCCGACGGGCCCCTGTTCAATCGGGCCATGGAGGCGGTCATCGCGGAACTGCGGGAATCCCTGGCGGCAGCCAAGGCGGCCAATGCGCCGGCGGAAGCCGACGCCTGAGACCTGTTCAGTTGGCCACCAGCAACCACGTGGTGTAGGCCGTGAAACTCACCAGCAATAGAATCCCTTCCCGGCGGTGCAAGGCCTTGCGGTAATGCAGCAGGGCCGGCAGCAGCACCGCCAGCGCAGTCATCAGCCCCAGATCCAGCCAGTCGATGGCCCCCCGCTCCAGGGGCAGAAACGCCGCCGTGATGCCGAGAATGCCCAGGATGTTGAAGATATTGCTGCCTACCACATTGCCGATGGCGATATCGCCCTGGCGGCGCATGGCGGCCACCACGGACGTGGACAGCTCCGGCAGACTGGTACCCACCGCCACGATGGTAAGCCCGATGGTGGCCTGACTGAGACCTAATACAGTGGCGATGGCCACGGCGCCTTCCACCACCAGATGACCGCCGACCACCAGCAGGACCAGTCCGGCAATGATCAGCCCAATGGTCTTCAGGGTGTTGGCGGAGGGCAGCATGTCCGCCGTGTCTGCGGCGAAGGCCTGCAACGCCGACTGGCGATTGGCCTGCCAGAAGGTGAAGCCGGTGAAGGCCACCAGTCCCGCCAGCAGCAACAGGCCCTCCAGGCGCGACAATATCCCGTTGGCCAGCATGAGGATCAGCAGCACCGAGGTGGCGATCATGATGGGTGAGTCCAGGCGCACGATTTTGGACTCTGCCCGGGTGGGGGAGATGACGGCAGCCAGACCCAGGATGAGGGCGATGTTGGCGATATTGGAACCCACCACATTGCCCAGGGAGATATCGTCGGCGCCGGCTCTGGCGGCATCCACGGACACCACCAGCTCCGGCATGCTGGTGCCGAAAGCCACCACCGTGAGACCGATGGCGAGAGGAGAAATGCCGATGCGCCGTGCCAGGGAATAGGCTCCCCACACCAGAGCTTCACCTCCGAAGTACAGCAGGGCAAGACCGGCAAGGAGCTGGAGACTGGAAATCAACATCGGCCGGATTATCTAACAGCCAGCGGGAGAGCGCATCAATTGATCCACAGGTGGGTCAGGATGCTCAACACATAGCCGGCGGCGATCACCGGGGTCCATTTGAGGTGAGAGAAGAACGTGTACTTGCCGTGGGCCTGCCCCATGAGGGCCACGCCGGCGGCGGAACCGATGGACAGCATGCTGCCGCCCACACCGGCGGTCAGGGTCACCAGCAGCCACTGGGTCAGATCCATTTCGGGATTCATCTGCAGCACCGCCACCATGACCGGGATATTGTCCACCACGGCGGACAGCACACCGATCAGGGAGTTGGCCACCGTGGGACCGAGGTCACCGTACATCCACTCGCTGGCCAGGGCCAGCCAGCCGATGAAGCCGAGGCCGCCCACGCACATGATCACACCGAAGAAGAACAGCAGGGTATCCCACTCGGCCCGCGCCACCAGCCGGAAATTGTCGAAGGGCTGGATGTCACCCAGGATGCCGTATTCCTTGTCGTCGTCCGGGTGGGGCTTGTGGGTCACCATCAGGTAGTGGCCGAAGGCCATGAGGGCGCCCATGCCGGTCATCATGCCCAGGAACGGCGGCAGGTGCAGGAAGTTGTGGAAGCACACAGCAGTGACCACGGTGCCGGCAAACAGCAGCACGATGATCCAGGCGCCCCGCTTGATGCGTATGGGTTCCACACGCAGGGTTTGTTTTTCGTTGGTGATGGCCAGCTGCATGATCGCGGCGGGCACCACGAAATTCACCACCGACGGGATGAAAAGAGCAAAGAAGTCTGCGAAAGGCACATTACCGCTCTGCCACACCATCAGGGTGGTGATGTCACCGAAGGGTGAAAAGGCACCGCCGGCGTTGGCGCCGATGACGATATTGATACAGGCGATGGCGACGAAACGGGCATTGTCCCGGCCCACCGCCAGTACCACGGCGCACATGACCAGGGCGGTGGTAAGGTTGTCGATGAGGGGCGAAATGAAGAAGGCCATGGTGCCGGTGATCCAGAACAGCTTGCGGTAGCTGTAACCCTGGTTCACCAGCCAGCAGCGCAGGCCTTCGAAGACGCGCCGCTCGCTGACCGCGTTGACGTAGGTCATGGCTGCCAGCAGGAACAGGAACAGTTCGGCGAACTCCAGCAGGAAGCCCTGCACCGCCTCTTCCACCACATGCTGGTCACCGCTGGCCATGTACTGGATGGCGATCAATGTCCAGATGACACCGGCGCCGAGGATCACCGGTATGGACTTGCGCACATGGGTGAATTCTTCCGCCACCACCAGGGCGTAGGCCACCACGAAAATGCCAATGGCGACGAAACCAACCCAGTGGTCGGTCAGAGCGATAGCGATGGAATGTGCTTCAGCCAATGCGGGGAGACAGATCTTGTCAGTCGTGAGTAATGATCATTTTTGGGGCAACCGGCACCATGCGCAGCAAACTACCGTATTTTTTCTTCCGCAAGCAATGGTTTTTTCACGAAAAATTTCGTGCCAAATCTGCCTTGCCCGGGAATAAATATTTTTCTTGGCCAATCTATTGACGCATAATGGAACGCTACTTAAGATGCGCGCCGTCTCAATGACACCCCCACATAACCCCAATTCCCTACCTATGCGTATCTCCAGCTTGTTCGTTGCCGCACTGTTTGCTGTGGTGACTTTTGCTATTTGGGCCCTGGTCAATCGTCCGACCGAGGTGGTTTCCTGGCCGCAGCAGATCGATGGCTTTGCCTTTTCCCCTTTCCGTCAGGGCCAGGATGCCCTGGTGGACGATCTGCCCAGCGTGGATGAAATCCGCGAGGATGTGGTGCTGTTGGCCGACGAGACCCGTGCCCTGCGCACCTATTCCAGTCTCGACACCCTGGCCGCCATTCCGGAACTGGCGGCGGAGCAAGGGCTCGAAGTTACCCTGGGCATCTGGCTTGATGCCAACACCGATATCAATGAGGCGGAGATACAGGCAGGCATAGAACTCGCCAACCGCTATCCCAATATCACCAGCGTCATGGTGGGCAATGAAGCCGTGCTGAGAGGAGAATTCACTCCCGAAGCCATGGGCGAGGTCCTGGAGCGCGTCCGCTCCCAGGTGGAGCAGCCGGTCAGCACGGCGGAACCCTGGGCTGTCTGGTTCAAGTTCCCCGAGCTGGTCGAGCACGTGGATTTCATCACTGTCCACATGCTGCCTTACTGGGAAGGCATCGACGTGGACGTGGCGGTCGATTACATCGTGGAAAAGATGGATCGGCTCGAAATGGCCTACCCCGACAAAGAAGTACTGATTGGCGAGGTGGGCTGGCCGTCCGATGGCCGTACCCGCAATGCGGCAGTCGCCTCGGAAGCCAATGAGGCGTTGTTCCTGCGCCGGTTTCTGGACCGTGCCCAGCAGGAGGATTACCGTTACTTCCTGATGGAGGCGTTTGATCAACCCTGGAAAGCCCAGAGTGAAGGTGGTGTGGGAGCGTACTGGGGCGTGTATGACGTGCAGCGCCAACCCAAGTTCGCCTTCGCGGAACCCATCGTACGGGAGCCCAACTGGCAAGTGCTGGCGGCTATTTCCATACTGACATCAGTCATCATGCTGGGCATTTTCCTGGTCAACAGTCGCACCCTAAAAGCCAAGGGCCACAGCCTGCTGGCGCTGGTGGCGTCGGGAACCGCTACCGTCCTGGTGTGGATCATCTACGACTATTCCCAGCAATACCTGACCCTGACGTCCATCGTGGTGGGAGTCTTGCTGGTGGTGGGCATGCTGGGCGTGGTGCTGATCCTGTTGACCGAAGCCCATGAATGGGCGGAAGCCCACTGGTACACCGAGCGGCGTCGGCAATTGCGTCCGTTGCGCAAGCTGGCAGGGCAGCAGCAGCCCAAGGTCTCCATTCATGTGCCGGCCTACAATGAACCGGCACCCATGATGATTGAGACGCTCAACGCCCTGGCGCGCCTCGACTACCCCGACTTTGAAGTGCTGGTGATCGACAATAACACCCGTGACGAGGCGGTGTGGCGACCCGTGGAAGCCCACTGCCGGGCCCTGGGCGAGCGCTTCCGGTTCTTCCATGTCGCACCGCTGGCCGGGTTCAAGGCCGGTGCCCTCAATTATGCCCTGGCACGCACCCATGAAGATGCCAGGGTGGTGGCAGTGATCGACAGCGACTACCAGGTGGAACCCAATTGGCTGAGTGATCTTGTCGGTGCCTTCGACAACCCCCAGGTGGCCATCGTGCAATCGCCCCAGGACTACAGGGATCAGCACGACAATGCCTTCAAATCCATGTGCTTCGCCGAGTACCGGGGCTTCTTCGAGATCGGCATGGTGACCCGCAACGAGCGCAACGCCATCATCCAGCACGGCACCATGACCCTGGTGCGCCGTGATGTGCTGGAGCAGGTGGGGGGTTGGGGCGAGTGGTGCATCACCGAGGATGCCGAGCTGGGCCTGCGCATTTTCGAGGCCGGTTACGAGGCCCACTACCTGTCCTACAGCTACGGCCGCGGTCTCATGCCGGATACCTTCATCGATTACAAGAAGCAGCGCTTCCGCTGGGCCTATGGTGCGATGCAGATTCTGCGCCGCCATACCCGTGAACTGTTTGGCCGCAAGGCCAGTGATCTGAGCCATGGCCAGCGCTACCACTTCCTGGCCGGCTGGTTGCCCTGGATCGCCGATGGTTTCAACCTGGTGTTCAACCTGGCCGCCGTCGCCTGGTCTGTTGCCATGCTGTTGTCCCCGACCCAGGTGGACCCGCCGCTGGTGATGTTCTCGGTGCTGCCGTTGTCCCTCTTCATCTTCAAACTGTCGAAACTGGTCTATCTGTATCGACGACGGGTGAAAGCCAATCTGCGCCAGACCCTGGCAGCCGCACTGGCGGGACTGGCCCTGTCCCATACCGTGGGCTTGGCCACTCTCAAGGGGCTGTTCACCGATAACCAGCCCTTCGTGCGCACTCCCAAGTGCGCTACCCCGTCGGCCCTGGCCCAGGCCATGGCAGCGGTGCGGGAGGAAATGCTGTTGCTGGTGAGTCTGGTCGGTGTGGCCCTTACCCTGAGCCTGGTGCCCAGGGAAATGGGCAGTCCTGATCTGTGGGTGTGGAGCGTGGTGCTGCTGATCCAGTCCATTCCCTATGGTGCTGCCGTGCTGATGTCTTTTATCAGCGCCTACCGGGTGCCCTCCCATGTACTGGGTGAGGGTATCAAGCGCAGAGTCTATCTGCCGGGCATGTAGGTGACACCAGGCACCTTAGGCCTTTCCCGGGAATCTGTGTAGAATTGGGAGGCCACGGCGTGAGAGTGCTGTGGTTTCCCGCATCATTCATCACAGACAAGGACCCGCGACATGCCTTCCGCCGCCAAACAAGCCAGTCAGATCGCTCAACAGGTCAAAGTCCGACGCTGGAAAAAGGCCGATCTGCCTGCCATCCTGGCCTGCCAGAATGCGGCATACCCCAACATCGCCAGGGAAAGTCTGGCTGATCTGCGCAAGCTGCAAATGCAGCTGGACGTCTTCCCGGATGGTCAGTTTCTTGCCGAACTGAACGGCAGGGTGGTGGGTTATGCGGCGTCACTGATCGTGCGCCTGGACGATGATTCCCCCTGGTATTCCTACGACGAAATCACTGGAGCCGGCACCTTCAGCACCCACGACCCTTCCGGCGACACCCTGTATGGCGCGGATATCGCGGTGCATCCGGACTACCGGGGTGCGGGCATCGCCGGCAAGCTGTACGTGCGGCGCAAGAACCTGCTGAAAAAATTCAACCTGCGCCGCATGGTGGCCGGTGGTCGAATACCCGGCTACGCCGAATACGCCAAGAAAATGACCGCTGAACGCTACATCGAGAAGGTGAAAAAGGGCGAGCTGAAGGACATGGCCCTGTCAGCCCATCTGAAGGCGGGCTATGACGTGCTGAGCGTGCACTACGCCTACCTGAATGACCGCGAAAGCATGAACTACGCCACCTTCATCAGCATGGACAATCCCGACTTCAGCCCCGAACGGCGCCTGATCGCCGGCGCGCCCATTCGCCGCCCGGTGCGCAAGATCCGGGTGTGCGCGGCCCAGTACCAGTTGCGACCCATCAAGTCCTGGGATGATCTGGAACGGCAGGTGGAGTTCTTCGTGGACACCGCCAACGAATACCACTGCCACTTCCTGCTGTTTCCCGAGCTGTTCACCGCCCAGTTGTTCAGCACCCTGTCACCCGAACTCGATTCCATTCAGGCCGTGCATGAGATCGCCAAGTATCATGACCGCTATCTGGACATGTTCAAACGCTTTGCCAGCGAATTCGGCATCTACATCATCGGTGGCTCCCACCCGGTGACCGTGGATGGTGAGTTCCGCAACGTGGCCCATCTGTTCTCCCCGTCCGGCAATGTCTACACCCAGGACAAGATGCACATCACCTCGGTGGAGCGCCGCTGGTATGAAATCCAGCCCGGGGACAAGGTACGGGTGTTTGACACGCCGCTCGGGCGGATCGGCATTCTGGTGTGCTATGACGTGGAGTTTCCCGAGTTGGTGCGCCTGATCGCGCTGGCGGGAATCGACGTGCTGTTCGTGCCGTTTGCCACGGATGAACGCAAGAGCTACCACCGGGTGCGCCACTGCGCCCAGGCCCGGGCCGTGGAAAACAGCATCTACGTGGTGCTGGCGGGTTGTGTGGGCAATCTGCCCCAGGTGCGCAGCTTCCTGGTGAACTATGGTCAGGCTGCAGTATGCACACCCTGCGACGTGGCGTTTCCCACCGACGGGGTGATGGCGGAGGCCGACCCCAACACGGAGACGGTGGTGGTGGCGGAGCTGGATATGAACGATCTGGCCATGCTGCGGGATCTGGGTACGGTGAAGACCCTGCAGGATCGCCGCACCGATCTTTACGAGCTGAAATCCCGAGTGCCCATCGAAATCGTCAACGTGCAGTGAAACGGGAATGGGCGGTCAGGGCCGACCTTCAATCTCGGCGCCTTCCTTGACGGGAAGGGCCAAGTCTTCCCGGGTCACATTCATGGCCAGGGTGACAGCGCTGGCAATGTAGATCGAAGAATAGGTGCCCACGCCGATGCCCACCGTGAGGGCGATGGCAAAGCCGCGGGCAGCTTCACCGGCAAACAGGAGTAATACCACTACCACCAGCAAGGTGGTGCCGGAGGTCACCAGGGTGCGGCTCAGGGTCTGATTCACCGACAGGTTGACCAGCTGCACCGGATTGCCGCTGCGGGAGCGGCGGAAGTTTTCCCGGATGCGGTCCATGACGATGATGGTGTCATTCAGCGAGTAGCCGATGACCGCCAGCAGCGCCGCCAGCACCGGAAGCTCGAAGGGGATTTTGAACAGGGAGAACCAGCCGATGGTGATGATGACATCATGGGCCAGGGCCGCCACGGCGCCCACGGCGAATTTGAACTGGAAGCGCACGGTGATATAGACCATCACCAGGCCCAGGGCCACCAGCAGACCCAGGCCGCTCTTTTCCGCCAGATCGGCGCCGGCCTTGGCGCTGACGAAATCCGAGCCCTGCAGGGTGACTTCAGCGTTATCCAGGCGGCTCAGCAGGATCGCCAGTTCCTCACCGGTTTCCAATGCCTGCTGGGCCTGACTGCGTTCATCTTCACCGTTAACCTGCAGGATCACCCGAATGTCCCGTTCCGAACCGAAGCTGACCACCTGGGCACCGGGAAAGCCATTCTGTCGCAGAGTTTCCTGCACGGAGGTGGTGGTAACAGACCGGGAGTAGGTCAGGCGCACGGCGATGCCGGAGGTAAAATCCAGACCGAATTGCAGGGAGTTGACCAGCAGGGAAATCAGGGAAATCAGGATCAGCACAGCGGAGCCGATGGCGGCGATCCGGCGCTTGCCCATGAAGTCGATATTGAGAGTTGAGTGAGACGTAGACGTGTCGCAGAAAAAGGGTGGTTCAGGCGCTGCGAATCATAGGACTGCTGTTACTCATTGTCCATGGCAGGGGCAAAATATTTCTGCTCAGTGGCTTACCGACCCGGCATCAAAACCAGGACCTGGCTGCGGCCCATACCAGCAGCCCCGCCAGGGTCACCACCGCCAGACTGCGGCGGTCCGTAATGGCAAAAACCACCGGGTCGTCATGCAGTTGACCGCGATGGGCCAGCAGCCAGAAGCGGCTGATCTGGTAAAGCAGCAGGGGACAGATCAGCCAGAGGATTTCCGGCGTGCCGTACAGTTGCCGGGTGTCATCCGCGTTGATGTAAAGGGCGAATACCAGCACCGCCATGAAACCGCTGGCAGTCCCCAGCATGGAAAGGATTTCCAGGTCTCCGGCCACATAACCTCGTCCGGGTGCCTGGGCGATTGACGTTGAGCGCAACACCAGCAGTTCCGTATAACGCTTCACCATGGCCAGGCTCATGAACAAAAACATGCTGAAGGCCAGCAGCCAGAAGGTGGGCACCACGCTGATAGCGGCGGCGCCGGCAATGATTCTCAGGGTATAGAGTGTTGCCAGCACCAGCACGTCGATCATGACCACCTGCTTGAGCCAGAAGCTGTACAACAGGGTCAGGCAGTAATACGCACCCAGCACCATCGCGAACGAGCCTGGCAGCCGGGTGGCCACCAGTGCCGACAACAGCAGCAGGACAGCCGCCGCCAGCAGGCCCTGGCCGGCCGACAGGGTGCCGGCGGCGAAGGGCCGTACCTGCTTGCTGCCGTGTTGTCGATCGGCGTCCAGATCCAGCAGATCATTGAGCAGATAGACACTGGAGGCGCACAGTCCGAAACTGAGGAAGGCGGTGGTGCATAACAGGAGTAATTCGGTGTCGCGCACCTGGTGGGACAGGATCAGAGGCAGGAACAGCAGGGAGTTCTTCAGCCATTGGTGCAGCCGTAATGCCTGCAGCCAGGCACCACTGCCGGCTGCCGGCGGATCAAAACTGGTCGCCACATTGCCCCGTGCCCTGGCGGTGTGCTGGAGAGCAGGGGAAGCGTTGACCAGGATGGCATTGGCGGCCCTGGCCCAGATCACCAGGTCTGCGCGCTCATTGCCGGCATAATCGAAGGGTGATGATCCCGCCATGGACTCGATGGCTGCCAGTTTGCTGCGGCCTTTGAGATTGAGAGCTGGTTCGCTGCCGACGGCAGCTTCGAACAGGTCCAGGTGGTCGGCAACCTGTTTGACCAGCCGGCCGTCAGAGGCGGAGATCAGCACCAGTCTGCGTCCCCGGGTCTTTTCCTCCCGCAGGAAGTCCAGAAAAGGTTTGTTATAGGGCAGCAGGTCGACCCGCAGTGCCACCCGCCTGGCGATCTCCCGCTTCAGATGCGCCTTGCCACGCAGCAGCCATACCGGAATTGCCAGCAGGTAAAGCGGGTTGCGACCGATCAGGGTCAGCAGGGACTCCAGCAGCAGGTCACTGTTGATGAGGGTGCCATCCAGGTCGACGAAGAGGATATTGCCAGTGGTCATGGGTGACTCTTCCGGATCAGACACGGTTTCACAGTCGGATGCGTTTGAACAGGAACTCCGGCAGCAGGCGCACGGCGAACATGATGATCCGCCAGTAATGGGGAGCATACACCGTATGACGTTTGTGCCGAATGGCGCTGACCATGATGTCGGCAACCCGCTCGGGGCTGGACCACAACGGACCTTTCTTGAAGGCGGCGGTCATGGGTGAGTCCACGAAGCCGGGACGGATGTCCACCACATGAATTCCGCTTGCCAGCAGGCGGCCCCGCAGACCCTGCAGATAGGTGGATACCATGGCTTTGGCCGCGCCATAGACAAAGTTGGACTGGCGGCCGCGATCCCCGGCCACCGAAGTGATGACCGCAATCGTGCCATGTCCCTGCCTGGTGATTGCTGCCGACAACAAGGTCAACAGGGAAATGACGCTGACGGCATTGGTGTTGATTTCCCGCAGGGTCAACTGGAAATCCGCCTCGCAGGCCCTCTGGTCCGGCAGCGAGCCATGGCAAATGAGTGCCACATCCACGGTCTCCAGCTCGGCGAAGGCCTGCTCCACCACCGCGGGATGGTCATTGAGATGATTGAAGTCCAGGACGGCGGTGGTCACAGTGGCGGCCCCTCTGACCTGCAGGTCGTCGGCCAGCAGGCGCAGGTGCTCGGCATTGCGTGCCACCAGAAACAGGCGGGCTCCCTGTTCTGCGTAGCGGCGACAGGCGGCGCGGGCGATGGCGGAACCGGCACCGAACACCAGGACAGTCAGGGGAGCAGCCTTGATCTCGGTCATGGCGCGCTGGACTTCGGCGGAACCAGCCCGAGACGATGTGCCTGCAGGGAACCGAACCTGCCTTCGGGATCCACCTGTTGTCGAATTGCCATGAATGCCTCCCAGTGGGGATAGCCCCGTTTGAATGTTGTCGCGCTCATGCGGGCATCCTTGGCCAGGTAAATACGACCGCCGTGGTCGGTGACGATGGCATCCAGTTCGTCCAACAGCGGAAACAGCTTGGCCTGCCGCTTGAAATCCAGGGCCAGAGTGTAACCGTCCAGGGGAAAGGACAGGTAGTTGTGGTTGGCGGCGCTCATTTTCTTCAACACCGAGAGAAACGACCCCAGGCCCTGCCGCTGGATTCTGCCCAGAACAACCGTGATGGCTTCCCGCGCGGCCGCCTCCGGCACCACGAACTGGTACTGGAGAAAACCCTGGGGTCCGTACAGGCGGTTCCAGTGCCGGATGCCATCGAGGGGGAAGAAGAACTCTCCATAATGGACCCGTGATGCGGACTTGGCCCGTTTGCCAAGCCTGAAATAGAGATCGTTGAATGCACTGATGGTGATCCGGTTCAACAGCCAGGCTGGTGTACTGAAGGGAATGCCGAGGCGGGCATCCCGGTGGGTTCGCAGCGCGGCTTTTCCCTTCTCAACCCCGCCGCTGTGTTGGCCGAGAAACAACAGGGAACGTCCGGTGCCGCTTCCGCCGGCCATGCAGTCCAGCCAGGCGACCGAATAATGGCTGTCATGATGCCGGTCGAAGGCATCGAATACCGCTTCCAGGCTGTCGGCCACCACGGTACGTTGCTCCAGGAAGGCACTTTCGATGGGCAGCAGACGCAGGCGTGCCTCCAGGATGATGCCCGTCAGCCCCATGCCGCCGCAGGTGGCTCTGAACAATTCCGGATGCAGGGCAGGGCTGCAGCGCCGGGTCTCACCCGATGCCAGCAGCAGATCGAAGGATTCCACAAACTGGGAAAAGCACCCGTCGCGGTGATGATTCTTGCCATGCACATCGGCTGCGATGGCGCCGCCCACCGTGGCATAACGGGTGCCGGGCACCACGGGCAGGAACCAGCCGCGGGGCACACAAAACCGCAGCAGGCTGTCCAGGGTGATGCCTGCAGCACAGCTCACCAAGCCCTCACTGGCATCGAAGTCGCGGAAGTAATCCAGGTAGCGGCTGCCCACCACTGTATCCGCCAGGGCGCTGTCGCCGTAACTACGACCGGCACCCCGGGCGATCAGGCTGCCCCGGGCAGGCTCGGCCAGCAGGCCTTTGCGGGCCTGGTCTGCATCGATGGGCTCCAATACCCGGGCGGTTGTGCGGGGGAAGCGTCCCCAACCGTGGATCTGCACATTACGACTCCTGTTCCAGCGGACTATGGTTGTTGAACCGCCGGCGCTTGTCCAGCTGTCGGTGTCGGCACCTGCCCTTGATCTTGCCTGCGCATTGCTTCGCCTGGGTCAGGCTGCCGGGCTATAATTCCGCTCCAGCCAGGGAACCGCCATGACGCATTCAAGTCCACCCCCCGATACCTATCCAGGTTTGCTGGCTTTCGCCAGAGACCTGGCCCGTCGGGCCGGGGCCCTGATCGTTGCCGAGCGCGATGGCGAGCTGGAGCGCAGTTTCAAACATGGTTCGGAACTGGTAACCAGCGCCGACATCAAGGCGGACCAGCTCATCACTGAAGCCATCCGGGCGGCATTCCCGGACCACCGTATTATTTCCGAGGAACTGGCACCGGACAGCCGGGACTTCGATCCCCAGCAATCCTGCTGGATCATCGATCCCATCGACGGCACGGTGAATTTTGCCCACGGTCACCGGCAGTCTGCCGTCTGTA
>JBJOHV010000030.1:0-6590 GCA_046047495.1 Pseudomonadota bacterium | reverse complement strand
GTGCCGCCATCGGCTCCCGCATCCAGGAGGTGGATGGGGTCAGCTACGGCGCCTTCATCGTGCCCGGGCTGGTGATGCTGAACCTGCTCACCCACAGCATTTCCAATGCATCGTTCGGCATCTATTTCCCGAAATTCGTCGGCACCGTATATGAAATGTTATCGGCGCCGGTATCCATGTTCGAGGTCGTCACCGGCTATGTGGGTGCGGCCGCCACCAAATCCCTGATCCTGGGTGTCATCATTCTTGCCACCGCCGGGTTTTTCGTGCCCCTGCGGATCGCCCATCCGTTCATGATGCTGACGTTCCTGCTGCTGACCACCGTGTCGTTCTCCCTGCTGGGTTTCATCATCGGCATCTGGGCGGACAATTTCGAAAAACTGTCCGTGGTGCCCATGCTGATCGTCACGCCGCTGGTGTTCCTGGGAGGCAGTTTCTATTCCACCAATATGCTGCCGCCGTTCTGGCAGACCGTGTCGCTGTTCAATCCGGTGCTGTATCTGGTAAGCGGTTTTCGCTGGAGCTTTTATGAGCTGGCGGATGTCAACGTGTGGGTGAGCCTGGCCAGTATCACCGGCTTCATGCTGGCGTGTTTCGCCGTGGTGTGGTGGATCTTCAGGACCGGCTACAAGTTGCGTTCCTGATCGGGTCGCCGCTCATGGTCTCGATGTCGTCACCATCTCCGCCTCCGCAATAACCGTCGCCGTCCACCCTCCTGTCCCGGACCGGACACCCGCTGCCGGGATTTTTCCGGCGCTGCGTAACTCGACCTCCGCGCGCCATGCGCGCGTCGGGACTCGAACAGTACTCGCGCTGTTTCGGAAAAATCCCGTCAGCTTACGGCGTGTCCTGATTGGTCCGGGACAGGAGGGTGGACGGCGACTGACTCGGTGCCGTCCCTCAGCACTGTGTCCTGACTGGTGAGGTACGGCCCGCCTCAGCGATTGCGCCCCATCATCTTGGAGAAAGTCTCCAGCAGGTCGATGGGCAGCGGGAACACGATGGTGGAGTTCTTCTCGCTGGCGATCTCGGTGAGGGTCTGCAGATAGCGCAGCTGCATGGATTCGGGTTGCTTGGCCAGCTGCGCGGCGGCCTCCACCAGCTTCTGGGACGCCTCGTATTCACCGCTGGCATGGATGACCTTGGCCCGTCGCACCCGTTCGGCTTCCGCCTGCTTGGCAATCGCGCGGATCATGCTTTCGTCCAGGTCCACGTGCTTGATCTCCACGTTGGAGACCTTGATGCCCCAGTTGTCGGTTTGCTCGTCGAGGATCTTCTGCACGTCCACATTGAGCCGTTCCCGTTCGGCCAGCAGTTCGTCCAGTTCGTGCTGACCCAGCACGGAGCGCAGGGTGGTCTGGGCCAACTGGCCCGTGGCTTCCATGAAATCCTCCACATTGATGATGCATTTCTGGGGATCGACCACCCGGAAGTACAGCACCGCATTCACCTTGACCGAGACATTGTCCCGGGTGATGAGGTCCTGGGTCGGAATGTCCCACACGACGGTGCGCAGCTGCACCTTGACCATCTGCTGAATCACGGGCACCACGATGATGAGTCCGGGACCCTTTACCTTGTAGAAGCGGCCCAGCATGAAGATGACGCCCCGCTCGTATTCCCGCAGGATGCGGAACGTGCTCAGCAGCAGCACCAGCGCAATGGCGATCAGCACGACGAAAAATGATTCCATAACGGTTACTCCTGGGAAGTTGAATTGCGGACCTTGAGGGTCAGGCCGTCGACCCCCGTGATGGTGAGCTGACTGTCTTTCTTGATGGGTTGCTCGGATTCGGCATTCCAGATTTCGCCAAAGGCCCGCACCCGCCCTTTGCCTTCAAAGTCCTCCATGGCGGCCGCGTTGGCGCCCACCATGGACTCGGTGCCGGTGGTGACCCTGCGGTGCCGGGCCTGGATGATCGCAGCCAGGGCATAGAAGAATATGCCGGCGGAGGCCACCGCGAATGCGGCGATGATGGGCAGGGAAATCTGGTAGGCCTGCAGTTCGGTGTCCATCAGCATCACCGAGCCAAGCACAAAGGCCACCACACCACCAAAGCCGAAAATGCCGAAACTGGGGGACAGGGCCTCCACGATCATCAGGCCGATACCCACCGCCAGCAGAGCCAGGGCCACATAGTTGATGGGCAGCATCTGCAGGGCAAAGGCAGCCACCAGCAGACAGATGACGCCGGCGATGCCCGGCAGGCCAAGACCCGGGTTATAAAATTCCAAGATCAGACCGTAGATGCCGATCATGAGCAGGATATAGGCCACATTGGGATCGGTGATCAATGCCAGGAATTCGTGGCGCCAGTCCGGTTCCACCAGAATGACCGTGGCATCCGCCAGCGCCAGACTGCGCTCACGGCCGTCCATCTGGACACTGCGGCCATCGAGCTGCTCCAGCAATGAATCGAGATCGTCGGCGATCAGATCGATGACGTTCAGACGCAGGGCATCACTGGCGGGCAGATTGGCTGCCTCCACCACGGTCTGTTCGGCCCATTCCCGGTTACGGCCCCGCAGCTCCGCCAGGCCTTGTATATATGCCACGGCATCGTTGATGACCTTGCGTTCCATGGCGGTACCCGGTAGCGGGGGTGCGTCATCGGCGGGGGTGGCGGCGGGGTCTGCCGGACTGCCCGGAGTCACCGGGATAGGCAAAGGATTGCCACCGCCCAGGTTGACCGGGGTCGAGGAGCCGATATTGGTGGCGGTCGCCATGGCGGCGACATGACTGGCATACATGATATAGGTGCCGGCACTGGCGGCCCGGGCGCCATTGGGAGCCACCCAGCCGGCAACCGGCACCGGTGAGGCGAGAATGGCCTGGATGATGTCCCGCATGGCGAGATCCAGACCACCGGGCGTGTCGATGCGCAATACCACCAGTTCGGCGTCGGCGCTGGCAGCATCCCGCAGGGAGCGCATGACGAAGTCGGCGGACGCGGGGCCGATGGCACCTTTCAGTTCCACCAGCCAGACGTCCTTCGCCTGAATTGACCAGGAGCAGCAGAGGAGCACCAGCAAACCGGCAAGCTGTCTTGCCCGTGGCAGCATGCTTTGTCGTGCCGTGGTCGGGACCATGGGGCCATCATACGCCGTCCCCCGCCATCCGTGAACCGGCCGGTTGGACCCTGCGCAATTAATGGGTTAGGGTAGGGCCGTGAACCATTTAATGTTCACCATAAATAGTTCTTGTTGATTTGCCAAAACAGCAGTATAAAGCGCGCGTTGACATCGTCGGTTTTGCTGACAGCGAACCGTGGTCAACGATCCCTGGCAAGATTCTTGAAGTTCACTCGCTCATTTTGGAGACAACATACGATGCTCTACCCGCAAGGTTTTGGGGACAATCCGCTCTACCCTCAAGCCACCGACTTTCAGGTGGTTCGCAAAGACGAAGCCTCCGGTTTCGGCGTGTTTACCAAGCGGGCATTCAAGCGTGGTGAAATTCTGGCGGTGATGCACGGTGAAGTCGTGCCTGACATCCGGCAGCACACCCTGCAGATCACCCCCGACAGGCACCTGTTCGACCCGTATTTTTCAGGCTATTTCCTGCACTCCTGTTCACCCAACATCTCCCTGGACATGGAGAAGATGACGGTGACGGCCCTCAAGAACATTCCCGCCAACAGCTACCTGTACATGGATTACGCCCAGACCGAGGACGTGCTGTTCAAACAGTTTCCCTGCTCCTGTGGCAGCCGCAATTGCCGTGGCTGGATCACCGGACGACGGGAAGTGATGCCGGCCCGTCTGCGGGAGAAACTCGCCGAAGGGGCCGAAGCCAATTAACGCCGGCACCGAGCAGGCCCAGTACTACACCTGGTGGCAACGGCCCGACCTTAGCTACCGGGATGGCGTGCTGCATTTCGCCGGACTGCCGGTCAGCCAGCTGGCGGCCCGTTGCGGGACTCCCAGCTTTGTCTATTCCTTCGCCCGGGTGGAGGCCAACATCAAGCGTCTGCACGGCGCCCTGGAGGAGGCCGGTTTCGGCGACCGCTTCAGCCTGCTGTATGCCATGAAGGCCAACCGCTTTGCACCGCTGCTCACCAGCCTGCAACGCAGCGGCCTGTGCGGCATCGATGCCTGCTCGCCGCGGGAAGTGGAACTGGCCGTCAGTTGCGGGTTCGCACCCCGGCAGATTTCCTTTACCGCCGGCAGCCTGTCAGCGGCAGACATCACCATGCTGGCCCGCTTTGACGGGCTGTTCATGGATTGTGATTCCATCCACGCCATTCGCACCTGGGGCCGCCTGAAGCCTGGCAGTGAAATCGGCATCCGGGTGAACCCCGCCATGGGTGTCAGCCGGGAGAACAATGACCGCCTGCAATATGCCGGCAGTGTCACCACCAAGTTTGGCGTGTACCGCGAGCAGTTCGATGAGGCGCTGGCGGTGGCGCGCGAGCACGATCTGACGGTCAGCAAGATTCATTTCCATACCGGCTGTGGCTATCTGACATCCCAGCTTCCCCAGTGGGACAATGTCATCGCCAACTGTCTGTGGTTCGTGGATCGCTGCGCGACTGTCCGCAGAGTGAACGTGGGCGGTGGTCTGGGGGTTCCCCATGCCGCATCCGATGGCCGCCTTGATCTGCAGAAGTGGGGTGCCGTGCTCACGAAGCATTTTGGCAGCCGCGACATTCACCTGGAACTCGAGCCTGGCGAATACCTGCTCAAGGATGCCGGCATCCTGTTGTTGGGCAAGACCTTCCTGGAGCGCAAGCGTGACACCCTGTTCCTGGGTGTGGACGCCGGCTTCAATATCGCCCCCGAACCGGCCTATTATCAGCTGCCATTCCAGCCGCTGCCCCTGGAACTGCCCGACGATGCGCAACTCAACCCGGTAACGGTTGTGGGGAACATCAACGAAGCCCTGGACGTGTGGTTCGTCGATGCCTTGCTGCCGGATATGAGCGACGCGGCTGCCGTGGCGCTGATCAACGCCGGCGCCTATTCGTCCGCCATGGCGTCGGATCACTGCATGCGCGGCCAGTTCCGCGAATTCCTGCTGCCCTGACAATCAGTTCCCCCCCACGCTGGGGTTGAACACCAGTACACCGCCAAACGACCCCATGATCTCACCCGCGGCCAAGGGTCCCACCATGTCGGCGCTGGGCACGGACAGTCCCAGCGCCGGTGCCCAGGGCGATGAATCCTGCCACGATCGAAATCGGTAGCCACATGCAACCTGCTATGAAGTAAGCCTTACCGCCAAAGCCCTTCTCGAAGGCAAACGCGCGGGACCACCAGACATTGGAGTGTAAAATCTCCCCGATCGCGAAAAACAGATTGTTGAACAGAAATATGATGGCGGCCGGAAACAGCAGATTGAGCAACTTGGGCCGGCGCTACAGCACGGCAGTGTGCAGCTCTGCGGTGCCGATCCGGTCCATCACCAGCCAGGCGACCCAGGTCACACCCAGCAGAATGATGAGGGTCTGAATGAAGCCGGTGGCGATGACAGCGCGCAGGACACCCAGCAGGGTATAGCCGACACACACCAGCAGGAACACCCGGCAGGTGTGCCGGAAGCAGCCTAGGGATGGCTGGGCGTCAGGGTGCCGCGGGTCGGCATAACAGTGGGCGAATTCACGCCGTTCCAGCGGCTGAATCGTTGGCAAAACAGGAGTTCCCGGGAAATTTGGGCAGATACTAGCATAATTACTTTGGATACGAAATAAATGCGGGTCGGGAATTTCCCAGGCTGCGCCACACCCAGTGGCTGGCGACGAAGTACATCTGCATCAACAGGGTGATGGACCACTCGAAGGAATCCTCGTAGTCGGCGTAGTTGGCCAGACTGACATCCAGGATCACCGTCAGCAGTCCGGCGAGCAGGGTGGTCAGACAGATGGCGGTCAGCAGATGGCGCAGCGGGCCTCCCAGTTGGCGGCGTTCCAGATGCCAGGTGAACAGCAGTTGTGACAGGAAGGTGAATCCAAAAAAACAGATCACACCGATGCGGCGCGCCAGCTGGAAGTTATCGCCTTGCAGGCCCAATGCTGCCGTATAGATGGACAGGAAGATGGCGCCGAGGGTGCCCAGCAGCAGGAATCCAGGCGCCCTCGATCCCGGCGCCTCAGCCAGCAGCAGGCGACGCCAGCAGCCGCGCCAGAACCACCATAACAATACAGCCGCAGGCAGCATGACCGCTTTGAATACATAGAAAGACAGGCCAGCCCGTCCGGTGGCGCTGATGGAGGTGCAACCCTGCCAGTAGGGAATGCACCAGGGCACATGGCCCGCCGCGGCCGACAGGACGTGGGTCAGGTGAAATACCAGCAGGGGAACGATTCCGATGATCAGCGGTACGCGGTTTTCCAACGACATTCCAGAACCCGTGCTCATTGGGTATTTACCCTATTGTTCCCTGTACACCCGGGAGTGTAAACGCTAGCATTTGCCACAGATTTTGGACCGTGATCAACCGCCACGACAGACACCCAATCATGAATGAACAGAGCAAGGACATCATCGACAAGGTCAAGCTCAGCACCATAAAGGCGCTGACCGACAAGGTCGTCAATGCCATAGACGAATCATCCCGTGAACTGGCCCGACAGCCGGGGGGCTATTCCCAG
>JBJOHV010000029.1:0-44638 GCA_046047495.1 Pseudomonadota bacterium | reverse complement strand
ATGAACCCGGTCACCCCGTAGACACTGGCGCCGCCCAGCATGGCGCAGAAAATCAGAAGGATCGGCATACGGGTCTCGTTGCCGATGAGAATGGGCTTGAGCAGATTGTCGATCATGCTCACCAGGAAAAATCCCCACACAAGAATGAACACTCCCCAGCCCACACTCTGGGTCATCATGAACAGTCCCACGGGGAACCACACCAGCCCGGCTCCGACCAGGGGCACCAGGGCAAAGAAGCCGGTGAGCACGCCGAAGAACACCGCCAGGGGAACCCCCGCCAGCAGATAACCGATCGTGGCCAGTGTGCCCTGCACGGTGGCGGTGATGAGGGCGCCCCGGATGATGGCCGTGACCATCTGATAAACCCGATTGGCGATGGCCTCGGCGTGGCGGGTTTCCATGGGAATGATCTCGAAGCACCAATGGATAAAACGCTGACCGTCCCGAAAGCAGAAATACATGAGGAACAGGATCAGGACCAGATTGACCAGTCCAAACAGTATGCTCCGTGCAGTGGCTGCGCCAAAATCCGCGAGTCTGGCGCTGATGGTGTTCACGTTGTCCAGCACCAGGGCGTTGAGATCGAGCCCCGCCAACAGGGGCACCCTGCTGAGCCCCTCCCGCAGGGCACTGAGGGCATCGGTCATGAAGGCTGGCAGCATGCCGGTGGCCTGCCCCTGCTCCGGATTTGCCGCATTGGCCAGCCATTGCTCCACCACCGGGTACAGCAGGCCGGACTGCACCACCACCACGTTGAACAGCAGCACCAGGGGTACCAGCACCAACAGCAGCACAGCAGCGGTACACAGGGCCGCGGCCATCCCGGGTCGACCCGGCAGGCGCAGCTGCACCTGCTTGAAGACCGGCCATACCACCAGGGTCAGGGACGCCGCCCAGATGATCGCATCGGCAAATACCGAGAGTATCAGGATCAGCTGATAGAGCAGGAATGCCAGCAAACCGAAGAAGAACCAGCGGAAATACCGCAGCTGCTTTTCCGGCGGTGGAATCGGCAGCGGCAGTTCATCGGGCTTGTCACTCATGGGAGACTCCGGTAGTTAATCCAGTAATCCAGAACTGTGCAGGAAACTCAGCAGAATTCCCAGTCTCGCCACAAACCTCACTGTGCACTGCCCAAGCCCCTTGGGCGAAAGCAACAGCAATGTCTCATCTGGTCATCTGCAATGGCAAATAGTAAGCTGCCCGACATGACAAAAATAACAATCACCCTGCTGCTGTGCCTGCTGCCGATCTCCCTCCCCGCCCAGGTCAATCCCCTCGAAGGTGACAATGCTGCCATCCGCCTGGGACGTGCCTTGTTCGGCGCCCGCTGCAGCACCTGTCATGGCGCCGATGCCAAAGGCATCGTGGCACCGGACCTCACGGCCCTGTGGGCCAGCGAGGTCGATGACGAACGGGTTTTCCAGGTGATTCGTCAGGGTGTGCCCGGCAGCGTCATGCCGCCGAGCCAGGCACCGGATACCGAGCTGTGGTCCATCGTGGCTTATTTGAAGAGCATCAGCACGGTGCCTGACATGGTGCTCAGCGGTGGTGATCCCGCCCGTGGCCGGCAGCTCTTTCATACCCGCTGCGCGGAATGTCACCGGGTCAACGGCCAGGGCGGCAGCCTGGGACCCGACCTGAGCCGCATCACCCGCATCCGTTCCCGGAGCGACATCGTCAGCGCCATCCGCCAGCCCGATACATCCGTGGCACGGGGCTATCGCACCGTTCGGCTGGTGACCGGCAATGGCGACACCGTCGAAGGCCTGTTAAAAGCCGAGGATGCCTTTTCGGTGCAGATCCTGGATCGCGACCAGCGCCTGCGGGGCTTCCGGCTGGCGGATATCCGGTCCCTGGAGCGGTCCCCGGATTCCCTGATGCCTGCCTTCGACGACAGTCAACTGAATGACGCCGCCATCGATGATCTGCTGCAATACCTGGCCGCCACCCTGTCCGATTCATCTTTCCGGGGAACCGCACCATGAACCGAACCCTGCCCTGTCTGCTGCTGGCCTGGGCCGGCATCATGAGCACCAGCGCCCAGACCCCTGGCAGCGGCGTCACCTATGAGGACATACTGGCCGGCTTCAACGATCCGGAACGTTGGCTCACCTATTCCGGCGATTACAGCGGCCAGCGGCACAGCCCCCTGACCCAGATCACTCCCGACAATGTGCGGCACCTGGCGCCGGCCTGGACATTCCAGACCGAGAACCCGACCCGCGGACGCGGCTTCGAGACCACACCCCTGATCGATGACGGCGTGCTGTATGTCACCGGCTCCAACAACCTTGCCTGGGCCATCGACGCCCGCAGTGGCCGCGCCTTCTGGCAATACCGGCGCGATCTGCCCAATGACCTCACCTACGGTTCCGCCGCGCCGGTGAACCGGGGCTTCGGCATGCTGGGCAACCGTTTGTTCATGGTGACCCTGGACGCCCATCTGCTGGCCTTCGACCGCGCCACCGGCGACATCCTGTGGGACACGGTACTGGCGGATTACAAAGTGGGTTATGCCGCGACCCTGGCGCCGTTGGTGGTGAAAGACAAGGTGATCGTGGGCATCTCCGGTGGCGAGTATGCCACCCGGGGTTTCATCGATGCCTACGATCCCGCCAGCGGGGAGCGCATCTGGCGCTTCCATACCATCCCCGGTCCGGGCGAGCCCGGCAGTGAGACCTGGCCCGATGATCCCGAGGTGCTGGCCCGGGGCGGTGGGGGCACCTGGATGAACGGCAGCTTCGATCCCGAACTCAATCTGATCTACTGGGGTGTGGGCAATCCCAATCCCGACTATTACAGCGAGAGCAGGCCCGGAGACAATCTCTACAGCAATTCCCTGGTGGCCCTGGATGCCGATACCGGCGCCCTGCGCTGGCATTATCAGTTCACCCCCCATGACGTCAACGACTGGGACTCCAACCACATGCCGGTGCTGGCGGACGTCAACTGGAACGGTCAGCCCAGAAAAGTGGTGATGGTGGCCAATCGCAACGGTTTCTTCTATGTGCTGGACCGGGTCAGCGGCGAACTGCTGCTGGGCAAGCCCTTTACCGCCACCACCTGGGCCAGGGAAATCGGTCCCGACGGCCGGCCCATCGTGTTGAACGACGGCAGTCAGGGCTGTGTACCGGACCCCTGGGGCAGCACCAACTTTTATCCCCCCTCATTCCATCCCCGGCTGGAGTGGCTGTTCGTCAACGCCCGGGAGACCTGCGCGGTGTTTGCCCCCCAGGAGCCCCAGTATGTGCCGGGCCAGCAATCCACCGGCGGAGTCGTGTTCATCGACAGGGAAAACGAATACGGTGCCCTGCGGGCTTTGGACATCCACAGCGGGGAACTGCAGTGGGAGTTCCGTTACCCCTCGCCCAATTTCGCCGGCGTGCTGACCACCGCCTCCGGCCTGGTGTTTGCCGGCGACCATGAGGGCAACTTCATGGCCTTCGAGGCCACCCGGGGGGAAAACCTGTGGCATTACCAGACCGGTTCCCGCATCTGGGGTGCGGCCGCCATGACCTACATGCTGGACGGTCGGCAGTTTGTGCTGATTCCGTCCGGGTCGATTCTCACGGCCTTTGCCTTGCCCGGGAATTGACCCAACCACCTTCAGCACACCATGAACAGTCCCCATGGACTTTGCCGAGCAGAGCTTTTATGCTGCCTGCCAAACGACACGGGAAAACCCGGGAGCACGCCTATGTCCAGCCTGCAATCTGCCCTGCAAACCACCCTTTCCACCACCACTCTGGCCCTGCTGATCGCGCTGCCCGGCACCAGCATGGCTGAGCCCCATGACGCCAGCATCGCCAACCACCAGCCCCATTACTTCGATGTGGCGGAATGGGGTATAGACCCACGCGCAGTCACCTTCAACAAGGACATCGCGCCTATCCTGCAGCGCAGCTGCCAGAACTGCCATCATGTGGGTGGCGGTGGTCCCATGTCCCTGGTGAATTACAACGAAGTACGGCCCTGGGCGCCGGTGATCAAGTACCGCACGTCCATCCGTGACCGCATGGGCGCCATGCCGCCGTTTTTCGTGGAAAAGGACATCGGCATCCACCAGTTCAAGAACGATCCTTCCCTGTCGGACCTGGAGTTGGCCCTTATACAGGCCTGGGCCGACAATGGCGCACCGGAAGGTAATCCGGACGACGCACCGCCCTTGTTGGATTTCACGGAAAGTGCCAACTGGACTCTCGGCGAGCCGGATCTGGTACTGCGCAGTGAGGATGTGTCCCGTCCCGCCGTCGGCCCGGATTGGTGGGGCGACGTGGGCCTCATTCCCACCGGACTCACCGAGGACCGTTATGTGAAGTCCATCGAGGTGCGGGAGGTGAATGACATACCGGTGGACGCCGCCAACAGCACCGTGGGCGGACGCTACATCTTTCACCACGTGACCTACGTCAGCGGCACCCTGAGCCCGGCCGGTGACGAGATCGTCGCCAACGAGGTGAGCTGGCCCATCCATGAAGTAGGCCGCAATCCGGACATCTTCCCGGAAAAGGCCGGCCGTCTGCTGCCCGCCAATTCCGCCCTGCAACTGGAGGCCGCCCACCTGCATTCCAATGGTCGGGATACCACCGCCCACCTGGAGTTCGGCATCACCTTCTTCCCGCCGGACTATGAGCCGGCTTACAAGGATCGCGGCCCCCGCACCGGCAACGGCATCGACATCGACGTGGCCCCCAACCAGCCCAACCAGGAGTTCCACAACTACGTGGTGCTGGACAAGCACACCAAGATCATCGCCTTCGAACCCCATCTTCATGCCCCCGGCGTGCGCATGTGCCTGGAGGCGATCTGGGGTCATAACCAGTTCACTCTCAATTGCGTGGGCTATGACCACAATTGGGTGAAGCAGTATGTGTACGAGGATGACTATGCGCCCCTGCTGCCCAAGGGCACCATCCTGCACACCATCGGCTTTCTGGACACCACCAAGGCCAATCCCAACCTGGCTGACGAGCGCAACTGGGCCGGCGGCGGCCGCCGCTCGGTGTCCAACATGTTCATCGATCTGGGCTATTCGGTGACCCTGACCGAGGAGCAGTTCCAGGAGGAGATGGCCATCCGGCGCGCCCGCATGCAGGATCGCAATGAATACGATGTGGGCTGCCCCCTGTGCTGGGCACCCAGTCTGATGCCGGAAACCCTGGCACAAGGCAGCGGCCAATGAGGCAGGCTACCCGACTCAACCCGCGCGCTGTGTGGCAGGGCTGCGCGTTGCTGCTGTCCCTGCTGCTGGCCTCCAGCGGCTGGACCCAGACCCGTTTCATGCACCTCAATGGCCAGATCGTGTCACCGGCCTATGAAGGCTGGTGGCAAAACCCTGATGGCAGTTACAAGTTGTTTTTTGGTTACATGAACTCCAACTGGCAGGAGGAAATGGACA
The DNA here is from genome assembly GCA_046047495.1 of Pseudomonadota bacterium. Classification (GTDB taxonomy): domain Bacteria; phylum Pseudomonadota; class Gammaproteobacteria; order Pseudomonadales; family Pseudohongiellaceae; genus NORP240. The sequence continues at coordinate 39,234 of JBJOHV010000029.1, read as the reverse complement.
TCCCCATCGGACCGGACAACTATTTCAGCTTTGCCGCTGCCCGCCAGCTGGACGATCTTTCAACAGAGGCCTTTGATTTCGCCGTGGCGGACCAGGGCCAGCCCACCCACTTTTATCCCCGCCGCAATCCCTTTCTGTTCACCATCGACGTGCCGGCGGATTTCGGCAACCGGGAACTGGTGTGGACCCTTAAGTCACAGGGTCAGGTGAACCGTGCCTACGGCACCCTGAAGTCGGACTATCTGATCGATCCCCAGGTGATTTCCACGGAAGTGGGCGGCAACTTCGGCTCCCTGGCCGACGCCCTGCGGGACAACATCCCGCCGGAGCTGCGGGTGGAAGGGGAAAGTTATCGTACGGTGAAGGTGGGTGTGCCGCTGAATCTGGCGGCCATCGCCAACGACCCGGACAATTATCCGCCCCGATCGGGTCGCCGGCCGCCCCAGACCCTGGAGCAGCTTTACAATCCGCCGTCCTCCATCGTGGCCTCCAGCGGTCCCGGTCTGCGCTTCTCCTGGAGTGTGTACCGGGGACCCGCCCGCCATGTGACATTCGACCCGGTGCAGTTCAAGACCTGGACCGATACCCGGGCCTGGGGCAATTCCCCCTGGTCGCCCCCCTGGATCATCCCCGAGGTGCCCAAGGACAACCGCTGGCAAACGGAGATCACCTTCGAGCAACCCGGTGACTATGTCCTGCGGGGCATCGCCAGCGACGGCTCCCTGTTCACCTACCACAACGTGAATGTGACGGTGACAGAGTAGAACTGATCCTGCCTAATGGGGATGGGCGGCCAGATGCTGGGCGAGCAGGTCCTTCCCGTAATCATTGCCATTGGGTGTGCGCACCACGGTGTGTATATGGTCACGGGTCGGCACGCCGCGGGGATTGTACGGCGTGCCCACCGGATTCTGGTGATCGAACTCGATGAGGATCACCGGGCTGTGGATACGGTAATAAAACACGGCGTCATCGGCTGCCGTGCCGATCCAGGCAAACCAGGTGTCATCCAGGTGGGCACCGATCTCCTCCATGGTGACCTCGGCGTGGGGCGTGCGCAGATTGCCGACGTACTCCCGGATCAACCCCAGCAGTGCCAGTCGCTGACGGCTGTCCAGATCCCGTCCGGGAATGCCCGCAAAATCCAGGGTCAGATTGTCCGCATTGGCAGCCGCCATGGGGGCATTGCGCACTTTTTCTCCGGCCAGGGTGGCGCGGGCCCGCTGCCCGTCGTTCAGTGACTGCATGAACGCCAGACCCAGATCCTGCTCCTCCTGCAGAATCACATTGCCCTGGTGGCGGCCACTGGTGGTGAACACCGGTTCGCCGCCCCAGAAGGCCGGTGTCATCACCACCTGATCCCCCAGCACAAAGAAATTGATCACCAGATGATGGCCGTCCAGCTGCCAGCCCCAGGGCTCGTCGGCGGACGGAATGCCCATCACTGTGAAATAGTATTTCTCCTCGCCGTAACGGATGGGTTCGTTGTTCAGTTCCAGCAAGGGGACTTCCGTGCGCATGATACGGATGGTCTGCTCCAGACCCTGCTCACTGAGGGAGGACCGCAACAGGTTCCAGGCCGCCGCTTTTTGTTGGGGATCCATTTCCTCCAGACTGAGGCCGTGGCGGGCGAAAATGCCAATATCCACATTGGACCAGTTGCGCCACTCCGGATCGCTGACGGCGAATTGCACCCGACTCAGGTCCGCCGGTTGCAAGGTGGCCAGAAAGCCGGCCGCCGCCTCACGTACCGCCGCAGTGGATACCCCGGTGTGGCGCAGGGGAAACAGGCCGGGCGTCAATCCACCGGAGGTGGTAATGCCTCGAAACGGCTCACCCAGGGCCTGGGCGCCCTGGGCCATGAAGCTGCTCTTCTGCTCCAGCAGGTTTGCGGAATACTCGGACTGTGCCAGGATGACAACGCCGGCCAGAGAAAGTGCGCCGACGACGGCGCTGCGTACCACGCTGAACCCGTTCATGACCGGTCTCCCTTCATTAGTTGCAGTGGACCGAGCGTACGCGGGTCGTCAAGGCGGATCAAGTCGGGCTCAGGCAGTCCCTCCCATCGGCCGCCGCCCTACAATTTGTAACAACTTACCTCTCAAAAATTGACCTATATCAGCAAGTCTTGACGGCGCTCCAGCACACTTGCTCCCTAATGCAGCTCCCGAAATTCAATAACAGGTGCCTGCAGGCCGGTTCAAATGCGCATTCCGGCACCGTCACCCTCACTAATGTGGCAGCAGCGCGAAGATTGTGTAAGTCGTTATCAACAGGTCATACGTTTTAAACAGGAGAGGACCATGAAAAAAACCAGTGTCGTAGGGCTGTTCTCAATGATGGCTCTGACGCCTGCACTCGCTGGCGCTGCGGAAATCAGCCATGACATCACGTACGCACGTGAAGTCTCGCGCATTATTCAGGACAACTGCCAGGGCTGCCACCAGCCGGGCCAGATTGGCCCCATGTCATTCACCAGCTATGAAGAAGTTCGCCCCTGGGCACCTTTGATCAAGATGAAGGTCGCGCAGCGTGAGATGCCCCCCTACCAGTACGACATGCACATCGGCGTGCAGGAACTGCGGGACGACTGGCGCATGGAGCAGGAAGACATCGACACCATCGTGGCCTGGATCGATGCCGGCGCTCCCTTCGGCGACCCCGCCGACCTGCCCGAACCCGTCCAATATCCCGAAGTGGGCGAGTGGCGTCTGGCCGCCGAACTGGGTGAGCCCGACCACGTGATCAAGTCCTCAGCATGGGACGTACCGGCCGCCGGTCAGGACCTGTGGTGGGAACCGGAAGTCGATTCCGGCATCACCGAAGCCCGTTGCATCAAGGCCGTCGAGACCCTGCCCTCCAGGGCCGCCCACGGTTCCACCCACCACGCCAACTCCCACTTCCTGGTGAAGAATGAGAAAGGCGAGTGGGTCGACGGCAGCCGCCTGTCCGAGTTTGCCTTCGGCAAGCTGGGTGAAAAAGTCCCCGAAGGGGCCTGCCGCAAGGTGCCTGTGGATTCCAAGGTGAAGTGGTCCATCCACTATTATCCTGATGGCAACGCCGTGCCCGACGATCAGGTTTCCGTCGGCATCTGGTACTGGGATGAAGAAGACGACTTCAACGAAGAAGAGGCCTATCCCCAGGATCTGCGCCTGTACGCCCTGCAGGGCGGTGGCGACTACCTGATTCCGCCCCACGGCAAGCTGATGACCCAGGGCTTCCACTCCTTCGACCACCCGGTGCGTCTGGACAGCTGGCAGCCCCACCTGCACCTGCGCGGCGTGGCCATGTCCATGGAGGTGTTCGATCCCAAGACCGGCCGTCGTGAAGTGCTGAGCCAGGTGTCCAACTGGAACGCCGGCTGGAACCACAGCCATACCTATGAAGATGGCTTCCAGCCCCTGATACCGGCCGGTGCCACCATCATCCTCAATGCCTGGTACGACAACAGCGCGGATAATCCCCGCAATCCGGATCCGGATCAGTGGGTGGGTGCCGGTCAGCGCACCACCGACGAAATGTCCCATGCCTGGATCGCCGTCACCCATCTGGACGACGAGGGCTACCAGGAAGAACTGGCCGAGCGCCAACAACGCGATCAAACCACCGTTGCCACTGCAGGAGTACAGCAATGAAAACTTTCAAGCATGCAGCAGCCAGCGCACTCACCATAGCCATCATGGGGCTGACCGCAGCCCCCCTGTACGCCCAACTGCCTGAGCACCTGCGGGAATACCCGCTGGCTGCCCAGCGGGCCGCCGGGGACATCGTGGCTCCCATGTTCAATGGGTGGATAGCAAACAAGGACGGGTCGACGACGTACATCTTCGGGTTCGCCAACAAGAACCAGTCCCAGGTCGTGGACATCCCTCTGGGTCCCAACAACTTCATCGAGCCGGCACAGTTCGACGGCAACCAGCCCACCCACTTCCCGGTCTACAGCCGCGGTGGATTCGTGGGCCTGCAGGAGCGTGGCACCTTTGCGGTCACCGTACCGGCGGACATGAAGGGCACCGAAGTGGTATGGACCCTGACCCATGGAGGTCACACCTACTCAGTACCGGCGCGGGCCACGTCCCCCGCCTATGAAATGAGCCGCGATCCCGCTGCCTTCGGTTCCCTGCAGCCGGCCATCCGCTTTGACCTGAACGGTCCGGAATCCACCGACCGCGAAGGCATCTTCGCCCCCCGCATCACCACCTCCGTAGGCAAGCCGGTCACCCTGTCGGCCTATATTCAGGATCGCGGCGAGCGCGCAGAGTATGAAGTGGAGGCTGTTTATCCGCTGGGTACCGAATGGATCCTGCATCAGGGCCCGGCCGTGCCGTCCATCGAAGTCGTCAAAGTCACCGGCCGCGAGCGCGGCAAGAATGCCGGTGAGAGCGGCGCCACCATGACCAACGGGTGGGCCGAGGTGAAAACCACGGCCACCTTCCCGGTGCCGGGTGACTACGTGGTCCGCCTGCGGGTGGACAACTTCGAAGCACCCGACAGCCAGTTCGACAATCAGTGCTGCTGGTCCAACGCCTATGTGCCGGTGACAGTCACGCCCTGATCGATAACGTCTCCTCGTAAGACCTGATGCCCCGGGCCAGCAATGGTCCGGGGCTTTTTTTCGCCATTGAGAAAAATTGTCACATTCCGCGGACTGCCTCCGGGGCTGATTCTGATCTAGATCAATAAAATCAGGATTGACCCATCTACACTGCCGGGTACGCAGTTAGTTAATCGATGGCACACCCAGATGTGCCGATCAACCCTGTCAGGAGAGAACCATGAGAAGAATCAGAGTAATCGGACTGTTTTCGGTCGCCGCCCTGGTGTCCGCGGTCGCCAGTGCGGCAGAACCCGTCATGGAGGATATTACCTATGCCAAGCAGGTGTCCCGGATCATGCAGGACAACTGCCAGGGCTGTCACCAGCCGGGCCAGATCGGGCCCATGTCGTTCACCAGCTATGAAGAAGTGCGCCCATGGGCACCCTTGATCAGGATGAAGGTCGCGCAGCGTGAAATGCCCCCCTATCAATACGACATGCACATCGGCGTGCAGGAGCTGCGGGACGACTGGCGCATGGAGCAGGAAGACATCGACACCATCGTGGCCTGGATCGATGCCGGCGCTCCCTTCGGCAACCCAGCCGATCTGCCGGAGCCCATCCAATATCCGGAAGTGGGCGAGTGGCGTCTGGCTGCAGAATTGGGTCCACCGGACCATGTCATCAAGTCCACACCCTGGGACGTACCTGCCAACGGTCAGGATCTGTGGTGGGAACCGGAAGTCGATTCCGGCATCACCGAAGCCCGTTGCATCAAAGCCGTCGAGACCCTGCCCTCCAGGGCGGCCCACGGTTCAACCCATCACGCCAACTCCCACTTCATGGTGAAAAACGACAAGGGCGAATGGGAACGGGGTGACCGCCTGTCGGAATTCGCCTTCGGCAAGCTGGGTGAAAAAGTGCCCGAAGGTGCCTGTCGCAAGGTCCCTGCGGATTCCAAGGTGGGCTGGAGCATCCACTACTACCCTGATGGCAATGCGGTACCCGACGATCAGGTTTCCGTCGGCATCTGGTACTGGGATGAAGAGGATGGCTTCAACGAAGAAGAGGCTTACCGTCAGGATTTGCGCTCCTACAACCTGAGCGGCGGCGGCGACTATCTGATTCCGCCCCACGGCAAGCTGATGACCCAGGGCTTCCACTCCTTCGACCACCCGGTGCGTCTGGACAGCTGGCAGCCCCATCTGCACCTGCGCGGCGTGGCCATGTCCATGGAGGTGTTCGATCCCAAGACCGGCCGCCGTGAAGTGCTGAGCCAGGTATCCAACTGGAATGCCGGCTGGAACCACAGCCATACCTATGAAGATGGCTTCCAGCCGCTGCTACCGGCCGGTGCCACCATCATCCTCACCGCCTGGTACGACAACACTGCGGACAATCCCCGCAATCCGGATCCGGACCAGTGGGTGGGTGCCGGTCAGCGCACCACCGACGAAATGTCCCATGCCTGGATAGCCGTCACTCATCTGGACGACGAGGCCTACCAGGAAGAACTGGCCAAGCGCCAACAACGCGATCAAACCACCGTTGCCACTGCGGGAGTGCAGCAGTAATGAACGGGGTCGGAGGGATTATTTTTTAATCCCTTCGACCCCTTTGCTCCACAAAGCGCTCTATCGCCGACAGGACCTCGGCTTCATGGCTGAGGAAAATCCAGTGCTCGGCATCCTCCAGCACCAGCACCTCCCCATTGGGCATCTCGGCGGCGAAGCGATCGATCTCGAGCTGTTTGCGCTGGCGGTCCATGGCAAACAATTGCGCCACTGTCTGCTGTACCGCCGGGTCATCCCGATCGTACCAGGCTTCCATCAAAGCCTCCGCTGAGCCGGGCACCGCATACAGTGCCAGTGCCGGCGCCCTTATGCGCGGGTAGTCCGGCGTCACCACTCCCTGCACCATGGCATCGAGGTAGAGGGAATCGTGCCTGATCGCGCCGGTGACCAGATCATAGCTGGCAATCATCTCACCTTCGGGGATGGTGCGCGGACGACCGGTGCGCCGTGCATAGTCCTGCATGGCCACATAGGACACCGTTTCCGCCGGGCGCACCGGGGGCGCCTCGGGCAGCGAATAGCTGAGTTCCCGATTCAGCCGGTAACCCTCCCCTTCGTATAATCCTGAGCGATCGTAGGCGGCATCCAGATAGATCAATCCGTTCACCCGTGCGGGGTAATTGGCACCGAGATAACTCAGTTCCTCGCCACCAAAGGAGTGGCCGACCAGGATTGCCGAATCGATGGCCAGGCTGTCCATGACCCGCACCACATCCTCACTCAATCGAGCGATGTCATAACCGTGATCCGGTTTGCTGGAGTCACCAGTGCCGCGCCGGGTCATGCCGACCACGTTATAGCGAGAGGCCAGTTTGGCGGCCAGCTCATCGTAGGAGTGGGCCGTGGCGCCCAGGCCGGGGATCAGCAACAGGGTCGGTGCAGCCGGATTCAGCCCATTGCGCCAGTCCAGCACTTCCACCCTGACACCCCGCTCCACCGCCACGGAGCTGACTTCGTGGGGTGACGAATCACGCCAACTGGATTGTTCGATATCCGCGAAGCCGGCCTCGGTGGGCAGCGGGCAGATGGATTGCTCATCACCTAACACTCCCTCTGTGATGACCTGGCGGCTCGCCAGCTGTGCCACAGTATAACCGGTCAGGATCACCGAGGAGGCATTCACGAGACCAGGGGACGCCAGGGTCAGCTCCACCTGCTTGCGGCTGAAGGCCTCTATCCACCACGGTGTGTAACTGGTGCGATTGCTGCTGTCCACCCGACTGCGATCGATGCCGATCAACTGGGCTGCCACCAGTGCGGGCCTGGGCCCCCGCTGCAGGCAATCGATCTCGATGACATTGTTGGCAGCATCCCGCTCCGCCTTGCAGGCACCCAGCTCGGGTAAATGATGGCGGCGGCCATCCACCGGCAATTCATGGGGTGTGGGTGACAACAGCGCCAGGTCATACTCGAGGGTCAGGCGGGCTGTTGGGTCAGCACCGGCTGCCTCAGTCGCAGCGGCTGGCAGCAACCAGTAGTCGGTTTCCGTGGCAGCGATGGGGCCATAACGACCGGCTGCGGTGAAAGATCGCTGCAGTTCGACGGGCTCGCTGAGGGAGTCAGCCTGCAGGCGGGCCTGGACACGGATGCGGTCCACCCGCCATTCGATGCTGACATCCCGGCCGCTGGCAGCGGGTGCAATCCATTCCACCTTTTTTTCACGGTAGTGGATCGGGGTGGCAAAGGTCAGGGCACCGGGCCCGGCGTCCCGCAGTTGTTGTTCCAGCCAGCCGGCCTGCATCAGCAATCCGTCATTCGCCTCCACTCCTTGCGCGGCATCCACCAGGGTTGCCGGATAGCAGGCCGTCGTGCCGAGCAACTCGATGTCATCGTCCCGGACCCGCGTATCATTTCCCACCATGAACCGATGAACTGCAATGGCGCGTTCCCAGTCGTATAGCGACTCCGGCGGATATATCGCTAGAAACATCGCCGCCACCATGAGCCAGAAAGCGATCCTGGCGCGCTGCAATTGCCGGCGCAGGTACAGCAGCCAATAGATCAGCGCCGCGCCGACGATGCCCGCCAATGACATCACAAAGGCCTGCAGCCACATAAGGTTGTCAAAATCATTCCCCAGCCGGATGCCCACGGCCGCCAACAAGGGACTCGTGGCACTCCATGCCGGCAGCAGAAACAACACGAACACCGATACCAGCAGACCGATCAGCCTGCGCAGGGTGGGCGCCAGCAAGGCCGCGGCCAACAACAGAGGCACGAACATCACGGCTTCCAGCTCCTGCACACCGGCGGCATAACTCACGGCGAAAGCCAGTCCCAGCCCATCGCTCAGATTCACCAGCACCCGGGCCACCAGCACCGGCAGCACGATGGTCAGCACCATGAAAGCCAGCTTGGCGATGAGCCAGTCGAAGCGGCTGATGGGCCGGCTCAGCCAGTCATGGTTCAGACTGTCCGCCGGATCCAGCTGCAGCGCGGAGATCATCAGAAATGTGCCGATGAAGAAGCCGAGCCAGTAGACGTTGCGCTGCACGGTCACCCACAGCTCGGTGTCGCCCCCCAGACTGTCCAGGTCCAGGCCGGCGATGATCGGGGTCAGCAGAAACACCGCCCAGGCCAATAGGATCAAAGGCAACAGGCCGAAGAAATCCTTGCGCACCAGTGCCGCTATCACCCTGCCGTGCTGTTTCATGCCGCCGCCTCCAGTCGGGAATCACGGGCCTGTCTGATCAGCACCTTGCTGATCTCCCGCAGACTCATGGGCTCGGTATCGAACTGCACCGCGCCGAAGTGCTGATTGAGCTTTTGGCGCAGGGACTCCGGCCCTTCATAGGCCGATTCGATCAGGCGCAGGGAATGACCCTGGATTTCCGCTGTGATCCAGCTGGCCGGACAACCCACCGGCAGCTCCCGGCGCGCCGACAACACCACCCGCACATCGCGGAAACGGGCGCGCAGGGATTCGATGGATTCCTGGAAATACAGGGTGCCATCATCCATGAAGGCGATATGGCTGGTGAAATTCTCGATTTCCGCCAGCTCATGGGAAGAGATCAGGATGGTGGTTTCCTCGGCCTGTTCCAGCAGTCCCTCCACCACTTCGTCCCGGGTCAGGGTATCCATGCCGCTAAGGGGTTCATCCAGGATCAACAATCGCGGCCGAAACGCCAGCCCGGCAATAAGCACCGTCTTCATGCGCATGCCATGTGACAGCTTGCTCAGCATGCGGGTCGGCGGCAACTGCATCCGCCGGCGCAGGCTGTCCTCCAGTCCGCGGTCCCAGCCAGGGTAGAGGGCGCGCAGATAGTCGAAGTACTGGGCAATCGTGAGGCGTTCCGGTAGCACCTGGTTTTCCGACACATAACCGATGTGTTGAAAATCCGCCGGTGTGAGGGAACGCGAATCCTTGCCCAGCACCAGGGCGCTGCCCCTGTCCGGTTGCAGGATGTTGACCAGGGTGCGCAGGGTGGTGGTCTTGCCTGCGCCATTGGTGCCCACCAGGGCAAATGCCGCACCTTCCGGCACCTGCAGATTGATGTTGCGCAGGACCTCCACACCTCCATAGGTCTTTTGCAGTTGACGGGTCTCAACGATCATCGGAGACGGCCTTGAGGTTCTGCAGGCTTTGCCAGTGGGCCTCGATGGATTCCTGCACTTCCTCCAGGGTTGCACCGACCCGACGCGCCTCCACCACGAGCTGTTCCACTTCGTGGCTCAGCAGGTGCCTGCGATCCCCGCTGCGGGGCGCCGGCGGCTTGGCCACCGTGGTGCCCCGGCCCGGACTGGCGATGAGCCAGCGCTCCTGGATCAGATGCTGGATCACCTTGTGGGCTGTGTTGGGATGGATCTTGAGGTCGGCGGCCAGATTGCGCACCGAAGGAAAAGGATCCCCCGGCTTGAGGGCACCGCCGAGGATGGCCCGGGTAGCGGCGAAAACCACCTGGTCGAAGATGGAGTCGGTGGACTTCGGATTGATACGAAAAGGTGTCATACGTGCAGTGTGACACATGGAACACGTATGTCAACACCCCATGATTTTTTCGGCTATGGCTTTCCGCCGCTCGTGGCGCATGTTTCCCCGGTGCCCTACCCCGGCGGTTTCGTGAATGCGACCCGGCTCAGAACACACCGAACAGATTGCGCAGAAAGCGTGACAACACGGTCAGGTGCGGGCTGGTATTGATCAGCGAACCGCTGGCACTGACCTCCACGGTCATGGTTTCCAATTGCCGGCTTGCCTGCAGGCCCAGAAAGGCAAGCCGCAGGCTGAGCAGCCGGTTCGGTTCCAGGTTTTCAACACGGATCAGGGCGGCGTCGGGCAGGCTGTCGATGCGGACCTCCGGCGATCCCCGGCGGCGCGCGCTGGCGACGATGTCCACCACCTGTTCGTCCAGGCGCCAGATCTCCGGTGCGCCGCCCAGGCGAACCTCAATCAGCGGCTGGGGATTGGTGCCGGTATTGCCCAGCTCGATGCCGTAGATCACCACGCAATTTTCCGGGGGACGACGCTCATCCGCCAACAGGCCGGCACAGGTGGATGACAGGACTCTGGTGTCGAAGGACAGCTCGTCATTGGATGCGAACAGCAGCCGCAGGGCGGTGGGGAAAAGCTGCGCCAGCACCAGGAGGGCTCCCAGCCACAACAGGGTTTTGCGCAGGGGCGGCAGTTCAGAGAAGGTTGTCACTGGTAGTCACTGATAATCACTGATAGTCACTGAAATTTGCAAGGATTCATTGCTTCGGTGTTGTGGTGCCATCTTACCCGGTAAAGCAGTATCAGTATTCCCATGGTTGAAATGTGATGCACAAACCCCATACTTGCTGAACCAATCTCTGGAGGACAAACCCATGGCACTTCGCATCAACGACACCGCCCCAGACTTCACCACTGACTCCACCGCCGGGAAACTCAGCTTCCACGACTGGATCGGCGACAGCTACGCCATCCTCTTCTCCCACCCCAAGGACTTCACCCCGGTCTGCACCACGGAATTTGCCGCGGTCGCCAGGCTGGCTCCGGAATTTGCCCGCCGCAATACCAAGGTGATGGGCGTCTCCGTGGACAGCGTGGAAGAGCATCACAAATGGAAAAAGGACATCGCGGCCGTGGCCGGCGTAGCGGCGGATTTCCCGATAATCGACGACACGTCCCTGCAAGTGGCGAAGCTCTATGACATGCTGCCAGCCGACGCCTACCTGCCCGACGGACGCACACCGGCCCACAGCGCCACCGTGCGCACCGTCTTCATCATCGGTCCGGACAAGAAGGTTCGGCTGACCATGACCTACCCCATGTCGGTGGGAAGAAATTTTGCGGAAGTGCTGCGGGCTCTCGATGCCGTGCAGGCCACCGATGGGGTGCCCATCGCCACACCGGCGGATTGGGTACCGGGCCAGGATGTCATCGTGGGGCTGAGTCTCAACGACGAGCAGGCCAGGAGCAAATTCGGCAACATCGACGTCAGGTTGCCCTATCTGCGCTATACCAAGGCACCCTAACCAATCTCACTGGCGGGGGCCAGTCCGGCAAACGCGCTGTTCTGCATCCAGTGGCTCACATCGCGGATCAGCGCCTTGGGACCGACCAGCACCATGCGGCCGTCGGCGATGGCCTTGCGGTATGTGCAATTCCCCATCCACACATCAGCCATGGTGCGCACATCGGTGGTGAAGTGCACATCCACTTCTTTGCCCGGATCGGTGACGCACACATCCACCTCATTGCCGGTGACGACGATCCACCAGTTGGGGTACTCCTCGATATCAGTGAAATGGAAGCGGGTGACCGTCTCGTTGCCAATGAGATTCCTCGGTACGATGCTGCGTTTCAAGTACAGCGTCAGCAGCCCGTATCACCAGCAGGGTCCATTTCTCACCCAGGATCTGGTTCGCCTTGGTGACGGGACAGAATCGACCGTACTCCACAAAAACTTCCGCTGGGTTCATCGGCACTGGTGACCTTTGCGCTGATCGGGTTCTGGCAACCCATCACCACCCAATGAATGCGGTATCCATATTGGCTGCCATCAACTGCTCGGTGGCGCCGGCCGGTAAAGGGACAACTCGTCCAGGGTGATCTGTTGTTGAAAAAAGGGAACCCAACCCAGGCGGGTCAGGGAGTGGGATAACGTCATTGCAAGCCCCCGGCGCGAATGCGCCTTGTCACTACTCGTGAACGAATACAGTAAGTACTGGGGCAATAGCCCCGGTGGAACACCGGGTTTGAAAAGACGTGGCTGGGTCAGCCGTCTACCCGGCAGGAGTTGAAGGCAATCATGAGCAGCTCCTTACGGTTGTTGTGGGTGAGGGACAATGATATGGGCAGTTGTACTGAAAAAAAAGCCACTGGTCAGCGGCGCGGGAAAACCAACCCGCGCACCAATGTGCGCGGGCGGTTTGTGAAGCCTCAGAAGCGGGCTTTGGCGCTGATGAACCACTGCTGGGGCGCGCCCCGCAGCAAGGTTTGCCGGGTGCCGTTGATGTCGGACTCACCGAATCCAGCAGAGTCGATGGTGCTGTAGAACTCCTCGTCGCCGATGTTGGTGGCATCCAGCTGCAGGGTCAAGTCCTTGAGCATACCGATCTCACCGAAGTTGTAGCCCACGGTACCGTTGAACAGGGTGTAGTCGTCAACCCCGCCGTCGTTCAGGTAGGTGTAATACCGCTCGTCGGTATAGTTGAGATCCACCCGCGCGAAGAAATTGCCCATCTCATAGCTCAACTCGGACTTCAACAACAACTCGGGGGTATCGGTCACCTGCTTGCCTTCCACTGCCACCACCCGGGTACCTGTGGTGTAGTTGTCGCTGTACTCGGAGTCGGTCCATGCCATGGAGGTGAACCAGTTCAGCTGATCAGAAAGCTGCCAGTTGATGGCACCTTCCAGGCCGCGGGTGGTCACCGAGCCCACGTTGGCCAGGATCGGCAGGTTGCCTAGGATGCCGGGCCCGGTGGTGATGCCCAGCAGACGATCGTCAAATTTGACGCTGTAAGCCGCGATCAGGCCGTCGTAACTGGCGCCCCGGAAACGCAGACCGGTTTCCAGGTTGACCGAGGTTTCCGGCTGCAGCGTGTCCTTCACGGCATTAAAGCCCGCGGAGGTGGTGCTGAAAGGACCGGAAGTGCCGCTGCTGGCGAAAGTGCGGATGTTTTCCGCAGCCGAGGCAAACCACTCCAGGGAATCCGAGATCGTGTAGTTGATACCGATCTGAGGCAGGAAAGAGTCATCCGCCTTGATGGTGCCGGTCTTGACCGGTCCCACCAGGGTCAATGCCTTGTTTTCCGATTCGATGGCACGTACACCAAAATCCATACGAATGACGTCACTGATCTGCCAGGCGTCCTGGATGTACAGCATGGTGGTCTCGGTGGTGAAGTCGTATTCCCAATCGGTGCGGAAGGGGTTTGACTGCATGTTCTTGAAGTCGCGGGTCGGTGCCGTGCGGGAGGGCTCGGCGTAAAAGCGGCGGGCCTGGCTGAAGTCATTGTTCTCGATCCAGAAACCAACACTGATATTGTGATTGGCCAGGCTCCAGCTGAGGTCCCCGACCCAGCCGTCACGCTCGATGTCGTATTCGGTGGTGCGGATGGATAGAGGAGCACCACCCGGGGCAGATACATAGGGCGTGCCCCACAAACCCTGACCATCGTTCTCATGGGCGTAATACTTGAGGCTGGCGTTGATCGTGTCTGTGATCGGCATGTCACCACCCAGATACCACATCACGTCCTGACGCAGACCGGACGCGTTCCAATAGGCGTCATCGCAGGCGACGCCATCGTTGCCGCCGCTGGCCTGGCAGGTATCTGCCGCCGCCACGGCTGCATTCCAGTTGGGGTACCAGTTGTCCCAGTCCCAGCCCCGTCGACGCACGATGTCCTTGGAAAGATCTTGGTAATCGATCTCGGCACGGTCAGAGTCGTTGTAGAAGAAGGTGACATTGCCCTCCCCGACTGCCTGAACCGCCTTCAAAGTGTACTTGCGATGTTCCTGATCGCCGCCGCCCTTCCATTTTTCGGTATTGGAATCGGAAATGGCCAGATAGCCGCGTGTACCGCCGCCAAACTCACCGGTGTTGAGCACCAGGTAGGTATTCTGGGCTGAATCGCTGCCGAGCATCTGATTGACGCCGATGCCAAATTCCTCGGTGGGCTCAGCGGAGAAAAACTTCACCACACCGCCGAGGTTACTGGTGGAGGCGGTGTCCAGTGAACCAGTACCCTGGGACAACTCCACACGGTCCACCAGCTCGCCGGCTATGGCACGGCTGATGTGCAGGCCGTTGTGGTTACCGTAGGTCATGTCCCCCAGGGGCACGCCGTCCAGGGTGAAGCCGAGACGGGTGCGATCGAAGCCGCGGATGGAAATGCGTGCGGACCACTCATAGGCGCCGTAGGGGTCGGCGGACTGAAAGTTGACACCGGGCATTTTCTCGATGGCTTTCAAGGGGCTTGTGCCGGCAGGCAGACGGTCGATCTGGGCAGCGCTGATCACCTGCACCTGACGCGTTTCACCACGACCCAGCACCACGACCTCCTCGATAGTGGTCACCGGTCCTTGCTGTCCAAAAGAAACCGGCGCGACAAACAGGCCGGACAGCAGAATGGAATTGATGGCGACCACGAGTCGGGAAGCCCGCACCCCATGGCCCGCACCTTGTAGAGCAGGCTGTGGATTTGATCTTTCAAATTGCTTTCGGTTCATATCTTTCTCCTTGATGGTAGTTTCAACTACCTAACACTTGTCATGGTCATTGGCTGACCGGTGAGCAAGGGTGGGTCCGGTCGATTGCAAAGTGATGACAGGAATATTTCCCATTCAACAATTTATTTCAGCAGGAACAGTGTGCCGACACAGGGTTTGTCATGTGCCGGTAACACGACAAACCTAGATTCCCCCGATTGACGAATGGCTTCCGGCGGAGTGGATATGAACAGGCTTACCCTGAACGGTTTGGTAATACTGTGGATGGCATGGGCACCGGTGGCATCTGCCGAGGCCTTGTTGTTGATCTCCGTGGACGGCCTGCATCCCCAATACGTTCTGGAGGCGGATCGACTGGGGTTGGACATTCCCAACCTGCGCCGCTACCTCACCGACGGCAGTTTCGCCCGCGGTGTGGTGGGCGTGGTGCCCACCGTCACTTATCCCAGCCACACCACCATGCTCACCGGAGTGTCACCGGCGACCCACGGCATAATTGCCAACACACCATTCGATCCCACCGGTGCCAACCGCGATGGCTGGTATTGGTACGCAGAAGACATCAGGTCGCCCACTTTATGGCAGGCTGCCAGCGCTGCCGGATTGTCAACGGCAGCCGTCAACTGGCCGGTGACGGTCGGCGATGCATCCATCGACTATCTATTGCCCGAGTTCTGGCGTGCCAGCACGGCCGATGACTATAAACTGCTGAAGGCGCTGAGCCGACCCGCCGGTATTCTAGAGTCTCTGGAAGGCGCGGCTGGGCCTTTTGCCGATGGCAATATGGACACCGTGGCGGCGGATGAATCCCGCACGGCCCATGCCAAAGCGCTGCTGGAACGGTATGCACCGGAGTTCACCGCAGTCCATCTCATCGCTCTCGATGGGGAGGAGCACCGGCTCGGGCCCTACACACCGGACGTGCATGCGACACTGGAGGCCATCGACGGGATGATCGGGCAACTGGAGAACGCCATGCTGACGGCCCATCCCCAGGCGGTGCTGGCGGTGGTATCCGACCATGGCTTCATCGCCACCCATACCGCCGTGAATCTGCGCAGCGCCTTCGTGGATGCCGGCCTGATCACTCTGCATCCGCAACCGCCCAACACCGTACCGGCGGTGGCCGATTGGTCCGTCCAGTTATGGTCAGCCGGTGCCAGCGCAGCCGTGGTGCTGCGTGAGGCGGGTGATCGGGACATGCTCACCCGGGTCACCCGACTGCTGGAATCCCTGCAGGCTGATCCGGCCAATGGCATCGCCCGGATCATTGCCGCGCAGGACGTGGCGGAACGTGGGGGATTCCCCGGCGCCGCCTTGTTTGTCGAGTTCGCGCCGGGCTTTTACCTCGGTGCCGGATTGCGCGGCCCACTGACCGAGCCGGCCACTTCCAAAGGTACCCACGGCTACTGGCCGGACCGGCCCGAGATGCATGCCGCCTTTTTCATTCGCGGCACCGGGATTGCCAGGGGCCGCGATCTGGGGGTGGTGGACATGCGCGCACTGGCGCCAACCCTGGCCCGCGCACTGGGCATCGGCTTTACCGGCGGTGACCTGCCGGCACTGGACGGGTTCACCGACTGAGCACATCCATTCGCTCCAGTGCTGCCCGGACCTGTCCGGACCGCCCCCTGGGTTGCCTTGGACTCTGCCGCCTGATGTCCAACCCGTGTACCTGCCTGGGTTAGTTTGCTAATCTCTGCGGACTCTCAGCAGGAGACTGACCATGACATCAAGCCGCAGGGATTTACTGAAAGCAGGCAGCCTGCTGGCAACGGCTGCCGCACTGGGTCCGTTTATTCCCTATGCCAGATTCCTGCCGGCGGGGCTCAGGCCGGTGGGCCTCATGTCCCCGGCAGCGGCCGCGGAAAACCCCGCCATCACCATTCCTGGCAAGGAAGGTCTGATCGTACTGGGGGACCGCCCCTTGAATGCCGAGACTCCGGCCCATCTTCTCGATGATCCCGTAACCCCCAACCGTTACATGTTCATACGCAACAACGGCATTCCTCCGGAGAACATCGATCCGCAAACCTGGCGGCTCGAGGTTGCCGGCGAATCCTGTCTGCGGCCCACCCGTTTTTCCATCGACGATCTGCGGCAACAGTTCGAAACCGTGACTCTGCAGCTGCAGATCGAGTGCGGTGGCAACGGGCGCGGTGAGTTCGTTCCCGCAACCAGTGGCAATCAATGGGCCTATGGCGCGGTGGGCTGCCCTGAATTCACCGGAGTGCGATTGCGGGATGTGCTGCAGTCCTGCGGCATCGCCGGGGACGCGGTCTACGTTGGTTACTATGGTGCCGACACCCACGTCAGCGGCGACCCTGATCTGGACCCCATCTCCCGCGGAGTTCCCCTTTGGAAAGCCCTGGAGGCGGAATCACTGATCGCCTGGGAAATGAACGGCGAGGCCATTCCTCTGCAGAACGGCTATCCCTTGCGGCTGGTATGCGCCGGCTGGCCCGGCTCGGTGTCGGGCAAGTGGTTGAACCGGCTCGTCATCCGCAACAAGGTACACGATGGGGAGAAGATGGCGGCACCCTCCTATACCATGCCCCGTCAACCGGTGGCACCCGGCAGCCGTGTACCGGATGAAGACATGGTCATCATCGAATCCATGCCGGTAAAATCCCTGGTCACCTTCCCCCAGTCCGGCATCCGGCACGATGGACGGGAAACGCTCATGGTCCGCGGCCATGCCTGGGCTGGAGACAACCAGGTCGGCAGCGTATTCGTTTCCATCGACTTTGGTACCACCTGGATCGCCACTGAGCTGTCCGCGCCCGCGAACCGTTTGGCGTGGCAACGCTGGCAGGCCCAGCTGCGTTTCCCCCAACCTGGCTATTACGAAATCTGGGCCAGGGCGGTCGATGACCAGGGCCGCTCCCAGCCCATGGTGTTACCCGGCTGGAATCCCCGAGGTTATCTGAACAATGCCTGCCACCGTGTGGCCGTTCAGGTGGTGTAATCAGCAGTGACCCGTGGAGCGCACAAGACTATTCCAACACTGACCGCAAGCATTCTGTTTGCGGTCCTGGTGAGCGGCATGTCCGCCGCCCAGGAACAACCGACGGACCCGGACACCGGACTCACGATCGCCGAGGGCTGGCAGCAGGTGCGGCAGACCTGCACCCGCTGCCACACCAGTCAGATAATCATCCAGAATTCCGGCAACCGGGAGGTGTGGCTCAGCCGCATTCGCTGGATGCAGGACACCCAGGGGCTTGAGGAGCTGCCAGCCGAGCTGGAAGACCGCATTCTGAGCTATCTGGTCCATAACTACGGGCCCAAACCCCCGTCACGCAGGGCCCCGCTTGCTCCCTCGCTGATGCCAGACCCATCCTGAGCCTGGTTCATCCAGGACCTCCTGTAATCCTCCCATTTTGCGGAGCAACTACTCGTAGAAAATCATGCTGCCATCAGTAATCGTCGTGGGGGTACGTAAGCTCCCCCGTTAGGAGGACATTCCAAAAGTAGAACTTTCTGGCATTCTAAGCCCAGGAGGTTCCCATGAAGAAGTCTCGCTATACCGAAACGCAGATTGTTGAAGTGCTCAAGCAGGCGGATGCCGGTATCCCTGTAAAGGATGTCTGCCGCCAGGCCGGAATCAGTCTGGCCACCTATTACCAGTGGAAGTCGAAGTACGGTGGTATGGAGGCCTCCGATCTGAAGCGAGTGAAAGAGCTGGAAGCGGAGAATGCCAAGCTCAAACGCATGTACGCGGAGCTGGCCTTGGACAATGCGGCAATGAAGGATCTGATCGCAAAAAAACTGTAGGACCGGCGCAGAAACGCGAAGCCGTGCGGTATCTGGTTGAGGTACATGCACGGCCCCTGTGCCGGTCGTGTGATTGCGTAGGCGTGTCACGCTCTGCCTGGTATGCGCCACCCCTGGACTGGACCGTACAGGATGCTGAGCTGATTGCCGCCCTGTCGGTTCTGGTAGAAGACCGCCCCAGCCGGGGCTTTTGGAAGTGCTACAAGCTGCTGCGGCGGATGGGCAGGGTGTGGAATCACAAACGGGTTTATCGGGTGTATAAAGCCATGAAATTGAATTTGAGGCGCGCTGCCAAGCGCCGTTTGCCCAAGCGAATGCGCGTCCCTCTGTACGTTCCACAGCAGCCTGATACGGTATGGTCGATTGACTTTATGGCCGATGCGCTCCGTTGCGGTAGGCGCTTTCGGACCTTCAACGTGATTGACGATTTCAACCGGGAGGTGGTGCACATTGAGGTCGACACCTCGATCACCTCCAAGCGTCTGGTACGCATTTTTGAGCAGTTGCAGGAAACACACGGCTTACAGCAAGTAGTGCGTTCCGACAATGGCCCGGAATTTTTGGGTGAAGAATTCGTGCAGTGGCTGGCCAACCAGGGTGTCGCCATGCAATACATTCAACCCGGCAAACCGAACCAGAACGCCTACATCGAACGCTTGAATCGCACTTTCAGAGAAGACGTCCTGGACCAGTATTTATTCCAGCGTCTGCAGGATGTGCGGGAAGCTGCCTATTGGTGGATGATCGAATACAACGAGGAAAGACGCCATGACTCCCTGGGAGATCTGACTCCCATGGAATTTCGTCAACAACACGCCAATCGTTCTAGTTTTGAAGTGTCCGTTTGACGGGGGAGCTTACGATTTGACTTCAGATGTTCCAGTATCTGCCGGATCACCGCCGGGTCCTCGACACTGGCAATAATCCTGACCGGTCCCTTGCACTTCTCACAGGTCTCAATGTCTATGGTGAATACCCGTTTCAAACGCTGAACCCAAGTCATGGCGGCGTGGCGCTCGGCTGGTGTCTTATCGTCGTGATGGGTAACGGCCTGTTTATTCTTACCCCCTTTTGCCTCGACCCGACGGTGTGATGGCTGCCAGGTGTTTGCTGTTAGGCGCGAACACCCCGTGAAATCTCGTCAGATTAACTCTGGGCTTGGACACTAGCGCAGCCAACCTCGCCAGGGCCGCTCCTGCGCATCCCTGCGGCCGGCATACCGTACATCCTGTGCATAAAGTCCAGTGGCTCGAAAATCACATGGGTGGTGCCATTTCGAAACGGGGTCTTCAGTTCATAGCGCACCTTGCCGGGGGGTGAGTGACAGGCGCTGTTCTGAAACCGCGGGCCGCGCGATGTAACGGCACAGCCTCTCTACTTTTTGCGCTGATGCGCTTTGGCTGCAACGCCGGCGTGCAGACTGAAACCGTTGAGCTTGGCCACTCGGGCGTTATCGAGTGATTCTTCCGCCTGTGCGGGAATGGTCTGCAAGGTGAACACCTTGCGGCCCTTCTGGGGGCCGATGGCCACGCGGTAGGTCACCGAGTGGCTGTGAATATCCTGTAACGGATCTTCTTCCAGCTCTTCCAGTGACAGATAACTGTTGCCCTCATCCCTTTCAATAATGCCTCTGCGTTCAAGAAACCGGGCCACCCTTTCACTGATCAAGTGGAGTACTACATGCAGTTGCTCAACCGTGGGCGGTTCAGTTCGTCGAAAGTAGTAGCGACCGGATGCGTCATGGACATAGACACCATCCAGAAACAGCATGTGGGCCGCTCCTGCGCATCCATGCGCCCGCGGCATTAATGCGTCCATGCATGTCAAGTGGATGTTGAGGTTGAGCGCCGACCCGAAGCGCTGAATCAGGGTGACCGCCCTGGTGGGCGCCGTAGCTGGGGCAGAAGCTTCTTCTTTTGCAGGAAAAGGTGACCAGCTTCTCGTGGTGGCAGCTTTCACAGCGCACCCGCAGGAAGCCGTGCTCCAGGCGGCCGCATTTGAGGTATTCGGTGAACTCCTGCTGCACGTAGCCGGGCAGGGAGCGGCCCTCGGCCTGCAGGTGGGTGAGAAAGGCCGGGTAATACTGCTCGACGATCCGGTAGAGCAGTGTGTTCTCGGGCTGGTGGCGCTAGTAGCGTGGTGGTGTTCCAGATACCAGGTGTCCGCCAGACAGAGGTGCTGGCAGCGGCAAGTCGAGGTCCTTTTCGACAGGGTGTCAATGCCAGTGTAGTTCAGCGTTCGGAAAAGGTCGTAACCTGGAGAAATTCGTAACCTTGGTGGGATCCTGGTGGGCGAAGCGCCCTGGGCCCTGAGCCTACCCGGTATGTGTCATTCCGGCCAATATGCCGTACCAGGGCACGGGGCAAAGCAATGCGGAATTCAGGCTTGGGATTCATGGCATGACGTACCTGCGGGGAACCAGTCTTCAGCTTATCACGCTGCTATCGGCCGTCGGCAAGCCAATGGCAGAAATGTAACCGGGGCGGTGGCAATTACTCCGGTGGCTGTGCGGCATGGGTCACGACATCAACTGGTAGGGTGCGCCAAGCCCAATTGATACCAACTGATACCACATTTTGGTTCAGCACGGTGAATCCAATCTCTAGACTCCGCGTATTCCCGTTGTAATCGGCAGCTGCAGACCCGAATCGTCCCAGGCTCGTCACCGACAGGCCGATCAAACAGGATCATAACCATGAACGCCGCTGCCTACAAAATACTGCGCACTGCAACATCCAGGGTTCTCATCATCGGGGACACCAGAGGCAACATCGGGCATCTTGCCGACGTGCTGCGCGCCTGCGGCTGCGATGTGACTCGCGCCGCGAGTTTGCCGGCACTGGATGAATTGGCTCTGCATGAATTCACTTCGGTTTACCTGGCCCTGGATAGCAAGGACCCTCGCTGGATGCCGGTTCTTGACGCATTGTCCAATCATGATTACGGCGGAGAGATATATCTGCTGACCCACGCAAGCGCGGACCGGGTGCGCCCCCAGCTGGACGCCATCGCCGCCCGGGGACTGTTTACCACGGTCATTTTCGTCCGCAATCAGTACCCGCGATCCGTGGCCGAACTGTTTCAGAGTCTGCTGGAATGGCTTGGCCAGACCCTGCGCTGGTACGTCACCCGCCTGTCCCAGACCCTGGAACCCTAGCTCTCAATCGGAAAACTGTGACCTGCCCGGCAACCCCTGCGCACAGGGGTTGAGGCGCTGCCGTTTCCGCTTTAGCATCGGGTTCTTCAACAACCGCAACGAAGTAATTAACCAGTCATTCAAACAGGAGCCCTTATGTACGGCATGATACACAAAGCCATACGAGACATGGTGATCACGAATCACGGCGAAGGGGTATGGAACAGCATCGCCAGGGATGCCGGCGCCGAAGATGACGATTTTCTGTCCCTGCGGGCGTATCACGACGAGATCTGTTACCGGCTGGTTGGCAGCACATCGAAGATACTGAACGTTCCCGCCGACCAGTGTCTTGAGCAATTTGGCCGCTTCTGGGTGCTGATGTCGGCTGCCAAGGGCTATGGGCCCTTGTTGCGCAGCTTTGGTGACCAGACAATCCAGCTGCTGGAACACCTTAACCAGATGCATGAGCGGATCAGCTCTACCTTTGTCGGCTACCGGCCGCCAACATTTTCCGTGGAGCGCCTTGGCGCCGGTGAATGCCGTGTCCATTACTACAGTGTCCGGGAAGGCTTGTCGCCGTTTGTTACCGGACTGCTTTACGGCATTGGGGAATACTTCGACGAGAATCTTGAAATACACTCGATTCAAGCCGGAGCAAAAGACGGTGGCGAGCACTCAGTGTTTCATGTGTCGATCAGCCCCAAGGCGGAAAGTTGACTCACAGCATTAGCCTGACCCTGTGCCTCGAACTGTTCCCGATGGTTATGTGCCTGCGGGAAAGCGGTGAGATTCGGTTCATCAGCGACAAACTCAAGCACCGGATGCCTGACCTTGAAACCGGAAGATTGTTGACTGAAGTCTTCATCATCAAGAGTCCGGCAATGGGCTCCGCCGGGTTTTCCGGCCTGGGCGTGCAGCACTTGAGTTCGCTGTTCCTGCTGGTAGGCAAAGAACGAAAATTTGCCCTGCGCGGTCAACTCACCAGGGGCATGCACGACAGTGAGCACATGTATTTTTTCATCGGCTCGCCATGGCTTTCATGGATGTACGAGAATGTGCCGGAACCGGTTGTCCTCGCGAAAGAATTCCCGGTCTTTGACAATCAGCTTGAACACAACATGTACCTGGTATCCCAGCGCATGATGCTGGGTGACCTTGAAGAGCTGAGTGGCAAGCTGAAGGCCTCGAAGTTGCAGTCGGATGCTGCAAACCGCGCAAAGACCCAGTTTGTGCGCCACATCAGCCATGAACTCAGAACTCCGCTCAATGGCGTAGTTACCGCATTGCGTCTCGCCCTGGATGAAACGGAACCCCAAAAGAAGGACCGCCTGCTGAGCATAGCTGCCAGCTCCGGCAATACCTTGATGGACCTGGTGAATGAAGTCCTTGATTTCTCGCGGCTCGAAGAAGGCGTGCATGTCAAGGAACTGATGGAGTTCCCGCTTCGGGGCTTTTTCAAAGACATTGAGGCCGGGTTCAGTGCCCTGGCCATGGAATCCGCAATAGAAATTGTCTATGAATTGTCAGCGGATTTGCCGGCGTTGATCCGGGCGGATCGCAAGTCATTGCAGAAGATCCTGCTCAATCTGATTGGCAACGCACTGAAATATTCCCGCAGCGATGTGATCCGGGTTGGTGCCTGCGTCCAGTCGCGGGGAAATAGTCTGGCACTGCTGCTGATCGATGTTGAGGACCGGGGGGTTGGTATCGATGCGGCGCACCATGAAGCCATTTTCGAACCTTTCTGGATCGCATCGAAGAGTTACAGTAGTGAACCCAGTACCGGGCTCGGATTGGCCATCACCAAACAACTGGTCACGACGCTGGGTGGACAGATCGGACTGGATTCCCCCGCGGCAGGCGGCTGCCGCTTTCATTTCTGCATTCCCGTGCAGGTTATCAATGCCCCGGCGTCGCCGCCGCGTGCAGAAACACCGCTTATCCAGAACCTGGCTCGTTATGAGGGGCGGGTTCTGCTGGTGGAGGACAACCCGGTCAATCTGCAGCTCGGAAAGTTGCTGATCGAGAAGTTCGGCTTTGAAGTGCTGACAGCAGACAGTGGCGAAGCAGCTGTCTGCCTTGAGCAGGGTACCGACCTCGATCTGGTATTCATGGATATCAACCTGCCGGGCATCAACGGCATGGAGGCGACTCAGGCCATACGCAGCGGCGGACGCAATCCCGGGATTCCGATCGTCGCATTGACGGCCAATGTGTCCAGCGATGATGTGGCCAGCTATCGTCATAGCGGCATGAACGATGTGCTCACCAAGCCGATCAAGCTCGACGAGATGCACGCGGTATGTGACCGGTATTTCAGATCCGAGCCTGTCGATCCGAAAGGTGTGGCATCGCCAGTTTCCGAAGCGGAGATGCAGAAACCACTGCTGGATGTGGCACCCATCAATGCGCTGATCAATGATCTTGGCGCAGAAAGCTGGACACAGCTTCTGTCGCTTTTCCTGAGAGAAACCGAAAACCGCATGTCCAGCCTGTTGCAGATAATCTCGGCTTCTGATCATGCCCAGCTTGGACGGGAAGCCCATCGCCTTGCCAGCAGCGTGCTGGCGTTCGGACTGTTGCGAATGGGAGCCCGGCTGCGGGAAATCGAACGGGCCGCCGCGAGCGGCGCTATCATCCCCACGCACCTCGATACCGAGCTGAAAGCGCTTTATGACAGTTCCATGGCAGCCCTGAAGGATTCTCTGGAATCCTGACCCCTGTCCGGCAGAATGCGATGCACCGCAACAAGCCGGTGTCGATCGCTTCACAGTATGGGAAGCCGGTTGCATTCTGCGACGTCCATACCTGATCCATAGCGTAAACTCTGGCGTTTTTTGTCAGGACTGGGATGCCGGTGCTGCCGGGTGCAATGCTGATGATACAAACTGATACTACAGATAAATTGTTGAAAGAGGCCAGGTGTACTAATTTGTATCGTTACACAGGGTTTCAGAAATTCACACACCGAGGACACCGGATATGATCGAGCAAAAACGTATTGTTGTCATCGATGATGACGAGGTATTCAGCCGTATTCTTCAGCTCGGCCTGAAGAAGAATGGCTATGAGTGCTACCTGATTTCAAACGTCAATGACGCCATGAACTATCTTGCCCATGCAAGGAACACGGATCTGTTCATCGTTGATTATGAGCTGGATGACAAGACAGAGAACGGTCTGAGCCTGTGCCGCAAGATCCGGGTCAACAGCAAGAAGCCGATCATCATGCTGACCGGGGATACGACAACGGAGACTACGGTATCCTGCCTGTACGCGGGGGCCAACGAGTATGTAACCAAACCCTATGTCCTGGCCGAACTGCTCGCCCGCATTCATGTGATCTTACGCATGGAAGATGAGCGCCAGGCCAGTGCCGCCAGAACCGACAAACGCAAACTGGAAGGACTTGAGCTCAATAGCCGCCTGCGCACTCTCAGCAGTCACCTTTGCACTGTGAATCTCACCGAACGTGAGCTGGCCGTGGCAGAGGTTTTGATTGCCAACGAGGGCCAGGAGATCAAGCGGGACCACATCTACTCCGCGGTCTACGGTCGGCAGATGCGCCCCTTCAGCCGGGCGGTGGACATCCTGGTAGGCCGCTTCCGGAAAAAGCTGGTGATCGTGACCGATGCCTACCTGATCCTGCCCACCCGCAATGCCGGATACCGGTTCGTGCGGCGCGAACACTCCCTGCTCGCCGCCGGCAATGCGCGGTAGCGCGCCCATTCGCTGACGCCAATAGGGTT
This sequence comes from Pseudomonadota bacterium, assembly GCA_046047495.1. Lineage (GTDB taxonomy): Bacteria > Pseudomonadota > Gammaproteobacteria > Pseudomonadales > Pseudohongiellaceae > NORP240. The sequence continues at coordinate 13,794 of JBJOHV010000029.1, read as the reverse complement.
TTCATGATGCCAAACAAGATTCTGATCATTGACGACGATGTGGTGGTGGCAGAGGTCATCAAGTCCATCGTGGCGAATGCCGGCTATACGCCGGTGGTCGCGCTCAACTCTCCGGTGCTGGGTTCCCGGCGCTTGCTCGACTTCCGGGCGGTGATACTTGACCTGTGGTTGTCGGATGGTTTCTTTGAGGACAGCCTGCACGCCCTGGCCCGATTGAACTTCAGGGGCGGCCTGGTATTGATGTCCGGGCTTGATGATGAAGTGTTGTACGAAGCGGCTCAAATGGCCACCAATCTGGGGCTGGACCTGTTGGGCTACCTGCACAAGCCGGTTCGCACTGACATGTTGCTTGACACATTAAGTCGATTGAAGCTTTCGGGTGGCAAGCCTTTACAGGCCCCGGAACTGCCACGGACGACGCTCGTGCGGTGAGGCACGACAATTGAGCCGCGGCCCTCAGTCGGGGTTTGCGGCCGCTGCGTCCATCTCCTGGCGTCGCCAGCCTGCCATGATACCTGCCACGCTGTAGTTGCCTTCGTGGCAGGCATATTCGTAAATTGGCTCCTCGGCCCTGACCATGGGGAATATCACGGTCCAGGGTTCCGTCCACCGGGTCGGATCGGTGACCGTGAACTCATAGCCCAGTGAAGCGGCATCGATCAGCCAGAACTTCTCGATCAATTCCATGTTTTCACTGGAGTTCATAAAGGCCGTGGCCCCGGCGAAGTAACGTGTCCGCACAATCAGGGTGTTGCCGTCCCAATGGCCTATCAGGATATGTGTGTGACCCTGCCCCAAAACCCCGAAATGTTCAGCCGGATCAGCGGCGTCGGGCAACGCAAGCTGGACAAGTACGGACCGGCTTTCCTGCGGGTCATCAGCGACCATCTGGCCTCCAGGGACGCGTGAAGTGCGACCTGGACCCCAATTTTGGGGTCGGAATGTTAGGATTTTTGTCGAATTCGGGGTAAATTCCTCCCCAGTAGCGGTCGATACAGGTGTTTGGTGGTGCCGGTTTCCACCAAAACAACCTGAATTGCAGAAAAAACTAAAAGAGTCATAACGGTCCTGCAGTGAACATACTCAAATCGATGACCTTCAGCATGGCCCTGGCAGCCTTGGCCATCCCGGTGCAGGCACAAACCCTCAAGGGGTCTCCCGCGTCAGTGGAGCGGCAATACCTGACTGCCGTGGCCTATGGCTATGCCTTTTTCGAGACCCCTTACGACGTTCAGGACCATGTCAAGGGTGGGGAGCTGCTGCCGGTGGAGCCCAGCCGGCATATGGAGTTGCACGACGTCTCCTACCCCTACGCGCGCAATGAGGTCAAACTGTTCCTGGAGCGCCTGAGCGCCCAGTATTTCACTGCCTGCAGCGAGAAGCTGGTCGTCACCAGCCTGGTGCGGCCGCAGGATAGGCAGCCGGCCAACGCCGCCAGCAATTCGGTGCATCCTACGGGAATGGCCGTCGACCTGCGCATCCCGTCCAAGTCCCGTTGCCGGTCCTGGCTGGAACAAACCCTGCTGTCACTGGAAGCGAACGACGTACTGGACGTGACCCGGGAGCGCAACCCTCCGCACTACCACGTGGCCCTGTTCACCCAGTCCTATGCCTCCTACCTGACCGCCCGCAGTCAGTCACCCCAGGAGTACGTGGCACGGCCGGGCGATTCCCTGTGGCTGATCGCCTCCCGCACCGGCACCACGGTGGCCCAGCTGCGCGCCGCCAACGGCCTGCGCAGTGATCTCATCAATGTCGGCCAGAAACTGCAGATTCCCGCCACGGGAACCACACTGGCCAGCAATGCCAGCCGTGTCCAGGCCAGCAATACCGTCTCGGAAGTGAGCCATCGGGTCCGCCGCGGCGACACCCTGTGGCGACTGGCCAACCAGTACGGCACCAGCGTGGAAAGGATTCAGCGGGAAAATGGCCTGCGCGGCTCCCAATTGCAGCCCGGCCAGGTGCTTCGCATCCGTTTTGAAGTGGCGAATCTCTGAGCCGCCGGATATCCGGTAGCAGCGCGATCATCGTGATCGGCACACGCATCGGGCTACGCCCCGTGTAAGCACTTCCCAACCCGCGCCTGTCACGCGTCCAGGCGCCTACCTACACCTCCCCCAACCTGTGCGATAATGCGCGGCAATTTTAGCGGGCTGCACCAGGCCAACGGGTCGGGGCCCGCCATGCACCGCGACCGGACCGTGCGCGACAGGGATGTCGCGCCCGAGCCCCCAGGGATGGGTTTACGGCGTGTCCGGACGCAGTGCGTGGCGGGCCCCGACCCGTAACCGACTTATCCGCCCGCTGCCAATCCATCCCAGAGGTCAGCATGTCGCAATACGTCTACACCATGAACCGAGTCGGCAAGGTCGTCCCCCCCAAACGCGAAATCCTCAAGGACATCTCACTGTCCTTTTTCCCCGGCGCCAAGATCGGCGTGCTGGGCCTCAACGGCTCTGGCAAATCCACCCTGCTGCGCATCATGGCGGGGGTGGATACCGACATCCACGGCGAGGCCAGGCCCCAGGCCGGCATCAAGATCGGCTACCTGAGCCAGGAACCCCAACTGGATCCGGCCAAGGACGTGCGGGGCAATGTGGAGGACGGGGTGCGGGACACCATCAGCCTGGTGGAGCAGTTCAATGCCATCAGCGACCGTTTTGCCGAGCCCATGTCTGACGACGAGATGAACGAGCTGCTGGAGAAGCAGGGCGAACTGCAGAATGCCATCGACGCCGCCGGCGGCTGGGACATCGAACGCACCCTGGAAATCGCCGCCGATGCCCTGCGCCTGCCCCCCTGGGATGCGGATGTCACCAAGCTGTCCGGTGGTGAGCGGCGCCGGGTGGCCCTGTGCCGCCTGCTGCTGTCCAAGCCCGACATGTTGCTGCTGGACGAGCCCACCAACCACCTGGATGCGGAGAGCGTGGCCTGGCTGGAACGTTTCCTGCTGGATTATCCCGGCACCGTGGTGGCGGTGACCCACGACCGCTACTTCCTGGACAATGCAGCCGGCTGGATCCTGGAACTGGACCGCGGCCACGGCATTCCCTACGAAGGCAACTACACCAATTGGCTGGAGGCCAAGGAGAAACGCCTGGAGCTGGAACAGAAGGCGGAGGACGCCCACCAGCGCACCATCAAACACGAACTGGAGTGGGTGCGGCAGAATCCCAAGGCCCGCCAGGCCAAGAGCAAGGCCCGCATGGCCCGTTTCGAGGAATTGAGCTCGAAGGAATTCCAGAAGCGCAACGAGACCATGGAGCTGTACATTCCCCCCGGCCAGCGCCTGGGGGACAAGGTCATCGAGGTGAAGAACCTCAGCAAGGGCTTTGGCGATCGCACCCTGATCGACAACCTGTCCTTCTCCCTGCCCAAGGGCAGCATCCTCGGCATCATCGGCGGCAACGGCGCCGGCAAGACCACCTTCCTGCGCATGCTGGTGGGGGACGAGAAACCGGACAGCGGTTCCATCGAGTTCGGCGACACGGTGGAGCTGGCCTATGTGGATCAGAGCCGGGACGATCTGGTGGGCAGCAACACGGTGTGGCAGGAAATCTCCGACGGCCACGACATCATGAAGATCGGCAGCTTCGAGATGCCCTCCCGGGCCTATGTGAGCCGCTTCAATTTCCGTGGCACCGATCAGCAGAAATTCGTCAAGGACCTGTCCGGTGGGGAACGCAACCGCCTGCACCTGGCCAAGCTGCTGAAGAGCGGCGGCAACGTATTGCTGCTGGACGAACCCACCAACGACCTGGACGTGGAAACCCTGCGGGCCTTGGAAGAAGCCTTGCTGAATTTCCCCGGCAACATCATCGTGGTGTCACACGACCGCTGGTTCCTGGACCGCATCTGCACCCACATCCTGGCCTTCGAAGGAGACAGCCAGGTGGTGTTCCACGAAGGCAATTACACGGACTATGAGGCGGATCGCCGCAAGCGACTGGGCGAGGATGCCCAGCCTACCCGCATGAAGTACAAGAAGCTGGGGGGCTGACCGCGGCCGGAACGTTCATTCCGTACGTGAACACTGCGGATCCATCGGTTTGATGGGGTAACCGGGCTACCCGGTTACCTTGTCAGTGCGCTTTTGTTCTACTTATACTCGCAGGCTCACCCAAACCGCGCCGAGGTGCTCCATGTCTGTTCCCAATCCGATCGTATCCTTAGCCGCTCTATTCGCATTCGTTTCAGTATTGGTGCCGCTGCAATCCACTGCGCAGAACTCCACGAACCCGTATGCCATCGTTGAAGGCTGGGCGAAGCTGCCGGGCGGACGGGTGATGGGGGCGGTTGGCAAGGCGAAGGTCGATCCCGACGGACGGCATATCTGGGCCATCGTGCGTTGCGATGCCGGGCCTGACCGATTCGGTTCGGAGTGCCTTGATTCCGACCTGGATCCCGTCCTGAAGTTCGATCCCGACGGCAACGTGGTGGAGTCCTTCGGCAGCGGCCTGTTCATCTGGCCCCATGGTATCGACGTGGATTCCGACGGCAACGTCTGGGTGACGGACGCCGTGAGTGACAACAACATTCCCGCGGGGGACGCACGGGGTCATCATGTCATCAAGTTCAGCCCTACGGGCGAAGTGCTCATGACACTGGGCACGCCCGGAGAACAGGGAGACGGCCCAAACCACTTCACTTCCCCGAGTGATGTGGCGGTTGCGGCCAACGGCGACGTGTTCATCGCGGACGGCCACAATGAGAACGGCAACAACCGGGTGGTGAAGTACAACAGCCGTGGCGAATTCCTCAAGTCCTGGGGAGAGACCGGCTACGCCCCCGGACAGTTCCGCGCCCTCCACGCCATCGCCATCGATCCCAACGGCCGCGTATTCGTGGGGGATCGCAGCAACAGCCGCATCCAGATCTTTGACCAGGAGGGCAACCACTCCGCCACCTGGACCCAGTTCGGGCGACCGAGCGGAATCGCCTTTGACGACCAGGGGCGCATCTACGTTGCGGACTCCGAATCGGACAACGTACAGAACCCGGGGTATGAAATGGGCATTCGCATCGGCGAATATGAGACGGGCTGGGTGAAGGAGTTCATTCGCTTCCCGTGGGCGAATCCTAACATCCTTCCCGGGAACGGCGCGGAGTTCGTCACCGTCGATCGCGAAGGCAATATTTATGGAGGAGAGCCCGTCCCCAACCCCCATATCAATGCCCGAACACTCAGGAAGTACGTGCGAGTGCGACCCTGAACCAAAGCGGCCGGACCGTTCATTCCGTGCGCAAACGCTGGGGATCCACCGGCTTGATGGGATAACCGGCCCTGCGCTTGAAGTTGTCCACCCGGTTACGGGATTGCTGCACGGCCGGGGCATCGGTCCAGTGGGTTGGCGGGTTCAGCACACGGCCGAAGAAACCCATGGCATCGAGAAAACGCGGCGCGATGGAGGGCCCCACGTGTTCGGCGCCGCGCACCAGCCGGTACTCATGGCTGATGCCGTTGTCGAACAGGATGCGGTGGACGAACTCAGTGCCGTGATGCAGGAAGAACATGTCCTGGTCACCCGCTTCCAGGTAGATTCCCAGACCTAGCAGTCGTTCCGGGTTCTCATTGGCAATGGTGGCGGGGTTGTTGGCGGCCCAGTAAGCCTCGTCCACCGGGGATCCGTAAATGCGCTCCAGCAGGGCATCATCACGCCAGAAGCGGTCACGCAATTGAATGTCATCGAACTGCAGGGCCGGCTCGATGCCCGGCTCCATGCTGGCCACAGCCTGAAAGATCTCCGGGTACTTGAACGCCATGCGCAGGCTACCCATGCCGCCCATGGACACGCCGGTGATCAGGGTACCCTCGCGCTCCTGGGGCACCCGATAATTGGCGCGCATATGCTGCAACAGGTCGCGCACCACGAAGGTTTCCCACTTCTGGGACCCATCCCGGTAATCCATGTAAAAAGAACGGCCCGCCGAGGGCATCACCGACACGGCGGGCGGCACCAGCCCCTGTTTGATGGCCTGCTCCAGGGTTTCCGCCATGGCGGTCATGTTGGCGCTGGAACCGCCACCACCGTGCAATTGAATGATCAAAGGATAGGCCTCCGCCCGGCTGGCATCGTAGCCCGGCGGGGTATAGACCGCGATGTCCACCGGCCCCGGCACCAGGCTGGTTTCCAGCTTCAACTGGGTGAGCGTGCCATCCAGGGCAAAGACGGAAGGCGCCAGCAGCACAGCGCAAACGAAAATTGTCTGTTGCAGAGATTTCATGGTGAACACCCCCGGCGGATCGATTGATTGCGGATTCTGAAGAATAGAGGCCGCGAATGACAAAGTACACAGCCCAGCAATGCCTTACGGCGCAGGCTCCCAGTCGTTCAGACTACCGGTGAGCTGCCCGATGGTGGAGTCCGCCACCACACTGGAACCGGGACGACGCTGGGCTTCGATGGGCACCGACCATTCCTGCACGGTGCGGGTCGTTCCTTCGATGATGCGCCCATCGTCCAGAGTGAGGGAAAAGCGCCGTGGCATGATGGCCGGGGGATCGATGGACACGGCGGTCAGGTCGTGAAAGCCATCCGGCAACAGGGCATAACCCCGGAACCTGTCCGCGTATTGAATGGCCAGTATGGCCGCGTCCTGGTTCTGCACATTGAAATAGCGGAATGCCGGGGCGAAGCGGTTGCGGGGTCCGGTTTGTTCGTGCCACTTGCCGTCGGCAACGGTGAAGGCGGTGTGATTGCCCACAGTGATCGTACCAAAGACACTCCCGGTCATTTCCCAGCGGCCATTGTCCTTATAGCCGGCGGACCCGGCCTCGAATTCAAGATCGAGACTGATGGGCACATCCCCCGGCACCAGCTCCGGGTGCCGGGTGGCACTTGCCAGCAGGCTGGCGGTCACCCTGCCGATCATGGGTCCCGCGTTGCGCTGCCCGGCATCGAAACGCACCGCCTGAGCGTCACGGGTGGCGGAAAAACTGACGGCATCCTCCGCCACCGGCGTGGCCCCTTCCACATCCAGCTGGAAGGATTCATCCGCCAATGACCAGGCGCCTTCACTATCGGCAATGTGCAGCCACACCGTTGCCTGGCCGGTGCCGGGAAACCGCGCCAGGCGCAGGGATACTTCGATGCTGGCATCATCGGACATGGCCAGGATCATCACGGATTCGGCGTAATTGTCGGGCAGGGCCGGGTCGGCTCCCTGTGCAGTCACCGATCCCGCCGACAGAAAACAAACCAGTGCCAGCAGACAACGCGGCCAGCCCGCCGATGACCGTTTCTGCACAGCCGCGCCCATCCTGTTCACAGCTCCGAGGTGCAATGGGGACAACGGGTGGCCTTGATGGCAATGCTGGAATAGCAGCGCGGACACTCCTTGGTGGTGGGGGCTGCGGCCGGCGCCGGTGCCTCGACCTTCTTGAAGCGGTTCATCTGCTTGATCACCATGAAGATCACGAAGGCGACGATCACAAAATCCAGCACATTGTTGATGAACACACCCAGGTTCATGGTGACGGCCGCCACTTCCCCTTCGGCCTGCTTGAGCGTGAGGGCGATGTCGGAAAAGTCCACACCGCCCATCAGCAGTCCTATGGGCGGCATCACGATGTCGTTCACCATGGAGGTGACGATCTTGCCGAAGGCCGCGCCGATGATGACACCCACGGCCATGTCCACCACATTGCCGCGCATTGCAAAATCCTTGAACTCCTTGACCATGCTCATTGCCCGTCCTCCTGTTTGTCATTGACTGGGGTGGTGGCCAGACTACACGCCCCATTACACCACCGGCAATTCTGGCCAGATTTAAACATCGACCTCAGCTTGATTGAAAATCACCAGGTGCATGAAATTACCGGTCATTGCGGCCCTGACGAGGAGCCCTACGGTGGCGACTGAAACTTAAGGGGACGGTGGGATTGCAGAACACTGGCCTGGCCTATACGCCCTATATGGGTTGAGGCGGCCGCAACGACCGGCTGCAAATCGTCATTGACAGACCACTGTATATTGATACAGTATTCCGCCATGGACCCAGCCCGCAGACAGGCCGCCGCCAAAGAAGGTTGTGCCGGGCGCGTTGCCCCCGAACGGAGCCGTGGCGCCCACAGCAATCCCCACAACCGCTTTGCCCAGCACCAGGTGCTGGATTTCGATGACGGCTGGTGGCGGGAGCCGGAGGATGCCACGCGCAAGTCGCCAACCGTAGTGGCCGTCGATCACAGCAAGACCATCATCAGCACCAACCGTTCACCGGATGTGCCGTTTCACCAGTCCCTCAATCCCTATCGCGGCTGCGAGCACGGTTGCATCTACTGCTTCGCCCGTCCCAGCCACGAATACCTGGACCTGTCCCTGGGCCGGGATTTTGAAACCCGGCTGTTTTACAAGCCCGATGCCGTGGACCAGCTGGAAGCCTTCCTGCAGCGCCCCGCCTATCGCTGTGAACCCATCGCGCTGGGCATCAACACCGATGCCTATCAACCGCTGGAGAAGAATCTGCAGCTGACCCGGCAATTGCTGCAGGTCATGTTGCGCTACCGTCATCCGGTGTCCCTGGTGACCAAGGGCAGCCTGATCCTGCGCGATCTGGACATTCTGCAGGAGCTGGCCCAGCTGGGTCTGGTGTCGGTCATGGTCAGCGTCACCACCCTGGATGATGAACTCAAGCGCATCATGGAGCCGCGGGCAGCGGCGCCCGCCACCCGCCTGAAGGTGATTCGCCGGCTGCGGGATGCGGGGGTACCGGTCGGCGTATTGCTGGCGCCGGTGATTCCCTTCATCAATGACCATGAACTGGAGACCATCCTGCGCGCCTGCGGGGAACATGGCGCGCAGCAGGCCGGTTATGTGCTGCTGCGCCTGCCCCACCAGCTCAAGACCCTGTTCGGCGACTGGCTGGACGCCCATTATCTCCAGCGCAAGGAGCGGGTGCTGAACACCATGAAGGATTTGCATGGCGGCCAGCTGTACCGCAGCGGATTCGGCACGCGAATGCAGGGACAGGGCATCTACGCCCAGCTGATCCGCCGGCGTTTTCAACTGGCTCGGGACAAATACGGTCTGCGCGACGATTCACGCCAGGCGCTGCGCAGCGACCTGTTCCGTGTGCCGGGTACGGCGGAGCAGTTCAGTCTCGGCTTTGGCTAACAGACCTGTTGTGGGGCTAGGGAGTTTTGGATTGCTGCCAGCGGTGCAGCACGTGGTGGGCTTTGTCGCCATCGCCGGTGGCGCTGTCATGGGCCGGAGTCTTCGCCGTCAGCTCGATGACATAGCCATTGGGATCGCGCAGGTAGATGGATTCGATAAAACCGTGATCCACGATGCCGCGGGTTTCGATACCCGCCGGCCGGTTTTGGTGACATCGATCTCAAAGGCGAGACCGAGAGGCAGGCCCAGCAGGTCCTCGTAAAACCGCCGTGTCTGCTCAGAGTCACGGCAGCGGTAGGCATTGTGATGCAGACCCTTGATCATGGCGCTGTCCATGGCTGCAATTAGGCAATACTTTCCCGAAATCCGCAAATCCATACCGGCCACAGGACAAGCCCGGACGGAATCAGGGCTTCAGCAGTTTCAGGATGTCGGCACTGCAATCGATCCTGCCCTCCTCCATGAACTGCTCGTGATTGCGTTCGATGCTGCGCAGGTCGTACAGATAATTCACCATCATGCCCAGACTCTGGCGGCGACCGTTGCTGCTGGTATCCGCATCCGGATTCAACTGGTGGATGCGGGCGCCGTTGCCCAGATGAAAGCGAGCGACCGGGTCCAGGGGGGCGCGGCCCGACCTGGCGTTCACCAGGTAATGGGCGGCCAGCTGCTGCAACTCGGTTGAGTCAGTGACCGGGTCATCCGACTCGTTAACCTGTTGGCGATAGGTGCTCCGCAGGGCAGCCACCGGCGGCGCCAGCCCGGCGTCATCCGCCTCCAGCCAGCGCCGGAATCCCGGCATGGGAGACAGGGTCACGAAACGCTTCATGGCGGGGAATTCGCTGCGCAGTTCCTCCACCACCTGCTTGATGAGGAAATTGCCGAAGGAGATGTTTTTCAAACCCGCCTGGCAATTGCTGATGCTGTAGAACGTGGCCGTGTCGTAGTCCTCGGCGGCTTCGCTGTCACCCTGATCCGTCAGAATGCCCTGGATGGCCCGGGGGATGTGGTTGCTGAGCGCCACCTCCACGAAGATCAGGGGCTCATCGATCAAGGCCGGATGAAAGAACGCGAAACAACGCCGGTTACCGGGTTCGATACGGCGCCGCAGATCCTCCCAATCCTGGATCTCATGCACCGCCTCATAACGAATGATGCGTTCCAATATGGCGGCGGAGGTGGACCAGTTGATGGTCTGCAGCACCAGAAACCCCCGGCTGAACCAGGAGGAAAACAACCGTACGAAATCCCGGTCCACGGCCGCCAGCTGGGGATGATCCTTGAGAAACCCCAGCAAATCGGCGCGCATCCCCACGAGGTCATGGGTGGCGCCGGCGGTCTGGTTCAGGCGGCGGAGCAGTTCCAGCCTCCGGGGTTCGGCGGCGGCAAACAAGGTCTGCAGGTGCTGGCTGTCTGGTTGACTGTCGTAAGAATGAAATGCCTGCCGCACCCTGGCGGGGTCGGCGTTGAAGTCCTGCTCCAGGGTCTGGAAAAACTGCAGCTGCTGACCGGCGTCGAAGGTCTTGTAACGATCCAGCACCTCGCGGGCGACCACCATGGCGGACACCTCCCCCGAGCTGCCCATGATCTTGTCCAGCAGCTGGGCCATGGTCGTGGCATCACGACCGCTCTTGGGAAACAGCAGGCCGCCCTGGCGGCGGATGAGACCACCCATGAACTCCTGGAATTGCTTCAGTCCCATGGATGCCCCGCTTGCGGTGACGGATTCTGGATTGGACGACCCATCAGGGCAGGCGGAACACGAACAGCATGTTGCCGCCACTGCGTTGCCGAAGTTCCGGTGTGAGCGGCCGGTAGGTCACACCGCCACCGGCGGCGATGGCCAGGTATTGCACACCGTCGATGCTGTAAGTCACCGGATAACCGCCGGCGGTGGAATTGAGTATCTGTTCCCACAGGATCTCCCCGGTCTCCACATCGAAGGCGCGGAAACGGCGGGCATCGTCAGTGACGAAGGCAAGGCCGCCACCGGTGGTCAGCACCGAGCCGCCGATGCCAGCGCGCTGACGGTGGGTCCACAGGGCCTTGCCGCTGGCCACATCCACGGCGGAGAAAATCCCCACCTGACCATCGAACTCCGGCGGGTCCACGATGCGGCTGCGGGCCGAGCTGTGGTAATCCCCCAGCTCCGGTTCCACCGGATTCAGGGCGAAGGTCATGCAGGCGTTATTGGTGGGCGCATAAAGGGCATTGGTCTGGGGACTGTAGGCCACGGACTGCCAGTTGATGCCGCCCCGGGTGGTGGGGCATACCAGATGTTCCTGGTTGATCTCGGCAGGAAAGATGTTGGGATTGGTGATGCCCTTGCGGCCGGGAATATCCACCCCGATCAGCACATTCTGGTAATTGGTCTCCTTCGCCCAGAGGAACTCGCCGGTGGCGGCATCCAGGGTCCACACGATGCCGGGCTTGCCGGGAATGCCGGTGATGACCTTGCGGCGGGCAGTGGAACTGATGGCGGGATTGATCCAGGTGACATCACCGGCCTCGGGGGTCACCTCCGTCTCCACCACCAGGCGCGCGAACGGATGGTCCTGATCCCAGTTGTCACCGGGAATGTGCTGGAAGTACCACTCGATGGCACCGGTGTCCGCATTGAGAGCCAGGGTGGAATTGGTGTACAGCACATCCCCGCCCCGGGTGTTGCGCTGGATTTCGCCCCAGGGAATGGGCACCGCCACCCCCACGAAGATCCTGTTCAGCTCCGCATCGTAACTGGCGGGCATCCAGGCCGAGCCGCCGCGACGCTGTTCGTTGGGCACATCACCCCAGGTTTCCCAGCCCGGCTCGCCGATCATGGGCACGGTGTTGGTGCGCCATAGCTCCTCTCCCGTGTCCGCGTCATGGGCGGTGATCCAGCAGCCGGTGTTGATGTAATAGCAACCGGACATGCCGGCGATGATCTTGCCATCGAACACCTGTGGGCCACCCGAGTAGTGCTGCCCTACCGTCCACTCCCCCATCTTGCGTTCCCAGGTCACGGCACCGCTGCGGGCATCCAATGACACCAGATAGGCATCCCGGGTGGCGATGATGAGCTGATCCTTGTACAGGGTGGCGTTGCGGTTGGCGCAGGACAGGGGCGCAATATGGTCCACCGGCGGGCGGCGGTATTCCCACAGCAGTGTGCCGTCGGTGGCATCCACCGCCTCGATGAAGTCGCAGGCCTGGGGCAGGAACATGATGCCGTCGTGCACCAGAGGGGTGGTCTCCTGCATGCCGGGCTCCATGGTCCAGGCCCAGGCCAGGCGCAGGCTGGCGACATTGGTTTTGTTGATCTGATCCAGGGGGCTGTAGCCCCAGTTGTCCGGCGTGCGGCGCCACATCAGCCATTCCTCGGCCGGCGGATTCTGCAGCTCCTCAAGACTCACCGGCGTGTAATCGTCCAGCAGGGACTGGGCGAAAGCCGGAGACTGCAGAGAGGCTATCAACAGGGCCAGGGAAGACAGGGGAATGCAAAGGACTCTGGGGGTGGACATAGGCGGCCTCTTGAAGCGGGTGCGTGGCCATTGAATCCAGGCACCGCGGGTTCTTTTTGGTTTAGGGGAAGCATAAGAGCCTGAGGTGCCGGAGTCTAGGATTCCCTCCATTCACCGCGCACACAATTGATTACATTTTTCATACAGTCATGAACAGACACCTCTCCCCGCCAGCCACAAGATGTGCCAACGAAGCCTGTGCGCGGGCCATGGCCCACAGCGACCCTGCAATGCCGTGCCGGATTCAATGCGGCTTTGATTGACGTATCAGAAGCCTGCAGTGCATTGCCAGCCAGCGGGGGGCACAGGGGGTGGCGGCAATAAAAGACCAGCGCCGAGCGCAGAAAAAAGACCGCCTTCCAGGGCTTTTTTCGGAGCGAGGGCACCCGGGACGGGCGCGGTCTGCCGCAACCCCCTGTGCCCCCCGCTGAGCCATTCACCAATCAACCGGACGGCAATGCACCGCTCACACCACCACCCGGTCAAAACGTGGCATGAGCATTGAACGGACTGGCCGTGCCACCCTTGATGGGATTGATCTGAATGGAGGTCCTGAGCTCTCAGCGGACCAGGGCCGGCCCTTCACTGCTCCAATTCAGCCAGCCTGGCACGCAGCATGCGCAGAATGCCGTTGAGTTCGCGGAAGGTGGCATTCTCCTTGAGTACCCGGTTCATCTCGGCGGTAAGCTCCGCAAATTCCGCCTGCAGGCCCTTTTGCAGATCCTCCGCCGACAACAGCACGTCCGTGCCATCACGGTACTTGCGGGCGTTCTCATTGCGGGCGTCCACCACGAATACCGGTTCGCAGACCCGCTGGGTGATATGGGACATGGTGGGTGTGGTGGTTCCACAGTTCACTTTCAAATGCCGTTCGTCCGTATTGGCATTGAAGACCTGCCAGAACTGGGTCTCCACCTCCTCGATATAGGCCTGCACCTCGGCCTTGGTCAGGTCATCGATGACGATCACCTCTTCGTCCTGGGCGTTGTCCTGGGCGACGACCGGGGCACTGACTCCCAGTGTCATGAGCAGGGCCAGCAGAGCTTTGCTGACGATGGTTTTCATGGCTTTGTGATCTCCCGGGCAAATGACTTGGACGGCAGTATAACCCCGGATTGCCTGCTGGATGACGATTTGTTACCGTCAGCCAAGTCGAAATCCCTTGAATTCGCGGCCTGACA
>JBJOHV010000028.1:0-31815 GCA_046047495.1 Pseudomonadota bacterium | reverse complement strand
TAGGTCATGGACGTCCACGAGAACAGCACCATCACCACCAGCAGGATGGCGATGCGCGCCGAGATGCTGTAGGTGGCGGGTATCACGGAAAACACGATGATCACCATGTAGAGGAACGGGATGTTGCTCCAGATTTCTATCAAACGCTGGCACACCATGTCGAACCAGCCGCCGAAATAGCCCATGGCGCAGCCCACGGCGATACCGATGGCGTAGACGCTGACCATGAAGCCCAGGGAGAACACCAGGGCGATGCGGGTGCCGTAGAACAGGCGCGCGAGAATGTCGCGGCTGGTGGTGTCGGTGCCCAGGTAATGCTGGCTCTCCGCCGAGGGGGGTTCGGGGCGGTAGATACCGATGGTGGAGTGATTCTCGAAGGGGCTGTAGGGCACCAGGGGCATCAGCACCCAGTTGCCGGAGCCTTCGGCCTCGAACTTTGTCTGCAGGTCCCGGTACACAACTTCGTAGTCGTAATCCAGCCCGAAATCCGTGCCGGGATGGAACGCGCCATAGGTGGGGAAATAAAGCTCGCCCTCATAACTGACGATCAATGCCCGGTTGTTCACCAGCAGCTCGCCGAACAGGCTCAGCACCAGAATGAACACCAGCACCAGGAAGCTGTAGTAGCCGCGCTTGATCTCGCGGAAGCGGCGCAGCTTCTTGATGGTCTGGGGATTGAGTCGCAGCAGTTGCATGATGTCAGTTGAACCGGATGCGGGGGTCCACCAGGGCCACCAGGATGTCGGAGATGATATTGCCGATCAGCAGCAATACACTGGCCAGCAGCACCACGCCCATCACCACCGGATAATCCCGGTCCAGGATGGCGGTCAGCCCCAGCAAGCCGAAGCCGTTGATGTCGAAGATGGTCTCGATAAGAAACGAGCCTGACACCAGCAGCACGATGTTCTGGCCGAAGGTGGTGGCGATGGGGATCAGGGAATTGCGCATGGCATGCTTCACCACCGCCTGGCGGAACGACACACCCTTGGCGATGGCGGTGCGGATATAGTCGGAGGCCAGATTTTCCATCAGGTGGTTCTTCAGCAACAACGTCACCATGGCAAAGCTGCCCACCAGATAACAAATCAAAGGCAGCACGGAGTGGTTCACCAGATCCTTGACCTTGCCCCACAGGCTCAGGTCGTCGAAGCGGATGCTGGTGAATCCGCCCATGGGAAACCACTCCAGGCGCACGGAAAAATACAGCAGCAGCAGCGATCCAAGGGCATAGCCGGGGATGGCATAGCCGATGAAGATGAACATGGAGGTGACATTGTCCACCAGGGTGCGGTGCTTGATGGCCTTCAGCACCCCAAGGGGTATGCACACCAGGTAGGTGATCACCAGGGTGATCAGGCCGTAATAGAGTGACACCGGAAAGCGGTCCTGGATCACGTCCCACACCGGTTCGTTGTAACGGTAGGACATGCCCAGATCCCCCCGCACCACCTTGCCAACCCAGTCGGCGTAACTGACCAGGATCGGCTTGTCGAAGCCATAGTATTCCCGCAGCTGGTCCAGCTGGGCTTCCGACAGGGCCATGTCAGCACCCGACGAGCGGGCGGCGGAGCCGGTGGCGGTATTGAGCTGTTGCACTTCCATGATGGCCCGTTCCAGCGGCCCGCCCGGTACCAGCCGGGTGATGGCGAACACGATGATGGTGATACCGATGAGGGTTGGCGGAATAAGCAGCAGACGGCGGATGAAGTAATCACGCATAGAGATGACACGCCACCTGGTGATCCAGGTCCTTCAGTTTCAGCAATTGGGGCGTCTGGCTGCGGCACACATCCATCACCTTGGGGCAGCGGTTGGCGAAGCGGCAGCCGGGCTTGACGTTCACCGGCGAGGGAATCTCCCCCTGGATTGTAGTGGAGGTACGCCGCCGTTCGACATCCGGATCAGGCTCGGGATTGGAGGCCACCAGGATCTCGGTGTAGGGGTGTTTGGGCGCAAAATACACGTCGTTGGCCGGACCCAGCTCCACCAGCGAGCCGAGATACATCACGGCCATGCGGTCGCTTACATAGCGCACCATGGACAGGTCGTGGGCAATGAACAGCAGGGTCAGACCCATGCTGTGCTTGAGATCATCCAGCAGATTGATAACCTGGGCCTGCACGGACACATCGAGGGCCGAGATGGGCTCGTCACACACCACGAACTCCGGCTCCAGGATCAGGGCCCGGGCCACGCCGATGCGCTGGCGCTGGCCGCCGGAGAACTCATGGGGGTAGCGGGACATGTGATCCGCCTGCAGACCTACCCGACGCAACCAGTCCGCCACCCGCTCCTTGATGCGGCTGCCGGACTCGGCGGTGTGCAGCTTGAGCCCTTCACCGACGATCTCCCCCACCGTCATGCGCGGGTTGAGCGATGAATACGGATCCTGAAAGATCATCTGGGCCCTGGTGGCCATCCGGTAAAAATCCGCCGGCAGATAGCGGGCGGGAAGCTCGGTCCCCTTGAAGCGCACCGAGCCGCTGGTGCGGGCGTGCAGCCCCAAAACCGTCTTGCCGAAGGTGGATTTGCCGGAGCCACTCTCCCCCACCAGACCCACGATCTCCCGCTCCGCAATGGCCAGAGACACCTTGTCCACGGCATGCAGCACCTGATCACGCCCCATGGAGAAGTGCTTGGTCAGCTCCACGGTTTCCAGCAGGACCGTCATGATGACACCTCGAGGAAGTGCAGGATATCGGGATGCTCAGGACAGCGTTCGTGATGCAGCCAACAGTTCGCCGTGTGTCCAGGGCCCAGATCATACTGTGGAGGATAATGACCCTCGCACACCTGCATGGCATAGGGGCAGCGTGCACAGTATCCGCAACCCGCCGGCGGGTGGAACAAATCCGGAGGTGAGCCCTCGATCGGAAGCAGTTTGTGCTGCTTGGCCGGATCATTGCTGGGCATGGCGGCCCGCAACCCCAGCGTGTAGGGATGGGATGAGCGGTAGAAAATGTCATCCACCGACCCTCGCTCCACAATCTTGCCGGCATACATCACCGCCACTTCCTGGGCCATGCGTGCCACCACCCCCAGATCATGGGTGATGAGAATGATGGCCATGCCGGTTTCCGCCTGCAGGTCGTTCAGCAGGTCGAGAATCTGGGCCTGAATGGTGACGTCCAGTGCGGTGGTCGGTTCGTCGGCGATCAGGATGGCAGGCTTGCAGGCGATGGCCATGGCGATCATGGCGCGTTGCAACATGCCGCCGGAAAACTCGAAGGGATACTGGCGTGCGCGACGGGCAGCCTCGGGAATCTTGCTCAGTTCCAGCAACTCGATGGCGCGGGCAAAGGACTGTTTGTAGGTGTAGCCGCGATGCACCTGCAGCGGCTCGGCGATCTGGTCGCCGATGGTCATGGTGGGATTCAGGGAGGTCATGGGGTCCTGAAAGATCATGCCGATCTCGGAGCCGCGAATATCCTTGCCGTCAATGGTCTTGCGGCCCAGGATGTCCCTGCCCCGCAGGCGTGCCGAACCGGCTATGATGCGCCCCGGCGGCATGGGGATGAGTCCCATCATGCTCTGCACCGTGACCGATTTGCCGCAGCCGGACTCCCCCACGATGGCCAGGGTCTTTCCGGCGTGGACATCGAAGGACACGCCGCGCACTGCGTGAACGATACCGCCGTAGGTGGCGAACTCCACCTCAAGGTCACGCACCGACAACAGGGTCTCCGCCTGATCGCTCGCCGGGTTGTGCAAAGGAGCCACCTGACTCATGTTGAGCGCCTCACTCCGTGCTCCTCATGCGCGCATCCAGGGCATCCCGCAGGCCGTCCCCCAGGAGGTTGAATGCCAGAACCGTCACGCTGATGAACAGGGCCGGGAAAATCAGTTCGTGGGGATGGGTCAGCATGTTCTTGATGCCTTCATTGGACATGCTTCCCCAGGACGGCGTGGGGGGCGCCACACCCATGCCGATGAAGGACAGGAAGGCTTCGGTGAATATGGCGCTGGGGATGGCGAAGGTGAGGGTCACCAGGACCACGCCCAGAGTGTTGGGAATCATGTGGCGCAGCACCAGGTAGTTGGTCCTGGCACCCAGCAGACGAGACGCCGCGATATAGCCCTGCTCGCGGATCTGCAGAATCTGTCCCCGCACCAGCCGGGAGGTTGAGGGCCAGCTCAGCAGCACCAGAGCCACCAGCATGGGGAATACGCCGCTTTCCCCGGGGCCGATGCCGAAGGCGATCTTGAACAGGATCATGAACAACAGAAATGGCAGGGCCACCACGAAATCCGCAAAGCGCATCATCACCTGGTCCACCTTGCCACCCAGGAAGCCGGCAACACTGCCGTAGAACACTCCGAACAGCACGAACAGGAACGGTGCGCCGATACCGATGAAGAGGGACACCCGCGCCCCTGCCATGAGCCTGGCCAGCATGTCACGGCCCAGATAATCCGTCCCCAGTGGATGCAGGCTCAGCTGGATTTCATCCCCGATCTGCAGATCATGATCAGCCGGCACCAGGCCGCGGCTGACCGCCTCTGCCACGGTGGTCACCCGCTGCACATTCACCTCGATGGATTCGTGGACATCGGTGATGACACCGGGCGCGGACATGGCCACCACCGTGTAATAGTAGCGGCCAGGCCGGATGTCCAGCAGATCCTCGTAATGCAGGGTGTCATTGTTGTAGAACTCCGCCAGGGGAACACCGTAGGCGAGGTCGGCGCTGATCGGAAAGATGTTGCGATAGACCCGGTGGCCGTTGGCGCCCTGCAGGGCATCCCACTTCAGGCGCACAGCCTGACTGGTGGCCGGTGCTGCCAGATGCAATCCGCGGGTGTCCGGCAGGGTGGACACGCCATCCCAGGGCAGGTAGTCGGCAACGATCAGCGCCCGCCGGTCGGTGCCGGGGGGCTGGCTGACCTGATCCAGGTCCTGGTTGGCGGGATCCACCCGCCACAGCAGGGGACCGATCACGGTGAACAACACCAGCCCAGCCACCAGATAAAGTGACACCAGGGCCCGTTTGTTGGACTTCAGTCGCAGCCAGGCATCCTGCCAGTAGGACAGGGACGGACGGGAAATCACCTGGACATCGCCGCGCCGCTGCAGAGGTTGAAAATCGTCCCGGGTCAGTTCCATCGTTACTCGAGTCTCACCCGCGGGTCGATGAAGCCGTACAGCACGTCGACCACGATCACCATGAACACCAGAAAGGCACCATAGAACACCGTCGTGCCCATGATCACGGTGTAATCCAGCTGCTGTACCGCCTCGACGAAGAAGCGGCCCAGCCCCGGGATGGCAAACACCAGTTCCACCACGAAGCCGCCGGTGGTGATGGCCGCGATGGCAGGCCCCAGCACGGTAATCACCGGGAGAATGGCATTGCGCAGCTGATGGCGGGTAAAGATCCGCGCCGGCGGCACACCTTTGGCCTTGGCGGTGCGAACGAAATCCGAACTGATGATCTCCAGCATGGACGAGCGCATCAGGCGGGTCAGATAGGCCATGGTACCCAGCCCCAGTACCAGGGCCGGCACCAGCATGTGGCTGATGGTGCCCCACCCGGCCACGGGCAGCACCGTGAATCCGAGGGCATCATTGAGGTTGACCAGCGCCAGCTGGCTGATGGCCGCCACCACGAAGCTGGGCACCGATATGCCCAGAATGACCAGGAACATGATGATGTAGTCAGGCAATCGATTGCGGAACAACGCGGTCAGCGCGCCCCATAACACGCCTCCGACGGCCGCAAACACCACGGCCAGGATGCCGAGAATGGCGGACACGGGAAAGTGCTGGCGGATGATGTCGTTGACTTCGCGGTTTTCCTGGGTGAATGAGATGCCGAAATCACCCCTGGCGATGTTGCCAAGGTAGATCGCATATTGGGTGAGCAGTGGTTTGTCGAGGCCGTACTTGACCTCAAGATTGGCGCGTATGGCAGCCGTGGTGGCCCGGTCACTCAAAAGCGGGTCACCCGGCACATTGTGCATGGCAAAAAACGTGGCGGTGGCTATGAACCAGACAGTGACCACGCCCTGCAGCAAACGCTTGACGACATACCAAGCCATCAATCAGTCTTCGCCGGTGTCGATGTAGGCGTAGTTGAAATCCACCTCGGGCCCGATGGAACGTCGGCGGAAATTCTTGAGGCGGGGATCCACCACATAGGCGTAGCCCCTCTCGTAGTTGGGGATGATCACCGCATCCTCGTAGAGGATGCGCTGAATTTCGCCGAAGGCGTCCATACGCTCCTTCGGATCGAGTGCCGCCTGGGCGATGCGCACCTGGCGGTCCAGTTCCGGGTTGCTGTAGCGGCCCCGGTTGTTGAGGTTCCAGGACGCAAACAGGTCGCCGAAGGTAAGGGCGTCATCGTAGTCCGGACCCCAGCCCGCCGCCACGATATCGAAGTCCCCGGAGGTCATCTTTGCCAGCCGCTGCTTGAATATCTGGGCGTCGATGCGGATGTCGAGACCAAGATTCTTGCGATAAAGAGCCTGAAAATATTCGGCAGACAACATGCCCACCTGGGTATCTCCGGTCAGCATCACGATGGGAGGGAATTCATCCAGACCCAGCTCCTGGCGGGCCAGCTCCAGGTGCTCCCGCGCCCTGGCGAGGTTCATCTCATGCTTTATCGGGGGGTATTCCTGCTTGAAGGGACCATTCACTCCGCGGATGAACTCGGGAAACAGGCTGTCCGCCGGCAGGTAACTGGCTTCTATCAAAGCCTTGTACACCAGCTCGGCAGGATCCTGGGCCAACAGCAGCGCCTTGCGGAAATTGTCATTGGCGGTGATACGCCCTTCCCGGTGGTTGAACTCGAGGAAAAATACCGTGCCTTCCATGAAGCGATCGATCCGCCAGCGCTGTTCCATGGCACTGGTCAGCATGGGGGCCGACAATGCCGTCTCCACGATCTGACGATCCTTGAACAGGTTCAGCTTGGCGTTGACGTCGCCGGTGATGTAACCGACGTTGATGGTATCGATGAAACCTTTACCGGAGTCCCAGTAATAAGGGTTGCGCTCCCAGCGCATGGTGGCGCTGTGGACCCAACTGGTTACCATGTAGGGACCGTTATACAACAGTGTATCGGCGTCGGCACCGTAGCGACCATTGGTGCTGTTGAAGAAATCCTCGCGGATCGGGTAATAGGTCTGGTAGGCCACCAGCTTCTCGAAATAAGGTGTGGGACGCTCGAACTCCACTTCCAGCTGGCGGTCTGAAACCGCCCGGACACCCAGATACTCTTTGGGCAGCTCCCCGGTGTTGATGGCTTCCGCATTCTTGATTGGGTACATGATGAAGGCGTATTCGGATCCGGTAGCCGGATCCACTACCCGCCGCCAGGAGAACACGAAATCATGGGCGGTGACCGGCTGACCATCGCTCCAGCGGGCGTTGTCCCGCAGCCAGAAGGTGGCACCGTCATCCCGCAATTCCCAACGTTCAGCCACTCCGGGACTCAGGGCGGCGTCGAAATCGTATCCCAGCAGGCCTTCCATGGTATGACCCAGTACCACGTTGCTGGAGGCATCGGTGGCACGGTTGCTGTCCAACTGGGGAGGTTCCTCCCGCAGGGCGATGGTGATGGTGTTGTTGACGGGATCGACGGCTGCGCCGCTGGTGCCGGTATTGCCGGCGCTGCCGGCCGCCAGGGAGAGGATATAAAGTAGAACGACCACGGCGCCCACCGCATAGGTGGCATAGAGGGCCAGTTGCCGACCGGCGGAACGAATGAACGCGTCCTCAGACACAATGGGCGCTTGCCGTGGTTGGAGAGTGCTGGGCGGCAGGTTGCCGGATTGGGGCACTGACGACTTCCTCAACGTGGGTACTGGGGCCCGAGAATACCCTACCTGCTTCCGGGGCTACAAGGCCGGTCAGGCCGCCACCGGGGGCTTTGACGCCCGTTCCTCCTTCTCTATCGATTCCGCGGTGGTGAGAAAAGGTGCCAGGGGCACGGATTCGTCCGCATCCATCATGTGGGCAATGCGCTGCAGGGAGGCCAGCAGCAGGGACTGTTCCCAGTCCGCCAGTTGATTGAAGCGGCTGGAAAAGCGTTCCTGCAGCAGGGGCGGGGCGGAACTGAGCATGGAGCGGGCCGTATCGGTCAGCTCCACGATGACCCGCCGCCGGTCCTCGGTATCCCGGGTGCGGCGCAGCAACTGCCGTTGCTCCAACCGGTTGAGGATGTCGGTTACCGTGCCCTGGCTGAGGTTGACCTGCTCCGCCAGATCGCCGGCGGTGAGGGGCTTGGCCAACAGGGCCCGCAGCAGGGTGGCCTGGGGGCCGGTCAGCCCGTGGGTGCTCATCAGCGAGCGGGAATGCAGTTCGATGGAGCGGATCACCCGTCGCAGGGCGACGATGACCTGATCGGTACGGGAATTGTGGGATGGGCTCATGGGTCGACTCCGGACACCGCAGCAGTGCAACTTTTTGACTTCTTCTGCTGCGGATTATTGTGGAGTCGCGGCGGTCCTTCCAACAAGAAACAATTTGCAATTTGTGGCGAGACGTTAGGAAAACGGGTCCGTTGGATTACAACAGATTGGTCAGGGCCGCGATGCCGCCACCCAGCACCAGGATGACATTGGGCAGGAACGACAGCATGAACCCGGGGCCGCGTTTCTTCGGGTCTGCCACGTAGCTGATCTGGTAGAGGATGCGGCCCACGATCCACACCAGGCCCAGGGCTGCGGCAATGCTGGGGCTGGAATAGGTGCCGAACAGGAACATGCCCGGCAGGAACATCATGAGGCTTTCCTGGGTATTCTGTTGCACCCGGAAATAGCGCTCAAAAATCGGATCCCCGGTGGTGGCCGGTGCCTCGATGCCATATTTCATGCGGGCTCTTCCCACCAGCAGGCCGAAATAGGTGTACACCAGCAGGGCCAGCACGACGACGATAGCTACCAGTTCCATAATTCCCTCTCTTTTTGATGTGTGCGAATGGCGTGGTCAACCCACGATTTGCCGCAGGTAATCCTGGGCGTTGGTGATTTGCAGCGCTGTGAAACGGATCTCCGGATGCAGTTCCCGCATCCGGTTGTTGAGCAGGCCGTGGGCCGAATGGATCAGGGCATCCTGGATGATGTTTTCCGTGTCGCATTCCCTGGCCAGGCGCAGCAGTCGATCCATGCCGACGATGAAATTGTCGGAATGCCGGCGGCGGATGGCGGTGCCATACAAAAGATCCTTCATGTCCACATCCGGGTTGAAGGCGATGGTGAGAAACCGGCGGGAAAACACCTCAACATCCCCACTGGCAAACTGCTTCCAGAGGTCATTGATCTCATCAGCGCTGTGGGGACCATCGCCGGCCGGTCCCTGACTGGACACGTACAGCATGCCGGCGATGCCCCCCAACTGCCGGCGGGTGTTGTCGGCAATCTTGAAGAAGGTTTCCTGACGGGCGTTGAGCTCAGTGGCGGCTATGGCCTGGGTCTGGCGCTCGGAATGCCGGTTGTTATGGCGCAGTTCCTGATTGTTTTCCGCCAGAATGGTTTGCTGGATGAAAAGACCTATCACCAGCCAGAGAAAGGCCAGGGGCGCGAAAGCGCCTTCCAGGAAAGTGCCCATTTCCGACATGGGCAGGGTGGTGAAGTTGTGCCAGCCGACGTTGATGGAAATATAGATGGAGCCCAGCAGCAGCCACAGAAAGGTCAACAGCAGCCCCAGCAGGATGCGCCAATCCCACTTGCCGGTCGGGCTGTCTTGATCTGCCTGCATGCCATCTCCCCAAATGAGGCGTTAGGGTACGGCCGCCCCGCAGCCGGGTCAATCGCTCAAGCAATGTTCCCGCCCTTCCCCCTGAACGGGCATTCCGGCACTGCTTGCCGTATAATCGACGCCCCTGAAAACGCAACGGAACCTGACCGTGGCCGCCAAAAAAACCACAGACAATTTCGATTTCGAAGCCGCACTTGCCAAGCTGGAAGAACTGGTGACGGCCATGGAAGAGGGGGAATTGAGCCTGGAGGAATCCCTGCAGGCCTTCGAAAAAGGCATCAAGCTGACCCGGGAATGCCAGGCTGCCCTGCAAAAAGCCGAGCAGAAGGTGCAGATCCTGGTGAGCGAGGACGGCACCACCGCCCCTATGGAGTTCGCCACCGATAGCGACGACCCCACACAATGAACAGCAGCGTCACGCCGTCCCTGGCGGATTTTTTCAAGTTATGCCAGCAGCGGGTGGAAACCCGTCTGGCTCTGGAACTGGACCGCATCGACGGCACCCCGGATACCCTTCGGCAAGCCATGACCTATGCCACCCTCAATGGTGGCAAACGGGTACGGCCGTTGCTGGTGTACGGTGGTGCGCTGGCGGTGGGAGGCAGCCTGGAATCCGCCGACACTGCCGCCTGTGCCGTGGAGCTGTTGCATTGCTATTCCCTGGTCCATGACGACCTGCCGGCCATGGACAATGATGATCTGCGGCGCGGCCGCCCCACCGTGCACAAGGCCTATGACGATGCCACTGCCATCCTGGTGGGCGACGCTCTGCAGTCCCTGGCATTTACCGTCCTGTCCGACAGCGACACGAGCACCGTTGCGCCGGCCGTGAAGCTGCGCATGGTGCAGATTCTGGCCCGGGCGGCCGGAGCCCAGGGCATGGTGGGCGGCCAGATGCTGGATTTCGCCGCCATGGGTGCCAGCCTGGATCTGAGCCGGCTGGAAGCCATGCACCGTCTGAAGACCGGCGCCTTGATCTGTGCCAGTGTGGCTCTGGGCGGTCTCAGCGGCGGCGAGTCGACCCCGCAGCGCCTGCAGGACCTGCAGACCTATGGGGAGTTGGTGGGCCTGGCATTCCAGGTACAGGACGACATTCTGGATGTCACCGCCGACACCCAGACCCTGGGCAAGCCCCAGGGCTCGGATCAGAACAAGAACAAGCCAACCTATACCAGCCTGCTGGGCCTGGATACCGCCCGCGAGCATGCCCGCCAGCTGGCCAGCCAGGCTGTAGCGGCCCTGGATGGATTTCCCCCCCAGGCAGACCTGTTGCGCAAGCTGGCGGCGTATATCGTGGAACGGGTCCATTAATTGACGTGGAAGTGACAACTCACTACCCTTGCCCCACGTTGCCCGGCCCCGCCATCAATGCATCGCCCGCCGGCTAACCTGTTGAAACACGCAGAGAATCAGACCGCGACATGTTCGATGAAATACCCCAGACCCGCCCCGTGACACCCCTGCTGGATGGCATCGACAGCCCGGCGGACCTGAAGCTGCTGGACCGGGATCAATTGCCCCGGCTGGCAGAGGAGTTGCGCGCCTTCCTGCTCTACTCGGTGGGGCAGACCGGCGGGCATTTTGGTGCCGGACTGGGGGTGGTGGAACTGACCATCGCCCTGCACTACGTGTTCGACACGCCCCAGGACCGTCTGGTGTGGGATGTGGGGCACCAGGCCTACCCCCACAAGATCCTTACCGGCCGTCGTGAACGCATGCTGACCATGCGGCAGCCCGGTGGGCTGGCGGCCTTTCCCACCCGGCAGGAAAGCGAGTACGACCCCTTCGGCGTGGGCCATTCCAGCACCTCCATCAGCGCCGCCCTCGGCATGCGGGTGGCGGCCCGCCTGCAAGGTTCGGAGCGTCATTGCATTGCCGTCATCGGCGATGGCGCGATGACCGCGGGCATGGCTTTCGAGGCCCTCAATCACGCCGGCGACCTGGACGAGAACCTGCTGGTAATACTCAACGACAACAATATGTCCATCTCCAACAATGTGGGAGGACTGTCCAGTTATTTTGCCCGCATGTGGGCCAGCAAGCCCTACAACTTCATTCGCACCGGCAGCAAGAAGGTGTTGGCGAAGATACCCCCGGCCCTGAAAGCCGCCCATCGTGCCGAGGAATACATGAAGGGTATGGTGTCACCCGGCACCCTGTTCGAGGAAATCGGCTTCAATTACATCGGTCTGATCGATGGCCACGACACCGAGGGGCTGGTGGAGATTCTGCAGAACATCAAGACACTGCGTGGTCCCCAACTGCTTCACATCGTCACCCGCAAGGGCAAAGGCTACGCCGAGTCTGAAAAAGATCCGTTCGGCATGCACGCCCTCAGCAAGATCGAGCCCGCTTCCGGCAAGCAGGCGGCAGTCAAATCACCGCCCACCTACTCCAGGGTGTTCGGCCAGTGGCTGTGCGACATGGCCGGCAAGGACCCTCTGCTGGTGGCCATCACACCTGCCATGGGGGAAGGCTCGGGCATGCAGCAGTTCGCGGCTGACTACCCCGACCGCTTCCATGACGTTGCCATCGCGGAGCAGCATGCGGTAACTTTCGCTGCCGGCATGGCGGCCGACAGGCTCAAACCGGTGGTGGCCATCTACTCGACTTTCCTGCAGCGGGGCTACGACCAGTTGATCCACGACGTGGCCCTGCAGGACCTGGACGTGTTGTTTGCCATCGACCGCGCCGGCCTGGTGGGCGAGGACGGCCCCACCCACGCCGGCAGCTTCGACCTCAGTTATCTGCGCTGCATTCCCAATATGGTGGTCATGGCGCCCAGTGACGAGAATGAGACCCGCAAGCTGCTAAGCACAGGCTACCTGCATCCCGGCCCCGCCGCCGTGCGTTATCCGCGGGGTGCCGGCACGGGTGTGGCGATCGACTCCAGGCTGGAACCGGTCCCCATCGGCAAGGCGGTACTGCGCCGCAAAGGCCGTGACGTGGCCATCCTGGCGTTCGGCAGCCTGGTGAACACCGCCCTGCAGGCCGCCGACATCCTGGATGCCAGCGTGGTGGATATGCGTTTCATCAAGCCATTGGACGAACAACTGATCGGCGACATGGCCACCCGTCATCGCCTCATCGTCACCCTGGAGGAAAACGCGATCATGGGCGGCGCCGGCTCGGCAGTCGCCGAATTCCTCAATGCCGCCAACTACCGGATTCCAGTCCTGCAGCTGGGCCTTCCCGATCGCTTCCTCAGTCACGGCAAGGTCCCCGCCATGCTGGCTGAAGTGGGCCTGGACAGCGCCGGCATCGTCAATGCGGTGCGGGACAAACTGGTGAAATGCAAAATCCAGTCGGAAGCCTCCTGAATACACGGCACTGACCAAGCGCCGCCCGCTGTCGGTTGCCGCGGAGCGAATAGCGCGCAGGGATGCGCGCGGGACGGGCCAGGGATGGCCCACATTGAGCGCAGCGGCAACCGACAGCGGGCGGCGCGGATTCAATCGCGAAACGGCATTCGCTATGCCGTTCCCCGTTTTCCACCCAACCAGAGGCCCAACAAGTGACAACCGACAGCCCCACGGATCGCAACGCCCGCCACAAACGCGCCATGCAGCGCAAGAAAGCCCACGTGGATGCGCGCATCGCAGCCGCCACCGAGGACAAGGGCCTGCTGCTGGTGCTGACCGGCAACGGCAAGGGCAAGAGCTCCTCCGCGTTCGGCATGATCGCCCGCAGCCTGGGCCACGGACTGCGCTGCGGCGTGGTGCAGTTCATCAAGGGCCAGTGGCAATGCGGCGAGCATCTGCTGTTCAGGGACAATCCCCTGGTGGAGTTCCATGTCATGAACACCGGATTCACCTGGGATACCCAGGACCGCGAGGCCGACATCAAGGCAGCGGAAGCCACCTGGCACCATGCCGAGCGACTGCTGCAGGATCCGACCATGAATGTGGTGCTGCTGGACGAACTCACCTACATGCTGACCTATGGCTACCTGGACAAGACCAGGGTACTGGAGGCGCTGCGCCAGCGCCCGCCCATGCAACACGTCATCATCACCGGTCGCAATGCCAGCCGGGAACTGATCGACATGGCGGACACGGTGAGCGAGATCAACGATGTGCGACACGCTTTCAACGCCGGCATCAAGGTGCAGAAGGGCATCGACTACTGATGGGCCGGCAACGGATGGGCCAAAAGGGATTCCATTGGATTGCACCGTTGCTGCTGGCTGTGCTGTCGACGGCCGCGGCAGCGCAACCGCCACCGCGCAGCGGGGACTCCCCCGCCATCGTGGTGCGCGATGACGATGACCACACGGTCAGCCTTGCACGTCCCGCCCGTCGCATCATCTCCCTGGCTCCCTCCCTGACGGAGATGGTGTACGCGGCCGGCGCCGGACAGTATCTGGTGGGGGTTGTTGAATACAGTGACTACCCACCCGCCGCGACCGCCCTGCCCGTGGTGGGGCGCCATGACCTGCTGGACATGGAAGCCATCGTGGCTCTGCAGCCGGACCTGGTGCTGGCCTGGCAGTCGGGTAATCCCCGTACCGCCATCGACGGCCTGCGCAGGCTGGGATTGACTGTCTACGTGGCCGAACCCAAATCCCTGCAGTCCATTCCCGACCACATCGATCAAGTGGCGCAGCTGGCTGGCACCGAACAGCAGGCCGGAGTACTGAGCACGCAACTGCGCAGCCAGCTGCGCCAACTGCAGGAAACATTCTCACGGCGGCCTGCCCTGCGGGTTTTTTATCAGGTGTGGGACAACCCGCTCATCACCGCCGGCGGCAATGAACTCATCGATGACATTATCAGCCTGTGCGGCGGCACCAATGTGTTTGCCGATCTGAACCTGCTGGCCCCCAAGGTCAGTGTGGAAGCGGTGCTGGCCCGGGATCCCCAGGTGGTCATCGCCAGCGGCATGGACGTGTCCCGCCCGGAATGGCTGGACCGCTGGCTGCAATGGCCGGGGCTGACCGCCGTGGCGACTGGTCAGTTGTATTTCATTCCCCCCGACCTGTTGCAACGGCATACGCCACGGGCCCTGCAAGGTGCGGCCATGATGTGCGAGCAGATCGAAGCGGCGCGGCTATACGCCAGCACACAGGATAAGTCGCAGGGCCAATAAACGCTGTTGCGCCATGTGGCGCCGGGGTCGCATCAAGCTGGAGGGCTGGCAGAGCCAGTGACAGCGGAACGGCTCAGCTCACACGACCGTTGTGAAACACCAGGCTGCCCTGTCCAGCGCGATCTCCCATGGACAGCGACAGCCGGCTGAGACAGGCAAAGGGAATATCAAACACGCCGGTGCGGTTCAGCGGTATGCCCAGCACAGTCGGCAGGATCACCCGCATCACGCCGCCATGGGTAATGATCAACACATGACTGTCATCCGGTAATTGTTGCACCCGCTGCCAGGCGCCCAGCACCCGCTCCCGAAAATCCACGAAGGTCTCCCCATTGGGAGGTGCCAGCGCCGACATGTCGTCGCGGAAACGCCGGAACTGGGATGCTGCCACCTGGCGCCATTCCGACAAAGGCAGGCCGTCCCAGTCACCATAGTCGATCTCCTGCCAGTCCGACTCAATGTACACCGGCAGACCGTAGCGTTCACCCAGGTGCTCGGCGAAGCGGCGACAGCGCAGCAAGGGTGATGAATAAATCCCGGTCCAGGGCAGCGAGCCGGTATCAGCGCGGGCATCCAGGCCTGTGCTGCGGCACATTTGGGCAAACCCCTCCTCGCTGAGGGGATGATCAATTCGGCCACGCAACACGTCTCCGCCCAAAGGCTGGCCATGGCGCAGCAGATCGATCAGCATTACTTCAGATGCCCCAGCTTGTCGGCTTTGACGGACAGGTAACTTTCGTTATGGGTGTTGATCCCGGTATGGATGGGCACCCGTTGCGTCACGTCGATGCCCATGGACTGCAGCGCCTCCACCTTGCGCGGATTGTTCGTCATCAGGCGCACCCTGCGGACCTTGAAATGATCAAATATGGGTTTGCAGATCTCGTACTCGCGGCTGTCGGCCTCGAAGCCGAGCTGCTCATTGGCCTCCACGGTATCGGCGCCGGCATCCTGCAGCTCATAGGCCTTGATCTTGTTAAGCAGCCCAATGCCGCGGCCTTCCTGACGCAGGTAGATGATGAGTCCGCGTCCCTCGGCAGCCACATGTTCAATGGCGTACTGCAACTGTGGCCCACAATCGCAGCGCAGGCTGAACAGGCAGTCACCGGTCAGACATTCGGAATGGATGCGGCACAACAAAGGCTCATCGCTGTCGAGTTCGCCCATGGAAAGCACCACGTGCTCCTTGCCCGCCGCCTCATCCTCGAAACCATGCAGCGTAAACATGCCCCAACGGGTGGGCAGTCGGGCAGCGGCAACGAACCTGACAGTGTGTTCCATAATTTGCTGATCCTTGATCCGACCCTTGCTTTACAGCGCGGGCATTAACAAACTCAGGCATTGCAGCGCAATCGCCGCCATGACACCCGCCAGCACATCGTCCAGCATGATGCCAAGTCCACCTTGTACATCACGATCAGCCCATTTGACCGGCCAGGGCTTGAGAATGTCCAACAGGCGAAAGAGAACGAATCCCACGACCACCCACAACCAGCCATCCGGCGCCAAGAACATGGTGATCCAGTAGCCCACAAACTCATCCCAGACGATACCGGGATGATCGTGAACTCCCAGCCGGCGGGTACTGACGTCACAAATCCAGACACCGGCCGCCGCAGCCACCAGCACCACGCCCAGATACAGCGCCCAGTGCAGTGGCGCCAGGCCCAGATAGATCAACACTGCCAGAGCCGTACCCACGGTCCCGGGAGCACGGGGCGACAGACCGGTACCAAAGCCGAAAGCCAGCAGCAAGACGGGATTGCGCCACAGGGAGGGAATGGGGCTGGAGGGGCTCATGGTCTAATCCTGTTCCGGAAAATGACTGAATGGTCGGCAATCCACTTCCACCGGTTCACCGAGACTGTCCAGGCAGCGGATGCCGCTGCCGGAAATGATCTCACCAATACGCTTGATGGGCACCTGCAGTTCACCCAAGGCTGCCTCCATGGCAGCACACTTTTCCGGTGGCACACTGAAACACAGCTCATAGTCATCACCTCCACAGAGGGCGGCGCGACGGCGATTGTCCGGCGACACCACGGCGAGCATGGCGGCCGAATACGGCAACTGATCCACATCCAGTTCCACGCCCACACCGCTGTCCTCCACGATATGGGTCAGGTCACTCAGCAGGCCATCGGACAAATCGATGCAGGACGATGCGTAATCCCGCAGGGCAATGCCCGCCGCAAGCCGCGCAGTGGGTTGATAGAACCGGTGAATGAAAAAATCCCGCTGGGCAACACTCGGTTTGGCCGCGCCTTCCAACAGATCACCGGTGGCCGGAGTATCACCGTCGGACAGGCGGGCAAACACCGACAGGGCCACGGCCGCATCCCCCAGGGTGCCGGTGACGTAGACGAGATCGCCGGGTTGGGCCGTGCTGCGCAGCAGCGCCTTACCGCGAGGCAGGGTGCCCTGCACCTGGATGGCAATGGTGAGTGTGCCATGTATCAGATCACCCCCAGCCAGGGGACAGTCATAGCGGCGCGCCGCTTCCAGCAGTCCCCTGCTGAACGCTTCCAGCCAGGTGGCATCGGCGGAGGGTACACTGAGGCCCAGGGTAAAACACAAAGGTTCGGCTCCCGCCGCGGCAAGGTCACTGAGATTGACCGCCAGGGCCCTGTGGGCAATCAGCTGGGGTATGGCATTCTCCGGAAAATGCACACCTTCCTGCAGCAGGTCCATGGACAGTGCCAGCTGCCGCTCGGGCGGGATGGACAGCAGCGCACAATCGTCACCGATACCGAGATCGACCCCGGGCTTGGCAAAGCCGATGCCTGCCTCCCGGAAGTATTTGTGAATGATGTCGAATTCCCGTTGCATTGCCTGTCTGACCGGGGACTGCTCAGCCCCGCGCCGCGGTTACCTCCGCCTGGCGCAATTGCCGAGCCAGCTTGTCCAGCACACCATTGATATAGCGGTGACTGTCGGTGGCACCGAACACCTTGGCCAGCTCCACCGCTTCGTTAATGACCACCCGGTAGGGAATGTCCAGCCGCCGCGATAATTCGAAGGCACCCATGCGCAGCAGGGCCTTTTCCACCGGATCCAGGGTGGCGACCGTCCGGTCGAGACAGGGCGCCAGCATGGCATCCAGTTCGTCCACGCTGGGCGGGATGCCACTCAACAGTTCATGAAAATACTCCCAGTCCACCTTGCCCTGGGGCTCGGCGCGAAACTGCGCCTCGATGTCATACAGCGCGGCACCGGAAATCTGCCATTGGTACATGGCCTGCAGCACCAGGCGACGCGCCTTGCGACGCTGAGCCAGGGGAGGTTTGCTGCGGATTGGGGCCTGTCCCGTATCGGTGGTCACTCACTGCTCCAGTTTGCGCAGGACACTGAGGGTTTCCAGCACCGTCAGTGCGGCCTCCGCACCCTTGTTGCCGGCCTTGGTTCCGGCCCGTTCGATGGCCTGTTCGATGGTGTCCACCGTCAGCACCCCGAAGGCCACCGGCACGCCGCTGCCGAGACTAACCTGCCCCAGACCTTTCACACACTCCCCGGCCACATATTCAAAGTGAGGCGTGCCGCCACGAATCACCGCACCCAGTGCAATCACCGCATCGCAGGTCCCGGTGGCAATCACCTTGCTGACGGCCAGGGGCAGTTCGAATGCGCCCGGCACCTTGATGATCGTGATGTCCTTGTCGTGCACGCCGTGCTTCTTGAGGGCATCCAGCGCTCCGTCCATAAGGCGGTCTACGATGAAACTGTTGAAGCGAGCCGCCACGATGGCAATGCTGGCTTTGTCGAGCTTGTAATCGCCCTCGATGATCCTGATCTCACTCATGGTGTCCGCTTTTCTCCATCACTCATAGGGAACGAATTCCACGACCTCCAGATCAAAGCCGGTCACGGCATTGAACTTGGCCGGGAAACTCAACAACTTCATTTTGCCGACACCAAGGTCCCGCAGTATCTGGGAACCGGTGCCGATGGTCAGGTCGCTGCGCTTGCGACGGGGACTGCCGGCGCTGCGCTCGCTGTCCAGCATTGTGTCGATGGACTGATTGATGTCCTCGGCATATTCATCACCGGTGAGCAGCACCGCCACACCCCTGCCCTCGCTGGCGATCCGCTCCAGAGCCCGGCCAAACGACCAGCTGGTGCCTGAGGCATTGAGTGCCTGGCAGATGTCCCGCAGGGTATTGGGTATGTGCACCCGCACCAGGGTCGGTTGCGAGGGTGTGATGTCTCCCATGGTGAACGCCAGATGGGTGGCACCGCTGATGGTGTCCTCGAAGGTATGCAGGGTGAACAGCCCGTACTCGGTGGGCAGTTCCCGGGTCTCCTTGCGGATCACGGTATGCTCGTTGGCGATGCGGTAATGAATCAGGTCCACGATGGTACCGATCTTGAGTCCGTGCTTGCGGGCGAATTTCTCCAGATCCGGTCGGCGCGCCATGCTGCCGTCCTCGTTCATGATCTCGACGATCGCCGCTGCTGGCGAGTAACCCGCCATGCGCGCCAGGTCACAGCCGGCCTCGGTATGGCCGGCACGGCGCAATACGCCGCCCGGTTGCGCCATGATGGGAAACACATGACCCGGTTGAACGATGTCCTCCGGCTTGCCGTCACGCGCCACGGCGGCCTGGATGGTGCGCGCCCGGTCCGCGGCGGAGATGCCCGTCGTCACACCGGAGGCGGCCTCGATGGACACGGTGAAACTGGTGTTGAAGGGCGTGCCGTTATGGCTCACCATCAGCGGCAGCCTGAGGTATTCGCAACGTTCTTTGGTAAGGGTCAGGCAGATCAGTCCGCGGGCGTTGGTGGCCATGAAGTTGATGTCTTCCGTGCGCACCCGCTCGGCCGCGATGATGAGATCCCCCTCGTTCTCGCGATCCTCATCATCCATCAATATCACCATCTTGCCCTGGCGGATATCGTCGATGATTTCCTCGATGGAATTGAGTTGCATGGCGGTATGTCCTGCGGATGCACCGGGCATCAGGAATCGAATCCGTGACGTTTGAGAAATTCCCGGCTCAATCCGGGCGTGGTGGCGGCAGCCTCGCCCAGCACCAGCCGCTCCAGATAACGGCTGACAAGATCCACTTCCAGATTCACTCTGTGACCCGGCCGGTAATATTGAATGATGGTTTCCGTCTGTGTGTGGGGAATGATGTTCACCGTGAACTCCGCACCTTCGACAGTATTGACCGTCAGGCTGGTGCCGTCGATGCAGATGGAACCCTTGGCCGCGATATAACGCGCCAGCGGGGCCGGAGCCTCGAAGCGCATGCGAATGCTGCCGCCATCGGGACCCATGTCTTTCAATATTCCCACACCGTCCACATGGCCAGTCACCAGATGTCCGCCCAGCCGGGAGCTCAGGGTCAAGGCCTTTTCCAGATTGACCGCACTGCCGATCTGCAGGTCACCCAGTGTGGTGAGGGCCATGGTCTCGTTGGACACATCGGCGGCAAAGCCGTCACCCGGCAGTGCGACCACGGTAAGACAGGCGCCGCTCACGGCAATGCTGTCACCCAGGGCCACATCGGCCAGATCGAGACGGCCGCAACCGATGGTCAGGCGCCATTCGTCATTGTGTTTTTCCCGGCGCCGGATGTCTCCGACGGCGGCGATGATTCCCGTGAACATTTAAGGTTTTCCATTGTCGCCGGCAGGCTTGCCCGGTCTGGCGATGATCCGGCAGTCCGGGCCCAACCTGGCGATGTCTAGGATTTCCAGCGCCAGACTGTCCTGCAGGGTGGCGATGTTCTGCAGGATCATCAGGGGCAGGCCCTGGTGTCCCAACAGCTTTGGCGCCAGGTAGATTATCAGTTCATCCACCAGCCCGGCCTGCAGAAAACTGCCGCTGAGGGCCGGCCCGGCTTCCACCAGGACCTCATTGACCCCGTGTTCCGCGGCCAGGGATTCTAACACAGCGCGGGGCGCAACTCCCTCCCGCCAATGGACCTGTGCCTGCACGGTGACGTTGTCGCCGTAACGACCAGGGCCCTCGCTGCCGCTGCAGATCAGCACCTGGCCGGGTTCCTGCAGGATGCGGGAACGGGCCGGCGTGCGCAGCCGGGAATCCAGGATTACCCGCAGCGGTTGCCGCTGCAGGGCGAATGCGTTGTGCCGACGCTCCTGGTCACTGAGGTCCAGGGCCGCGGGGCGCACGGTCAGGGCGGGATCATCCGCCAGCACCGTGCCGATGCCGGTCAGGACGGCACAGCTGGCGGCCCGCAGGCGTTGCACCTGGCCTCTGGCCTCGGTGCCGGTGATCCACTGGCTGCTTCCGTCGGCTGCGGCGGTGCGACCGTCCAGACTCATGGCCAGCTTGCATCGCACATAGGGCAGGCCGCGCTCCTGACGTTTGAAAAATCCGGCATTGATGGCACGGGCTGCGGCCTCGAACTCCGGCAGGTGAATCACCTGGATGCCGGCCCCTTCCAGTTTGCGAATGCCGTTGCCCGCCACGGCCGGGAACGGATCCTGCACGGCAATCACCACGGTTTTCACGCCGGCGGCAATCAGGGCATCCGTGCAGGGCGGAGTGCGGCCGTGATGGGCACAGGGTTCCAGACTGACGAACACCGTGGCCAGGCGTGCCCGTTCCCCCGCATGCTGCAGGGCCATGATCTCCGCATGAGCCTGGCCCGGCGCGGCATGCCAGCCCTCCCCCAGCACCTCGTCATCGGCGCCCACGATCACACACCCCACCCGGGGATTGGGTGTGGTGGTAAGGACGGTCTGGGCCAGGGACAGCGCCCTGCGCATGTGCAGGGCGTAATCCAGGTCGGCCAGGTCCAGGTCGGCACCGCTGAGTGAAATCACCCTATGACTCCCGGTGTTTATGAATCGTGGATGGACTAATGCTTGGAATCGTTGGCCAGGCGGTCGATCTCTGCACGGAACTCCGCCAGATCCTTGAAGCTGCGGTACACCGAGGCAAAGCGCACAAAGGCCACTTCGTCCAGTTGGCGCAGCTCCTTCATCACCTGTTCTCCCACGTCACGGGAGCGGATTTCCCGCTCACCGGTGGAACGCAGGTTGGCCTTGATGTGGTTGATGGCCTCTTCCACCTTTTCGATGCTGACGGGCCGCTTTTCCAATGCCTTCAACAGGCCGGCCCGCAACTTCTCCTCATCGAACGGCTCCCGATTGCCGTTCTGCTTGATGATCCGCGGCATGACCAGCTCCGCCGTTTCATAGGTGGTAAAGCGTTCCTCGCAGGTGATGCATTCGCGGCGCCGGCGCACCTGATTGCCATCCGCCACCAGACGGGAATCGATGACCTTGGTATCCACGGCGCTGCAGAACGGGCAATGCACTGGCTGTCCCCCAAAGAATGAAAGTGATTACTTGTAGACCGGGAAGCGGCGGCACAGGTCCAGCACCTTGTGCTTCACTTCCTCGATTTTGCGCTCGTTGCCGATGTCGTCCAGCACATCGCACATCCAGCTGGTCAGATCCGCCATCTCCTGCTCCCTGAAACCACGGGTGGTGGCGGCGGGCGATCCGATGCGCAGACCGCTGGTGACGAAAGGCGGACGGGGGTCATTGGGCACGGCATTCTTGTTGACGGTGATATTGGCGCGGCCCAGGGCCGCATCAGCGTCCTTGCCGGTGATGTCCTGCTTGATCAGGCTCAGCAGGAACAGGTGGTCGTCGGTGCCGCCGGACACCACGTCATAGCCCCGCGCAATGAATCCCTTTGCCATGGTGCGGGCATTGGCCACCACCTGGCGCTGATAGGCCTTGAATTCCTCGCCCATGGCTTCCTTGAAGCACACTGCCTTGGCGGCGATCACATGCATCAGGGGGCCGCCCTGGCTTTCCGGGAACACGGCAAAATTGAGCTTCTTTTCCAGTTCCGGATTGGCCCTGGCCAGAATGATGCCGCCGCGGGGACCGCGCAGGGTCTTGTGGGTGGTGGAGGTGGTGACGTCGGCGATCTGCACCGGACTGGGATAGACACCAGCCGCAACCAGGCCGCTGACATGGGCCATGTCCACCACGAACCAGGCGCCGACACCATCGGCAATGGCCCGGAAACGCTGCCAGTCCATGACCCGGGAATAGGCGGAAAAGCCGGCAATGATCACCTTCGGCCGGTGTTCTTTGGCCAGGGCTTCCACCTGCTCGTAATCCACCTCGCCGGTGGCCGCATCGAGCCCGTACTGCACCGCCTTGTAGATGCGTCCGGAGAAGCTGACACTGGCACCGTGGGTCAGGTGGCCGCCATCAGCCAGGCTCATGCCCAGGATGGTGTCGCCGGGTTTCATCAGGGCCATGAACACAGCCGCATTGGCCTGGGAACCGGAATGGGGTTGCACATTGGCATAGTCCGCCTTGAACAGGGCCTTGGCCCGCTCGATGGCCAGTTGCTCCACCACGTCCACGTGTTCACAGCCGCCGTAGTAACGCTTGCCGGGATAGCCCTCGGCGTATTTGTTGGTCAGCACCGTGCCCTGTGCCTCCAGGACCCGGGGGCTGGCGTAATTCTCCGAGGCAATCAGTTCGATATGCTCTTCCTGGCGCAGGGTTTCGGCCTGGATGGCGGCATCCAGCTCGGGATCAAAGCCGGCAATGGTCATGTCCTTGCTAAACATCTGTGGCTCCCTTTGAGTAGAGGGGGTGGGACGGGTGGGATTTTGGAAGCCGCGTATTGTACCCGATGCCGCCGGATCAGGCGACAGCGGCGGCCCGAGCTTGTGCTTGAAAATCCGCCCCGAAAGGCGTAGCTTCTGTCCCGTCCAAGTAATCCGCACGCCCAGTAAAAGACGGAGTTCCCTATGAAGACATCACCATCCGGACAGCTGCGCCTCAGTGTGGCAGTCTGCATGTCCCTGCTGGCCCCGGCCCTGCTGGCCCAGGAAGGCGCCATTCCCCGCACGGAATGGGGTCACCCTGATTTGCAGGGCAC
Organism: Pseudomonadota bacterium; assembly: GCA_046047495.1. Lineage (GTDB taxonomy): Bacteria > Pseudomonadota > Gammaproteobacteria > Pseudomonadales > Pseudohongiellaceae > NORP240. Next base: position 8,137 of record JBJOHV010000028.1, on the reverse strand, counting down.
CTACACGTTCCGCACCATCACCCCCCTCAACCGTCCGGTGGAACTGGCCAACAAGGAAACCCTGACGGAAGCGGAAGCCGCGGAATGGGAAGCCTTTGAAAACCGTCGCCAGAATCGCGACCTGATCGTGGACTCCATCGGTGGCGCGGGCTATCCCCCCGGTGTGATTTCCTATAACGAGTTCTGGTACGAGCGGGGCAATGCCTCGGTGTACGACCGCCGCACCTCGCTGGTCTATGATCCACCCAACGGCCGGGTTCCGCCAGTCAATGCCGTGGGCCGAGAACGCCGTGCAGCCCAGCAGGAAATGCTGTTCGAGAGTGCGGGGCCGGAAGGCCGCACCACGGTGGACCGTTGCATCACCGGTTTCGTCGGCGGCCCGCCCATGATCCCTGGTTCCTATAACAACAACATGCAGATCGTGCAGACCAGGGATCATGTGATGATCCTCAATGAGATGGTGCATCAGGCCCGCATCGTCCGCCTGGACGACGAGCACAACACCAAGCAGCTGAAATGGGAAGGGGATTCCGTGGGACACTGGGAGGGCGACACCCTGGTGGTGGATACCCGCCACTTCTATCACGACTACAACCTGCAGGGCATGTCGGATCAGGCCCATATCGTGGAACGCTTCAACTGGGTGGACGAGAACACCCTGGAGTACGACTTCACGGTGGAGGATCCCCTGAGCTGGGATCAACCCTGGTCAGCCAAGCTGCCCCTGCACCGCTCCCCCGATCCGGTGTATGAATACGCCTGTCACGAGGGCAACCATGGCCTGGCCGGAATCCTGGCCGGCTGGCGCCGCTATGAATCCATGGGCATGAACGGTGACGGTACGCCCAAGGGCACCACCGCCGCCAACGGCCGCGACACCAGCCGCGAATAGATCGTTGGCTTGAATGCAAAAAGGGGACAGACCCTGGGGTCTGTCCCCTTTTTCATGTCGCTCGTTTTAGGCCGTTAGCTGCCCCGACCGTCGGGATTCTTTTGACTAGTTGGCTGACAGAAACTCGGCGAACTTGGCACCTTCCTCACCCTCCGGCGGTGCTGCAAACACCTCGGCCAGATTGGTCTTGCCTTCCAGATGCAGCTTGAGCCAGGCCACGGTGTAATAAGCCAGGGTCTGCAAGTCCGTACCCTCATTGGTGGGCAGGTTGTGGGCGCCCGTGGTGAACTCCAGATAGGCACGCGGGGTAGCCGGGGCGATGGCATCGTACAGCAGCTTGCTGTGGGTGGCCGGGGGCGCCACGGTATCTTCCGCCGACCCGAAGATCAGGGTGGGGACGGTGAGATTGCCGTAATCACCCGTGAACGACTGGCGCAACTCACAGCAATAAGGTGTCAGGGGGATCACGGCATGGATCTGATCCCCCAGTTCCACGGCGGCCGCCAGGGAAGCGCCGCCACCCAAGGAGTGTCCCATGATGCCGATGCGGTCGGCATTCAGCTTGTTCAGCAGCGGGCTGCCTTCCCGGGTGTTCTCCGCCCGCAACAGGGCCACGGCCGCCACCAGTGCATTCTTGCGCTCTTCGAAATTGGCTTCCGGGCTATTGGTATCGATGATCATGGTGGCGATACCGAGGGACGCCAGGGTGGGGCCCCACCAGTCATAGGCGGCCTGGGTGCCGCGATAGCCGGGCACCAGCACCACCGAAGATACCGGCGCATCAAAGCTCAGGGTCAGGGGATAGAAGATGGTGGCTGCCGCAAACTCGGTCGCCTGAAACATGGGATCGTAGGCGCGGGCCTCGAACAATCGCTCTTCCAGCTGACGACCGATCTGGGCGGCGATCTGCCGTCCCTGGGGCCGGTATCGGCCATCATCATTGTTGAGGTCCTGGGCGCTGATTGCCGGTGGCAACAGGACAAGAAAAAACATCAGGGCTATTGGGGAAAACGTCGTTCTGTAATGCATCTTCGTGCACCTCGGTTACAGGTCGTTTTTGTTGTGTTCGCGGGCCTGGGGTGGGCGCGCCATGGCGTCCCCCACCCGAGCGGCAACCTTATCACGCTTGTTTCGGCAGGGCCACAGGATGTAGCCGGTGCCGACGTAGGCATCCCCAGGTCCCCCGTGACGGTGCTGGATTTCTGGAATCAGCTGGGCCACATGCAAGCCCAGCATCGGGGCTCAGGGAATCAGGTAGCGCTCAGAAGTGCATGGGGTATTCCATGAAATCGCTGAGGCTGGGCAACTCCTCCTATGTGCTTTATCTGATACACGCGGCACCCTTCAAGGAACTGCTGGGCATGGGACAGGTGCCCACTGTGGTACATTTCCGGGCCATCAGCCTGCTTGCCATCATCGTCCACCAGCTGATCGAGAAGCCCTGCCGGCTGCTGTTGAGGGGTCCACCGTCAGCGCTGAAGCCCGTCCCCTAGGGGTGCAACGATTGCTCATAGCGGGCAGCAATCATTCAGCAGATCCTTTTATCGCCGTGGACCCTTCATGAGCCAAACCTGTAACGCAGTTTCACCGCAAACTGATCCACGATGCGATCATTCCAGGATTGTTCCAGCAGGTCCTGGAAGGTGAGGAAACTGTTGCCCGGCAGATTGGCACCGCGGGTATACACCACGAACAGGTCCGACAGGGGTGCAATCTCCCAGCGATAGCGCAGCTGAAACGTCATGCGACTGATGATGAAATCATCGGGCGTGTTGTCGGGATTCGCCATGGGGATCAGGGGCCCCTCCTCCACCGTGTTGACCCGGTAGAAACTGTCCTCGTAAGCCTTCAGTGCGGTCCACTGGGTGGACAGGCGCAATTGCTGCTTGGCCGTGATGAAGTAGGCCAGCTCCAGGCGCGGCGACCACTGGTGGGCCTGGAAGCTGGTGTAATTGCCACGACCCCGGTGCAGCAGCAGGGCCTCCCGGTCCTCGTAATTCAAGTCGAGGTCGAGTGAGAAACGGTCATCGGGACGCCACACCACACCGGCACCGGACGTCAGTCTGCGCGGGCCCAGGTCCTCGGGCTCGATGGCCATGCGGGCGCGCAGGGCAATGGGGCGGGCCGGATTGGTCTCATAACTCACACCCGCCCCGTAGCGAACCGGCAACTGAAAGTCGCCTGTCCCGCGCCCCAGGCGATCGTCATAGCGCGCCGGATAGTATTGCGCACTGAGACTCAGGGTATTGTTGTTGAGATAGTTGTAATTGCGGCTACCCGCAATCCGCAGCCGCACAGGCAGGCCGTCGGTGTTCCACTCGTTGGTGGCGAAGAAGGACGTGGTGCGGGTGCGCAGGCCGGGAACATCGGATTCATTGCGAAAGTAGTTGTAACTGAGATTGGCCTGGTCGTTACGGGTCAGGAAGCCCACATCAGTCATGTCGAATGTGTCATCGATCCAGGTCGCCGACACCGAGTGCTGACGGCCCCTGGCCGGTCGGTAGGAAAGATCGCCAAGGAAACCGGCCCCGGTCACGCCATCCGCGTCACTGTGCATGAGCTGGGTATCCAGGATCCACTGGTTGTTGGCGGAGAAATAATGCATGTCCACCGCATTCACCATGGCATCGATGTTGGGATGGTCCAGGGTTGTGCCCATCCAGCCGATGGAGCGCCGACCGCCGGCGCTGGTGTCTTCATAGAGCACCCGGCCGATGAGGAAGTCGCGTCCACTGGCCTGGATGCCGACCTTGGTGCCGTCTGCCAGCGTGCCTTCTACTTCGGGATCATCCTCCGATGCCAGCAGGGCCCCGTAGCGGAAACTGCCGCTTTGACCGGCAAGCTTGACTGCCCCAAAAAGGTCCGTGGGGGCGCTCAGATCGGTAGGTCGCACGGTGACACCGGCGGGCACGGTAAATGTCGAGGCGCCGCCGATGCGGCGCGTATTCAATATCTGGATCGGGCCGCCGGGCCCGCCACCACCGGAGGTGCGCGGCGACGTATTGAATATCTCCTGCCCTTCCAGGAAAAACACCCGCTTGTCGGGAAAGAACTGCTCGAAGGCGGTGAGATTCACGATCACATCATCCGCCTCGACCGTACCGAAATCCGGATTCAGGGTGGCGGACAACAGGGTGTTGGTGGTGGGCCGCCAGTAGATGTCGGTGCCGATGCGGGACTCCACGTCGTTGCGAATGCCATCAAAGGTTGAGGAAACGAAGGGATAGTAAGTCAGCTGGCGCCTTGGTTCGATGTCCCGCAATTCGTATTTGGTGAAGGCTGACAGGTACTGGTTTACCGTGCGGGGCAGTGGCGGGTTGGACCAGGCCTCCCCGTTCAGGTGTCCCACCTGACGCTCGAAATAGAAACCGATTTGCCGGGTTTCGGCCACCTGGGGCAGCGGCATCATGGACCAGGGAATGAAGTACTCCACGCTCCAGCCACTCTCCAAAGCCTGGGTGCGGCCGTTCCAGGAACCGTCCCACTGCATGTTCATCTGCCGCTCGGGAAGCAGGGAGGCATCGGTCATGGAATCACCCAGGTTTATGCGCAGAAAATATCCGTACAGCCCCTGCCCGGATGCATCCAGGCCCACCACGAAGCCGTCCCGGTCCAACTGGGTGTCCCGCGGTGTCATGCGCGCCAGCAGGGTGCCGGCCGGCTGGTGATTGATCACACCCACATAGATGCCGCGCTCCGTATAGAACATGCGGATATCCGTCTGGTAGGGCACCTCTGCGAGGGTATCGGGATTGATCACCCGCATGCCATCCACCACCGGCAGGCCCTGCCACACAGCTTCATCCACGAAGCCATCCAGTACGATGGCCGCCTGATCCTCGTCGACACGGGTCAACTGGGGGACGGCCTGTTGCGCCAAAACAGCAGATGCGCCGCCAACCAGACAACAGAACAGACCAAAGCGCAAAATTCGGGACATAGAAAGATTCTCAGTGGGAAGCCGCTGGCGCGGACGACGGATTGTTATTGGGACTTTGTGTGGGAATGCGGATGCCACTCACATGCTGGGCGCTCCAGCGGGCCATGGACTTGATGATCGGAACCAGATCCTCTCCCGCTTGTGTCAGATGGTATTCATACCGTGGCGGGTGGGCCTGGTAACGACGCTTGCGGACGATCCCAGAAGCCTGCAGGGATTTCAGTCGTGCCGCCAGGATATTGGTGGGGATACCTTCGGCCCCCAGCAGAAATTCCTTGTAGCGGTGGCGCCGGAACAGGCCGATGTCGCGGATCAGCAGCAACGACCATTTGTCACCAAACACATCCAGCGCCGTGGCGATCGGGCACAGGCTGCGTTTGGCGGTGGCATGGGGAAGTTTTTTCATCGCGCAAGACTATGCAAGTCACTTGCACAATGCAATTCAATCAATAAAGGGGACGCTTTTTTGTCATGAATACAAGAGCTTAGCCATCAAATCGCCAAGCACTCCCGGACCCCGCCCGGTGGCCTGCCTTGTCATGATAGGCAACCCCCCGCCAATTCTGGCAGGACTGACCAGGGGAAGTGGCTGTCCGGCCGGGCTGCAGCGCATGGGTGAGCGGTTGAAAAAGTGCCGTGGACGGTGGCCCCGGAGGGGCCGGCGCGCTGGACAAATGCCGTCGTCAGCGATACCTTTCCTGCTTCCAAAATCAAACCTTGGCCTCGCACAATCACTCGGAACTCTATACGGGAGAGAAATATGATAAGAAAGCCCCTGTTTACCCTGACACTCGTCACGGCCCTGGCGCTGGTCGCCAAGCCGGCCGATGTCGCCGCCCAGGCTGCGGAGTCGGTCGAACCATTCAAGGTTGGCACCTTTGCCATCGATGATATCCCCACCGTGGGTCTGGTCATGCGTGACGACCAACTGATCGTCGAACTGGAAGAAGCCAACCGTGCCATGCAACTGGCACCGCAATACGCCAAGCTGGACATGCCCGACGACATGTTGGGGCTCATCGAGCAGTACGAATACGGTTTGAAGCACCGTATCTATGAAATCGTCAACTGGATGGTTGAAGAGAATCTGCTGGTCAGCAACAACCGCCCCGACTGGATCCATCCGGTGGATGCCGTGGACATCATGGCGCCCATCCAGTACCCCAGCAAGGTCATGAACGCAGCCGTCAACTTCTACACCCACGCCTGCGAAGGGTGTAATGACGACGAACTGGCCCGCCGCACCCGCGAGCGCCAGGAAAACCGGGGTGTACCCTATCTGTTCCTGAAGCCCACCCGCGGCGCCATCATCGGTGACGGCGAAGATGTGATCATGCCCTACGGTCGTGACCGCATCGAATACGAAGTCGAGATGGCCATCGTATTTGGCCGTACCGGCAAATACATTTCCGCCCACCGCGCCTATGACTATGTGTTTGGTTACATGGTGGCGATGGATATCTCCGACCGCGGTGGTCGTCCGCCGGGGGGCTATGGCTCCGGTTCCGACTGGTTCGTCGGCAAGGGCCATGACACCTTCGCACCCCATGGTCCCTGGATCGTACCCAAGGAGTTCTACGGTGATCCCATGGAGCGTCTGCACCAGATCACGGTCGTGGACGGCGTAACCGTTCAGGAAGCCAAGGCGGGTGACATGATCCACAACATCCCCGAACTGATCGAATATGCTTCCTCGCTCATCACCATCTTCCCCGGTGATGTCATGCAGAGCGGCACATCAGGCGGGACGGGTGCGGGACGTGTGCAGCGTGCCACCGGTTCCGGCTATCTGGTCGATGGCGAGACCATCACGGCCAGTATCGAAGGCATCGGCACACTGACCCACAGGGTCGTGGAAGAGCGCAGCATTCCCGATGACCTGACCGGCTCTCAATTGCCACCGGTCAAATCCTATCGACCCGATTGATCCCATTCCCACGGGTTCAGACAAACTCAAGGGCGCCCACCGGTAACACGGTCGGCGCCCTTGTTCGTTAACGCCAGTGTCAACAGACACTGCAATACCTTGAAGAGACCGACGTTGTGAAAATCATTCCCCAAGCCCTGTTCCCCACCCTGGTCTGGACCACCCTGTTCGACGATCGGGACGCGTTCAACGCCCGTTTGCTGACCCTGGCCAGGGAGATGCGTGATCAGGACCCGGCGGGGGTTGCCAAGACCAATATCAAAGGCTGGCAGAGTCCCAACGACCTGCAGCACCGGGACGCCTTCAGTGACATCAATCTCCGGATCCTGCAGGTGTGCGAGCGGATCGCCGAATCCCAGAATTTTGTGCCCGATCTTGTTTTTCAGCACCAGGCCTGGGTCAACATCAGCCCGCCGGGGGCATCGAACCAGATCCACTACCATGCCAACTGCCACTTCAGCGGTGTGTATTACATCAGCCTCAAGGCACCCGAATGCGGGAGTATCTTTTTCCGCGACCCCCGTGTGGCATCCCGCATGCTCACCTATCCGGTCAGCACGCCGACCGACTTCACCGCCAGCGAATTGCGCATGCGGCCCGAGGAAGGCCGCATGTATGTGTTTCCCGGTTGGCTGGAACACGGCGTGGAGGAAAACCAGAGCGACCGCGACAGGGTGAGTATCAGCTTCAACGTGCTGGCGATGCCACGCTAGACAAACCCTGCCTGGCGGAACAGCCTGGCGTGACGCCAGGTTCGGCGCCACCGGCGGGTGTCGGATTCGACTTACTGGCGTTGTGGCGTGGCGAGATAAACGGCGTCCGTCACCGGCTCCAGCCAATTCACCTCACCTTCATAGATCGTCAGTTGCAGGGCGTCTTCCTGGGGATGGGCGCCATGCCAGTGTTCCACGCCTGCCGGTGTCCAGAACGGCTGGCCGGGTCCGTATTCACGCAGGGGGCCGCCCCGGTCCTGGGCCAGGCCGCGACCTTCCTCGATCATCAGCAACTGACCCCAGCTGTGGCTGTGCCAATTGGAGCGTACGCCGGCAGGGAACAGCAACCGCAGCGTGCTGACGGCATCGGCATCGCGACGCTGGGGGGCCCCGCCCATGAAATTGCTCTGTTGTGCCGACGTTTCCCTGCCCTGGATGCCGACTGCCACCCAACCCAGCAACAGGGTGGCGGCAACCGGTGTGAGGATTCCCAACACGTTGGCTTTCCTGGTTTTGTTATGCATGCGGACCTCCGTTGTTATTGTGATGACATGCTCGGGGCACTATAAACCAGCGCCATAGGAAGTAGAAGCGACCTCTGCCAGTGGCCTGCGTTTCACCTCTGGCCCGGGTGGTACTGTTCGACATAAATGGCGATGCAGGCC
>JBJOHV010000027.1:0-6920 GCA_046047495.1 Pseudomonadota bacterium | reverse complement strand
CACAGGAGCAACACAGGGCACTTTTTACTGTCACGGGCTGTTGACCTGCCCGGGGAATGTTATTAGTATGCGCGCTCTCCGAGATTGCCATATGGCATCCGTTGCTGCCCAATAGCTCAATGGTAGAGTAGGTGACTGTTAATCACTTGGTTCCTGGTTCGAGTCCAGGTTGGGCAGCCACTCTTCCCCGCGAACAGCTTCAGGACCGTCTCCCCCGGGACGGATTCCTCGGGTGGGCGGTGCCCGTTCATCGGTAGTTAAGCCCCGGCCAAATACGCTATAGTTGCCCTGGTTTTCACGCACGTTATTCACGCAATAAGAGGAACTGATCCATGCGCACGCTGTTGCTGGCTTGTTTGTTGACCCTGAGCTCCCTGGCTTCCGCCCAGGATAACCCGGTGGTGGTCATGGAGACCAACAAAGGCTCGATCACCATTGAACTGTGGGCCGACAAAGCCCCCATCACGGTGGAAAATTTCCTTCGCTACGCGGATAGCAAATTTTATGACGGCCTGGTTTTTCACCGGGTCATCAATGGATTCATGATCCAGGGCGGCGGCTACGGTCCGGACCTGGTGGAAAAATCCACATTCGAACCCATCAAAAACGAAGCCCGTGCCGACGTGCCCAACAACCGGGGCACCCTGGCCATGGCCAGAACCAATGTGGTGGACAGTGCCACCAGCCAGTTCTTCATCAATCTGGTGGATAACAGCTACCTGAATCACACAGACGAGTCGCCCCGGGGATTCGGCTATGCGGTCTTTGGGCAGGTAATCGAAGGCATGGATGTGGTTGATGCTATCGCCCAGGTCCAGACCGGTCCGGGCCGTGGCGGTCAGCAGGATGTTCCCGTGGAACCGGTCATCATCACGTCGGTGACCCGACGCTAATCTTTAAATAATCTGGTGACCTTGGCGGCTTCCGGTTTCTTCTCATCGCGAGCCGCCTTGTCACCGGCGTAGATTTCCCACAAGGGGTCACTTGCCTCTTCCTTCGGCACGAAGCCATCCACTGCTTCAACGAGAATCTGCCTGATATCCTGCAGGTCCATCTCGCGACAGGCTTTCTGCAGCCGAACGATCAATTCCTGCAAAATCGTCCAGGCCAGGGAATCCTCTTCCGCACGCATGATCTTGGGGTGCTCGGTACCTGTCACCGATTCGCCGATCAGTAACTCTTCATACAGTTTTTCGCCAGGTCGCAGACCCGTATATTCGATGCCGATATCCCCCCGATAGGAATTCTCATCCTTGATGTCATACCCCATCAGATGAATCATCTTGCGGGCCAGATCCACGATGCGAATGGGTTCATGCATATCGAGCACGAACACATCACCGCCCTTGGCCATTGAGCCGGCCTGGATCACCAGCTGGGCAGCCTCCTGCACCGTCATGAAGTAGCGGGTGACCTCCGGATGGGTGACGGTCACCGGCCCCCCCATGGCAATCTGCTTGCGGAACAGGGGCACCACGGAGCCTGACGAACCCAGTACGTTTCCGAAGCGCACCATACTGAAACAAGTGGCGCTGCCGCTCTGAGCCATGGCCTGCAGCACCTGCTCGGCAAAGCGTTTGGTGGCCCCCATGACGTTGGTTGGGCGCACCGCCTTGTCGGTGGAGATCAGCACAAAATTCCTGACCTGATGCTTCTCGGCAGCCTGGGCGGCGATCAGGGTGCCAAACACATTGTTCTGCACACCCTCCACGACGTTTTTCTCAACCATGGGAACCTGCTTGTAGGCCGCTGCATGGTAAACCGTTTCCACGGCAAAGCTCTTGATGGCATTTTCCATCAGCAGCTGGTTACATACCGATCCCAGCAAAGAGATCAGCTCAACCCGCCTGTCTTCGCTTTGGGCCAGCAGCGTCTCAAGCAACTCATTCTCGATTTCATAGAGGCCATACTCGAAGGCATCCAGCAACACCAGGCGCGCCGGTCGCAGCAGGATGATCTGACGGCACAGCTCCGATCCAATAGAACCGGCGGCACCGGTCACCATCACTGATTTCCCGGTGATACAGGCACCCAACAAAGCCGGATTGGGTGGCACGATGTCCCGCCCCAGCAAATCCTCGATGTCGATATCCCGAACCTCGTCCACTCCTACCTTGCCGGTCACCATATCAAACAGATCGGGGACGGTTTTGACATGTACGGGCAAGTGTTCCAGGCGATTGAGGATTTCCTTGCGCTCCGCATGGGTGGCGGATGGAACGGCCAGAAGAATCTGCCTCACCGAATAGGTTTCGATGAGTTCGTAAAGGGAATTGGGGCTGTAGACCCGAATGCCATGCACCATGCTGCCCACGATCTGACGACTGTCATCCACGAAGGCCACCGGCAGGTACTGGTCACCGTTCTGCAGGGCGGCCACCAGTTGCATGCCGGAACTGCCGGCGCCATAGATGATCACCGGCTCCTTGGGTCGGAAATTCTGGATGAGGCTGTGCAGTGCCAACTTGGCGATGAAGCGTGTTCCGCCCACCAGCAACAGGGCCAGCATCCAGTAGATACCCAGCACGGCATATCCGGAACTCTCGAGTGCTCCGGAAAACAGATAGGCCAGCGCCACGAATACCGTCGCGATGGTGATCCCCTGCACCAACACCAGTCCGGACTGTAGACCCATGTACAGCAGAATGGCGCGATAGACGCCAATCCTGACGAACATGGACACACTGGCAATAACGGCGATGGCCAGATAGAAATAGAATCCCTGGCTCACCGAGGAGAAGTCCTGGCCCAACAGACTCAATGACAGGCTCCAGGCAAGCACCAGCATAACGGTGTCGGATACCATCATCAAAGTCTGCTTGACGGGTCGCGCGATGGGGATGGTGTACAGATTCATGGTGTAGGTGTCTGCTGCCCGGCTCTGAACCGATGGGTCAAGTAAAGTAACGGTAACATACCCAGCAAGGTGATATACACCCCCATTGCGGGGAACCGGCTGGCCAGTATTGCCAGGGGTGCGAGCCACGTCACATTGATGACCAGCACAGCGAGGGTCACCTTGCCGTGGCTGCCATAGCGGCGTGCGGCGTGCTGATAGGCATGACTGCTGTGTCCCTCGAACCACTTTTCACCGGAGGTGAGTCGGCGCAGCAGGGTCGTGGTGGCATCCACTACAAAGACTCCCAGCAACAGCAACCAGACCCACAGGTTGAGGGAATTATCCAGCATGCTGTGCAGAGCCACCACCCCGAGGATATACCCCACAAACCCGCTCCCCACATCCCCCATGAAGATCCGCGCTGGCGGCCAGTTCCAGACCAGAAACCCGGCGCTGGCGGCACCTAACACGGCGACAACCAGTCCCACCGCCGACTGGCCCACCGTTATAAAGAGCAGACATGACACTAAAGTTACAAAACAGGCTTCGCTGCCGGCCAGGCCGTCGATGCCGTCCATGAAATTATAGAGATTGAGCAGCCACACCAGTGCCAGGATGCTGAGCAGGATCATGAGCCAGGGCACATCCAGCACAAAAGGGCCGATCTGGATGGCGGGTGTGGACTTCATCCAGACCACGGCCCACACCGCTGCCAGCAACTGGACCGGCAAGCGCCAATTGATGTCCAAGCGCAAACGATCGTCCAGCAATCCCAGCACGGCAATCACAATCCCGCCCCACAATGCCATGTAGGCAGACAGCTCCAGCAGGCCCTGCAGATACATCCAGCTCCAGGCCAGATAGCAGCTCACCACGATGGCCACACCGCCCCCCACCGGCACTGGTTGGGTATGGGCACTGCGTGCCACCGGGTGATCCAGCAACTGATAGTGAATGGCCCAGCGGCGAACCAGCCAGGTCATGCAGCAACTGGCCGCAAATACCAGGGCGAGGACGCTTCCCAACAGGAAGTTCGGCATGGGGCAAGGAATCCGGCGGATGTCATTCGGTGATGGGAATTATGTCGGCCGCCGAGGGTGAATCACAAGCCAAAACAGGCACTGCAACGGATGCGGCCTGAACCGCAATGGCATCCGTGCAGCACCTGAGCAACAGCCTGCTGGTCAGTTACCTTCCAGTACGATGCGGTGGCGGTTTTTTTCCACGGTGGCCATGCCGATGCCACTGACATCGGCCAGTTCCTCCACGGTCTGGAAATTGCCGTGCATTTCCCGGTAGGCAACAATTTCACGGGCACGGGCCAGACCGACGCCATCCAAACCCTCGGCCAGGGTGGCCGCATCGGCAGTATTGATGTTGATGCTTACCGGAGGTGGCGTTTGCGGATTGGGTTGTTCCGCCGCAAAGGTGCCTGCTGACATCAGCAGAACCAAGGCGACACACAGTGTTTTACACAGATTGAGCAATTGCATAGTGATGTCCTTATCGCAATGTGAATGGAGAACTTGTGATCGCGCAGCAAATCCGCTGCTGGCTTGAGTGTAGTCCAGGCTTCAGGATTCGCCAGTCAGGGCGTAAAACTGGGCCAAAGCTTCACGGGGTGAAGCTGCCTGGGTGATGGGGCGGCCCACCACCAGGTAATCGCTGCCATTGCGCAGCGCCTGGGCAGGTCCCACTACCCGCTTCTGATCACCGCTGGCATCCTCGGGACGCCGGATGCCCGGAGTCACCAGGCAGAAATTATCCGGTAATGCCGCCCGTAACTGGACAGTCTCCGCAGCGGAGCACACCACGCCCTGCAGGCCGCAATCCTCGGCCAGCAAGGCCAGGCGCTTGACCTGTTCACCCGGCGTGTCGTGAATCCCCACTTCCAGCAGATCCTCCTGCCCCAGACTGGTAAGAACGGTCACGGCAATCAACAGCGGTCGCTCATCCGCGCCATAGTCCTCCATCACCTTGACGGCGGCCTCCATCATGGCGCGCCCTCCGCTGGCATGCACATTGAGCATCCACACACCCAGCTCTGCGGCCGCCCGCACGGCGCCGGCCACCGTATTGGGAATGTCATGAAATTTGAGGTCCAGGAAAACCTCGAAGCCGAGGCTGTGAATCTGACGTATCAGCTGGGGACCGGCTGCCGTGAATAACTCCTTGCCCACCTTGACCCGGCACAGCCCGGGATCCAACTGGTCAAGCAGGTGCAGGCAGGCAGCAGCATCCGGAAAATCCAGGGCCACAATGATGGACTTGTTATCGCTCTTGTTCATGTCATTCACCATCGATTCCGAGAATGGGTGTGATCGTGTCCCACTGCTGACAACTGGGGCATTGCCAATACAGATTGCGAGTCTCCAGCCCGCAGTCATCACAGCGGTAGGAGGGCCGGCTGGACAACCATTTATCCAGCACAGCGGCGAGCAGCTTGAGATTGTCATGGAGCCGGCCGCTGCATTCACCAGCTTGCAGAGCCATCAGCCTGGACGTTCCCCGCAAGGTGTGATGGCGGGCCACCGCATCGGAGAGAAACTCCAGCGCGGCGCCCTCACCCTGATGGCGCTGCAGCAAATCACACAGCTCCAGGATCACCGTCAGCCGCGGCTGCTTCTCCATGCATTCCCGCAGAAACCTCTCGAACTCCCGGGTCTGGCCGAGCGCCCCGTAGGACAATGCCAGCGGCTCGATGAGCTCGGAGAGAAACCGCGGCTGCTGATGAACGATGCGCAGCAACTCCTTGATGGCGGTGCCATGCTGACCGCTGCGTTGTTCTACTCTCGCGGCCAGAAATGCAGCACGGACGCTGCCGTGATCGAATTGCAACGCGCGGTGGATGTTGTCCCGGGCGCCGGACTGATCATCCGCTTCCAGCGCGCGGTCCGCCAGCTCACAACAGAAATGGGCCGCCATGCTGTGCAGCCCGGATTCCCGGCCCAAACCGGGCTCCATAAGCAGCTTTTCCACACAGCGGATGGCCTGCTCCCACTCCTTTTCGGTCTGATAGATGGTGATCAATTGGCGCAATGCCTCCTGCCGGCAGGACCTGTCGGCATCGAGCAGCTCATTCAACAATCGCTCCGCCCTGTCCAGCAGCCCGGCGGCTATATAATCGGCGGACAGCTCCAGCTGCACCGAATCGGCGAGCCGGGCATCCAACCCTTCCCGCCCCAACAGGGTCTGATGCACCTTTATGGCCTTGTCCACCTTGCCCCGACGCCGCAACAGGATACCCAGTGCCAGATGGGTCTCGATGGTCTCGCCATTGATCTCCAGGGCGCGGATGAAGGTGTCTATGGCCTCATCCGGTTCATCCCTCAGCAGGTAATTCAGGCCGACGAAATACTCGTGATAGATGGCGGACATGTCGGGTTGCTGAGCCCGGTTGCGGTGGCCACTCCGGCGACCCAGCCACCAGCCTGCGGCCACCGCTACCAGCAGCAGCAGAAATATCAGCAGATTACTGCCCGTCATTGCCGATCCTGCAGTGGCATATTACGCAACTTCCCGGCTTCCGTTTCCGCCGCCCGCAGGCGCTTGCGCAACTCGCGGATCTCCCGCTGGCTGCGGAAGTAGTGACTGATACCGGTCCCGAACAGCAAACCAAGCAGGCCGCCGATGGCGAACGCCATAATGATCCATAGGGCCACGGGCCTGGGGGCAAAGCTCCACAGCCCCAGCGACAGGGGGACGGGTGTGTCGTTTAAAAAGGAGAAGGAAATGCCGGCCAGAAATACCAGCAGCAGGAAGAGTCCCGTGGCAATGCGCTTGAACTTTCGCATGACTGCAGTGTGTGATGGCTGCCGCAACGGCGGCGACCGGGATTAACGCAAGGGCTGCTCCGCCTGCATGGCAGCATTGACCCTGTCACGCAGTTCCTTGCCAGGTTTGAAATGGGGGACATACTTGCCGGACAGCGCCACCGGGCTGCCGGTCTTGGGATTGCGCCCGATGCGGGGCACACGGTAATGGAGCGAAAAGCTGCCAAAACCCCGGATTTCGATGCGCCCCCCTTCCTCCAGCACCTGGGACATGTACTCCAGGATCGACTTGACCGCCAGCTCCACAT
>JBJOHV010000026.1:0-72274 GCA_046047495.1 Pseudomonadota bacterium | reverse complement strand
GGTTAGACCCCAAATGTAACAAATGCTCCGACCCCGGTGTTTGCTCCGACCCCGCTCTTTGTTCGGGCGGGGTGCCTTATACGGCTGCGGCACCGCTCACAATTTCTGACAATTCCTGGGTAATCGCCGCCTGGCGGGCCTTGTTGTAGGCCAGTTGCAAGCCTTCGATCAGATCGCCGGCGTTGTCCGTGGCGTTCTTCATGGCGATCATCCGGGCCGCCTGTTCGCAGGCGTTGTTTTCCACCACCGCCTGATACACCTGGGACTCGATGAAGCGGGTCAGCAGGCCATCCAGCAGGGTCTGGGCATCGGGTTCGTACAGATAGTCCCAGATGTTCTTCTTGAGATCGTCGTCCTCTGATGGCAGCAGCGGCAGCAGTTGCTGGATTTCCGGCTTCTGGGTCATGGTGTTGACGAAGCTGTTACTGACGATCATCAACTGGTCGATCTCATGGTTCTCAAACTTGTCCAACATGACTTTCACGGCACCGATGACGTCCGCCACTTCCGGCGCGTCACCGATATTGCGCACCTGGGCCACCACGTTGCCACCATAGGTGCCGAAGAAGGCACTGGCCTTGGCGCCGATGAGGCACAGATCGATGGCCACATTTTTGGCCTTCCATTCCCGCATGGCGGACACAGTCGCCTTGAAGGCATTGATGTTCAAACCGCCGCACAGACCGCGATCGGTGGACACCACGATGTAACCCACCCGCTTCACCTCCCGGGTATCGAAATAGATGTGCCGGTACTCGGGGGAGGAATTGGCCACATGGCCAATCACGGCACGGATACGCTGGGCATAGGGCTTGCCCATCTGCATGCGGTCCTGTGCCTTACGCATCTTGCTGGCAGCCACCATTTCCATGGCACTGGTGATCTTCTGCGTATTCTGGATGCTGGAGATCTTGGTGCGTATTTCTTTTCCGACGGCCATCTGTGTCGCTTGCCTCTAGTGTCTGTTAAGCGTTCCGATTACCAGGTCTGGGTTGCTTTGAATTTCTCGATCACCGCCTTGTACTTGGCAGCGATCTCGTCGTTGTAGTCGCCCGCCTCGTTGACCTTGGCCAGCAGATCGGCGTGCTCGCTGTTGGTATAGGAAAGCAGTGCCGCTTCGAAATCGGTGATCTTGTTCAGCTCGACATCCTTCAGATAACCCTCGTTGGCGGCGAACAGCACCAGGCCCATCTCGGCGACTGACAAAGGCGAATACTGCTTCTGCTTCATCAGCTCGGTGACACGCTGGCCGTGTTCCAGCTGGGAGCGGGTGGCCTCGTCGAGGTCGGAGGCGAACTGGGCAAAGGCCGCCAGTTCCCGGTACTGGGCCAGGGCGATACGGATGCCGCCGCCCAGCTTCTTGATGATCTTGGTCTGGGCCGCGCCACCCACCCGGGATACGGAGATGCCGGGGTTCATGGCGGGGCGGATACCGGCGTTGAATAGGTCGGTTTCCAGGAAGATCTGGCCGTCGGTAATGGAGATCACGTTGGTGGGTACGAAGGCGGATACGTCACCGGCCTGGGTTTCGATGATCGGCAGGGCGGTCAGTGATCCGGTCTTGCCTTTCACTTCACCATTGGTGAATTTTTCCACGTACTCGGGATTGACCCGCGCGGCACGTTCCAGCAGACGGGAGTGCAGATAGAACACGTCTCCGGGATAGGCTTCGCGGCCCGGCGGACGACGCAGGAGCAGGGAGATCTGGCGATAAGCCCAGGCCTGCTTGGTCAGGTCGTCATAAATAATGAGGGCGTCCTGGCCCCTGTCCCGGTAGTACTCGCCCATGGAGCAACCGGAATACGGTGCAATGAACTGCATGGAGGCAGGGTCGGAGGCGGACGCGGCAACCACGACGGTGTAGGCCATGGCGCCGTGCTCTTCCAGCTTGCGTACCACGTTGGCAATGGAGGAAGCCTTCTGGCCCACTGCCACGTAGATGCACTTAACGTCCTTGCCCTTCTGGTTGATAATGGTGTCCACGGCCACGGCTGTCTTGCCCACCTGGCGGTCGCCGATGATCAGCTCCCGCTGGCCGCGACCGATGGGGGTCATGGCGTCGATGGATTTAAGGCCGGTCTGTACCGGCTGGGACACGGATTGCCGAGCAATTACGCCGGGTGCCACTTTTTCCACAGGAGACGTCAGTTTGGTGTTGATGGGGCCTTTGCCGTCGATGGGTCGACCCAGGGCGTCCACTACCCGGCCTTCCAGCTCGGGCCCTACGGGCACCTCGAGAATGCGCTGGGTGCAACGACAGGTCTGGCCTTCACGCAACTGCTGGTAGTCACCCAGCACCACCGCACCCACCGAGTCGCGCTCCAGGTTGAGTGCAATACCGTAAACACCACCTTCGAACTCGATCATTTCGCCGTACATCACATCGGCGAGGCCATGGATACGAATGATGCCGTCAGACACGCTGACGATGGTGCCTTCATTCTTCGCCTGCACCGAAACATCCAGACGGTCTATGCGTTGCTTGATGATTTCACTGATTTCTGACGGATTCAGTTGTTGCATGCTTGGTTCCTTGTGCCTGATTCAGATCAGGCGTTCATTGCTTCAGCTAATTTGTTCAATTTGCCGCGAACGGAATTGTCGATGACCATGTCACCGGCCTTGATCACGGCGCCGCCGATCAACCCTTTGTCGACGCTGGTGCTCAGCTTGATGTCCCGCTGCAGGCGCTTGTTCAACGCGGCAGCCAGGCTGTCCGCCGTGGCGGCATTGATGGCATAGGCCGTGGTGATTTCCACATCCACGGATTTTTCCTGCTGGGCCTTGAGCTGCTCGTAAAGTGACGAAATCTCCGTCAGCAGATTGAGGCGCTTGTTTTCCGCCAGCAGACTGATGAAGTTGCGTCCTTTCTGGTTGAGCTCGTCACCACAGATATCCACCACGGTGGCGGCCAGCTGGGGGGCCGAGAAGCTGGGGCTGGTCAGGATGGCCCTGACCTGATCGACCTTGCTGACGGCAGCCGCCAGGGCCAGCATCTTGGACCAGCGCGCCAGGTCGCCTTCCGCCAGAGCCACCTGGAAGGCGGCTTTGGCATAGGGTCTGGCGAGGGTAATTAAATCGGCCATGGGCTAGGGACCATTCAGAGTTCGGACGCGAGCTTGTTGACCAGGTCTTCGTTGGCGGCCTGATCGATGGATTTTTCCAGGATTTTCTCGGCACCGGCGATGGCGATGGCGGCCACCTGCTTGCGCAGAGCCTCCTTGGCGCGATGCACCTCCTGATCGATTTCCGCATTGGCGGCGGCTATCAGCCGCTGGCCTTCCTCGCGGGCCTTTTCCTTGGCCTCATCGATGATCTGCGCGGCCCGCTTGTTGGCGAGCTCGATGATCTCGGCACCCTGCTTCTTGGCTTCCCGCAGCTCGTCGGCAGCTTTGTTCTGGGCCAGACCCAGATCACGCTGGGCACGGTCTGCCGCCTCGAGGCCTTCGGCAATCTTGCGCTGCCGCTCTTCCAGGATCGCGGTTATGGGTGGCCACACATACTTCATGCAGAACCAGACAAACACCGCAAATGCGATGGATTGCCCGATGATGGTTGCGTTTAGATTCATTCACCTACCCCCAATTGTGGTCTGCCCGTGCTGATCGCTTGCCGGCGAACCGGTTGGATCACACGAACGGGTTGGCGAAGATGAACAGGAACGCCATACCCACGCCGATGATGGAGATTACGTCCACGAATGCGGCAACCAGGAAGAACTGGGTTTGCAGTTTGGGTGACAGTTCCGGCTGACGGGCTGAGCTTTCGATCAGCTTGCCACCAAGATTACCGAAAGCGACCGCAGTGCCAGCTCCGCAGATGCCGAAGATGATGGCGGCAGCGATCAGTGAAAAAGCCTGTACAGTTTCCATTTTTGTCTCCAGATTTTACAAAGGATCTTACAGTTGGTGATTTAGGGTTAATGGGTGGTATGGGCCTGGTTCAGGTACACGATGGTCAGCATCATGAACAGGTACGCCTGCAGGGTCACCACCAGGATGTGGAACACAGCCCAGCCGAAATGCAGGGGCAACTGCCAATAGCCCACCAGGGCGATAACCAGGAATATCACCTCGCCGGCGAAGAAGTTGCCGTAGAGTCGCAGCGCCAGTGAGACGGGTTTGGCCAGGAATCCCGGCAGCTCCAGCAATAGATTCAGGGGCAGCGCCCATTTGCCGAAGGGGTGGAAGGCAAACTCCCCGAGGAAGCCGCCCAGACCCTTGATCTTGATGCTGTAGTAAATGATGAGGAAGAACACGCTGACCGCGAAGCCCAGGGTGATATTGAGGTCGGTGGTAGGGACGGCCTTGAAGTACAGGTGGGGATCGCCCGCAATGGTCTGGGCCAGCAGGGGGATCCAGTCCACCGGGACAAGGTCCATGGTGTTCATCAGGAAGATCCAACAGAAAATCGTCAGCGCCAGGGGACCGATCAGGTCATTCTTGGCATAGAAGCTGTTTTTGACGTTGGTCTGCACCATCTCCACGATGACTTCGATGAAGTTCTGCATGCCACCCGGCACGCCGGAGCTGGCTTTGGAAATGACGAAGCGGAAAAGTCCCAGGAACAGCACCCCCAGCAACAGGGAAATCATCATGGAATCCACGTTGATGGCCCAGAAGCCCATTTCCGCGGCCTCTTCCACTGAGTGGGCAAAACCCCAGCTGCCGTCGTGGGTCTTGCCGAAGGTCAAAAAGCCCAGGTGATGCTGGACATACTCGGTTGCGGAGGCGTAAACCGGCTCGGCGCCGTGTGCTGCTTCAGTTGCGTGAGATTCTGCCACGTTGTCGGTTCGTTACGTTGGTTAATGCTTCAGTTTCTGTTTCCCGGCAGTCGTCGATAGGATCAACACTGCCAACCCACTTAAAAATACGATGCCATAGGCCGCAAACAACAAGGCGGCGTTGAGAGGCTTCACATAGACAAAGGTCAATGCGAACCCGGCCGCCGCCAACAGCAGCTTGATCGCCTCACCGACATAAAAGTCCCTGACGATGCGGCCTGCCGAGCCGGCCCCGCGATGCCGAAATGCCCGCACACTGAAATAGGCATTGGGAACCGCACAAATCAATCCACCCAGCAGAACGGAATAGGCGCTGGTCCAACCCAGCAACATCCATGCGCCCGCTGTCACAACACCAACAACAGCGAACTGGCCGGCTATCATCCTGTGGATAAAAGGGACTTCAATGGTGGACACGTTGCGGTCAGGAATGGATTACGGGAACCCTGATCAAGCGCGCTCGCTGCCTTCCAAAGCCGCGAATTATAGGGAGTTTGACTACCCTAAGCAACTCGAAAAACACGCCGGAAACAGGGCTAGTTAATGTGGGCCAGAATGCCGTCCAGTTCATCCAGGCTGTTGTATTTCAGGATCAGTTTGCCCTTGCCCTTGGCGGTGTGCTGGATCATAACCCTGGCGCCCAGTTTATCGGACAAACTCTCTTCCAGGTGCTTGATGTCCGGGTCCATGACGGGTTTGTGCTTGTGTGTCCCCGCTCCCGCAATCAGACGCCGGACCAGGGATTCGGTTTGCCGCACGGACAGTCCCTTGCCTGCGACCACACGGGCCGCCTCGGACTGTTGCAGATCGGGCAGTGACAACAGGGCTCGGGCATGGCCCATTTCCAGATCCCCATGTTCCAGCATTTTGCGCACATCGTGGCTGAGGCCGATCAGGCGGATGAGGTTGGTGACCGTGGCGCGTGACTTGCCGACCGCATCGGCCACCTCCTGCTGGGTCAGATGGAACTCGTCCTGCAGGCGCTTCAGCGCCATGGCCTCTTCAATGGGGTTGAGATTTTCCCGCTGGATATTTTCGATCAGCGACATGGCGATGGCGGATTCGTCGCTTACGGGTTTGATGATGGCGGGTATGGTATGCAACTCCGCCAACTGGCTGGCACGCCAGCGGCGCTCACCGGCGATGATTTCGTAGCGGTTGGCGTCGATCGGCCGCACCACGATGGGCTGCATCACACCCTGGCGGCGAATGGAGCTGGCCAGCTCTTCCAGGGCCGCCGGATGCATGTCGGTGCGGGGCTGGTATTTGCCCGGCTGGATCAGGTCGATGGGAATATGGCGCAGATCCCCATCCCGGTCCGCCAGGGGCGCCGCGCTTGGGGGTTGTGTATCAAGGCCATTGCCTGACACGGGTGCGGGTGCTGTGGGTCGGGGTTGGGGGTCATTGCCAAGCAGTGAAGCCATTTTTTCGGAGTTGGCATTGGACAGCAACGCATCCAATCCCCTGCCCAGTTTTTTCTTTACCGTCATGGGGGTTCCATCTAGGGTGCGGCGGCTACGGTGCCGCGGCTCGTATCAGTTCATCCGTGCGGCGCAACACTTCGCCTGCCACGGCCAGATAGGCAATGGCTCCGCGGGACTGGCGATCGTACTTGATCACCGGCATGCCAAAACTGGGAGCCTCCGCCAGACGCACATTGCGTGGCACCACGGTGCGATACACCCGGTCACCAAAATAATTGAACAGCTGGCCATTCACCTCAGTGGTCAGTTTGTTGCGCGGATCGTACATGGTGCGCAAGATGCCCTCGATCTTCAAATTGGGATTGAGTGTTTCACTGATCGCCGAGATGGTGTCCATCAGGGCCGACAATCCCTCCAGGGCATAAAACTCGCATTGCATGGGAATCAGCACACCGTCTGCCGCCACCAGGGCGTTGACCGTCAGCATGTTGAGGGACGGCGGGCAATCGATCACCACAAAGTCATAGCGGTCCCGAATGCCCTCCACGATGGTGCGCAGCCGGGTCTCCCGGTTGGGGGACTGCAGCAGCTCCACTTCCGCGGCGGTGAGGTCGCCGTGGGCTGGCAGCAGGTCGTAGTCCGCCTCTTCCGGGCGCACGACGACCGCATCAAAAGGCTGCTGGCCGGTCAATACCTCATAAATGGTGTACTCCAGGGCGCTCTTGTTCACCCCGCTGCCGGTGGTGGCGTTGCCCTGTGGGTCCAGATCGATCAGCAACACGGATTTTTTCGTGGCATTCAGGGATGCGGCCAGGTTGACCGAGGTGGTGGTCTTGCCCACACCGCCCTTCTGATTGGCGACTGCTAGAACTCTGCTCAATTGGACTGCTCCCATCGTCGTACTTCGACGATATGCCTGGCTGCCTGGCTGCCTGGCCATGTGACGGCGGTGACGGCGGTAACCTGAAATTCCGGCGGCAACTCGGCGATTTCGCCGCCTGGATACTCAGCCTTCATAGCCAGTAAACGGGTGTTTTTTGTTATCAAATGGCCGCATGATGCAACAATTCCCGACAGGCTGGAAACGGCGCGGCAAGTCACGATATCAATTTGCCCCGGACTTTGATAGTGCTCGATTCTACTATTTTCCACCGTGATGTTGGGCAGTTCCAGGGCCAGTTTCGCCTGAAAAAGGAAGCGGGTTTTCTTGCCGTTACTGTCCAGCAGCACGAAGGATTTGTCCGGATTCATGATGGCCAGGGGGATTCCCGGCAGGCCGGCGCCGCTGCCCACATCAAGAATCAGCCGGCTGTCCCCCAGCCAGGCTTGCAGGGTCAGGCTGTCCAGCAGGTGCCGGCCCACCATCTCCAAGGGATCCCGCACTGCGCTGAGATTGAATGCGGTGTTCCACTTCTGCAGCAATTGCAGAAAATGTAGCAGCTTCTGCCTCTGGGCATCCGAGGTGGGTATTCCCAGTGCCTGCAGACCTGAAACGAGCCGGGTTTCGAGCGATGTCATCGGCAGGTGACAGCGCCTAGCCAGCTTTGCGGGACTGACTTTGATGCTTCTTTAGATAAATCAGCAACAGGGAGATGGCCGCCGGCGTCATGCCTGGGATCCGGGCTGCCCGGCCGATGTTGTCCGGGCGTTGGGCCATCAGCTTCTGCTTGAGTTCCGCCGATAGTCCGGAGATGGACTGATAGTCAAAATCCGCCGGCAGCGCCGTGTTTTCCTGGCGCTTCAATTTTTCGATCTCATCCTGTTGACGGTCGATGTAGCCCTGGTATTTCAACTGAATCTCCGCCTGCTCGCCAATCTGGCGGTCGGCTGCCGTCAGTGGCAGCTGCAGGGCTTCACACAAGGCGAGGTAAGTTACCCGTGGCCGCGCCAGCAGATCCGCCAGGCTGTACTCCCTGGTCATGGGTTGTTCCAGCAGGCGATTGACTGCCTCACCCCGGGGGGTCTGGGGCTGGATCCAGGTGCTGCGCAGATACTGCATTTGCCGCTGAATCGCCTCCTGCTTGTCGCAGAAATGGACCCAGCGTTCGTCATCCACCAGACCCAGGTCCCGACCAATCGCCGTGAGACGCTGATCGGCATTGTCTTCCCGCAGGGTCAGACGATACTCCGCCCGGCTGGTGAACATGCGATAGGGCTCGGTGGTACCGAGGGTGATGAGGTCATCCACCAGTACACCGATATAGGCCTGATCCCGGCGGGGGGTCCAGGGTTCGCGACCCTGTGCCGCCAGGGCGGCATTGAGTCCGGCCAGCAACCCCTGTGCTGCCGCCTCCTCATAACCGGTGGTGCCATTGATCTGACCGGCGAAGTACAGTCCCCTGATAAACCGGGTCTCCAGGGAGTAGTGCAGGTCACGGGGATCGAAAAAGTCATACTCGATGGCGTAGCCAGGGCGGGTAATATGGGCGTTCTCGAATCCACGGATCTGCCGCACCATGGCCAACTGCACGTCGAATGGCAGGCTGGTGGAGATGCCATTGGGATACAGCTCGTGAGTGTTGAGGCCTTCCGGCTCCACGAATATCTGGTGGGAGGTTTTGTCGGCAAACCGCATCACCTTGTCTTCGATGGATGGACAATAGCGGGGTCCAATGCCTTCAATGACTCCGGTATACATGGGAGAGCGATCCAGTCCACCGCGGATGATGTCGTGACAGCGCTCGTTGGTGGCGGTGATGTAACAGGGTATCTGGCGGGGATGATCCTCGACCCGACCGAGGAAGGACATCACCGGAGCCGGTTCGTCGCCATGCTGAATTTGCATGACGGAGAAATCCACGGATCGGGCATCTATGCGCGGCGGTGTACCGGTTTTCAGCCGGGCTACCCTAAACGGCAATTCCCGCAGGCGCCTGGCCAGGGCGATGGACGGTGGATCCCCGGCCCGACCACCCGCGGCGTTCTCAAGCCCCACATGAATCCTGCCTCCCAGAAACGTGCCGGTGGTCAGTACGACGGTGGCGGCATGAAACCGCAGCCCCATCTGGGTAACCACACCGGTGACCCGCTCGCCCTCGATGATCAGATCATCCACAGCCTGCTGGAAGATCTGCAGATTGGGCTGGGTTTCCAGCCGCTGCCGGATGGCCGCCTTGTAAAGCACCCGGTCTGCCTGGGCGCGGGTAGCCCGCACGGCTGGGCCTTTGCTGGCATTGAGAATCCGGAACTGAATCCCCGCCTGGTCAGTGGCGCGGGCCATGGCGCCGCCCAGGGCATCGATTTCCCGCACCAGGTGACTCTTACCGATACCGCCGATGGCCGGGTTGCAGGACATCTGACCCAGGGTTTCCACATTGTGGGTGACCAGCAGTGTGCGCACGCCACAACGGGCTGCCGCCAGGGCCGCTTCGGTGCCGGCGTGGCCGCCGCCGACGACGATCACATCAAAATCGCTGCTGTAGTCCATCGCATCGTGGTCTGCTTCAAGGGCCGACAAGTATACGCCGGCATTGAAAAAATAGAAGCCCGCTGGTTTTTGGGCCCGCACCACAATGAGCGCTTTGTGCCAGCCACTCTTTTAAATACAAGATTACTGATAGTAATGAATTAGAGTAGAAATAATTGATACTGATATAGATAGGACGGCAAGGTTCTGTAGATAACTGCCATAGCACCCGGGAAATCAGACCATTAGCCACTTGATAAGGTCGTTGGTAAGCCTTCATGAGGTCCGGTAATGGGGGTTGAGGACTTGTGGAAGGATGGGCTGTGGTCACCGGCATGTATTGAGCCGGGGCAACCATACCCAAATTATCCGCAGTAAGAGGCTGGGTTATGCGCGGGTAATTCACAACTTGCTCCAAAAGGCAGCATCAACAATGCGCCTTGAACAAGCTGTTACTTTCCTATGCAGAAGCTGGAGAAAATTTTTCCCAACAGGTCATCACTGCTGACTTTGCCGGTGATCTCCCCCAGACACCCTTGAGCAATGCGCAGATCCTCAGCCACCAACTCAGGGCCGGCCTGCTCCTGAAGCTGGTGCAGGGCATTGGCCAGGGACTGCCGGCATCGGGTCAGGGCATCGATGTGCCGCTCTCTGGCGATGAACTGACCGGCATCTCCGTCCCGGTATCCGGCGCAGTGTTTGAGATGCCGCCGCAATTCATCCAGGCCGGCGCCTGTTTTGGCGGACACGTGGATGACGGTAACCGGTTTGCCGTCACAAACGACAGCGTGCTCCCCGGGTTCGGACAAAAGCAGCAGATCGATCTTGTTGAACACCACGCTCAGGCGAGCTGACGACAACAGGGTGTCCGGGATCCGCAGGCGGGCAAGATGATTCTTGACCGAATCCGCATCCATTGGGTAGGCACTGCCGTCAACGATCAGCAACACCTGGTCAGCCGAGTCGATGGCCTGACGGGCACGCCGCACACCTTCCTGTTCCACGGCATCGCTGGTGTCCCTCAATCCGGCTGTGTCCAACACATGCAGAGGCAGACCATCGAGATTGATGGCTTCTGTCAGCACATCGCGGGTAGTGCCGGGGATGTCGGTGACGATGGCAGTATCCCTGCCGGACAAGCCATTCAGCAGGCTTGATTTGCCAGCATTGGGTTCTCCGGCAATGACGACCCGCATTCCATGGCGCAACAGGGCTCCCTGGCGCGCCTTGCCTAGAAACTCGTCCAGATCAGCAAGCAGGGTTTCAAGAGTGACCAGGACACTGCCCTCGGCGAGAAAATCGATGTCCTCATCGCTGAAATCTATGGCGGCTTCAATATAGACCCGCAAAGCCGTGATGCGGGACACCAGCGATTCTATGGCCCGGGAAAATACCCCCTCCAGGGTAGCGACTGCCGAGCGGGCAGCTTGTTCCGTGCCGGCATCGATGAGATCGGCGATGGCTTCCAGTTGGACCAGATCCAGCTTGCCATTCAAAAAAGCCCGTTCAGAAAATTCACCGGGCCTGGCAAGCCGGGCACCGAATCCGGTAACACAACGCAGCAAAGAGCCGAGCACGACGGGGCCACCATGTCCCTGCAGTTCCAGTATGTCTTCACCGGTGAATGAATGCGGTCCCCGGAAATAAAGGGCCACGCCGTTATCCACCACCTGACCTGTCGAATTCCGGAACGAGCAGAAATGGGCGTGGCGGGCCAAGGGTTCGAACCCCAGCAGGGATTGCGCGATTGACAGACAGCCGGGGCCTGAAATACGCACAATGCCGATACCACTCCTGCCTGGGGTGGTGGCGATGGCGCAAATGGTATCGGTGTCTAACTGAGACATAGTCTGACCCCGGCGGGGTGGCGGCAGAAACAGTCCCTAGGCGTTCTTGGCTTCGTAAGCCGCCTCGATCTTGCGGGTGATGTACCACTGCTGGGCAATGCCCAGCACGCTGTTGACCAGCCAGTACAGAACCAGACCTGCGGGGAACCACAGGAAAAACACCGTCATCATGACTGGCATGAACTTCATGACCTTGGCCTGCATGGGATCTGCCGGAGCAGGAGACAGGTGGGTCTGGGCATACATGGAAGCCCCCATTAACAAGGGCAGTACAAAGTATGGATCCATGACAGACAGGTCGTTGATCCAGAGAATGAAGGGGGCATGGCGGAGCTCGACGCTTCGCATCAGCATCCAATAGAGGGCAACGAACACCGGCATCTGCACCAACATGGGCAGACAGCCACCGAAAGGATTGATCTTTTCCTTTTTGTACAGCTCCATGGTGGCTTTCTGTAGTTTGACCTTGTCGTCGCCATAGCTCTCTTTGAGCTGCTGCATCTTGGGCATTACACGACGCATGCCAGCCATGGACTTGTATTGGGTTTCAGTAAGCTTGTAAAAAGCACCCTTGACCAGGACCGTCAACAAGATGATGGCCAGACCGTAGTTTCCCACCACACTTTCAATATGGGTCAACAGCCAGTAAATGGGTGATGCCAGGAACCACAGGACCCCATAATCGATGGTGAGGTTGAGATTGGTCGCCAGTTCACCCAAACGGTACTGGTCTGTGGGTCCAGCATAGAGCTGCAGCGTTTTCGTCGCCTGACTGCCTGGTTCAACAATGAAAGCGGGACCCACAAAGGCACCGAAATACTGATTGGCCGTATTGCGACGCAGGGAGAACGCATTACGCTCCGTCTGATCGGGGATCCAGGCGGAGATGAAATAATGCTGGCTGAACGCCACCCAGCCGCCGTCCATCTGATGCCCGGGGACGCCGTCATCGATATCCTCGAACTCCAGCTTGATGTAGGGGTCTTCCGGCGAGGTGGTGGCGAAGCCAAGGAAGGAGCGGCCAAAGCCGCCTACGTCGCTGGGATCCGGGTAATTGTTACGCTTGAGCTGCCCGAAGACATTGGCCTGCCAGGGCGCAGTGGAATTGTTGTCTATGATGTAGCTGACATCGATCACATAATTGTCGCGCTCAAACGAAAACCGTTTGGTGACGCGGACACCGCCGGCATCGGTGGTCACGAGATCCACGACCAGGCTGTCCTGGCCTTCCGCCATGGTGTAGCTGGTGGCGGCGGTCTGGTACTGCGCACGTTGATTGTTGCGATCCACGCCGTTGTTCCCGATGAGGCCGCTCTCCGCGATATAGGTGTGGGTGGAGGTGGTTTCCAGCAGTACGAAGGGGTCATCCGGCACATCGATTTGCCGCAGGTAATGCGGCAATGCCAACTGAATGATATCGCCACCATTGAGGTCGATGGTGAGCTGCTGAGTGTCAGTTGTCACAGTTATGAGTCGCTGGCTTGCCGTGGTTGTCGGCACGGTGGAAGGTGGCACCGAGGGCACAGCGGCGGGTTGGGCGGCGGCAATGGCGGGTGAAGGCAGGTCGGCGCTGGTATCGGCGGTGGTCGGTGTGGCCGGCTGTTGCGGCAATGTGGCGACCGGTTCCGGACTGGGTTCGCTGACGATGCGGGGATAATCCTCGTTCCAGGCCAGCAGCAGCATGTAGGTGACGATAGCCAAAGCGGTGTAGAGCACAAACCGGGTATACATCATGGGAAACTTACCGTTGGCAGTTTGGCTGGTCGGGGGAATTATTTGCTGGCGGCACGGGATCGTAGCCCCCTTCGTGCCAAGGGTGGCAATGGCTTATGCGGCGCAGGCCCAGGCCACTGCCACGGAGCAGGCCGTGTGCCTGAATGGCTTCTTTTGTGTATTGGGAGCAGCTGGGGTAAAAGCGGCACTGATTACCCATCAGCAGGCTCAGGCTGTTTTGATACAGGGAGATCAGGGCGATCGCCAGTCGGCTTAGCATGGACTTCATGTCTCCATCCCATTGGACTGCGGACCGCGCGAGCCGACAGTATTGGTTTTCTTGATCAAATCCCGCCACAGGGTATCGATTCGCATCGCCAGCATTTTATTGTCGAGACTCGCCAATTCACTGCGCGCAAGAATAACGATGTCCAGCCCCTGGAGCAATTTCTGGTTCAGTCTGAAAGCGTTGCGCAGTACTCGCTTGATGCGATTGCGTTCCGTTGCCTTGGGCACATGGCGTTTGCCTATGACCAGGCCCAATCTGGCATGCTCAAGTTCATTGGGCATGGCAAAA
This sequence comes from Pseudomonadota bacterium, assembly GCA_046047495.1. Classification (GTDB taxonomy): domain Bacteria; phylum Pseudomonadota; class Gammaproteobacteria; order Pseudomonadales; family Pseudohongiellaceae; genus NORP240. The sequence goes on along the minus strand of JBJOHV010000026.1, from coordinate 58,524 downwards.
ACCAGCAGATTGCGGCAGGAAACTTTGAATTTCGCTTGCCCAAACACGGCTTTGAAATCTGACGCTTTAAGCAGGCGCAGCTTTTTCGGAAAGCCGTTTTCAGGCACAACACACTCTTTCCTGAGATCAGGGTGAGGTCGTGTTTTTAGGCCGACAGTTTTACACGGCCCCGCGCGCGGCGTCGCTTAAGGACCAGGCGGCCACCCTTGGTGGCCATGCGGGCACGAAAGCCATGGCGTCTGGCGCGCTTCAGCAGGCTGGGTTGAAAAGTACGTTTCATGATTCGGGATTCCAGTAATTCTTTGCAAAACCGAACCAACCCGGTTTGAAAGAGAGGGCGAATTCTAGAGGGTTTGCCGGGATTATGCAATTTTCGGCGAGGAAAAATTTTCAGAGAAAGCCCAAAGACTGATCACAAGTTATCCACAGGTTGTGGGCTTTAAATTTCTGTGACGCTTGTCGGATTTTTTGCTGAAAAAGCCCCGGTAAAAACCACCATCATGCGCGTAACATATTGTTGTATAAGCAGAAAAACAGGGGAGAATTTTTATGATGATTCTCCCTGGGTTTGTGGATATAAAATTTTTTATTGAGTTAGAATTCATCCTCGTCGCAGCAGAACAAGAAAGATACCGGGGAAAAACACGTGCTCGCAGTTCATTGGCAAGAATGCCTCAACAGCTTAAAAAGCGAACTCCCCCACCAGCAATTCAACACCTGGATCAGACCGTTAAAGGCGGAAGCCCGAGCCACGGAATTGTGGCTGTTGGCACCCAATCGATTTGTCCTCGACTGGGTGAAGGATAAATTCCTGGAGCGGATCAAGACCCGTTTCAGGGAATTGTGTGGTGGAGATGAATTCCAGATCGTTTTGGATGTGGTGGATCCGGGCCGACCGGAGGAGGGGCCAGCAGCGGTCAATCTGGCCTCGGCAGATACTCCCGTCAGGCAGGACCCCATTTCCACGCCACGGCCGGGCTTTGTGTCTCAGCAATTTGCGGGGGTTGCCGGGGCTCAGCCGATCAGCGGCAGGACCTGGTCGGTTGGAAACTCGGCAACTCTGCCTGCCAATGCCGGGGAATCCCGGCGGGCTCGGGCAATGGACACCATCATCGAGGGCAAGCTCAAGCACCGTGGGCGCCTGAATTCTGAAAGCACCTTCGATAACTTTATCGAGGGCAAGTCCAATCAGCTGGCCCGGGCTGCTGCCATGCAGGTTGCCGGCAATCCCGGCCATGCTTACAACCCACTCTTTATATACGGTGGTGTCGGCTTGGGTAAAACACACCTGATGCACGCCATCGGCAACCAGATGCTGGCACGTAAGCCGGATGCCAAAATCGTGTACCTGCATTCGGAAACGTTCGTCGCCACCATGGTGACCGCCCTGCAATTGAACGCCATCAACGAGTTCAAGCGCTACTACCGGTCCGTGGATGCATTGCTGATCGACGACATCCAGTTTTTTGCCGGCAAGGAACGGTCTCAGGAAGAGTTTTTCCATACCTTCAACGCCCTGCTCGAGGGGGGTCAGCAAATCATCCTGACCTGTGATCGCTTCCATAAGGAGATCAATGGGCTCGAAGAGCGACTCAAGTCCCGCTTCGGCTGGGGATTGACCGTGGCGGTGGAGCCACCTGAGCTGGAGACACGCGCAGCCATCCTGATCAAGAAAGCAGCGTTGAGCAATGTGCAGCTGCCCAACGACGCGGCACTGTTCATTGCCCAGCGGTTGCGCTCCAATGTGCGGGAATTGGAGGGGGCATTGAAGCGGGTCATGGCCCATGCCAGCTTTGTGGGTCGACCCATCGATCTTGCGTTGATCAAAGACGCCCTGAAGGACCTTTTTGCCATACAAGACAAGATGGTGTCAATTGACAACATTCAGCGCTCGGTGGCCGAGTATTACAAGATAAAAATGGCCGACATGTTGTCAAAAAAACGCAATCGCTCCGTGGCCAGACCCAGACAGGTGGCCATGAGCTTGTCAAAAGAGTTAACCAATCACAGTCTTCCAGAGATTGGCGATGCATTCGGAGGCCGTGACCATACGACGGTTCTCCATGCCTGTCGGCAGATCAGCAAGCTTAGGCGCACGACATCGGATATTGAGGAAGACTACAACAATTTGTTGCGATCCCTGTCCCGCTGACGTTTGGGCGCAACAACGAATAGGTATCTGACATGCGATTCACTGTTTCTCGAGAAGCCCTGTTGAAGCCCCTGCAATTGGTGAGCGGGGTCGTGGAGCGTCGCCAAACCCTGCCGGTGTTGTCCAATGTGCTGCTGGATTTGCAGGGCGATGAATTGTCTCTCACTGGCACCGACCTGGAGGTGGAACTGGTCGGGCGGGTGAAGGTTGATAGCGGCAGTAAATCCGGGAGTATCACGGTGCCTGCCAGAAAGTTGGTGGATATCTGCAAATCCTTGCCGGAAAACGCCAGCCTCGAGTTTTCCCACGGGGATGGCAAGTTGACACTGAAGGCTGGTCGCAGCCGGTTTACCCTGGCAACCCTGCCCGCCAACGAGTTTCCTCGAATCGAAGACGAGCCCGGCACTTTTTCTGTTCATGTGGATGATGTGAAACTGAAATCCCTGTTGGACAGCACCAGTTTTGCCATGGCGCAGCAGGATGTCCGCTACTACCTGAATGGCATGCTGTTCGAAGTGACCGACAAATATTTGCGGGTAGTGGCCACCGATGGCCATCGGTTGGCGATGCACACGTTCCGTTGCAAGAACGAGGTGGGAGGCGCGACCCAGCAGCTCATTCTGCCCCGTAAAGGCATCATGGAAATGGGTCGCCTGCTGGGGGAAGGCAGTGGAGAGCTGGAGCTCGTGTTTGGCAACAGCCACATCCGGGCCCGCATGTCGGAGTACACGTTCACCTCCAAACTGGTGGACGGCAAATTTCCCGATTACAACCGGGTATTGCCAAAGACGGGGGACAAGACGGTGACGGGAGACCGGCAGCTGCTGCGCCAGGCGTTTTCCCGCGCCGCGATCCTGTCCAATGAGAAATACCGGGGCGTCCGGCTCATTTTGTCCACAGATGAGCTAAAGATTCTTGCCAATAATCCGGAGCAGGAGGAAGCGGAGGAGACGGTGACTGTGGACTATCAGGGAGACCCGCTGGAGATAGGATTCAATGTTTCCTATCTCATCGATGTGTTGGGTGCTCTTTCCAGTGACAGGGTGAGAATTTCCCTGTCTGATCCCAATAGTAGCGCTCTTCTGGAGGCTGCCGATGACAGCAGCGAGGCGGTTTACGTTGTCATGCCCATGAGACTGTAGGTGGCGCCCCGCTGCCATGGCTGGCGGGTTTCCGGTTTCATTGAATGACCACCATCAGCAAGCTGAACATTACCCGGCTTCGGAATATCGATCAGCTGTCCCTGTTGCCGGGAGAGTTGATTAATGTCATCAGTGGCCCGAACGGGAGCGGCAAGACCAGCATTTTGGAGGCCATTTATCTGCTGGGAGTGGGTCGCTCTTTCCGCAGCGCGAAAGTGGCCCCGTTGATACAGGAGGGGTCGAAGGACTGCACCGTATTCTGTGAGTTGGATGGCGGTGCGGTTGCCATGGGCCTGCAAAAGTCCCGGTTACAGAAGCCCATCCTGAAATTGCAGGGGAACAAGCAGCCCAATTGGATCGAAGCCGCAAAGCTGTTGCCCTTGCAGATCCTGGATGCCAATACCTTTTTACTGTTGGAGGGCAGCCCCAAGGTGCGGCGGCGATTCCTGGACTGGGGAGTGTTCCACGTGGAACCTTCCTTTGTGGACCATTGGCGCAACAGCAGGGTCTGCATCGCCAATCGCAATCAGCTGCTCAAGGGTAAAAGCCTGGATCGCAGCCAGTTGGCGGCCTGGGATAGCGAGTTCGGGCGTGAGGCGGCACATATAGATAGCGCGCGTTCGGTGTACTTCGAAGCGTTTCAGCAGGTTTTAGCCGAAGTTCTACGTGAAATCGCGCCGGAAAGCCCTGCCATTCTCAGCTATTTCAGGGGTTGGGACCCTGGCCTGGATCTGACAACCGTGCTTTCCGGTAATTTGGACTCGGATCGTCGTTATGGATTGACCCAGGCAGGTCCCCACCGGGCAGATATCCAGATCCGGGTGGGCAAACTTAACGCCGCAGAGGTGCTATCCCGGGGTCAGCAGAAGATGCTGGTGAGTGCTATGAAAATTGCCCAGGCCATCCTGCTGGCCCGATCAACCTCCAGAACCTGTGTGTTTCTGATTGACGATCTGCCGGCGGAGCTGGATGAAAAAAACAGGGCTACGGTATGTCGCTATCTGGCCCGACTGGACAGCCAGGTATTCATCACCTGTGTGGATGAGCGATCCCTGCAACATTGTTGGGATGCGGGCATTGCGATAAGAAAGTTCCACGTGGAACATGGTAAAATCCACCCCTGAAATTCAGGCCAGGAGCAGCCGTTCAATGACCGAAGAATCCAAGTACGACTCCGACAGTATCAAGGTGCTCAAAGGCCTGGATGCGGTTCGCAAGCGCCCCGGAATGTACATCGGCGACACGGATGATGGCACCGGCCTTCACCATATGGTTTTCGAGTTGGTGGACAATTCCATCGACGAGGCGCTGGCGGGGCACTGTACCGAGATCAACGTCAAGATTCATGTGGGAGAAACGGTCACCGTCGCCGACAACGGCCGGGGCATTCCCACGGAAATGCACAAAGAGGGGGTTTCAGCCGCAGAAGTCATCATGACCGTGCTCCATGCAGGAGGAAAATTTGATGACAACAGCTACAAGGTTTCCGGCGGCCTGCATGGGGTGGGTGTGTCCGTGGTCAACGCCTTGTCTGAGGAGTTGAAGCTGACTATCCGCCGAAAAGGCCAGGTTCATGAGCAGTACTATGTCCATGGCGTTCCACAGGCACCCCTTGCGGTGGTGGGGGAAACCACAGGCACAGGCACAGAAGTGACCTTCAAGCCGTCTGCACAAACTTTCACCAATATCGAATTTCACTACGAAATTCTGGCCAAGAAACTCAGGGAATTGGCCTTTCTGAATGCGGGTGTGGCCATTCGACTAAAGGATGAGCGCAGCGGCAAAGAGGATCTCTTCAAGTACGACGGCGGGCTACAGGCCTTCATCGAGTACCTGAACAAGAACAAAACCCCGGTCAACAAGATGTTTTATTTTCAATCCCAGCGGGAAGGGGAAAAAATTGCAGTGGAGGTTGCCCTGCAATGGAACGATTCCTATCAGGAAAACATCTTCGCCTACACCAACAACATCCCGCAACGGGATGGAGGGACCCATCTTGCGGGCTTTCGGGCCGCATTGACCCGGGTTCTGAACAACTATATCGACAAGGAGATGTCGGCGAAAAAGGCCAAGGAGGTGGCAACCACCGGCGACGATGCCCGGGAAGGCCTGACGGCTGTCATCTCAGTGAAGGTCCCAGACCCCAAATTCTCATCCCAGACCAAGGACAAGCTGGTGTCCTCTGAGGTGAAAGCCGTGGTTGAACAGGAAATGACGGCCCACTTGACCGACTACCTCATGGAAAATCCAATTGAGGCAAAGCAGATCGTCGGCAAGATTATCGACGCGGCGCGGGCGCGTGAGGCGGCCCGCAAGGCCCGGGAAATGACGCGGCGCAAAGGCGCCCTGGATGTGGCAGGTCTGCCGGGCAAACTGGCGGATTGCCAGGAAAAGGATCCGGCACTGTCTGAAATCTACATCGTCGAGGGTGACTCAGCGGGCGGATCGGCCAAGCAGGGACGCAATCGCAAGAATCAGGCGATTCTGCCCTTGAAGGGCAAGATCCTCAACGTGGAAAAAGCGCGCTTCGACAAAATGCTGAGTTCGGCAGAAATCGGCACCCTGATCAAGGCCCTTGGCTGTGGCATCGGCAACGAGGAATTCAATCCAGCCAATTTGCGGTATCACCGAATCATCATCATGACCGACGCCGACGTGGACGGTTCCCATATCCGTACCTTGTTGCTGACCTTCTTCTTCCGGCAGATGCGTGAACTGGTTGAGCGTGGCCATGTATATATTGCCCAGCCCCCGTTGTACAAGATCCGTAAGGGCAAACATGAACAGTACCTAAAGGATGATGGGGAGCTCGCGGCCTATCAGACCCAGGCAGCACTGGAGGAGGCCTCTCTCCATGTCAACGCCCAGGCGCCGGCCATTTCAGGAGATTCCCTGCAGGCCATTGTCAAACAGTACAACAATACCTTCGCCATCATCAGTCGCCTGTCCCGGGTGTATCCCGCCGAACTGTTGGAGGCGATGATCTTTACCCCGGCGCTGGCGGAAACCGATCTGCGTACCCGCGAGCAAGTAGAAGGCTGGATCGGTCAATTACGGGACACGCTTGGGAGGCGAAACCCGACAGTGAGTGCCCACTATGAGTTAAAAATCGAGCGGGATCCGGAGCGCAACCTGTTCCTGCCCGTTGCTGACCACAGCCTCCATGGCCTGGAGCGGCATTATGTCTTCAGCATGGACTTCTTCCATTCCGGCGAATATCGGACCATCTCCGCACTCGGCAAAACCCTGGACGGCCTGTTGGAGCCAGGCGCTTATGTGAAGCGGGGCGAAAAGACCCGGGAGATCACGGGCCTGGGAGAAGCCATACAGTGGTTGGTGGACGACGCCATGAAAGGTCAGTATTTGCAGCGCTACAAGGGATTGGGGGAAATGAACCCGGCCCAGTTATGGGAGACCACCATGGATCCCGACAACCGCCGTATGCTGCAGGTCACCATCGATGACGCCATCGGGGCGGATCAGCTGTTCAACACCCTGATGGGGGACCAGGTGGAGCCGCGGCGGGAATTCATCGAGGCCAATGCCCTGGCAGTGGAAAACCTCGACATCTGATACCGTTCTGACTCGATCAGCTGCGATTCAGCTGCTAAAAACATCTTTCCTGCCGGGATCTCTCAAGCTGCTTCCGCTCAGGGCTTGAGGGCATCCTGGGACCGGATCCAAGCCTCCACCCGCTCAGTCAGCTCTGAGGCATCGCCATTGGTGGTATCCACCGGGGCACCGACGGTCAACCTGATCGTGCCCGGGTATTTCATGTAGCGATGTGGCGGCCAGCAGTAACCCGCATTGTGTGCCACCGGCAGTATGGGCACGCCAGCCGCGATTGCCAGCTTGGCACCACCACGGGAAAACTTCTTCAGCTTGCCGGTTTTGATCCGGCTACCCTCCGGAAAGATGATCACCGACATCCCCCGACGGATGCGATCCACACCCTGAGTAAGTATTGACTTACCGGCCTCATGAGGTTTACTGCGGTCTATGGCGATAGGCTGCTGCAAACGCAGGGCCCAACCCCAGAAGGGGATATTGAGCAGTTCCCGCTTCAGGATCGGGCAAACCGGGGCCAGCAGGTTATACAGGAAGATGGTTTCCCATTCACTTTGATGATTGGACAGCACCACCACCGGTTTACCGGTGAGGTTTTCCAGGCCGGTGATTTCGTAGCGCACGCCCACTGTGACCCGAAACCAGAACATGATGAATTGGCACCAGGCGTTATAGAAAACATACCGCCGCGACCTGGGTACGATCCAGGCACCGAGGATGCAAACCGGTGATATCACCAGGGTGGACAGGTAGTAGCCCAGATAGAACATGGCGCTTCGGAGATAAAGCGCTATGCTGGCCATTTTCCAGACGTTTCGAGATAATGCTGAACAAATCCTGCAAGATCACTAAAAATAGTGACCCCTTCGAGTTCGGACTCCGGGCTGGTGGCTGCCGTCTCGGCACCTTTGCCGGTCAGCACCAGCACCGGCTGACAGCCCTTGGCGCGGGCACATTGCAGGTCTTTCAGGCTGTCCCCCACATAAGGGGCGCCCTGCAGGGAAATCCCGAATTCTTTTTCCATGGTATCCAGCAGGCCAGTGCGAGGTTTGCGACATTGACAATTGTCTGTCGGCAGATGGGGACAAAAGAACACTCCGCCCAGGACCCCGCCCGCCTCTTCCACCAGGGACGCCATTTTCTGATGCATGACTGCCAGCGCAAACTCGTCGAACAGTCCTCTCCCTATACCGGATTGATTGGTAGCCACCAGAACGGTGAACCCTGCCTTGCTGAGTTGTGCGATGGCCTCGATGCTGCCGGAAATGGGCAACCATTCCTCCGCAGACTTCACATAGGCATCCGAGTCTTCGTTGATGACGCCGTCGCGGTCGAGGATCACGGGCTTCAGCATGGCAATGGCGGCCTGTTGGACAGTCTCAAGCCGACTTGTGCAGGTGGGAGATGTCGGCAACCTGGAGAAACAGTGATCTGAGGCGTGCCAGCAGGGCCAGGCGGTTGCGCCGAATGGCAGGGTCCTCATCCATCACCAGCACCTCGTCGAAAAACCGGTCGACAATGGCCTTTGATTGAGCCAGCTGAGCAAGTCCCTGTTGATAGTTCCTGTCAGCAAACAAAGGTGCCACGTCCAACTCGCTGGCGGCCACCACATCGGCCAACAGTTTTTCAGCATCCAAAGAAAGCAACGTTGACTCGATGGAAAAGTCCTGCAGTGGAGTTTCCAGCTTGGCCAGAATGTTGGACACCCGCTTGTTAGCGCTGGACAGGGCCTGGGCTTCCGGAAGGCTATTGAAATGACTTACCGCCAGGATGCGGGAGTGGACATCCACCGGGCTGCTGGGTCTCAGCGCCAGAACGGACTGAATCACCTCTGCCGGGATGCCGTCATCAAGGTACCAGGCGCGAAATCGCTCCAGCATGAAATCCAGCACGTTGCCGGCCAGGGCCGACTCCGGTTTCAGGAAGTCGAAATTGGACACCGCCGCAGTGATCACAGCGGACAAATCGAGATCCAGGTTCTTTTCCACCAGGATCCGCAGAACGCCGATAGCCGCCCGACGCAGGGCGAAAGGATCCTTGGAGCCGGTGGGAGGCTGTCCGATGGCAAACAGTCCGACGATGGTATCCAGTTTATCGGCAATGGCCAGGATGGCGCCGGTCAGGGATTGTGGCAGCCCATCCCCCGCGAATCTCGGCATGTATTGCTCATTCAATGCTGCGGCAACTTCCGGGGCCTCGCCATCATGCAATGCATAGTAGCGGCCCATGATGCCCTGCAACTCGGCAAACTCGCCAACCATACGGGTCATCAGGTCGCACTTGGCGAGGCTGGCGGCCCGGCGGCATAAACCCTCATCGGCATCCAGAGCCCTGGCGATGACCGCGGCCAATGCGGCGACCCGCTGGGATTTTTCATAAACAGTGCCTAGCTGCTGCTGAAAGACGATGTGTTTGAGTTGATCGACTCTCTGCTCCAGCGAGGTTTTCTTGTCGGTTTCAAAAAAGAAGCGGGCGTCAGCCAGGCGCGGCCGGATAACTTTTTCGTTGCCGGCCACAACCTGGGCAGGATCCTTGCTCTGCAGGTTGCTGATGGCAATGAAATTCGGCAGCAGGTTTCCAGACGGGTCGGTCAAATAAAAACATTTCTGATGTGACTTCATCGAGGAAATCAGCGCTTCCGGTGGAAGCTCGAGGAAATGACGGTCAAAATTGCCGGTCAAGGCCACCGGCCATTCAACCAATGACGTCACCTCATCCAGCAGATCCTCCTCGACAGCAACCTTCGCACCAAGCAATTCTCCCTGGGCCAGAATCAGCTCCCGGATTCTTTCCTTGCGCTGACGGTAATCCGCAAGTACACAACCAGTGGTCGAAAGTTGATCCGCGTAATCCCCTGGATTCCGCAGACGGATGGCCTGGTTGTAATGGAAGCGGTGTCCGCGGGTTTCCCGGCCTGTCGTCAGTCCGAGAATCTCGCCATCCACCACCTCGTCACCCAACAGCATGACGACCCAATGGACCGGTCGCACGAACTCCACGCGGCGACTGCCCCAGCGCATGCGTTTTGGAATGGGGAGTTTGGCCAGGGCGCTATCCACCATACCGGGCAACAGCCTGCGGGCAGGTTCCCCTATCTGGGTGGACCGAAACACGAGTTTTTCCACCCCATCCTTGGTGGCACGTTCCAGCCGGGTGACCTCAGTACCGCAGGAGCGGGCAAATCCGCTGGCGGCCGGAGTGGGATTGCCACTCTTGTCAAAGGCAGCGGCAACTGCCGGACCGTACCGTTCCACGGACCGGTCCGGCTGGGTAACCGCCAGCCCCTCGACCATCACCGCCAGTCGCCTGGGGCTTGCATAGTGGCGGGCGGAGGCAAACGGCAATGAGGCGCTCGTGAGCGCAGACACCATTTCGGCCAGAAACGCATCTGCCAGGGGCAGAAGCGCCTTGGGTGGCAGCTCCTCGGTGCCGATTTCAACCAGAAAATCTTGAGTCTTCATTGGGTTCTACGGTTCGTTATTTCAGTCACTGGCCAGCAGCTCGTCACGCAGTGCCTGGGGAGCAAGGGGAAAGCCGAGCCGCTTGCGGCTTTCGAAATAGGCCTCGGCGACTTGTCGCGACAGGGCTCTGACACGCAGGATGTAACGCTGTCGCTCGGTCACGGAAATGGCATGCCGGGCATCCAGCAGATTGAAGTAGTGGGAAGCTTTCAGGACCTGCTCATAGGCCGGCAGGGCGAGACCGTGGCCGATGAGTTTGTTGCACTGCTCCTCACACTCCGTGAAGTAGCGGAACAGCAGCTCGGTGTCGGCGATCTCGAAGTTGTAAGTGGACATTTCCACTTCATTCTGTTTGAACACATCGCCGTAGGTAACCTTGCCATCCGGGCCGTGGGTCCAGACGATATCGTACACGCTGTCAACTCCCTGCAGGTACATGGCAATCCGCTCCACCCCATAGGTGATCTCCCCGCTTACTGGAAAACACTCGAGACCACCCACCTGCTGGAAGTAGGTGAACTGGGTGACTTCCATGCCGTTCAGCCACACCTCCCAACCCAATCCCCAGGCGCCAAGGGTGGGAGACTCCCAATTGTCCTCCACAAAACGGATGTCATGAACGTTGGTATCGATTCCCAGGTACTGCAGGGATTTCAGATACAGATCCTGGATATCATCCGGGGACGGCTTGAGGATCACCTGGAACTGGTAGTAATGCTGCAGGCGATTGGGGTTCTCGCCATAACGACCGTCAGTCGGTCGCCGGCACGGCTGGACATAGGCCGTATTCCAGGACTCAGGACCAATGGCACGCAGAAAGGTTGCAGGATGAAATGTGCCGGCACCCACTTCCATGTCCAGCGGCTGAAGCACAACACAGCCGTAGCGCGCCCAATAAGTCTGCAGTGCCAATATCAGGCCTTGAAAAGTTGAGACGTCGGGTTTTTGTTCCATGGAATCAGGCAACGGTGATGGATATAAAAAGGGCTGCAATTATCCTTGATTACAGTCCAGTTATCCATACTTTGGGCGGAGCCTGCCAGGCAACCCGCCCCCTGCGCGACACGGGCTTTCACCCAAATGCCCCGGCAGGGTCCAAGGTTGTCTGGCATTGAGCTTTGTGCTTCCATTTGCCGGAATTTTCAATCGCCGGTGCATTTGCAGCCGGTACGGAGTTGTCCTATTCCAAGGTTCCGAGCCACCCTGGCAAAATGGTCACTGCAGGTGCTGGCCTGGCTGCCCCTGCGGCTGGTCCACGGTCTGGCGGATGGAATCGGGGTGTTGTTGTACTGCTTTCCCACCCGCATGAAGACATCCACCCTGCTGAACCTGCGGGCCTGCTTTCCCGAGCTGCCAGAGGAGAACATACGTCGCCTGGCCCGGACCAGTCTCCGCCATACTGCCAAAACCGCCCTGGAAATGGGCAAGGCCTGGTTGTGGCCAATGGATAAAACCCTGGCCATGATCAGGTCGATCGATGGGGAAGCCGTGTTCGATGCGGCACTGAGAAATCCGCGGGGCACCATCGTGCTGGCGCCCCATCTTGGCAATTGGGAAGTCTTCGGCTACTACGTGACAGAAAAGGCCCCCACCACGTTTCTCTATCAGCCACCCCGGGATGCCGCCATGGATGACTTGCTGAAGATCGGCCGCAGCAAGGGCAGGGCGAAACTGGCACCGACCAATCGGCAGGGGGTTGCCGATCTGCTCAAGGCATTGCACCGGGGCGAAATGGTGGGCATTTTACCCGACCAGCAGCCACCACCGGAAAGTGGTGAATTTGCCCCCTTTTTCGGCGTACCGGCTCTGACCATGACACTCGTATCAAAGCTGGTTGCCAGAACCGGGGCGGGTGTCATCAGCGGCTTTGCCCAACGACTGCCCGGAGGAGAGGGTTTCAAACTGGTCATGCTGGAGGCGGATCCCCTGGTTCACGATCCTGATCTGGATCGCTCACTATTGGGTCTCAATCGGTCCGTGGAAGCCTGTGTCCTGAAAGCGCCGGAACAGTATCAATGGGAGTACAAACGCTTCAAGCGGCGCCCGGACGGCTCTGCCTTTTATCCCTGATCAGCGTTGCCAGAACATGGGGGTGAACAGCACCAGCAGGGTGAACACCTCCAGGCGCCCCAGCAGCATGGCAAAGCACAGTATCCATTTGGCGGTAGACGGCAGGTGCTCGTAGCTGAGCGCCACACTTTCCAGACCGGGACCCAGGTTGTTGATGCAGGCACCCACGGCACTGAAGGCCGTGATGATATCGAGACCGCTGGCCAGCAACAGCAGCAACATGGCCATGAAGGCCATGACATAAACGGAGAAAAACCCCCACACCGCCTCGATCACTCGATCAGGCACCGGGTTCTTGCCCAGTTTGATGGGAATTTCCGCGCGTGGATGGATCAGTCGCTGAACTTCCCGGATGCCCTGCTTGAAGATCAGCAAGATGCGGATGACTTTCATGCCGCCACCGGTGGAGCCGGCGCAGCTGCCGATGATGGCGGCATAGAACAACATATAAGGCAGGAAAGTCGGCCACGCATTGAAATCCGCAGTGGTGAATCCGGTGGTGGTGGCGATGGAAATGACCTGAAACAGGCCTTTGATCAGGGCCTGGGGAACGTCGTAGTAACTGAAGTAGACCAGGGTGAAAACGGTGACGACGCCAACCAGGAACAGAATGAATGCATAGAACCGGAATTCCGGATCAATAAGATAGTGTCGGATGCCCCGCTCTCGCCAGGCGGTGAAATGCAGCGCGAAATTGACCCCGGCAATGAACATGAACACCATGGCAACGATTTCCACCGTCGGGCTGTCGAAATACCCCAGGCTCAGGTCGTGAGTGGAAAATCCACCAATGGCCACGGTTGCAAAACTGTGACTGATGGCATCGAACAGATCCATTCCCACTATCCAGTAGGCCAGGGCACAGGCAATGGTCAGAGTGAGATAGATGTACCACAGTGCCTTGGCGGTTTCCGCCAGGCGGGGCACCAGTTTGTTGTCCTTGACAGGGCCGGGACTCTCGGCCCGGTACAGCTGCATCCCACCGATGCCCAGCATGGGCAATACCGCAACCGCCAGCGCGATGATGCCCATGCCGCCCAACCATTGCAGTTGCTGACGGTAGAAAAGTATGGACTTGGGGAGATTGTCGATGCCCGACAGCACCGTCGCCCCGGTAGTGGTAAGTCCAGACAGGGACTCGAAGACGGCATCGGTAACCGAAAGCTCCAGGGCCGGCGCGAACAGGAAGGGCAGGCAGCCGATGGTGCCCAGCACGGTCCAGAACAGGGTCACCACCAAAAAGCCATCCCGGGTACGCAACTCCTTTTTTGAGCGAGCAGTGGCGATGAAAAGCAGCAACCCGAGGGCAAACGTGGTTATCATGGAAACCAGAAACGCCCCGCTGGTCTGATCCTTGTAGATCCAGGACACGAATATAGGCGGCAGATTACTCAGCACACTGAACAGCATCAGGAGGATGCCGAGAATCTTTATGATGATGGAAAAATGCATCAGGTGATCAGAAGAAACTGAATCCGACCTGGAACAGGCGTTCCACCTCAGCAATTTTCTTGCGATCCACCAGGAACAGGATCACATGGTCGTCAGGTTCCACCACGATGTTGTCGTGGGCGATCAATACCTCGTCATTGCGGACAATTGCTCCAATGGTGGTGCCTTCCGGCAGGTCGATGTCGGCGATCGCCTTGCCTACCACCTTGGAGGAATTCTGATCCCCATGGGCAATGGCTTCCATGGCTTCCGCCGCACCGCGCCGCAGGGAATGCACAGCCACCACGTCGCCGCGCCGCACATGGGCCAGCAACGATCCGATGGTGGCCTGTTGGGGTGAAATGGCAATGTCGATCTCCCCGCCCTGTACCAGATCGACATAGGCCGGGTTGTTGATGAGGGTCATCACCTTGCGGGCGCCCAGCCGCTTGGCCAGCATGGAAGTCATGATGTTGGCCTCGTCATCATTGGTGAGTGCCAGAAACACATCCGTATCCTCGATGTTCTCCTCCATTAGCAGTTCTCTATGGGAACACTCCCCGTTCAGCACGATGGCCTTGGTGAGATGCTCTGAGAGATAGGTGCAGCGTTTGGGATTGCGCTCGATGATCTTGACCTGGTAGCGCTTTTCAATGCTTTCGGCAAGGCGCATGCCGATATTGCCGCCACCGGCGATCATCACCCGTTTGTAGGGTTTGTCCATACGGCGCAACTCGCTGATCACCGCGCGGATGTTGTTGCGGGCGGCGATGAAGAAAACTTCGTCATCAGCCTCGATGACCGTGGATCCCTCCGGCAGGATGGGCCGGTCCCGCCTGAAGATGGCGGCCACCCGGGTGTCGACGGACGGCATATGCTGACGCAGCAGACGGATTTCCTGACCCACCAGGGGACCGCCATAGTGGGCCTTGACTGCCACCAGCTGTGCCTTGCCATCGGCAAAATCCAGGACCTGCAAGGAGCCGGGCAATTCGATGAGCCGACTGATGTAGGTGGAGACGATATGTTCCGGGCTGATCACCACATCCACGGCGATGCCGTGTTTGCCGAACAGCTTGTCGCTGATCAGGTAGGAGGTGGAGCGCAGACGGCAGATCTTCTTCGGGGTGTGGAACAGGGAGAATGCGACCCGACAGGCAACCATGTTGATCTCATCGCTTTCGGTAACGGCGATGATCATATCGGCGTCCTCGCCACCGGCCCGCTCCAGAACATCAGGATGGGATGGCAGCCCCACCACGGTACCGATATCGATGCGGTCCTTGAGTTCCCTCAGCTTGTCAGGGTCGGTGTCGACCAGGGTAATGTCATTGGCCTCGCTGGCCAGGGTTTCCGCCAGGGTGCAACCCACCTGGTTGGCACCCAGAATGATGATCTTCATTAACGGTCTCGATCGCGATGTATCGGGTTGTGTCTACTGCTTCAATAATCGGCAGTAATAAAATCCATCGGTACCCAACGGTTGGGGAAGCAGTTGTCTCCCGAAGCGGCATTCTACTCCCCAATCGGCCGTGATGGCTGCATTTTTAGCATCCGGATGGCCGTTCAGAAAGGCGCCAATCACTTCCTCGTTTTCACGCCGCAGCACCGAACAGGTGGTATATAACAGTTGACCACCCGGAGTCAGGCAAGCCCACAAACGGCTCAAGAGGTTGAGCTGCCGCAGGTGGAGTTTTTCGATGTCCGCCGCCTGTCGCAATAGTTTGATGTCCGGGTGGCGACGGATGACCCCGGTGGCAGAACACGGTGCATCCAGCAAAATGCGATCGAACGGTGTGCCATCCCACCATTGGTCAGGCCGGCCCGCATCTCCCTGTTGCACAGTTGCCACCAATCCCAGCCGCTGCAGATTCTGCTGAATCCCGGTCAGGCGCGCGGCATTGATGTCCAGTGCCAGAAGGGAAGCCAGGCCGGGTTCGGATTCCAACATCAGACCCGTCTTGCCGCCAGGCGCAGCACAGGCATCCAGTACCCGTTGTCCGGGTTGCAAGTTCAGCATGGCAGCCACCAGCTGGGACGCCTCGTCCTGGACACTGACCATCCCCTCGTTGAAACCTGGCAGCTCACTGATTGGACAAGGTGTTGCCAGATATGCCGCCGTGTCGGTCAATTCCCCGGGGGAGGCAGCCTTGCCGGCTGCCACCAGTTGCTCGATATAGGCGCTTCGGGTGATTTTGCCGGTATTGATACGCAGTGTCATGGGCGCGCGCTGATTATTGGCGGCCAGAATGGCCGGCTCCAGGTCTGGCCAGTCGTTTCGCAAGGCGCGGATCAGCCAGTAGGGGTGGGAATGGCGCACCTCCGCGGTCGCTTTGGCCAGCTTGAGCTCCAGTTCGGGCAGGGCTTTGAGGTAGTTGCGCAAGACGGCGTTGACCAGTCCGCTGGCCCAACTCTTGCCCAGTTCCCGGGTGGCCGCCACTGTTTCGTTGACCACGGCATGGTCCGGAATGCGCAGATGGCGCAACTGGTAAATGCCCATGATCAACAGACAGCGAAGGTCCTGATCCTTGTTGCGCAGGGGCTTATCCAGCAACTGCGCGACTAGAAAATCCAGCTCATGAAAGTGGCGGCAGCTGCCATAGCACAGCTCCTGCAGCAGCCCGCTGTCAGTACCGGGCGGCAGGTCGTCAAGCAGGGAGGCCAGGGATCCGGATTGGGCCAAGAGGGAGGACAGTACGATAGAGGCCCGGGCCCGGGCTGACACAGGCGTCAAGAGGGCAAGTCCGGCGTCTCAAAGCGGTGGCCGACCGTGAACCGAGCAGCCCTGGCATTCAGCAGATCATCAATCCGCACCGGGTTTTTGCCCGGCAGCTGGACTTCGGACACCGCCAGAGCGCCCTCCCCGCAGGCAACCAGCAGAGTCCCATCCGCCGCGCTCAGGATGGTGCCGGGAGGCTGGGTGTCCGACGTTACCACGGCCCGCGCCCGGAGTAAGCGCACACGTTCACCCAACAGTCCACTATAGGCCGGGTGGCGTCCGATGCCTGCTCGCACCTGGCGTTCGATAAAAGCTGCGGGCAATGTCCAATCAACCAGTGCTTCCGCCTTGTCCAGTTTGCTGGCATAGGTGCTGAGCCGATCATCCTGGGGCACGGCCTTCGCCTGCAGGCTGTCCAGATTGTCCAGGGTGTAACGCAGTGCCTGGGTCCCGACCTCTGCCAGTTTGTGCTCCAGACTGAGTCGGTTGTCATCCGGAGAGATGGCAACCGCGGCTTTGTGCAGCATGGCACCGGTGTCCAGACCCGGATCCATTTGCATGATGGTGACACCGGTCTCTGCGTCCCCCGCCAGCAGACAACGCTCGATGGGTGCGGCACCCCGCCAGCGGGGCAACAATGAGGCATGGACGTTGATACAGCCGAAGCGGGGAATGGCCAGCACTGCCGCCGGCAAAATCAGACCATAGGCCACCACCACCATGAGGTCGGGCTGAAGACTGGCGAGCCGGGCCTGGGCCTCTGGATCTTTGAGGGAAAGGGGTTGCAACACCGGCAGATGGTGGGACAGCGCCAGCGCTTTTACCGGGCTGGACTGCAACTGCTTGCCGCGTCCGGCCGGCCGGTCAGGCTGGGTATAGACCGCGATGACCTGATGGTCTGAGGCCAGGATGGCCTGCAAGTGACTGGCGGCGAACGCAGGAGTTCCGGCAAACACGATGCGCAAGGCTTGCATCAGGCCGTCTTCTGCTGCTCTTTTTCCAGCTTGCTCCTGATGCGATTGCGCTTGAGGATGCTCAGATAATCGACGAACAGCTTGCCATTGAGGTGATCGATTTCATGTTGGATGCAGGTTGCCAGCAAGCCGCTGGCTTCCATCTCGAATGCCGTGCCGTCCCGATCCTGGGCCTTGATGAGAACCGCGCAGGGACGGGACACGGTCTCGTAAAACCCCGGTACCGACAGGCAGCCCTCATCGTACTCGGACAATGTAGGGTCCAGCACCGATACTTCAGGGTTAATAAAAACTAGAGGACCATCACGATTTTCCGATACATCTATGACAAGCAGGCGCTTATGCACGTTAACCTGGGTAGCGGCCAGGCCGATACCGTTGGCGTCATACATGGTTTCCAGCATGTCGTCGATGAGTTGACCCAGGGACTCGTCGAATGACGTCACCGGTGCTGCGACCTTGCGCAGCCGGGAATCGGGAAACTCAAGTATCTGAAGAATGGCCATATTTCCTGTGGTTCTCAAACGTGGGCATTTGGCGGAACTGTGAACTACAACTGGTTCGGAGTATACCTTATTGCTAAGATTATCGGCCTTGCGGCCCATGGAATTCAAAAGATGAAGAACCTTGCAAGCGTGCAATTCATTCAAGCCGGGGTCCTGTCACTCATCAGCTTGCTGTGCACGGCACCGGCCTGGGGCCAGGCCTCCCTGTTCCTGCGGGATTATCCCGAATCCTATACGGTCCAGGAAAACGACACCCTGTGGAATATCGCCAGCCAGTTTCTGCAGGACCCGCTGCGGTGGCCAGACGTGTGGCTGCCCGATCGCTATTTGGACAATCCCGAGGCGATCTATCCCGGTGATGTGATCAGGGTGGATTCGGTGAACGGCATGCCGCGCCTGGTAGCCCAGCGCAGCATGCTGGTGGAGCGCCTGGCACCGGAAGTCCGCGAAATTCCCATGACCAGTTCCATTCCCGCCATCGCCCTGGAGAATATCAACAGCAGTTTCACCACCAACCGGATTGTTCCGCCGGAGGTGTTTGCAGCGGCACCCTATATTGTCTCCACTATCGGCAATAACCTGATCATTGGTACCGGGGATGAAATCTATGCCCGTGGCAACTGGCCGGCAGGTGCCGGGTCTTTCGAGATCTATCGCCAGGTGAATGAATACCTGGATGGCAAGGAGTCCCTTGGTGTGGAACTGGTCACCCTGGGTTT
The DNA here is from genome assembly GCA_046047495.1 of Pseudomonadota bacterium. Lineage (GTDB taxonomy): Bacteria > Pseudomonadota > Gammaproteobacteria > Pseudomonadales > Pseudohongiellaceae > NORP240. The sequence goes on along the minus strand of JBJOHV010000026.1, from coordinate 39,783 downwards.
CGCCACTATCATTGCCCACGAGGCGGATGACGTGAAGAGAATGCTGATCAATTCCAGCGCCAGTGAAATCAAGGTAGGGGACCATTTGCTGGTGCGTGAAGAAACCCGGCTCGATCCCACCATATTTCCCACCGAGCCGTCCCAAGCCATCGATGGCAACATCATAGCGCTAACCACAGGGGAGCGATTGGCATCCCTGCTGGATTCGGTGGTCATCAACCTGGGCAGCCGGGACGGTCTGGAGATGGGCAATGTGCTCAGTATCGAGAAACCCGGTGAACGCATGGTTGACGACAAGGGCCGCAGCCGCAAAGGCTTCGGTGATCAGGTTCGGGACGTGTTCACCAATGACCGGCTGCAGTTGCCAAACAAAGAGATCGGCACCCTGCTGGTATACCGAACCTTCGAAAAGTTGAGCTATGGGGTAATCCTGACTATAACTGAACCCACCGGAATCGGTGATATCGTCACCAATCCCTGACCTCGTCAGGCTCACACCGTCCGGCCCGGATCAAGGAAGATCTGCTTGGACACCGCCACCACAGCCCGCTACCTGACGCTTGTCCACCATCCGCATTTCGGCGGTGGACTGCTCGGTAGTCTGTTATCTGCGCTGGGCAGCGTGCAACAGATCAGGACAGCCGACACCGAAGCCCTGGCAGCGCTGGGTGTTGAACCTCCCCAACTGGCGGTGCTGCAAACCCTGGATTATGCCCCGGACGGGCAGGTGGCAGCGGATCTCCAGTGGTCCACCCAGGGCAACAACGGCATCATCACCTTCGAAGACCCCGCTTACCCGGTGCTGCTGAAACTCATCAGTCGCCCCCCGCCCCTGCTCTATATCCGCGGCAATCCCGCCGTACTGCGTTTGCCCCAGTTGGCTGTGGTGGGAAGTCGCGGTGCCAGTGCCGCAGGACTCCATCACGGCCTGTGGCTCGCCTCGGAGTTGGCCAGGCGGGGCCTGTGTATTTGCAGCGGCATGGCGCGCGGGATCGATACCCAGGCCCATCGTGGCGCGCTGAGCGTAAATGCTCCCACCGTCGCCGTGCTGGGGACTGGTGTCGATGTCGTCTATCCCCCATCCAATCGACAGCTGGCGCAGGCGATACTGGAACAGGGAGTATTGGTATCAGAGTTTCCTCTGGGAGCTCCGCCCCTGGCAGCCCATTTCCCCCAGCGCAATCGCATCATCAGTGGTATGAGTCTCGGGGTTCTGGTGGTGGAGGCAACCACCGGCAGCGGCTCTCTGATCACAGCGCGTCACGGACTGGAACAGAATCGGGAGGTGTTCGCCCTGCCAGGCGCCATCGGCAACCCGCAAGCCAGGGGCTGTCATGAACTGATTCGGCAAGGTGCCAAGCTGGTGGACTCAGTGGAATGTATCCTTGAGGAGCTGGGCCCGCTGGTGCAGCTGCAACGCTCGACATTGAAGCAGGCCTCCCTGGATCCTGCCGGGGAGGGGACTGTCACGGACGAGTCCGTCTTGTCCAAACTGGCCCGGCGGGTTCTTCACACGTTGGGCTTTGACGAGCGATCCCTGGATGCCCTGGTGCAGGACAGTGGGCTGGACCTGCCGGCGGTCAGCAGCAGCCTCGTGGAACTGGAATTGCGCGGAATCGTGGAGCCTTGCGGCGGACGCTTTCGCCGCACCCACTAAGCAGCTTGCAGGAAGCCGATCCCTCAGGTAGCTTCCCGCATTTGCCATTTTCGAAGAGGCCACAGCAATGAGCAAACCGTTTGTCGCGATCCTGATGGGCTCCAAATCCGATCTGGAAGTCATGCAGGGTGCCACGGAAATTTTCAAGATCCTGCAGATCGATTACGAGATGAAAATCACGTCGGCCCATCGGACCCCGGCCAACACCCAGCAGTACATCAATGATGCGGTCAATCGTGGCTGTCAGGTTTTCATTTGCGGTGCCGGGCTGGCCGCCCATCTGGCCGGTGCCACGGCGGCCCATACCATCAAGCCGGTCATCGGCGTGCCCATCGATGCGGGTCCCCTGCAGGGCATGGATGCGCTGCTGTCCACGGTGCAGATGCCGGCCGGGATCCCGGTTGCCACTGTAGCCATCGGCCGCACTGGAGCAAAAAACGCTGCGTTTCTGGCGGCTCAGATGATGGCCATCGGGGATGAGTCCCTGATGGAGAGGCTGCGTGCGGAGCGGGAGCAGAATGTCCAGAAAGTACTGGAGCAGGATCGCGCCCTGCAGGACCTGATCTGACCGAAATCCGATCCAGATTAATATCCAATAGCCGCCGGCCACTACACTGGTCCCCGGACCGCCTGGCAGGGCGTCAGATCGGCAGGCGCAAGTGATTTAACAAAGCAATTGCTTTAAATATTAGAGGACAGATCAGTGGACGCAAGTCATGTAACGGGGGTGAAGGACTTTCTGCTGCAACTGCAGGAGGATATATGCACCCAATTGGCAGCCGAGGACGGCAAGGCGGAGTTCAACAAGGACCAATGGGAACGGGAAACCGGTGGCATGGGTCTGACCCGGGTGATCAGCGAGGGTGCGGTGTTCGAGAAAGGCGGTGTGGCGTTTTCCCATGTGCACGGGAAATCTTTGCCGGAATCCGCCACGGCGACCCGACCGGAATTGGCAGGAAGGCCCTACCAGGCCATGGGGGTTTCCCTGGTAATCCACCCCAGAAACCCCTTTGTCCCCACCTCCCACGCCAACTTCCGCATGTTTGTCGCCGAGAAGGACGGCGAGGAACCGGTTTGGTGGTTCGGCGGTGGCTATGATCTGACACCGTATTATGGCTTTGAGGACGATTGTCAGGCATGGCATGCCACCGCGAAGGCCGCCTGTGACCCATTCGGCCAAGAGCTGTACCCGCGCTTCAAGCAGGAGTGTGACGACTATTTCTTCCTGAAGCATCGGGGTGAACCGCGGGGTATCGGCGGCCTGTTCTTCGATGACTTCAACCAGCTTGGCTTCGAGCAGAGCCTGGCCATGGTCAAGAGCATTGCCCAGAGCTATACCAAGGCCTATGTCCCTATCGTGGCGAAGCGCAAAGCGACCGCGTACACCGAGCGCCATAAACATTTTCAGGAATATCGTCGCGGCCGCTATGCAGAATTCAATCTGATCTATGATCGCGGCACTGTCTTTGGCCTGCGCTCCGGCGTGGGCCGCACCGAGTCGATTCTAATGTCCCTGCCCCCGGTGGTGCGCTGGATTTACGATTGGCATCCGGAGCCGGGCAGTGAGGAGGAAAGGCTGTACAAGGAGTTCCTGGTACCCAGAAACTGGGTGTAGCATGCCTGAACCATCCCGCATTGAATGCCCCAACAGCAAAGGTCAGATCGCTTGTCCCGCTATGCCGTCATTGGAAATCCGGTCAGTCACAGCAAATCCCCGCTGATTCACAGCCTGTTTGCCCGGCAGACCGGGCAGACCCTGGAATATTCCGCCATCACTGTGGAAGCGGATGCCGTGGAGGACTTCGTGACCCGGTTCTTTCGCGAGGGTGGTGCCGGTTTGAATGTCACGGTGCCATACAAGGAGATCGCCTTTAAGATGGTAAAGCAGGACTGTACAGGCCGGGCGTCCCGGGCAAGGGCGGTCAACACGCTATACCAGAACTCCGCAGGCTCATTGTGCGGTGACAACACCGATGGCCTGGGGCTGATTACCGACCTGCGCATCAATCATGGTGTAACCCTCAAGGGCAAACGCATCTTGATGCTGGGTGCCGGAGGCGCGGTGCGCGGCGCGTTGGCGGGCCTGGTGGACGAAGCACCACTGCAAATCACCATCGCCAACCGGACCCTGGAAAAGGCGGTTCAGCTGCAGCAGGAATTCCGCGGTCTGGCAAACCTTTTGGTATGTGACTATGGTGATCTGGACACCGCCCACGATCTTATAATCAATGGTACCTCCGCCAGCCTGCAGGGCGAGGTGCCGCCGCTGGATGCCAGGCTGGTCGGCCCTGATACTTGTTGTTATGACATGTTGTATGCGAAGGGCGATACGCCGTTTACCGCTTGGGGGAAAATGCGAGGTGCCGGCCTGGTGCTGGATGGGCTCGGCATGCTGGTTGAACAGGCGGCGGAATCATTCAGGATATGGCGCGGCATCAAACCGGCGACCCCTGAAGTCATCGAACAGGTACGGACAAGCCTGTCAGCGTAACCTGAGAATCTACTGGACATAGCCATGACCACGGACAATCCCTTGTTGGCAATTACTGAGTTGCCCTCCTTTTCCCGCATTAAACTCGAGCACCTTGAGCCAGCCATCGAGCAGCTAATTGGCGACAACCTGACAGCCCTGGAGGATTTGCTGAGCGACCCTGCCGTGGTTGCAAATCCAGGCTGGCACAATGTGATCGCCAGGCTGGAAGATCTGGATGAACGTCTCAACAATGCCTGGTCCGTGATCGGACACCTGCACAATGTGCAAAACACAGAACCCCTGCGGGGGATATACGACCGCTGCCAGGAAAGGGTATCCGACTACTACACCAGGCTGGGGCAGGACGAACGGTTGTACAAGATCATCAGCAGCCTAGCCGCCAAGGCAGCGGAATGCCACCTGACTCCCAGTCAGCAAAAAGTTGTGGAAGATTACCTGCTGGATTTCAGGTTGGCCGGCGTGCATCTGGACAAGGAGCGCAAAGACCGTTTCAAAACGTTGGAGAAAACACTCAATGCCCTGTCCAGCCGGTTCGGAAACAATGTGCTGGACAGCACCAAAGCCTGGTCCAGACTATTGTCCAATGAACAGGCGCTACGCGGACTGCCGCCGTTAGCCATGGAAGCCGCGGCTGCCGCTGCACACCGCAGGGGAAAACAAGGTTATCTCGTTACCCTGGATTTTCCGTCCTACAATGCAGTCATGACCTACGCGGACGACCGGACCCTGCGCAAGGAGGTCTATGATGCCTACGTCACCCGCGCATCGGATCAGCAGCCCCTCTATCACGCCTGGGACAATCAGGCCAATATCCTGGACATACTGAAGGCTCGTCAGGAAATGGCCGCGTTGCTTGGCTTTGAAAACTATGCGGAGCAGTCGCTCGCCAAGAAAATGGCAGAAACCCCGGAAGAGGTGTTGCGCTTTTTGGAACAATTGGCACAGCACAGCAGGCCGCGGGCACTGGAGGAAATTACCGCCCTGCGGCAATTCGCAGCGGACCTGGGAGAACCGGATCTGCAACCCTGGGATGTGGCTTATTTCAGCGAGAAGCAACGGCAGGCCCTGTTCGATATTTCCCAGGAGGAGCTGCGTCAATATTTCCCGTTGCAAAGGGTCAGGCAGGGACTCTTCACCATTGTGAGCCGACTGTTTGGCGTGGACATCACACCCAACCCAGGCTATGAGACATGGCACGAATCCGTTGAGAGTTATGATATCAGCCGCAATGGAACACTGATGGCCCGCTTCTTTCTCGATCTGTTTCCAAGGGAAGGCAAGCAGGGTGGCGCCTGGATGGACAATTGCCGGTCACGGAGAAAAACCGAGACAGGCAGAGTCCATCTGCCGGCCACCTACCTGGTATGCAATTTTTCTGAACCCACTGAGTCAGCACCGGCGCTGCTTACCCACACCGAAGTGCTCACCCTGTTTCATGAATTTGGACATGGCCTGCATCATGTTCTCACGCAGGCCGACGAACTGCGGGTATCAGGCATCAATGGCGTGGCCTGGGATGCGGTGGAGCTGCCCAGCCAGTTGATGGAGAACTGGTGTTGGGACCCGGAGTCCATCGGACTCCTATCCGCCCATTATCAAACCGGTGAGCCCCTGCCGGCGGCACTGCTGGAGCGTATGCTGGCGGCGCGCAATTATCAGGCGGGTATCAAGATGATGCGCCAGCTGGAGTTCGGGCTGTTCGACTTTCGGTTACACATGCTGCGTGACGGTCTGGACCGGGATACGGCGAGAAAGACCATTGCCCAGGTGCGACAGCAGACCAGCGTCGTGCCCGTGCCGGACTACAATCGCTTCGAAAACAGTTTCTCCCATATTTTCGCCGGCGGTTATGCGGCAGGCTATTACAGTTATTTCTGGGCCGAAGTGTTGTCTGCCGATGTATTCTCCCGTTTTGAAGAGGCCGGAGTGCTGAATCAGGAAGTCGGCCGGCAATACCTGCAGAAGATCCTGTCGCGGGGCGGTACGCGCAAGGCTAAGCTGCTGTTCGAGGACTTTATGGGCCGGGAACCCAGGATCGATGCCCTGCTCAGGCACCGGGGCCTGTTGGCTGCCTGAGGCAGTAACTATCCGGGCTCATAAAAAAAGGGCTGTCGATGGGATCGGCAGCCCTTTTGTGTGGCGGGGTTGACGTGTCAGTGACTTGCCGCCGCCCCGTGATCTTCTTCGGCCCCACCACCATGCAGGTCATGCACGGAAACCGGTTGGGCGTTGGCGTCGTGGCCACGGTAGACAACCCGGGTATTGAATGTGTAGCCACCTTCGATAGCCATGAACCCGATCAGCAGTAACAGCACCACCGGTGGTCCAAGGATGGTGAAGATGAGCGCCAGGCGTTCCCACATGGCGTGCATGAAGATGGCCACGATGAAGCCGGCCTTCAGCACCATGAACAGCAGTACCAGACTGTGGCGCAAAACCCCGGCTTCCATGAAGTCCGTGGCATAGGAGAAGGCGCTCAGGACGAACAGCAGCACCCAGATTTTGTAATAGATCCCTAAGGGATGTTGTTGACCTGCTTCAGCTGACATGGATGCGTCCCCTTACCAAAGATAGAAAAATGCGAAGATGAATACCCACACCAGGTCCACGAAGTGCCAGTACAGGCCGGCGATCTCCACGATCTCGTAACCCTTTTTCTCGTAATGGCCCTTGAAGACCTTGTACGCCACGATCAGCAGGTAAATCACCCCGCCGGTAACGTGCAGGCCGTGGAAGCCGGTGATCATGAAGAATACCGATCCGAACTGGGGAGCGCCGAAGGGGTTGCCCCAGGGACGGATGCCTTCCTCGACAATCAGCTTGGTCCACTCGAAGGCCTGCATGCCAACGAAGGAGGCGCCGAACGCTGCCGTGATCGCCATCAACAATGCCGTGGTCTTGCGGTCCCTGCGGTAACCGTAATTCACCGCCAGAGCCATGGTGCCGCTACTGGTGATGAGGATGAAGGTCATGATGGCGATCAGCACCAGGGGAATCGGATCGCTGCCGAAGAACGACAGGGCAAAGATCTCACTGGCATAGGGCCACGGCTCGGTCGTGGTCATGCGCACATTCATATAACCGGTCAGGAAGCACGTGAAAATGAACGTGTCACTCACCAGGAAGATCCACATCATGGCCTTGCCCCAGGGCACATGATAGGCCTGCTTGTCGGCAGACCAATCGTCTACCAGGCCAGCGACGCCCGGCTTGGCGGCAGTTGTTGCTGAGTCACTCATCTAAAGGTACCTGTGATCAATTGTTAGGGGTTGGTTTGGTCGATTTCTTATGTATTGGCCAGGATTCCGAATACCACCAGCCATACCAGCAGCAGGAAGTGCCAGTAAATGGTGCACAGCTCAACGCTGAGACGGATGGCTTTCGGTTCGGCACCGGACAGCAGTTTGATGGAGGATTTGCTCCACACCCACAGGCCGCCGATCAGATGTACCGCGTGCAGGCCGGTCATCAGGTAAAAGAATGCAGCGGCGGGATTGGAGGCCAGGTAGTAACCCTGGCTCTGCAGGTCCTGCCATACCAGCCATTGGGCCAGGATAAAGCCGATGGCAAACAATCCGCCGCTCAACAGCCCCAGCTTGACGTTCTTGTCCTGGCCATCCCGGATGGAATTACGGGTCCACTGGAACAGCACGCTGCTGATAACCAGCAGGCCCGTGTTGAACCACAGCTGACCAGGATCGGCGAGCGGGGTCCAGTCGGGCATTTCCATGCGCAGGAAGTAGCTGACGGTGAAGAGCGAGAACACCACCACAATCACCATCAGGAAAAAGCCGAGGGCGACCTTTTCCGCTTCCACCGGGAATACGCCCACCGGCCGCATTGGACCGATGATGCCTTTGCGTTCCCAGGGCTTGTGGGTGATTTGTTTCAGCAGACTCATACGTTGGCCTTGGAAGTATCGTGGTCCGGATCGAAATGCTGCTCATCGAAGGTCGGCTCTTCCTCCTCCGGCGTATTCTGGGGGATGAAATCCTGATGGGCACCCGGCACGCTGTAGTCATAGGCCCAGCGATACACCGAAGGCAGTTTCTCGCCCCAGTTGCCGTGGACCGGGGGCAGATCCGGGGTCTGCCATTCCAGGGAAGCCGCACCCCAGGGATTCTTCTCCGCCTTCTTGCCGTTCTTCAGGCTCCAGAAGATATTGATGAAGAACAGCAGCTGGGAAACTCCCACGAACAGGGCTGCGAGGGTGATGTTGGCATTGAGGGCCTGGGCCGACTCAGGGATGAAATCCGTGCTGCCGATGGCGTAGTAACGACGGGGAACACCCAGGAAGCCGAGATAGTGCATCGGCAGGTAGATGGCATAGGCACCGAGGAAGGTGCACCAGAAGTGCCACTTGGCCATGGTCTCGTTGTACATCCTGCCGGTCATCAGGGGGAACCAGTGGTAGATGGCGGCATACAACACCAGTACCGGGGATACACCCATCACCATGTGGAAGTGAGCCACCACGAAGTAGGTATCGGACAGCGGCAGGTCGATCACCACGTTACCCAGGAACAGGCCGGTCAGGCCGCCGTGGATGAAGGTGAAGATGAAACCGATGGCGAAGAACATCGGCACGTTCAAACGGATATCGCCTTCCCACAGAGTCAGTACCCAGTTGTACACCTTCAGTGCGGTGGGCACTGCGATGATCAGGGTGGTGGTGGCGAAGAAGAATCCAAAGTAGGGGTTCATGCCGGAAACATACATGTGGTGGGCCCACACGATGAAGCTCAGGCCGCCGATGGCGATGATCGCCCACACCATCATGCGGTAGCCAAAGATGTTCTTGCGGGCATGTACGGACAATACGTCGGATACCAGGCCGAAGGCCGGCAGGGCCACGATGTACACTTCCGGATGACCAAAGAACCAGAACAGGTGCTGGAACAGGATGGGGCTGCCGCCATCGTAGTCCAGGGGTGTGCCGGCTTCGATGATGGCCGGCATGAAGAAGCTGGTGCCAAGCAGGGTGTCAAACAGCATCATGACAGCAGCCACGAACAGCGCCGGGAAGGCAAACAGACCCAGCACGGTGGCAACGAAGATGCCCCAGATGGACAACGGCAGGCGCATCAAGGTCAGACCGCGGCAGCGGTACTGCAGGATGGTGGTGACGTAGTTGAGACCACCCATGGTGAAGGCAATGATGAACACCGCCAGGGACGCCAGCATGATCACGATGCCCCAGTCATGGCCAGGTGTACCGGCCAGGCTGGTCTGTGGCGGATACAAGGTCCATCCGGCACCGGTCGGGCCACCGGGCACGAAGAAACTGGCCATCAGGATGATGCAGGACACCAGGAAGAACCAGAAGCTCAGCATGTTCAGGAACGGGAACACCATGTCCCGGGCGCCGCACATCAGAGGTACCAGGTAGTTGCCGAAGCCGCCCAGGAACAGCGCGGTCAGCAGGTACACCACCATGATCATGCCGTGCATGGTCACCGCCTGGTAATAGGCGCTGGGGTCCACCAGGGTGAAAGTCTCGGGGAAGCCGAGCTGCATGCGGAACATCAGGGACAACACCAAGCCCACCAGACCGACGAAAATCGCGGTGCTGCCATATTGGATGGCAATCACCTTGTGGTCCTGACTGAACACATACTTGGTTACCCAGCTATGGGGATGGTGGAGCTCAGTCTCGTGGTCCCGGTCGGCTAAAGGTACGTAAGCCATTAAAACCTCCTAATTAAAAACAAGTATTTCCCAGCCATGTCATGGTCAAGCGGCGCTGTGCCGGGACTTTCAATTTTTCCTGCAATTTATCCGATGGATTACCGCAATGTGTTGATATAGGCGGCTACGTCCTCAATTTCCTGGCGGCTGTCCATGGCGGTGGCCATGGACACCATTTGTTCACCGTACAGATCCGCCGGGTGATCGCCGCGTACTTTGTTGCGGAAATTCTGGATCTGGGTGACGAAGTACCAGTCGTTCATGCCCGCCAGTTTGGGCGCATCGGTGTACCAGACGCCGGCGGCGTTATCCAGGTGGCAGGCGGCACAGTTTCTATCATAGATGTTGCGGCCGTTCGCCACGTTGGCACCGGTCACCGTGGGGGCTGCCGGGGTGTCGCGGAAGCTGGCGATATAGGCGGAAACATTGCGGATGGCGTCAGTGTCGGCCAGGATCATGGCCATCGGGCGCATCATGGCACCGGCGGTGTCACCTTCAGCCGTACCTCGCACACCGTCCTTGAAGTATTGCAGCTGGCGCTCGAGATACCAGGGCTGCAGGCCGGCGAGCTTGGGCGCGTTCAGCGCCTGGTTGCCCTCGCCCTGCTGGCCGTGACACGAGGCACAGGCTGCATAGAGTTGCTGACCGGCGACCGTATTGGGAGCCGCCATGGCCTGGGTTTCCGCAAAGGTGGGCTGTTCGGCCAGCCAGGCTTCGAAATCGGCCGGCTCCTGAACCACCACGTTGCCACGCATGATGTGGTGGCCGATACCGCACAGCTCTTCACACAAGATGTCGTAGCGGCCCACAACGGTGGGGGTCAGCCACAGGTAGGAAATCAAGCCCGGAACCAGGTCCATCTTCACGCGGAACTGGGGAATGGTGTAGTTGTGCAGCACGTCGTTGGACCGCAGCAGCGCCTTGACGGGCTGGCCTACGGGCAGACGGGCTTCTGGGCCGTTGACGATCACATCATCGCGGCCGTTGGGATCCTGGGGATTCACGCCGAGGGGATTGGTGATGGAAACGTACTGGGTGTCAGCCGTGCCCAGCACACCATCGGCGCCGGGATAGCGGAACTGCCACTGCCACTGCTGGCCGACCACTTCGAACTCCGCGGCATCCTCCGGCGGGGTCACGAAGGTGGCCCACACGAACAGGCCGGGCGCCAGCATCAGCACCACACCGATGGCGGTCACCACGGACAGGCTGACTTCCAGCTTGTGGTTTTCGGGCTCGTAAACGGCCTTGTGGCCGGGCTTCTGGCGGAACTTGTACACACAGTAGGCCAGGAACAGGTTCACGGCGATGAACACAAAGCCGGTTACCCAGAAAGTCACATCGATTACGAAATCAACAGAACCCCAGTCGGCGGCCAGGTCGGTAAACCACCAGGGACTGGCGAAATGAAAAATTATCGAACCAACAACCAGGATTACTAAGACGACAGCTAGAGCCATAAGCGACCAACCTTTTCCTTCATTTTATTTAAACCAGCATTGCGCCCGCCCGGGCAGGGCAGAACGCTCGAATTCTTCCTGACTCCGTTATTCGCGGCGCAGGGTCAACAATGAACCAGGGTCTGGCAGATGTGTCGATAATGTCGCGAGGCAATACCTCGCGTCTCGGGTGCGGGATTAAAGTCACCATCACAGACGGGGATAATCCAGTATCAAGCAGGCGACTCGAAGCAAACGGCGCGTATCAATGCGCTCAGTGCGCCGTTGTCCCTTGGCTGTCTTTTACTTGTAATTATCGCAAACCGGATGGGCAAAAAATGCTTGGTTCAATTCGCTCTTGGCGGACCACTTCCAATCGACTTACAACCTGTTCCGACACACCTTTTAAAACAGCGCAATCCTATAGACATTTGATTTTATCCGCAAGCAATTTTGCATGCGCAAATCCGTGAATATTGCGATAAATCAAGATGTTCGATTGATTGCCTTTGCGTGTGGCGGTGGCACAAATTTTACCCGGCTGAAGAAGATTTCCCGCTCGCTCCGGTCCCGGTTTGCAGTGTCGGCAAAGACCGTTAATTGTTGAGATCGAAAGCAAATCATGATTGAATGCAGCGCTTTTCTTCAGGGCCCATCAGAGACTTGGACGTGACCGAGATTGCTACCCCCCGCCTGACCAGCTGGCGTGACTACTACGAGATGTGCAAACCCCGGGTGGTGATGCTGATGATCCTCACGTCTGTCGTGGGCATGTTGCTGGCCGTTCCCGGCATGGTTCCGCTGGATGTGCTGATTCTGGGCAACCTGGGCATTGCCCTCGTGGCCGGTTCCGGGGCCGTGGTGAATCACCTCATAGACCGCAAGGTCGACTCGCTGATGAAGCGCACCCATAACCGGCCATTGCCCCAGGGCCGTGTGGAGCCACTGTTTGCGTTCCTGTTCGCTACCGTGATCGGTGTGGCGGGCATGTTGATTCTGCTGTTGTGGGTCAACCCCCTGTGTGCCTGGCTGACCCTGGCCTCCTTTGTTGGCTACGCCTTCGTCTATACCGGCTATCTGAAGCGGGCCACCCCGCAAAATATCGTGATCGGCGGTTTATCCGGTGCCATGCCCCCACTGCTGGGCTGGTCCGCAGTCAGTGGTGACATACACCAGGATGCGCTGATCCTCGTGCTGATCATTTTCGCCTGGACTCCCCCTCATTTCTGGGCGCTGGCCATCCACCGCAAGGACGAATATGCCAAGACCGGCATTCCCATGCTGCCGGTCACCCATGGTGAGTTCGTCACCAAGGTACACATCATCATCTACACGGCAATCCTGGTTGTGGTGAGCGCGTTTCCCTATTTTTCCGGCCTCAGTGGCCCTCTGTACCTGATCGCCGCCCTGGGTCTGGGTGCGGGATTCCTCTGGTGGTCACTGAAACTCATGTGGCGACCCACGCCCACCACCGCCATGAACACGTTCAAGTATTCAATTATTTACCTGGCCGTCCTGTTTGTGGCATTACTGACCGACCATTACATTTACTGAGGCGCAGACCCTTGAGTAAAAGTGCCCTGATCAAGGCGGTCATTGCGTTCGATCTGGTGGTCGCAATCGCCGTGGCAGGCTACTTCCTGACCCGATCATCCGCGCCGGAATCCCCGGAGAACCTGGAAAACACGGCAAATGCCGCGGTGCCAGGGCTCACCATCTACCCTCAACCGATTCAACTGGCGGATTTCTCCTTACTGGATCAGCGTGGCAATCCCTTTGGCAGACAGGATTTGCTGGGTGCATGGACGTTACTGTTTTTCGGCTTCACATCCTGTGAGGATGTGTGCCCTCTGACCCTGGCGGAATTGAAACAATTCAGCAGCGCACTGGCGGAGACAGATTTTGCGAATGACACGCGGATCATGATGGTATCGGTGGACCCAGCCCGGGACACACCGGCAGTGCTGGCCGACTATATGGCCCGCTTCGATCCAGCCTACCTGGGACTTACCGGCGAACTCGGGCAGATCAGCGAACTCGCCAGCCAGCTGTACATCGCCCGGCAGGATCCCCCCGCCGAGGACCACAGCGCCCACCACGGCGCCAGCTACCAGGTTCAGCACAGCGCCCATATCGCGGTTCTTGATCCGGCCGGCCAGTACCGCGCCATTATCAGCGCTCCCCACGAGGCAGCCCGCCTCGAGTCGGCCTACCGGCAGATCAGGGCACTACCCTGACCAATTACCGCGTTTGGCCGTCGGTCGCATATAAAGCACACCAAAAATCAGGGTTGCAATGACCACAATGCTGGGCCCCACGGGCGTGTCGAACACGAAGGCGCCCGCCAGGCCACCGATAACGGCGAGGCAGCCAATCAGACTGGCCAGCAACGCCATGTGCTCCGGTGTTTTCGCCAGCTGTCGCGCCGCCGATGGTGGAATGATCAACAGGGAGGTGATCAGCAGAACACCGACGATTTTCATGGCCACGGCGGTAACCAGTGCCATGAGCAGAATGAGCAGGTAGCGAAAGAATGTGGTGTTGATCCCCTCGATGGCTGCCAGTTCCTGATGTACGGATACGGATAAAAACTGGTTCCAGAAGTACCAGAGGGTTGCGCCCACCGCCACACTCGTGAACAGCACCCAGGTCAAATCCAGTGGCTGAATGGTGAGCAGTTCACCGAACAGATAGGCCTCCAGATTGATCTGCACGCTGTCGGAAAGTGACAGGATCACCATGCCCACGGCCAGTGAGCTGTGGGCCAGAATTCCCAGCAGAGCGTCCACGGCCACGGACTTCTTGCGCTCGAACAGGACCAGCAACACTGCGCACAACAGGCAGATCGCCAGGATGCTGATCTGCAGATTGATGCTGAGCAGCAATCCAAGTGCGATTCCCAGCAGCGCGGAATGGGCAAGGGTGTCGCCAAAATAGGACATGCGACGCCATACGACAAAGGAGCCCAGCGGGCCGGCCACCGCCGCCAGGGCCAACCCGGCCAGAAGGGCATACAGTATGAAGTCAGGAATGATCATGGCCGCAGTCCGGTGCCACGATTTCACCATCGATACCGTGAGCATGGTTGTGGTTGTGGGTGTAAACGGCAAAGTTCTGCACAACCTTCTTGCCGAACAGATCCAGATAAGCCGGATCATTGCTGACCTGCTCCGGCTTGCCATGGCAGCACACATGATGATTCAGGCAAATGACTTCATCGGTGGTGGACATCACCAGATGCAGATCATGGGAGATCATCAGAATTCCACATTGCCGTTCGTCTGCCAGGCGTGAAATCAGCTGGTAAAGTTCGGCCTGGCCGGTGACATCGACGCCCTGGGCCGGTTCGTCCAGGACCAGCAGCTGGGGATCGCGCATCAGGGCCCGGGCCAGCAGGATGCGCTGCAATTCGCCACCGGACACCGACTGCAACTGGGCGTCGGCAATATGCCCTATGCGCAGGTCTTCCAGGAGGCGCCCGATCAGGGACGGCTGGTCGTTGGCCGCCAGGCGCAGGAAGCGACGCACGGTTATGGGCAGGGTGGGTTCGATGTGCAGGCGCTGGGGCATATAGCCGATGCGCAAACCGGGTGCCCGCCACACCGTGCCACCGTCGGGTTGCAACAGCCCCAGCACGATTCTCACCAGAGTGGTTTTTCCCGCGCCGTTGGGGCCGATCAGGGTGACGATCTGACCGCGGCTTACCTCGATATCCACCCCCTGCAGGACCTGCCGGCCATCGAATTGAATGACGATGGCAGTGGCCTTGATCAGGGGCTGCTGCGTTTGGGACTCACTGGACATGGGCACAATCAAATTGGACGAATTGGACGGATAGGATGGGGGGTTGGCGCACTGCTGGGGCAGGAGCGGGAACCGGGCGGCACAATGGTATATCATGGCGGCACTGTCAACTACTTCCGAAAACAACTCAGCCATGATAAGTCGGTGGGCTCTGAGCCTGATTATCCTGCTATTGCCGTCGCTGGCGCAGGCCCAGTTAAAGGTGCTGGTTACCATCAAGCCGCTGCAATTGATCGCGGCGGCGGTCATGGGCGGGGCCGGAGACATCGACGCGCTGATCGCCCCCGGCCAGTCACCCCATCATTATGCCCTCAAGCCCTCGGACCGCACCGCCATGGCCGACGCCAATCTCATCATCTGGATAGGCGAGGACCTTGAAACCTATCTGACCAGTGTGATGTCCAGCCTTGCCGGTGATGATGGCCGCAATCGATCGGTGTTGCGGCTGGACCAACTGGAATCCCTGACCCTGTTGCCCCTGCGGGCTGACCATGGCAACGCCGCTCACGCAGATCGCATGGACCCCCACCTGTGGCTCCACAGCGGCAATGCCAGCGCCATCGCGGCAGCCATAGCAGGCGCCCTGGGGGCCCTGGATCCTGCCAGGGCCGCGGATTACCAGACCAACGCGCGGAATTTTGGCGAGCAGCTCATGGTCCTGCACGACGACCTTGCTGAAGAATTGCAGGCCTTACAGCAGCAACCCTTCCTGGTCTACCACGATGCCATACAGTATTTCGAGCTGGAGTTTGGACTGCAGCATGCCCTGGCGCTGGTCCCGGACCCCGAGCAGCAGCCGGGCATCCGGCACATCATGCAGACACGCAACGCCATTGAACGACTGCAGGCGGGTTGCCTGCTGACCGACAATACAGCGAATCCACATACCATAGAAACCATGCTAGGCGGCCATAGACTCAAGCAGGTTGAACTGGATCTGCTGGGCTTCCACGTAATGCCTGACGCCGATGGCTACAGCAATCTCATGCGGCGCCTGGCGGCGGACATCAGCAGCTGCCTGTCGCCATGAATCGAACCATCAAGCAAGCACCGCCCCTGGTGTTGGTCGACGGATCCTCCTACCTTTTCCGCGCCTTCCATGCATTGCCTCCGCTGGTCACCAGCCGTGGCCAGCCCACCGGCGCCGTGAAAGGTGTCATCAACATGATCCGGGCTTTGATGAAGGCCTACCCCGACAGTCCGCTCGCCATCGTGTTCGATGCCAAGGGCAGCACCTTCCGCAATCGCATCTACACCGAATACAAGGCCCACAGGCCGCCGATGCCCGATGAGTTGCGCAGCCAGATCAAGCCCATTCATGACATCGTGCGGGCCATGGGTCTGCCGCTGCTGATCATCGACGATGTGGAAGCGGACGATGTGATCGGCACCCTGGCGAATCAGGCGGCCAAAGCCGGGGTGAACACCCTGATCTCCACCGGCGACAAGGATCTGGCCCAATTGGTCAACGAGCACGTCACCCTGATGAACACCATGACCAATGAAACCCTGGACCGGGACGGGGTGATCAGGAAGTTCGGCATTCCGCCGGAGCGCATCATCGATTTTCTGGCGCTGACCGGGGACAAATCCGACAACATTCCCGGCGTACCCGGCGTGGGTCCCAAGACGGCGGTGAAGTGGCTGGAGGACTACGGATCCATGGAAGGCATCATCGAACATGCCGGCGAGATCAAGGGCAAGATCGGTGAACGCCTGCGGGAAAATCTCGATGCCCTGCGCCTGTCCTATGAGCTGGCAACCATTCGCCAGAATGTGGGTATGGACGTGGGCATCGATGGGCTGGAGAAGACCGCGCCGGATCAGCCGGAATTGCTGCGCCTGTTCAGCGAGCTGGAATTCAAGTCATGGATCGCCGAGTTGCAGGCCCAGGGTGTGGAGTCCGCGGCCGATCCTGCCGGAACGGCATCAGCCGAAGATTCAGCCGCTGCCGCCGAGGCGCCCGATGTCAATCCGGCGACAACCGACTATGCCCTCATCACCGACGAGTCGGGGTTGGAGCGTCTGCTGAAAACGCTTCGTGACGCCGGCCGCTTCGCGCTTTACATCGAACACGATGGTGCGCACCCGATGCATGCGCGCATTACCGGAATCGCCGTGAGTTGCAAGGTCGGGGAAGGCTATTATCTGCCCGTCGCCCATGCCGGTGATTCGGTCGTCAACCAGGATCTGCAGAGCCTCAAGGTGTTGCTGGAAGATCCCAACATCGTCAAGATCGCCTTCGATCTGAAGACTGTCTGCCACGTGCTGCAAAACCACGGCATCCAGCTGAAACCACACAAGTCCGATACCCTGCTGGCGTCCTACGTACTCAATTCCGTAGCCATCAAGCACCAACTGGAAGACATGGCACGTCACTATCTCGACATGACTGTGGACGATATCGAGACCCTGGTGGGCAAGGGTCGCAAGCGCCTGGAATTCGCGGAGCTGGAGCCCGCCCTGGCCGCGCCGTTTGTTGCTCAGAGGGCGGATCTTATCCTGCGTCTCGATGGCCTGCTGACCCACAGGCTGCGGCAGAGCGGCAATCTTTTCGGCCTCTACACCTACTACGAGATGCCACTGGTGCCCGTCCTGCAGAAAATGGAGCGGCGCGGTGTCAAGCTGGATGCCTCGGTGCTGCAACAGCAGAGTGACGAGCTGGGCAAGCGTCTGCAGGAGCTGGAACAGTCGGTCTATGCGGCGGCAGGTGAGGAATTCAATCTGGGTTCACCCAAGCAGCTGCAGGCGATTTTTTATGACAAGCTGCAGCTGCCCATCCTGAAAAAAACCAAGACCGGTCAGCCCTCCACCGCCGAACCTATCCTGCAGGAACTGGCCCGGCAGTACGAATTGCCGAAGCTGATCATGGAGCACCGGGGCCTCAGCAAGCTGAAGTCCACCTACACGGACAAGCTGCCCTTGGAGATCAATCCCGAAACCGGCCGCATTCATTCCAACTACCAGCAGGCGGTGGCGGCCACCGGACGCCTGTCGTCCACTGAACCGAACCTGCAGAATATTCCGATTCGCACCGCGGAGGGACGACGGGTCAGGCAGGCCTTCATCAGTGAGCCCGGCTACAAGCTGCTGGCGGCGGACTATTCCCAGGTGGAGCTGCGCATCATGGCCCATCTGTCCCAGGATGCGGGGCTGGTGAAGGCTTTTGCCGATGGCCTGGATGTGCATCGTGCCACGGCGGCAGAAGTGTTCGGCGTGGCACTTGATGATGTATCCCCGGATCAGCGTCGCAGCGCCAAGGCCATCAACTTCGGACTCATTTACGGAATGTCCGCCTTCGGCCTGGCCAACCAGCTGGGCATCGAACGCCGGGACGCGCAAAAGTACGTGGACCGCTACTTCGAACGTTACCCCGGTGTGCGGCGCTTCATGGATCAAACCCGGGCCCTGGCTGATGAGCAGGGATATGTGGAAACCCTGTTCGGTCGGCGCCTGTATCTGCCTGATATCCGGGCCGGCAATGCCCAGTTGCGCCAGGCGGCCCAACGCACTGCCATCAATGCCCCCATGCAGGGCACCGCGGCCGACATCATCAAGCACGCCATGATCGACATCGATCACTGGCTGGACCTGGGGGATCTTGACGCCCGCATGCTCATGCAGGTCCATGATGAACTGATCTTCGAGGTGGCGGACCGGGACGTGGAGTTGCTGGCCGAAGGGGTCAGGTTCCGCATGATCAGTGCGGCGGCGATGGATGTGCCGCTGGTGGTGGACGTGGGGGTTGGCTCTAACTGGGATCAGGCGCACTGACCGGGGCATCGGCCGGTGGCGTCGTGAGCCACTGGGTGAGCTTTTCCTGCAACTCGTCCACCCCGGCCCGGGTCGTCGATGAAAACAGTTGCACACTGACCAGAGGCAGGCCGGCCAGCTCCTTGCGCACCGCCAGCAGGGTGTTCTGCGCGGCGCCGCGCTTGAGCTTGTCGGACTTGGTGAGCAGCAGGTGCAGGGGCAGTTCGCCCTGGGATGCCCACTGGATCATCATCCGGTCGAAGTCACGCAGGGGATGGCGGATATCGCTCAACAACACCAGGCCGGCGAGGGGCTCCCGGCAGCGCAGGTACTGTTCCAGCTCGAATTGCCATTGATCCTTCACATCCAGGGGAACCTGGGCAAACCCATAGCCCGGCAGGTCCACCAGATAGCGTCCGTCCTCCACCTGGAAAAAATTGATCAGCTGGGTGCGACCGGGGGTCTTGCTGGTGCGGGCCAGGCGGCCCTGGCCGGTCAGGGTGTTGATGGCGCTGGACTTGCCCGCGTTGGAACGACCGGCGAACGCCACCTCCGCCAGGCTGTCGACAGGGCAGTGGTCCAGGGTGGGGGCGCTGGTGATAAAGCGGGTTTGCTGGAATTTCATCCGGGCATCCAAGGGCGGAAAGGCCGGCATGTTAACAGAAGCATTAATGGGTTATAATCCGCGACCGCAATTTGCAGGCACCTAAACGTTTTGTCCCTTGAGAAATAAAGGATTACCGGTGGCAATGAAAAAACTTCTGATTCTGTTTGCATGGACCTTGAGCTTGGCTTTGACCACGGGCGCCCACGCCCAGGGGGATGCCGCTGCCGGTCAGAATAAATCCCTGTTGTGCGCGTCCTGTCATGGCGCCGATGGCAACAGCACCATTGCCCAGAACCCCAAGCTGGCCGGGCAAAGCGCCAAATACCTGGTCAAGCAGCTCAATGATTACAAATCCGGTGCCCGCAGCAATATCACCATGACTGCCATGGTGGCCGGGCTGAGCGATCAGGACATCCTGGACATCGCAGCCTGGTATGCCTCCCAACAGCCGACCGTGGGAGCCGCCGATCCGGCCACCGTGGAATTGGCCGAAACCCTCTATCGTGCCGGCAACCCGGAAATCGCCGTGGCGGCCTGCACCGCCTGCCATTCGCCCACCGGCAAGGGCAATGACCCGGCCGGTTTCCCGTCCCTCAGCGGCCAGCATGCCGAGTACACCCTGGCCCAGTTGCAGGCATTCCGCGCCGGTGAGCGGGCCAATGACCCCAATGCCATGATGCGATCGGTGGTGGAGCGACTCACGGACCGCGAACTGCAAGCACTGGCCAGCTACCTGTCCGGCCTGCACTGACGACGGGACGAGCGCACCCGGGACCCGGTTGACCGGGAATGGCGAGGCTGCAGGCTCTGTGCTACTTTCAAGTCCAGTCAGGCCCTGTTCAGCTGCAGTGAGGTCCCATAGGGTCAGAACTGTCGTGAATACGGCCAGTCCCCAAGGAGAAATGGAGAACTACCCATGATCAAGACAATCAAACAGCTGGTGCTGCTACTGATGGTGATGCCTCTGGCGGTGACGGCGTTTGCCCAGCCCGCCCGCTATGTGGCCGGTACCCATTACACCGAATTGAGCGCCCCGGTGCGCACCGACAACCCCGACAAGATCGAGGTTGTGGAAGCTTTCTGGTACGGCTGTACCCACTGCTTCCGCTTCGAACCGTTGATCCACAACTGGGAAGCCAATCTGGCGGATGACGTGGCCTTCGTGCGGTTTCCGGCCCAGTGGAATGCCCTGATGAAGATCCATTCCCAGATCTTCTACACTGCCGAAGCCCTCGGTGTGCTGGACAATATCCACGAGCCGGCTTTCAACGCCATCAATATCGAAGGCAATCGCCTGCAGAACGAGCGGGAAATCGGCGCCTTGTTTGCCAAGCACGGAGTGTCCGAAGAGGACTTCAAGGCGGCTTTCAACTCCTTCGCGGTGCGCACCAAGGTCAATCAGGGCGATCGCCGCATGCAGGATTACCAGATCCGCAGCACGCCCAACATGATCGTCAATGGCAAATACCTGGTGGTGACCGGCGAAGCCGTCCCCACCCAGGAGGAAATGCTGAATGTGGTGGATTTCCTGGTTGGCATAGAGCGCGCTGCCAAGGGTTCCTGATCTTTCCCGATCAACCACGATGAACCCCAAGGCCAGTTTTCCGGCACCCAGCCTGGACACTGGCCTTTTTCATTGCCCCGCCGGCTAGAACTATTTCTCCGAAACTGCCGTCCAATCAGGGATTTGTAAAAATTACAGCCACTTAGGCGGCATGACAGGGCTTTCCAGGCAACCAGAAGCGCAGTATGTCCAACGCAAAGACCCAGATGAACCAATGGCGCGAGCGGTTGCAGGCCCGCTTGCCGGCCCCCCTGGCGGGTTTGCTGGGGGCTGGCTCGAACCGGGAACTGTTACAGCAGGCGGCTACCACCCTGCTGGTGTTCGACGGGCGCCTGATTCATCTGCAAACCGGTCACGGAGTGGCCCTGGAATCCCGGGCCCTGGAGCCCGAGTCGCTGGCCAGCGCCGCCCGCAAGCTCATGGTTCCCGGGCAACCGGTGCCTCCCATCCTGCTGTTGTTGCCACCGGCGGAGTTTGTCAGTACCACCATCGCCATGCCGGGTCTGGCCCGGGAAGCGGCGCTTGCTGCCCTGCAGCTGCAGGTTGACAGCCTGCTGCCCAGTCTCAACGAACCGATGGCGGTAAGCGTCAATCCTGCAGCGACCCAGCCTGGCCAATACGATATTGCCCTGTGGATCGGCGAGACCCGTCTGGATCAGTTGTTTGCCGCGTTTGCGGCGCAGGATCTGTCCCTGGTTGCGGTCATGCCCCGTCCCCTGTATCTGGCGCCTCCCAACGCGGTGCTGAACGTGCTGGACGAGGATGAGGACAATCTGACCAGCATCACCATCAGTCACGGCGTGCTGCACGAGTGGTTGCAGGTGCCCAAGTGGGATCTGCAGCAGGATGAGTTCCGGCAACAATGGCAGCAGGCCGTCCAGCCTGCCGTTTCCCTGGAGCAGTTGGCGATCAGGGACAGCAAACCATTCGTGCCGCCCCCAACCGGCCCCGCACTCGAAGCCTATTGTTTCTTCCCCCGCGGCGCCCTGCTGGCCTTGCAGCGGCAGGTGAAAGGCAAGCGGCTGGCCCAGGCAGCCATGGCAGCCGGTCTGGTGCTGTTGATGAGTGCGCTGCCTTTTCTGGCCCAGACATTCCAGATACAACGCCTCAATGCCAGCCTGGAGACCCAGCGCGAGTTGTCACAGGGGCCGCGTCAGGACCGCCATGCAGTACAGGCTTTCGAGGATGACTGGGGACCCCTGGTGGACTTCCCCGAACAAAATGTGCGACAGACCCTGTTCAATCTGCAATCCATCCTGAACCCCGAGCGTCTCACATCCTTCGAATTGTCGGAGGGGGTGATCACCATCGAAGGATTGAGCGCAGAACCCCAGGGAATTCTGCAGCGCCTCGAACAGGATCCCATGTTCACCGAAGTGGCGTTTTCCAGGGCCACCAGCAATACCCGTTATTACATCGGCCTGCGACTCAGCACGGTCAATTTCGAAGGGTATCTGGTGCGGCATTTTCCGGACAATTAATCCATGGTGATCAACCAGAGAGAGCGAAATATCCTGCTGATGGCCGCCGCGGTGGGTGTGGTATTTCTCATCACCACCCTGCTGCCGACCGTGCGGGATGTCTATCAGCAGCGCAGCGAGCGCATCGAGGACATCCGTCTGGAAATCGAGCGCGAACGACGCCTGGTTGATGATGCCGCCGAGTGGCGCAGCCGCCGGGTGGAAGTGGAAAACCAGCTGGCGGAAATGGAAACACGTATCTTTACCGGTGCCACAGTGCCGGTCATCGAGGCCAATATCCAGCGGGCCCTGACCCAGCACGCCCGCGATACCGGCATCAGTGTCACGTCCACCCGGCTGGCGGAGCGGCTGGAGTCGGAAACCTGGCTGCTGATTCAGCAGGAAATGTCGTTCCGCACCGACAATGCCGCCAACACCATCGCCTTTCTGCAGAAACTGGATGAATCCCTGCCGCGCCTGTGGGTTACCGATTTCAGTCTCGATCAGGCCCGCAACATGTATAACGGCTCCATCACGGTGGTGGGATTCGCCCGCCGTGAAGGTGTGCAATTGGCCACGGGGAGGTAGCGGGTGTCACAGATCGAACTTGGATTGCCGGCCTTCAGCCAGTTGCTGGAACCCCAGAACATAGCCCCTGCCCTGGACTTCTTCGAATCCGGCGAGCTGGTATGTCAGGCCGTGCCTGCCATCGAGACCCGCGCCCGCATCCGCTATATCCTGGACCCCCGCATCCGTTTCCGTTGCGGCAGCGATGACGAGGTCAAGCGGCTGATGCGCCATTGGCGCGCCGAATTGTCCCCACAGATCGACAATCCGGAAGAGGTGTTTGTTTCCGGCTTCGAGGATGATGAAGAGCTGACTGACCTGGCATCCGAAGCCCCGATCATCCGCCTGGTGAATCACCTGTTTGCCCGCGCCCTCGACCTCAATGCCAGCGACATCCATTTCGAACCCAGCGAGAACCACCTGGACGTGCGCTGCCGGGTGGACGGCATCATGACCCGCATCGAGCGTCTTCCGGTGAAGATTCATACCGCCGTGGCCTCCCGGCTGAAACTGATGGCGCGTCTGGACATCGGCGAGAAGCGTCTGCCCCAGGATGGCCGCATCGATTATCAGATTGGTTCCAAACAACTGGACATGCGGGTCTCCACCCTGCCCGGAGTGCACGGCGAGTCTGTGGTGCTGCGCATCCTGGATCGCAGTGATACGGCGGTGCCGCTGCAGGCACTGGGCATGCCGGAGAACATTCTCAAGCAGTACCAGCACATCATCACCCAGCCCCATGGCATGGTGTTGATCACCGGGCCCACGGGTAGCGGCAAGACCACCACCCTCTATGCGACCCTGGAAAAGATCAACAACGCCAAGCAGAAGATCATCACCGTGGAGGATCCGGTGGAGTACCAGCTGGAGGGCATCACCCAGATCCAGGCCAATCCGGCCATCGGCCTCAGCTTTGCCGCCGGCCTGCGCTCCATCGTGCGGCAGGACCCCGACATCCTGATGGTGGGTGAAATCCGCGATCATGAAACCGCCGAAATCGCTATCGAGTCGGCCCTCACCGGTCATCTGGTGTTCTCGACCCTGCACACCAACGACGCCGCCGGTGCGGTCACCCGCTTGCAGGACATGGGGGTGGAGGGCTATCTGATCAGCTCCAGCCTGCTGGCCATCCAGGCCCAGCGTCTGGTGCGCCGGGTTTGCACCGACTGTTCCGAAACCGTCCCCCTCAGCGCGGATGAAGCTGCCGTGCTGGAAATCGATCCCCGGACCTGCCCCGAGGTGCGCCGCGGCAAGGGCTGTGACCGCTGTGGCAACACCGGCTACCGGGGCCGTATCGGACTCTATGAGTTGCTGGTGATGTCAGATGCGATCCGGCATCACATCGCCACCGGTGCCGATGCCAATGTCATTCGCGAGGCGGCCATCCATGAAGGCATGCGTACCCTGCGCCAGGATGCCCTGGAGAAATTGCGCGCCGGTATGACCACACCGGAAGAAGTGGTGAGAGTGACCAGAGCGATATGAGCAGCGGCTTCTACAAGTACCAGGCCTACGACAGCAGCGGAAAGATGCAGACCGGGCAGCTGGGCGCGGATTCGGAGAAGGACGTGGTGCGCATCCTGCAGGGGCGCAAGCTGATTCCCGTGAAGGTGCAGGAGGCGCGCCAGGGTGAAGGCGGCGCCAGTCGCCGGCGCATCCGCCATCGAGACGTGCTGGATTTCACCAACGGCCTGTGCACCCTCACCGAAGCGCGGGTCCCCATCGACAAGGCATTGAAGTTGCTGGAAGGCATCACCGAATCCTCCGCCATGCGGGAGCTGGTGGTTAAGATGCGCCGGGAGGTCAAGGAAGGCCGCAGCCTGGCCGAGGCCATGGAGGCACGTCCGGACGTGTTCTCCAAGATGTACATCAATATCGTCAGGGCCGGTGAGGAAGGCGGCATCCTGCACCAGTTGCTGCCGGATCTGGCGGAATTTCTGGAAACCTCTGCCCAGACCCGCCAGGCGATCATATCCGCCATGGTTTACCCCATCGTGCTGCTGGTGGTCGGCGTGATTTCCGTGTTCCTGCTGCTGGTGTTCGTGATACCCCAGTTTGCCGTGATGTTCGAGGATGCCGGCACCGAGATTCCGGCCTCGGCCCAGTTCCTGCTGGCCCTCAGCGCCGGTATCAAGCGTTATGGATTCCTGCTGGTGGTACTGCTGGTGCTGCTGATTGCCGGCTGGCGCTGGCTGGACCGGGATCCCCAGACCCTGCTGCGCAAGCACCAGTTCCTGCTGTCCCTGCCCATGGCGGGCACCTTGATCCTCTATCGCGAATGCGCCATTTTCACGCGCACCCTGGGCTCACTGCTGGACGCAGGCATACCCCTCATCCGGGCGCTGCGGGTGTCCCGGGAGGTGATTCACAACACCGAGATCACCCGCCATCTGAAGCAGGTGGAAGAGGATGTGCGGGGTGGCGCTGGTTTGGGCGTGTCGCTGGAAAAGACCCAGCGGTTTCCCACCCTGCTTCACCAACTGGTCACCGTCGGCGAGGAGTCCGGTCGCACGGCGGACATCCTGCTCAAGGTCGCGGTCACCTTCGATACCACCGTCAGAAACCAGATGTCAGCCATGGTTGCCGCCTTGCAACCGGTGCTCATCATCCTGCTGGCCGTCGCGGTCGGTGGAATCACAATTACCATGCTTTCCGCGGTATTCAGCATGAATGCCGTGGAGTTTTGAACGGGGAGTGCTCAACGTGATGCCAACATTCAACTGGAAGGCTGTCAGCAAGGGTGTGAGCCTGGCGGTGCTGGCCATGGGCCTGCAGGCCTGCGCCACCGTAACCGGCAGTCAGCCGGCTCCGGCCCGGCCAGT
The DNA here is from genome assembly GCA_046047495.1 of Pseudomonadota bacterium. GTDB lineage: Bacteria > Pseudomonadota > Gammaproteobacteria > Pseudomonadales > Pseudohongiellaceae > NORP240. The sequence goes on along the minus strand of JBJOHV010000026.1, from coordinate 13,928 downwards.
ATCTACGGTAAGTTCCGGGGGCGGTCCCGCGGCGGTACAGGCGGTCCAGATTCCTGCGCTGCAGAGCGATAACAGTGCAGAGCAACAGCAGCTGTTGGCCCAGATCAATCGGTCGGGTCAGGTGGTGACGATCCCGGGTTACCGGGAGCCGGTTCCGGCGGCGGTGAATCCCCAGGGCGATGATGTGGTGGAGTTCAACTATGAGCAGGCCGATCTGCGCCTTGTGTTGGAAGAACTCGCCGATGCGGTGGACATCTCCATTCTCATCGATCCCACCATCGATGACCGTATCAGCATCCGCACCTCGGAGGATCGTCCCCTGAGCCGGGCAGACATCTGGCCCCTGGTGCGCCTGCTGACCCGGGACGCAGGTATCACACTCGAGCGGGTGGGCAATGTCTACAATGCCCGAAGGGCCACGTCACCGTTGCCTGTGGAAATAACTACCGCGGGTGACTCGGCACCTCTGTCCGCCAGCCAGGTCATGCAGGTGACACCGCTGGTCCACGTGTCGGCCACAGCGGCCCAGGAATTGCTGGGCCCCCTGGTGCCGGAGAATGCCATCCTGCGCTTGTCCAACACCAATGTGCTGGCCATCAGTGGTTCGCCGGCGGAACTGGAGCGTATCAATCAATTGCTGCTGCTGATCGATGCGGACCCGTTTGCCAGCCAGGGCATCCAGTTGTATCCCCTCAGCAATGCCAATGCGGCGGAGGTGGCCACCGAGCTGCAGGAAATCCTCACCCAGATCGAGGGCCAGAATCCCGCCTACCAGGTGCGGGGCATAGAACGCATCAATGCCCTGCTGGTGACGGCACCGGCAGCCCGGGGCTTCGATGAAATTTCCCGCTGGATCCGCATCCTGGACGCCGACAGTCAGGAGCAGGTGGAGCAGCTGTTCCATTACCGGGTGAAAAATCTCAATGCCGTGGAACTGGCAGAGACCCTCACCAACGTCTTTGAGGATCGTGATGAGGACAACCAGCCTCCGCCTTCCGTCCTGGCCAATCGCAATGCCATCGCCGACCCTCAGCAGGCAGAGCTGACGACTGCCCAGGTCAACCCGGATGCTGCGGTGTTCACTGCCCCCGGCGCGGTGTCCGCCAATCTGCGGGTGCGCATCGTGGCTGACGAGGCCACCAACAGCCTGCTGATCCGCTCCAGCGCCCGTGATTACCGGCAGCTGCTCACCACCATCAGTCAACTGGATGTGGTACCCCTGCAGGTCATGGTCAATGCCGTCATCGCCCAGGTGACCCTGTCGGATGACACCCGCTTCGGCGTGGACTGGACCCGGGTGGCTGCCAATGCCCAGGTCAGCAATATCTCCACCCAGACCGGCACCTCGTTCCTGCCACAAGGGGGGCTGGACGGGCTGCTGTTCAACAAGTCCTTCGTGGACGGCAATGCCCTGGTGGATGCAACCCTGGAAGCCATCGCGGTAAACAATGAAGTGCGTCTGCTGGCCCGGCCGTCCCTGACGGTCAGCAACAACCAAGAAGGGGAAATCCAGATCGGAGCCGACGTGCCGGTGGAACAGGGAGAAACCGTCAGCACCGGTGGTCTGGCCACCACCAACATCCAGTACCGTCCCACCGGCATCGAGTTGTACATCACACCCCAGATCAACGATGACGGGGTGGTGAATCTGGTGATCCGCCAGGTGCTGTCCTCCGTGGACAACAGTGCCACCGGAGTCAATCAGAATCCTGTGTTCAACAATCAGGAAATCAGCACCACCGTGGTGGTGCGCAACGGCGACAGTGTGGTGCTGGGCGGCCTGATCCAGAATGACAATGAGCTGCTCAACAGCGGCGTGCCGGGTCTCAACCGCATCCCGGTGCTGGGCAGCCTGTTCTCCTATCGCCAGAACAATCAGGAGCGGCGGGAATTGTTTATCGTATTGCGCCCCGAGATAATCAATCTCAACAATCAGAGCAGTCTGCAGTATGCCGACATCCTGAGCCGTTTCGAGCTGGCGGCGGAGATGTTCGAGGAAGCAGGAATTCAGTGAGGGCTATGACATGAAACACACACAGATCCGACAACCCGCGGCAGGCTTCACCCTCATCGAAATTCTGGTGGTGATGGCCATCATCGCCATGCTGGCGGTGATGGTGGCGCCCAATCTGTTCCGCCAGCAGGCCGGTGCCATGCGGGATGCGGCGGCGTCCCAGATCTCGGCCCTGGAAACCGCCCTGGACGCCCACCGGCTGGACGTGGGGGAATACCCGGAGTCCCTCGAGGGGCTCATGGAGAACGAGTCGGGTCGCGCATCCTGGAACGGCCCCTATCTGCGCCGCGAGCTGCCCAAGGACCCCTGGGGCAATGACTACCATTACGAATCCGACGGCCGGGAGTTCACCCTGGTGTCCTACGGGGCGGACGGGGAACGGGGCGGCGAAGACGATGACGCCGATATCGGGCTGTAAGCCCTGCGGCCATTTCATTCCCGGTAGCGACCGGGGATTCACCCTGCTGGAAATCCTGCTGGTGATGGCCATCATCGCCATGGCCAGCATCGTCGTGGTGCCCAATCTGGGCGGCCTCGATGCCCGTAGCTTTGCCGCCCAGGTGCGGGAGGCCAGTGCCCTGCTGAATTACGCCCGCCGCATTGCCGTGGTTTCCGGACAGCCCGCCACCGCCAGCTTCGTGATCGAGGCCCTGGCGGAGGATGAGGACATCCGCCCGGGATTGGCCGGCCGCTGGCTCAGCGAAGGCAGCGCCCTCACCTACCGCGACAGCACCCAGCGGGAGCAGGAGGTGGACGAGCGGGTCGATATCACATTTTATCCCGAGGGCGGCAGCACCGGCGGCACACTGATCCTGCACTTTGAGGACCGCATGGCCGCCATCGATGTGGATCCGTTCACCGGCAGGATCACCACCCGCCTGGATGAGGATGAGGGATGAACCGTCTCACGTCCCAGGGCTTCACCTTGCTGGAGGTCATCATTGCCCTCACCATCACCGGCTTCATACTGGGCGGGCTGTTTACCCTGGTGGCCGGCAGCAAGCAATTGTCCTGGCGCTCCGAGGCCAGTCTGGTGCGGGCCGTCAACGCCCGTGCCGCCATCAATTTTGCCCTGCTGGAAGACGAGTTCAGCGAAGTGGAACCCATTCTCGACAACGACCGTTATGACATCCGGCCCCTGCCATTGCCGGATCCTCCGGAGCGCAAGACCCAGGCCACGGTATTCACCCTGCAGCCGTTCGAGATCGTGGATGATGACAGAGAGCAGATCATCGTGGGCACCCGCTGGCTGCGTCTGACCTTGCCGGAGTGACATGCCGTTGCAAAGACGTCATCACAGATGTTTTCGGGACAGCGGCTTCACCCTGCTGGAGTTGTTGCTGGCGCTGGGACTGACCGCCATGCTGTTGGGCCTGTTGAGCACCGGCGTGTTCGTGGTGTCGGAAGACTGGAACCGCAACTCCGACCAGCTGGATGAAAGTCTGGACGAGGCACTGGCTGTGCTGCAGATCGACCGGGCCCTGCATGGCGCCTTCCCCCACAGCTATGCCGACGACGACACCCTGGCGCGCCAGATCTACTTCAATGGTCAGGATGATGTGCTGGGCTGGGTCTCCACCGTATCGCCCCAGCGTTCTCCGGGACTGACCGCCTGGGAATTGTCCAACGACGATGACGGTGTGCTGCTGCGCCTGGCGCCGGCATTTTCCGACAATCCTGCCCTGCGTCTGGAACAGGCCACTCCCCTGCTGATGTTGCCCGGCTATGAGGCCCGCTTCAGTTATCTGTACCGGGAACTGGATGACAGCCGTCAGTGGCGGGATGACTGGCCGGGCGATCAGCTGCAATCCCTGCCATTGGCGGTACACGTCATATTCACACCCCTGGATGATCAACAGGAGCGTCGTCCGGAACTGGAAGTCGTGGCTCGGATTCTCAACAATGAGCACCGCAATCTGCGGCCTACGCTCCTGCAGGCGGGGCAGTGATCATGGGACGGCAGCGGGGCTCGGTCATCATCATCGTGCTGTGGATCGCCGTGCTGCTGACGGTGCTGGTCACCGCCATGGCAGGCAAGGTGCGGTTGTCCGCCAGGGCGGCTTATCACAATCAGGAGGCTGTCGCCCAGTGGGCTGCCGTGATGGAGGCGGTCAACCGGGCGGAAATGGAACTGATGCTGGAAAGCATGCCGCGACCCGTGGGTGAGGTGCAGGAGGAAAGCGACGAAGGTGAAATCCAGATACCGGCCTATCGCTTCAATGGCCAGCCCCTGGAGTTGTACTATCCCGCCAGTGAGGATGTGGTGGTGCGCATCTACGATCACATCGGCAAGATCAATCTCAATCGCATTCCCCGCAATTACATGCAGAGCCTGATCGAGAAGCGCCTGGGAGGCATCGATGCGGACCCCGAACAGGTGCAGGACCTGCTGGCCGCCTGGACCGACTGGACCGACCTCAACGACCTGGAAAGTCTCAACGGTGCGGAACGGGAATACTACCTGTCACTGGATCCGCCTTACATACCGCGCAACAATCCCGAGCTGGATACGGTGGAGGAGATCCTCCATATCCGCGGATTCGCCGAGTTGTTCGAGGGGGTCAATCTGGATGCTGCGTTCACCGTCTACGGCAACAACCGCGCGGTGAATCTCAATCTGGCGACCCGGGAGGCCATGCAGCTGTTGCCGGGCCTGGACGATGAGCTGATCGAGACCATCCTGGCGGTGCGGGAGATTCGCCAGATCAACACCCGGGCCCAACTGGCGGAGATCATCCCCTATGAAAACCTGGTGGAATTGTCCAATTGGGTGGGCAATCTCACCTCCACCTATTACACCGTTTTCGCCTACCCGAAGGTGGTCACGGAGGGTGTGGACCCGGTGACCCAGGCCTATATGGAGATCATCGAGGTTCGCAGTTATAACAACCTGCCCAGGGTCTACAAAGTCGATCCCTACGGACGGCTGCCGGACACCGCGCCGCCGCGCATCGAGGAATACGGCATCAAGCTGCCGTCTGCGCTGATCGGGGATCTCTGAGGTTTGGCTCAGCCCTGCTCCACCTGCCAGGAAGACTTCATGGCGAAGGAACCCACGCCCCGATTGGCCTCCATCTGCAGAGGCTTGCTGGGTCTGGTTTCATACCACAGCAGGCCGCTGCGATCCGCCACACCGCCCAGTACGTAAAACTGCCCCACCCGCATGGCGATGCTTTCGATGCGGATGGTGACCGTGATCTTCTCGCCCCGCATGAAGGGCCCCTTGTGCACCCCCTGGATATCGGTGGTGAGGAATGAGGCAATCACCTCTTCGGTGGACTTCATGAAGGCAAAGCCGAAATTGCCTTCCACGTTGTCCCCCAGGACTTCCACTTCCATCTGACACACCAGATCGCTCAGGGGCGGAATGACGGTGATCTCCTGTCCCTCCGGGTCGCGCACATGGACTGACAGGATGCGGCAGTCCCGCTGCTTCACGCCTTCTTCCGCTGCCTGTGCCTCGACGGGGATGTCTTCGGTGATGCTGTGGTAAACCTTCTTGCTGTTGCAATGGTCCTCGTAAATTCCCACCACCTCGTCACTGGTGCCGTAGGCGCGGATGCTGCCCTTGTCGATCCAGATGGCGTTGTCGCACAGCTGTTGCACGTGGTACATGGAGTGACTGCAGAACACCATGGTTTTTTGTTCCTGGCGGAACCGGTTCATGCGGTCCACACACTTCTTCTGGAACGCCAGGTCGCCGACGGACAGCGCCTCGTCGATCACCAGCACGTCCGGCCGCACCATGGTGGCGATTGAGAATGCCAGTCGCACATACATGCCGGAGGAATACGTCTTGACCGGGCGATCGATGAAATAATCCAGCTCCGAGAATTCGATGATGTCGTTCTCCAGCTCCGGAATGTTGTCATCCGGCACCCCCAACAGGGACGCGTTGAGATAGATATTGCGGCGACCGGTGAATTCAGGATGAAAACCGGCTCCCAGCTCCAGCAGAGCGGCCACCTGCCCGGCGATGCTGATCTGACCGGCGGTGGGTTGCAGGGTGCCGACCAACAGCTTCAGCAGGGTGGACTTGCCGGCACCGTTGTCACCCACGATGCCCAGGCTCTTGCCGTTGAGCACCGAGAATGAGATGTCGTTCAGTACGTGATAAACCTTGTGCATGGGCCGCCGCAGGATTATTTCCGTCAGGCGGTCCTTGGGGCGCTCGTAGATGCGAAATTCCTTGTAAAGGTTCTGTACCGTGACTCTGTGCATGGGGGTGATCCTACAACACATCCCCGAAGGCGTGCTTGATGCGCATGAACACCCAGCCTCCCAGCAGGTAACTCAGCAGGCTGACGCTGACCACGATCTCAAAATTCAACAGGGGGAAAGCCTCCCCCAGAATGATCTGGCGATACAGCTCCACGAAACTGTGCATGGGGTTGAAGTAGTACAGATTGCGTATGGTCTCGTTCTGGATGATGGTGATGGGGTACACGATGGGGGTCAGGAAGAACCAGGTGGTGATGAGCAGGGCCACCAGCTGCTGCAGATCCCGCAGGAACACGCAAAAGGCGGACAGCAGGGCAACCAGGCCCAGGGTGAACAGCAATTGCAGGACGAACACCACGGGGATCAGCAGCCAGTACCAGGACAGGTAGCCGCTGAGGGCCAGGAACACCAGCAACAGGCCGAAACCGATGCCATGGGTCAGATAGGGAATCAGGCCGCCGCTGACCGGGATGATCTGCACCGGCAACATAACCTTTGTTATCAGGGGCGCCTTTTCCAGCAGCATGGCGGGGGCCCTGCCCAGGGCCTCGGCGAAGGCGAACCAGGGCAGGTATCCCACCATCATGAAGATCACGAAACTGGTCTGGCCGAATTCGGCGGGAGCCCGTACCCCGAACACAAAGCGGAACACGAAGGCGTAGATGCAGATGTGGACAATGGGGGTGACGAACAGCCACAGAAAGCCGCCCATTGAGCCGGCATACTGACCGCTGAAATCCTGCCGCACGAAATTGTGAAACAGGCGGTAATGGGTGACCGGTGTCAGTACCCACTGGCGCAATGTGGCGATGAAGGTTGTGAACAAAGAAGTGAAGAACATCCCAGAATCCGCGGCGGGCAGCCAGCTTTCACGGCTGCGAATTTAACCATGAATCGCCGCAAAAGCCTAAAACATCTGCCATCCCGACGGTATAATGCGGGCCCCTGCCAAGTCATCCTGCAATCGAAGTGAAACTGCCTATGCTGAATCCGGAACACCTGCTGGTACCCTACGAGGCCGGACCCTTGCCGGGCGGACCCTGGCTGGTGTTTGCCCCCCACGCGGATGATGAGACGTTTGGCATGGGGGGCAGCCTGCGCAAGGCGGCCGATGCCGGCATCGAGACCCATGTGATCGTGCTGACCGATGGGGCTCTGGGAGGCAATGAGCCCGATCTGGTGCGCACCCGTCACCGGGAGGTGCAGCAGGCCACGGAGCTGCTGGGGGTCACCTCCCTCAGTTGTTGGACCGAGCCGGACCGGGGTCTGGCTCCTTCACCCCGGTTGCTGGACAGGATTCGCGCTGCCATCACTGGCCTGGAGCCGGCCAGCGTGTTTTTTCCCGGCCCCCTGGAGTTGCATCCCGATCACCGCATGACGGCTTTGCTGGTATGGCAGGTGCTGGCCCAACTGCCCTCGCCCCCCGCGGCCCTGGCCTATGAGATCAGTGTGCAGAACCCCACCAACCGGCTGATCGATATCAGCGCCCAGCTGGCCAGCAAGCAACAGGCCATGGCCGTCTATGTGAGCCAGAATGGCCAGAACAACTACCCCGACCTGATCACCGCCATGAACATCACACGCACCTTCACTCTGCCGGCCGCTGTGACTCATGCTGAGGCTTTCTATCTGTTCGAGGTGGAGGATCTGCAGCAGCCGCTGCTGGACGTGGTGCACCAGGTGGTGGAGCTCTATCGCTGAGCAGCGAAACCAGTTAGTGCACGGCCTTGCCGGCCTGGGTAGCCGTGGTCGGCAAGGTTTCGTTCATCCACTGGGGCCAGATGTCATCAGGCCATTGGGCCTGCTGCCATAACCCTCGAATGATGGCCAGCCATTGGCGCAACTGCCGGTATTCCATGCTGAGGCTGGCCCGCTGCCCCTGGAGACCTTTCAGATGAATGGCGACGTGGGGAGGTGCATGGCTCACGTCCACTTCGGTCACCAACCAGGGCTGCGCATCGGATTGGGCCTGCACCGGAGGCTGGGTGGCCAGCCCGGTCATGGCGGATTGCTGGGCAAAACCCTGCACCAGGGTTTTGGCCTTGGTGTTCTCGGCAATGGACTGATTCAGGTAGTCCAGCAGATGGGGTAGCAGGCGCAGCACCAGTCGTTGGGTGAGCCACAGGGAAACCACCTCGCCCTGACCCGACTCCCCGGTGAGGCGCAGGCGGTCCTCGGTTTCCAGGTATTCGTTGGTGATGCGCTGCAGCTCGGCCATGGGCGGCTTACTCCTGGGGCGCCACCAGCCAGGAACTCACGTCAAGCAGATCGTCAGCCACCAGGGTGCCTGCTTCCCGCTTGAGCACCAGCAGGGACTTCACATGTTCATAGCGGGCCTGTTGCAGATCCCGCTCGGCGCGGAACTGATCCCGCAGGGCGTTGAGTACATCCACACTGTTGACCGTGCCCAGCTCGAAGCCCTGTTGCATTGCCTGGGCAGCCAGGGCGGTGGACTCCGCCAGCCGCTGTGCGGCCTGGGTGCGGGACTGGTTGTACTGGGCCCGCAGGTAGGCGGCACGGGTGCGTTCCCCCACTTCCAGCTCCACCTGACGTAATTCGTTCTCCGCAATATTGTGCTGGCTCATGGCCTCGCTGACGCCGGCTTTTATGCTGCCGCCGGTGTAGAGCGGAATGGAGACATCCACCCCCACATAGGTGGTGTCGGTGCGAGGGATCAGCGCATTGTCGTAGCCCAGCTCGGAATTCTGCCGGGTAACTACAAAGCTCACCCGCGGCATATAGGCGCCGCGGGACTCATCGATGCGTTTCTCCGCTGCCTGCATGGCGTATTCCCGGGCCCGGATCAGATGACTGGAAGCCTGGGCCTGCTCCACCCAGTAGTTGACACTGTTTTCCACGGCCGGGACCTGCACCTCATCGCTGAGCCGATAAAGGCCGCCGGCCGCCAGGCCGGACACGGAACGCAGGGCATCCCTGGCCAGCTCCAGTTCGCTCTGACGAGCCAGTTGTTCTGCCTGCACTGCCGCCAGGGTGGCCTGGGCTTCATACAGGTCCGTGATCTGTGTCAGTTGGCGATCGTAGTAACTCTGCACCAGGCTCAACTGGTTGGTGACCGCCTCCAGTTCCGAGCGGATGGAGGTGAGAGCATCCTCCGCCTGCAGCACATTGAAATACTTCTCGGCCACATCGGTGAGCAATACGGACAGCTCGTTGTAGTACTCGGCCTCCAGCTGATCCTCCACCAGATAGGCCTGACTGCGTGCGGCAAAGGTCTGCCAGTTGAACAGCACCTGGGTCAGCTGCAGGGAATAGCGCTGACCGGGGTATTCTTCGATCCGGTTGAGGATGTCGCGGCGGTTTTCCGACACATTGGCGTTGGCTGCCAACTGGGGAAGCAGTCGGCCGTTGGCGGCCTGGCGCCGGGCTGAGCCGATATCCACCCGGTCTGCGGCGATGCGCAATTTGGGGCTGTACTCAAGGGCGGCGGAGAAAAAGTCCTCCAGCGACAGACTCTCCGCGGCGGCATTCTCGGCACCGAAGGAGGGTGACACCAGCGCCAGCAGCAGCCCCAGTCCTGTTATGGTGTTACGCAAGGCATTGGAAATCGTCATCGGTCTTCTATTCAGTCCGTATATCAATCTTCGATGAAACTGCGGGCCATGGCGTTGGTGAATGGCTTGAAAAGATACTGCAGGAACGTGCGCGAGCCCGTGGCGATGAAAACCTCGGCCGGCATACCGGGCACCATCACCAGGTCGCCCAGATTGGACATGCCTTCCTCGGTCACTTCCACCCGGGCCTGGTAATAGGTCATGCCCGTGCGCTGATCCGTAATGGCGTCGGCAGACAGGGTGGCGACCCGGCCGAATATTGTGGGCACCTTGCTGCCAAACGCGGAGAAGCGGATGGTGGCTTCCTGTCCTTCCGCCACCCGGTCGATGTCCAGGGGCGAGATCTGCGCCTCGATCACCAGTTCTTCGGTCTGGGGAATGATCTCCGCAATGGGAGTGCCACCGTGTATGACGCCGCCGATGGTATGCACCTGCATGCCCTGCACAATGCCGTCTACCGACGCGCGGATTACGGTGCGGGATACCACATCCTGCAATGCATTGACCCTTTCGGTGATGTCCCGCAGATTGGTCTGGGTTTCGCCCAGCTGGCTGGCCACCTGGTTCTGGAACTCGTTTTGTTGTTGCAGAATTTCCAGGCGGGTTTCCCCGATCTGCATTTCCGTGGTGGAGATGGTGGCGGTCAGCTCGGCCGCCTCACCGCTGAATTGCGCATAATTGCGCTCCAGCTCCCGCAGCCGGGTGCGATCGGAAAAACCCTGGCTCAGCAGCACTCGCACATCTTCCAGTTCCTCGGCGAAAGAGCGGGCGAGAATGTCCTTGCTCTCCTTGAGTGCCCGCAGGCCGACCAAACGGGATTCCAACTGTTCGATGCGCTGCTCCAGCACCTCGATGCCGCCTTCGTAGGCGGCTTTGCGGGTGCGGAAAATGGCATCCTGGGCCTCGATTTCGGAGCGGGCGTTGACGTCGTCGGCCAGCAGGGAATCGGGATAGCGCACGCTGTCCAGTCCATCCCGTTCCGCCATCAGGCGGGCCTCCGCCGCCTTGTTGGCGATGAACTGCGCCGTGGCGATTTCCAGTTGGGCGGCGGCCTGGGTGTCGTCCAGTTCCAGCAGGGGCTGGCCCTCCACCACGTGATCACCATTCTGCACCAGGATCGACTTTACGATGCCGCCCTCCAGATGCTGGACGAGTTTGCGGTAGGACTTGACGGTGACGATACCGGGTCCATGGGCGGCACCCTCGATGGGTGCCAGGGCCGCCCACACACCGAAAACGCCGAATACCAGGAAGAAAATGATCATGCCCACCCGCAGGGGGAAAGCCATGCTGGTTTCCACAGCATAGGGTTCTTCCTCTCGCAGCACCTGATCGGGTTTGATATCGATGATGGCCATTACTTATTCCGAGGGTTGACGGGCTGCATCACGCAGCGCTGTGACTTTTGCTGGGAGCGGGAATCTGGGACTCGGGAGTGCCCAGCAACTTCGCCATGACCTGGTCGCGGGTACCCAGCATCACCGGCATGCCCTCCTTCATGACCAGGATACGATCCACACACTGCAGCACCATGGTGCGGTGGGTGATGACGATCACCGTGCAGCCCTGGGCCTTGATGCGCTGCAGCGCCACCACCAGTTCCTTTTCACCCTGGTCATCCAGATTGGAGTTGGGTTCGTCCAGTACCAGCAGACAGGGATTGCCGTACACGGCGCGGGCCAGGCCGATGCGCTGTCGCTGACCGCCGGACAGCACGCCGCCGGCACCACCGATCACCGTGTCATAGCCGTTGGGCAGCCGCAGGATCATGTCGTGCACGCCGGCCAGTCTGGCTGCGGCGACGATCTTGTCCGGATTGATTTCGCCGAAGCGGCAGATGTTTTCCGAAATGGAGCCATCGAACAGTTCGATGTCCTGGGGCAGATAACCAATGTGAGGACCCAGCTCCTGGCGGTTCCAGGCACCGATGTCGGCGCCGTCGAGACGCACTTTGCCCGCCGCCGGCTGCCATATTCCCAATATCGCACGGGCCAGACTGGATTTGCCCGAGGCACTGGGTCCGACGATACCGAGTGCTTCCCCGGCTCGCAGCTCCAGGTCAACGTTGCGCACTGAAGGCACCCGGGCACCGGGAGGAATCACGGTCACCTGCTCGACTTTCAGATTGCCCTCGGGCGCGGGCAGGCTCATGGTGTCCTGGTCGGCTGGAATATTTTCCAGTAACTGACCGATGCGTTCATATTGCGCGCGTGCCACCGCGAACCCTTTCCAGGTACCGACGAGAATGTCGATGGGTGCCAGGGCGCGACCCAGCAACAGGGAACCGGCGATCATCATGCCTGGGGAAATCTCCTGTCGCAGGGCCAGCAGGGCGCCCAGTCCCAGAATCAATGACTGGATGATCAGGCGAAAGGATTTGGAAAGATTGCCGATGACACCGGCCCATTTGCTGGCCTCGGTTTGCAGTGCCAGCACTTTGTCCGAACGAATTTCCTGACGCTTGCGGATATCGGAGGTCATGCCCATGGCGGCGATCACCTCCGCGTTGCGCAATGAACCGGTGATCTGGTTGCTGACCCAGTTGGCCTGGGCATTGGCATCCTTGAGTTTCTTGGTGGTCACCACCTCGTTGACCCAGGCCAGCGCCACCATCAGGATGCCTGCCAGGATACCCACCACGCCAAACCAGGGATGGAACATGAACATCACGGCGATGTAAATGGGAAACCAGGGGGCATCGAAGAAGGCAAACAGGCCGTTACCGGTCAGAAACTGGCGCAACGCTGTCAGATCATTGTTGGGCAGGGACGCATTGCCCGGCCCGCCGGTCAGCAATCCGCGCTTGAACGTGGCGTCAAAAACCCGTTCACGCAGATCCTTCTCCACCCGGTTGCTGGCGCTGATGAGGATCATGGAGCGTACCCATTCGAAGCCGCCGGCAGCTGCCAGCAGGGCCACCATCAACAGGGTCAGCATGGTCAGGGTGGACAGGCTGCCGCTGGTGACCACCCGGTCGTAAACCTGCAGCATGTAGATGATGGGCACCAGCATCAGGATATTGATGGCGGCGCTGAACACCCCCGCATAGATGAAGTAGTGCCTGATGGCCCTCATGGCCTCAAACAGTTCGGTATAACGGGGGCCTTGCTTGTTTTTGATGTTCATGGGGGTGTTCGTTGATCCGTAAGCATGCCTTAGTGAGGGGGAATTGGTGGTAATTCAACCCGCGACCGGAAAAATTGCGGGATTGTAACCCATTTGACCCGCCCCCATCGCAATTGACCAGGTACCTACAATGTCTGCCTCCCGGCCCATTGCTAAAGTTCCTCGCGCCCCTCTGCAAAGCTTTTCAGACCTGGCAGGTCCACTATCACCAGACGGGTCGGTCCGTCACGCTTGACGATTTGCCGGGTCTGCAGGGACTGAAACACCCGGGTTACGGTTTCGCGGCTGATATTCAGCATGATGGCGATTTCCATGTGGGTGGGGGGATTACTGATGACACGGTTGTGCAACTGCTGTTTGTCCCGTTCCGGGATCAGGTTCCACAGCTGGCAGCAGACCCGCTGGGCAATGTTGGGCAGGCCCAGCAGGGAGCGCTGGAAGGTCATTTGCCGTACCCTGGCGGCGAGTTTCTTGCCCAGGACATTGACGACACTGGCGTTCTTCAACATGACCTCGCGCAGGGCCTCGATGGGCACAAACACAGTCAAGGCGGCCGTCAGGGCGATGATGTATTCCGGCTGGGGGCCGTCATCGAACAGGCTCAATTCGCCGCAAAAATCGCCGGGCTCCACGAAAAACAGGCCTACCTCGCGGCCATCGATCGTGAAGTCCACACCCTGTAATCGGCCCTCAAACAAAAAACACACATGGGATTCCCGTTGGCCGGCATTGAGCACGATGGCCCGCCGGGCAAATTTTCGAATGGCAGATTGTTGGGCGAGCTGAGTGAGTACAGGAAGCGGCAGGGGTTTGAAAATGGGAAACGCACCCAGCAGCTCCGGGGTCACCACCATGAAGTCTGGATCCTGTTAAATGATCGGCTCAGTGTCGTACTGCTGATCGAATAGGGCAGCGGTCCGCTACCGGGCAAGCATTATAAGTACTTGATACAAAATAGCAAAAGTGGGTATTTTGGGTTCATGTGACGGCAATCA
>JBJOHV010000025.1:0-3330 GCA_046047495.1 Pseudomonadota bacterium | reverse complement strand
AAGGAACAGCCCATAGGGGGCGTACTGATTGAAGGCCGCCGCCCAGGCGTTCAGCTCGTTCAGCAGCAAGGCCCACAGGCCGATGGCAATGTAGGTGGATCCCAGCACCACGCCGAGATTGAGCAAGGGGCGCAGGCCGATCAGGTAACCGATGATGGCCCCCACCACCGGCCCGGTCATCCAGAAGGGCATGAAGACGAACACGAACAGCCCGGCGATGCCGAATTTGTGCACCACGCCGCCGCCGGTTTCCGCCGCGTGCTGGATGCGGGTGATGAACGGCTCCAGTCGGCGTAGCCGGATCAGGTGCCGGGTGCTCTGCACGAACAGCGGATAGACCACCAGCACCTGGATGGTCTCCACCAGAATATTGAGAGGCACCACCTGGCTGTGACCGAAGCCGCTGGCATAGCCGAAGGACATGCCGGCCTCGCGGCCGATGATCAGGTTCAGGCCCGTCATGATGGCATAGGGCAGGATGCGCTCCGGGTACACATGCCAGGCGATGCCGAAGGCCAGCAGCATCAGGGCGGCGAGCACCAGGCCACAGCCCAGCATGCGGCCTTCGGTCGTGGTGAAGAGGGATGCCTGTGTCATGGGAGCGCTCAGCCGGGTCCCCGGCAGGTGAGACGGTTGGATTGGACAATGGCCTGCCGTGGCGCTAATTTTGACGCCTCAAGAACACCTTAGCGAGAACAATAACAACATGCGCAATGTGAAAATCGGTCTGGCGATCGTCGGTTCCCTCCTGGTGCTCACCCTCCTCACCCTGCGGGTCACCGGCCTGGAGCCGGGCTATGTGGATCCCACCAGTCCCGCCTTCGTGGAGAGCGGCCGCACCGGCGGCTGGGGCCTGTGGCTCACCGGCGAGGTGGTGCGGGAACCGGTGGAAAACTGGGACTGGGTGCTGCAGGTGGACGATCCGGTGCGCGGCAACTCCGTCATGATCGAGACCCGTACCTGGTACGGCATCCCCCACTCGGTCAACATCAACCTGGTGCCCCGCGGCGAGCAGCTCTACATCAGCGGCAGCGAACAGGACTTCCGGCTGGAGAAGGAATTTCCCCACTCCAAGCGCTGGTGGGCCAACGTGGAGCGGGACCCGCGGGTGCGCATCAAGATCGACGGCAAGCTCTACGAGATGACCGTGGCGCTGATGGCCGACCGGGATGAGATCATCGAGATCTTCGGCCGCGATCCGGTGGCGCGGGAAACCGGTCCCGATGGCCAGGAGCGCATCACCTCGGTGCGGCATTACTGGCGGGTGTTCCAGCACGGCATTCCGGAGTACGGCGGCTGATCCAAGAATTAATATCAAAGGAGATAACCTGATGCTGCGACACACCCGACACCTCACCCTGACCCTGGTTCTGTTGACCGGGTTCAGCACAGCACTAGGCAGCGCTGCTTTCGCGGCGGAGAAGAGCTGGCCGCACCAGGAAGACGGTGCCGCGGCGGCGGGCTTCAGCGCCGAGGGCATCGAGCGGCTGGATGCCGCCATGCGGGAGGTGGTGGCCAACCAGGACGTGGCGGGCATGGTGTGGCTGCTGGCGAAGGACGGCAAGGTGGCCAGCTTCGACGTGGCGGGGCTCAACAGTGTGGATGACCTGGCACCCATGACCAAAGACTCCCTGTTTCGCATCTACTCCATGAGCAAGCCGGTGACCGGCGTGGCCATGATGATGCTGTTCGAGGAAGGCCGCTGGAAGACCTGCAGCGCCAACCCACCATGCGCGAGCTGATGAGCAACACCGCGGGCTTCGGCTACGGCCTGTTCGGGGATGATCCGGTGAACACGGCCTTTCGCGACCAGGGCGTGCTGATATCCAAAGACCTGAACGAGATGATCGAAAAGGTGGCGGCCATTCCGCTGATGGCCCAGCCCGGTACCCAGTGGTATTACTCCATCGGCATGGACATCCAGGGCTACATCGTGGAGCAGCTCACCGGTATGCGCTTCGGGGAATTCCTGCGCCAGCGACTGTTCGAGCCCCTGGGCATGCCGGACACGCGCTTTTATGTGAAGCCCGAGGATCGCGGCCGTTTCGCCGAGGTGCATTACTGGGATGCCGAACGGGGCCGTCTGGCCCAGCAGCGGGAGCGCACCGACCGGCCTGGTTTCCACGATGCCGACCGGCTGGAATCCGGCGGTGGCGGCCTGGTGTCCTCCACCCACGACTACGCGCGCTTTCTGCAGATGCTGGTGAACGAGGGGGAACTGGACGGCGTGCGCATCCTCACTCCGGAGTCGGTGCGCATCATGCGCACCAACAGCCTCACCGGCAAAGAGAACATGCAGTACGGCATCGGCGGCCCCGGTCAGCCGGGCCAGGGCTGGGGCGTGGACCTGGCGGTCACCTTCGATCCCCAGGCGGCGGGTTCACCCCAGGGTCCTGGCACTTATTATTGGGCCGGTGCCGCCGGCACCTCGTTCTGGATCGATCCGGTGAACGACATCTTCTGGCTGTCCATGATCCAGGCCCAGGGGCCGCGGCGGCCGGAGGCGGCCAACGCGGGGGTGATCGCCCGGGACATCATTTACCAAAGCCTGGAGAGATAGGGGTCGCGGAGATAAGGGTCGAAGCCCAGTCTGTTTGCGCGCAACTGCTTGCCCGGGGTCGGACGGCGAACGGCGACCATGCTCACAGCGCCATGAGGCGCTCCAGGTAGGGCAGGATGACGGCGGCCAGGATGATGGCCTGGGTCCATTGGAATACCCGGAAATTGCTGTCCACCTTGGCGGTCAACCGGGCAAAGCGCTGCTCCCATTTGACATCCAGCTCGGCCATACGCCGGTCCCAGCGGGCATCCTGTTCCGCAAAGCGGGCAGCCAGGTAATCCTTGGTGACCAGCGACTCCAGATTCACATTGAATGCCTCGGTTAGCACGTCGGCCTGAATTTCTGCCTGTTTGACCGGAACTCCCGCTTCTTCCAATCGGCGGACGAACTTGTGTGTGTCGAACGTGGTGATGGCCATTTTACAATCCCTGTATCCGGACCTGCCGGTCAGTGTAGCCGGGATCATTCCCGTCTGCCATTAAACAGGGTACGTCGCTCCCCCGGTTCCGTTACACTGAGGCCATCATGACGTTCTCACCACTGCAGCGTTGGCTCAAGCTCCCCTTACTGCTCAAGCTCCCCTTACTGGTTCTTGCCTGGGGGCTGGTCTGCCCTGCCCTCGCCCAGGAGCGCCTGACTGCCCTGGCGGGAGATGGCGGCGTACTGTTGCATTCCCCCGCGGGCGAGGTGGTGGTGAGCATCCATCCGGATGTGGCACTGGTGCCCGCCTCCCTGGTCAAGATCCCCCTCGCCCACGTGGCCTTGACCAC
>JBJOHV010000024.1:0-28548 GCA_046047495.1 Pseudomonadota bacterium | reverse complement strand
AAACGCCTGCCGGCGGAAATCAGTGGCGCGGGTCACTGGTATGCCCCCACGGACCGCGGCCGCCCCCTGTTCGTCCATCTTGCCCTGCGGGCCGATACCATCGGGGCCGATGCACTGGACCGCAGCCCCACCCTGCTGGCTATGGCCTGCCAGGACTCCGCAGCCAAAACCGCAGCCAGTCTCGCCACGGCAAAAGAGCCCCTCCCCTGCTGATAGGTGCAGGGCCACGGGCCATGCTTTGAACTGCCTTGCCCTTGGGCTAACATGCCGACTTCGATTGGCCGACTGACAGCAAATAACCATGAGCAAGAAACGCGAACTCCAGCAACAGAAAAAGGAAGAGAAACTGCAGGCGGCCGCCCGCAGGCAAGCCACCCTCAAGCTCATGAGCAAGGTGGGCCTGTACGGGGTCGCACCGGTATTCGTCCTGATTGCCCTGTTCACTCTGTTCACCCAGGGCCCCACCTACTCTCCGGTGGAAATCGCCGAGACCGATCACATCCGCGGCGTGGCGGACAACCCGGTCACTCTGACCATGTATGCGGATTTCCAGTGCCCGGCCTGCGCCGAGGAGTATCTGCTCATCACCCGTGCCTGGCCGGAACTGCGTGACAGGGCACGGCTGGTTTTCCGCCACTATCCCCTCACCGACATGCATCCCTTCGCCTGGACTGCCTCACTCTATGCCGAGGCCGCCGGACGGCAGGAGCGCTTCTGGGAAATGCACGACCTGCTGTTCGTCAATCAGGCCTATTGGGCCGGGCTGACAGCGGAGGACGTGACGTTTGAATTCGACAGTTATGCAACCCAGCTGGGGCTGGACATGGAGCAATTGAAACGGGACATGGAAGACCCTGCAGTCATCGAGAAAATCCGCAGTGACCAGCGCAGCGGCACCCGCTCCGGTGTGCGCGCCACCCCCACCCTGTTCATCAACGGCAGTCTGGCCAACGCCAGTACCGTGACCCGCCTGGTGCAGCTGGTGAACGACGCCGCCGGCGGTTGAATCACCAACACACCCGGACCTTTTCCAGGATAAAAGGGAAAGTTGCCTGATCAGGGCCGCAGCAAGGCTGCGAAACGGGTGAGCACGGTGGCGGCTTCCGGAGTGGGAGCCACCTCAGCCATCAGGGCATCCACATCCAGGCCCTCCGACCGCAGGCTATCCTGGCGCTGCTGCAGATAGGCCAGCATGATGCGGGGGTTGAATTCCGGGTGGAATTGCACACCCCAGGCCAGTGGCCCGAAACGCAGCGCATGGTAGGGTTCAAAGTCATTGCTTGCCAATACGGTGCTACCCCCGGGCGGGCGAATCACCGTCTGTAAATGGGACACCTGGGCCTTGAAGCTGGCGGGCAGTTCGCCCAGCAAGGCATCCGCAGCGGCATTGCCTCCGTGCAGCCACACTGTGGCTGTACCGATCTCCCGGCCACGGGGATGAAATCCCACCTCCCCACCCAGGGCATAGGCCAGCAGCTGATGTCCATAGCATATCCCCAGAACCGGCAGCTGCCGTCGCACAGCGTCGCGCAGATAGTCGGCCGCACGCTCGTTCCACGCGTCATGATCTGTCACATAGGCCGGGGAACCGGTAATGATGATGCCGCTGATGCTGTCCACTGCCGGCAGCTTGGCACCCTTGAATACCTCCACGGTGACCACCGCTGATTGCGGCAGTCCGCAGCCCGCAGTGATCCAGTCCTCGAAATCCTCGCCTTCGCTGCGCAGGCTGTCCACGGTGTGGCCGGTCTTCAGAATGAGCAGGGGGCTATGCACCATCTCTCAGGCAACCCTGCCGTGGCTGAGCCAGTAATCCAGCCCCTGGGCATTGAGCGCCATGTCATCCAGTAACACCTCCGTCATGGCCTCAGGGGATAGCATGCATCCGGCATCCTGCAGAGTATTGATGCTGTAATTCAGCAGGGCCTGGGTGATGGCCTCGCCGCGGGACGGTACCTGCTCCAGGTCCAGGGCGATTTCCACATACTCATTGATAGCATCCTTGAGCTGTACCGCCAGCTTGTCCGGCTCCGGATGCATGCCGTAATGGGTGACATAAATCCGGCGGGGCTCCAGTGCCAACAGATGATCCAGGGTCGCCTGCCACACCTGGGGTTCGAACTGGATGGGGGTTGTGGGCGGGAAGATGAAGGGCCGGCGTCCACCGTTCAGCTCTGGATAACTGGCACCAAAGGTATCGCCGGTAAACAGGCCCTGACTGAGTGAATCATGGACCACATAGTGATGCCGTGCATGACCCGGTGTATGGATGAACTGCAGCGGTCGACCATGGAAATCCAGCTGGTAGCCATCGCCTGCCTCGATCACCCGCGATGCATCCACCGGTACCAGACGCCCGAACAGTTTTTCAAACGTGGCATGGCCGTAGACCGCCAGAGCCCCGGCTTCCAGCTTTGCCGGATCGATCATGTGACGGGCACCGCGCGGATGAACCACCAGCCTGGCCTTGGGCAGGGCCTGCATCAGCGCGCCGGTTCCACCGGCGTGGTCCAGATGCACATGGGTGGGCATCACATGACTCACCTGGTCCACGGCAATGTTCTTGCGCTGCAGAAGTTCCAGCAAAAATGGCACTGAATTGGGTGTGCCGGTATCGATGAAGCCGTAATGATCGCCGGACCTGATCAGGTAACAGGCGGCCAGGCCGGGCCGCTTGAGCCAGGTGTCTATGCAGGTGATGCCATGGGGCAGTTCGCTGTAGCGCAGCTCCGCCATGCCTTAGTCCTGTACCAGATAAAACGCCAGGGCTGCCCGGTAGAGATTGTAGACATCGATCTTGGAGCTCACCGAATACGGTGTGTGGATCGACAGCAGCGGCACGCCGAAATCGATCACCTCGTTGTTCTGTGCCGAAAATATGCCGCCGATGGTGCCGCCGCCGGCGCTGCCGACCCGGTAGGTGGCGGTCTGCCAGGGCACTTCATTTTCATCCAATAGCCGCCGGGTCCAGGCGATGAATTCGGAATTGGCGGTGTTGCCCTGCCCGTACAGCTTGAGGTTCACTCCATAACCCAGCTTCGGTGCGTTGCCCAGCTCCCAGGCACCCGGATTCATGGGATTGACTCCGGGATTGACGTCGATGGACACGAAGCGGGTGTTGCGCATGGCGGCGCGGTACACCGGTTCCCGATACGCTTCCCCCATCTGGGCGTAGATGAGGCGAGACAACAGATCGGCGTAATAATCAGACCCGGCACCGGTGTTGTTGCGGTTGCCCACTTCCTCATTGTCCACCAGATAGGCGATGGCGGTCGTGCGGGGACTCTCCAGCTCAGCGATGGCCCGCAGAGCGGCATAGCCCGCCAGACGGTCATCCTGACCGTAGGCAGCAATGAGGCCGCGATCGAATCCCATGTCCCGGGGCCGCTCCGCGGGCACCAGGGCCAGTTCGGCCGACACCAGGTCCGCCGGCGTGATGCCATACTGTTGCGCCAGCAAATCCAGGATCTGCTGTCGCACATTGCCACCTTCCTCCAGATCCGGGATATGCCCCACCACCGGGTCCATGTCCTCCGGCTCCAGATAATCGTCCAGGCGCTGGCTGCCGCGATCCCTGTCCACATGGGGCGACAGCTCCGCGATCATGAAGATGGGGTCATCAGGCTCCAGTCCAACGTTGATTTGCACCACACTGCCGTCCTTGCGATCCACCCGTCCCATGATGGCCAGGGGCAGATTGGTCCACTGGTGGTACTTGATACCGCCGTGGTAATTGGTCTGGAACAGGGCGAACTCGCTGTTTTCGTAGAGCGGCCGCCCCTTCAGTTCCAGGCGCGGCGAATCGATGTGGGCACCGATCACATGAAAGCCATCCGCCATGGGCTGCTCGCCGATCACCATGAGGGTGATGGTGCGGTCCCGGTTGACTTCGTAGTAACGGTCACCCGGCCGCAGACTGACTCCCGGACCCAGGGGTCGAAAACCATTGGTTTCGGCGAAACTCACCGCCTCGGTGACGAAACTCAGCTCGGTGCGGGCGTTGTGCAGAAACGCCTTGTACTGCTCCGCATAGGCGAAAATGCTGTCCCGATCGGCCGCCGTGGTGCCGACCCAGGAGGAGCGGCAGTTGAGCTGTTCCCGGCAATCGTCGTCCTGGGCCGCCAGGGTGGTCGGCAACAGGAGGGCAAGGCTGGCGCAGACCGCCAGCAACAGGGTGGTGGCGGAAGATGATGCTTGCATAGGAATACCCGTCGGAAGTCGGAAGAAAAAACTCAGGGTGAAGGATAGCTTCGCAGGCAGTCACAAAACAACGGCCCGTCGATATTGCCCCCGCTGACCACCACTACCACCGTAAGATCACGGACCGGCAGCACCCCATGGAGCAGCGCCGCCAGACCCACCACCCCGCCGGGCTCGATGACCAGCTTGAGAAAACGGAAGGCAAAACTTACCGCCGCCTTGACCTGCTCGTCGTTGACCGTGATGAAGTCGCTGACCGACTGGCTGTTGACGGCCCAGGTCAGTTCGCCGGGCATGGGCGCCATGAGGGAGTCGCACAGGGTGGCGTTGTCGGTGGAAACACCCACCCGCTTGCCGCTGATGCGGGATTGCCGATGGTCATCGAAGCCCTCGGGTTCCACGCCAATCATGCGTGTCCGGGGAAAGCTGTCCAGCAATGCAGTGGAAACCCCGGCCAACAGACCGCCACCGCCGCAGGGCACCAGCACCAGGTCCGGAGTCAGCCCCAGTTCCTGCAATTGCTCCGCGATTTCCAGCCCGCAGGTACCCTGGCCGGCCATGATGTGGGGATCCTCAAAGGCCGGCACGATCACCTGGCCAGTGCGCTCAGAAATTTCCGCGGCGATGGCTTCCCGCGACTCCTTGTGCCGATCGTAGAGACGGATCTCCGCACCGTACAGGCGGGTGCCGTCGATCTTCACCTGGGGCGCATCGGAGGGCATGACGATGGTGGCCGGCATACCCAACAGCCTGGCGGCATAGGCCACCCCCTGGGCATGATTACCGGAGGAGAACGCCACCACACCCCGTCGCCGCTGCTCCCCGTCCAACTGGCACAGGCGGTTGAAGGCGCCCCTGAATTTGAATGCACCGATGTGCTGCAGATTTTCCGCCTTGACAAAGACGCGGGCACCGGTCCGCAGGTCAAGCTGGGCATTGTTCAGAAGGGGAGTACGCACCGCCTGCCCCTGCAAACGCGCCGCGGCAGCACGTATGGCCTCGATGGTCAGGGTCATGATGAGGGTTCCTCAGCAGGCTTCTTCAATGAAGCAGAACATCTTGTCCAGCATGGCATTGAACAAGGGGTTGAACGTGGCACGGCGCACCAGCATGCCTTCATAACGGCCATCCTCCAGGGGGACATTGCTTTCGCCATAGACCGTGTTGGCGTTGTCGCTGCGACAGGCCTGCAAATCTGCGGGATTACCGTTGTAGTCGCGGCAATTGGGATAACGGCCGTCCAGCCCGTAGTGGGGATCGTCGGCCGGCAGGGTGATGGCCACGTGGGAATGGTTGAGAAAGCGCGGCACGGTGAGGCTGGTATCCACCACCTCGGCTCCGGGGCAGGAGGGTTCCCGAGCTGGACTGAACCGGGAGTTGTACCACAGGGCCAGGCGCCGGGCGCGGCTGTCCTGCTCACATAAAAACTGCAGGGCGGCCTGGGTGTCCACGGTCATGTCGTCGGCACTCATGACCATCATGATCGGCAAGGCCGGTGTGTCTGCCGCTGCCGCCATTACCTCCAGGGTCAGCAGGTGAAATTCGGCGGCCGCATTCATGGCCATGGATTCGTACTTGGCGGCATCCCGGTCCTCGCCCTGTCCGGCCCACTTCACCACATAACGGGCGTAAGGCGATAGAGTGGCAGCGGATTCCCTGGCTTTCAACCCGGGTGACAAAAGTATCAGGCCGGCCACCAGATCATCGTCAGCATGGGTCTGCACATGGCGCAGGGAAATGGCACTGCCATTGGAATAGCCCACCAGGTAGAGCTCGTTGACCAACCCCCGGTAACCCTCGACGGCCCAGTCGATGGTACGCAGCCAATCCTGCCTGTGCACATCGAGAAGATCCCCTGGCACCGTTCCATGGCCGGGCATGAGCAGTCCCCGCACCAGGGCACAGGGATAGGCACGCTGCAGACGCTGCGCCACGGTACGCAACAGATAGGGGGAGTCGGTCAGACCATGGGTGAGCAGGAATCCCATGCCGGCACCCTGACCACTGGCATCACACAGGGCGCCGCCTCCCGCAAGCTCATAGGGAGACCGCATGTCCACCACGGTTTCCAGATCATAGCCTGCACCGAAAGGTTCAGTCTCCCTGGCGAAATGGGTACGGGACAGCGCAACCCGGATGCGCTCGCGGTTGGCGATGACATAATCGGCGAAGCTGTCCTGCGGGGTCGGTATCACGGCTGCCGAACCGGAAGGCTGGTAAATCGAGGTCAGCTCCTCTGACGCGGAACCGAGACGCAGGCCCAGCATCAGCACCAGCAGAATGCCGGAGACCAGCAATACCAGCAGGACTCTTTTGCCGTTCATCAGCGCTTTATCCTCGGGCTTCTCGGTCTCTTCGGTTTGCCGGTGCCGCCTCCTTCGGCGGTTCGGGCCACTTCCTTGTTGCGCTGCAGGCGACGCTTGCGTGCCACCTGCTGGGGCTTCATATCCTTCTCGCCACTGACGAAGGGGTTGTCATCGCTTTTCAATTCGATGCGGATCGGTGTGCCTTCCAGTTTCAGAATACTGCGGAAAGACTTTTCCAGATAACGCACGTAGTGATCCGGCAGTTTGTCCGTTTGCTTGCCATGGATCACGATGATTGGCGGGTTGTGGCCGCCGGTATGGGCATAGCGAAGCTTGATGCGGCGGCCGTTCACCGTGGGTGGCGCATGATCTTCCACGATGCCCTGCAGCACCCGGGTGAGCACATTGGTGTTGAGAATCCTGCTGGCGGATTCGTAGGCTGCGTGGACGGACTTGTAAAGATCCCCTACTCCGGTGCCGAAGCGGGCGGAGATAAAATGGATGCGGGCAAAATCCGCGAACGCCAGCCGGCGCCTGATGTCCATCTTAATGCGCTCCTTCTGCTCCTCGTCCATGCCATCCCATTTATTCAGTGCAATGACCAGCCCGCGTCCGCTCTGGATCACATAGTCCAGCAGATGCAGATCCTGCTCCACGATGCCCTTGCGTGCATCCATCACCAGGATCACCACATTGGCGTCATCGATGGCCTGCAGGGCCTTGACCACGGAAAACTTTTCGATGGTTTCTATGGTTTTGCCCCGGCGCCGGATGCCGGCGGTATCGATCAGGGTGTAGTGCTGGCCATGACGTTCGAACGGCACATAAATGCTGTCGCGGGTAGTGCCGGCCTGATCGAACACCACGACCCGCTCCTCACCCAGCATGCGATTGATGAGGGTGGACTTGCCCACGTTGGGCGTGCCGGCCACGGCAATCTTGATGCCGACCTGCGCCTGGGGAGTATCACTGCCGACCGGCTGATCGCTGATTTCCGTGACGGGAATCTGCGACAGCACATGTTCCATCATGCTCGTCACGCCGCGACCCTGGGTGGCGGTGATGGGGAAAGTATCCGCCACGCCGGTGGCATAGAACTCGGCGACCGCCTGGGCGGGATCCAGGCCATCCACCTTGTTCACCACCAGATAGGTCTGCTTGTTACTCTTGCGCAGGTAGTCGTGAATCTGACTGTCTACCGGGGTGAGCCCTTCCTTGGCATCCACCATGAACAATACGGCGGTAGCTTCCTCGATGGCCAGCAGGGACTGGGAGGCCATGGCGAAGTCGATACCCTCCTCGTTGCCCGTGATGCCCCCGGTATCGATCACGATATAAGGACGGTCCCCCACACGACCCTCGCCGTACTGACGATCCCGGGTGAGGCCGGGAAAATTCGCCACGATGGCATTGCGACTGCGGGTGAGCCGGTTGAACAGAGTGGACTTGCCGACGTTGGGGCGACCAACGAGGGCGATGACAGGGCGCATGCTCGATACCGCAGGGAAAGGACTGTTCTGAGAAAGCGCTAAAAGGTATCCGCTTCCCGTGCCAAAGTCCAGGCGGGCCACGGTATTCGGGCCTCCCATAGCCGGTTATACTTGCCCGCCATGGCATACAAGGACAACAGCATTGCAGTGATCATGCCCTGCTTCAGGGTCAGGCGGCATGTGCTGTCGGTCATCGAGCGCATGAGGCCGGAGGTGGACCTGATCTTCGTGGTTGACGATCAGTGTCCGGAGCACACCGGTGATTTCGTGCGGGACTCCTGCAGCGACCCGCGAGTTCACGTGATTCACCATGAACACAATCAAGGTGTTGGCCAGACTTATCCCTGTGAGACGTGGCGCCGGGCTGGTCCTGGTGGCCATGGTGGTCGCCCTGCTGGAGCACATCCCGTTCTGGAACAACAGCCTGTCCTTCTCCAACCTTTTCATTCCTGACAAGAAGAACGCCTATTACTACCTGACGGATTCCAATATCGATTGGGGACAGAATTATTCCCGGGTCATGACCCGGGTTCGCGAAGACTATCCCGATGCCGCATTCAATCCGCCCCACATTCTGCCGGGACAAAACGTGATTCGTTTGAATTATCTGGCCGGGGTTTTCCGCAATTTTGAACAGCACCGCTGGGTCCGCACCCATCTGCGACCCAGTGCCCATGTACTGCACACTCATCTTGTCTATGAGGTGTCCGACGACCAGTTCGCTGCCTTTCTGGCCCATGAGCAAACAGCGGAGACGGTGAGCGACCCGGCCAGCTGCCCCACCGTGGTGGCAGCCCTGCCTCTCACCCAGGTAGCAGACAGCCCCGCAACTCAGGTGTTGTGTTTTGAAAACATGAACAACCGGATCAAATTCGAACTGGCCGGTGGTTCAGGCATGCTGGGTAAGGTGTCCACCGGTGGTGGCTGCGAGGGGCTTGCCCTGGGCAACGGACAGTATGGGGTGTATCAGGTCACGGCGCCTTACAGCAGACTGTGCCTGGCCAGCCATGAACCCAATACCCGTTGGGTCATCAGTGAGTTCCGTCCAGGGGAGTGAGGCAAGGCATTCGCAATGCCAATGCCGGTGCTCCATTCGTCGAAGATTTTATTGCAAAGTCAGGGCCGTCAGGCGGCCGCTGTTGCCGTACACGTAGAGGGTATTTCCCGCAGCGAGCGGCCGTGCACGTACCCCGTCACCGTCCACCTGCAGCCGGCCCACGATGCGGCCGTCGATCTGGGACAACAGATGAACGTAGCCATCGAAGTCCGCCACTGCCAGATAATTGCTGAACGGCGTGGGTGCAGTCACGCTGCGCAGATCCAGACTCTCATTGCGCCACACCTGGCTTTCTGAGTTGGCCCGGATCGCCACCACGTGACTGCGCTCCGTGCAAAAATAGACATTGCCGAAGCCCTCTGCCAGGCCATGGTAGCTGGACGCCTCCATGCCCCACACGATCCGGCCGGTTTGCACATCGAAGCCCATCAGGTTGCCCTGGTAGCTGGAGGCCAGCACCACATTGTTACCGGTCAGCAACAGGTCACCATCCACGTCGATGACCCGCTCGATGTCGTAGCGGCCCTGGGGTACGGCCACCCTTTCCTCCCAGCGCCACACGCCATTGGATGCGGTGACGGCCACCATGGTGCCATTGCTAAAGCCTGCCAGTACCGCACCACCGACAAAAATGGGATGACTGGTACCCCGCAGGGTCAATACCGGCAAGGTGGTTTCGTAAATCCAGCGCTGACTGCCGTCCTGCGCATCCAGTGCGATAAGTTTGTCATCCACGGTCTGTACAGCCACGATATCGCCGTTGGTTTGAGGCGCGGATAATACCTCGCTGCTGACCGGTGCCCGCCAGCGCAGTTCACCATCGGCCTGATTGAGGACCAGAACTTCCGCATCCCGGCTGCCCAGCAGCACCATGCCATTGCCGGCCCCCACTCCGCCGGTGAGGCTCTCACGCAGACGTATCCGCCAGCGCACATCACCCGTGGCGGCATCCATGGCCATCACCGTGCCATTCTCGCTGGCCGCATAAAGGGTGCTGCCATCAATCACCGGCTCAAGGCGATTGAATTCCTTGCCCTGGCCATTGCCCACTGACACACTCCACAGCCGGCGCAGACGCACTTCCTGCTGGATATCCGTCAATTCCGCCGGTTGCTCCACCTCGTCATCGGAGAACCAGTTGAGGGGATTTAGATTGCCGCAGGCAGTAAGTCCCGCCAGGGCGATGAGCAGCAAGCCGTTACGCAGCAGTCCCATCATTGGGCCAACTCGTCCAGTTTCATGCTCAGCATGGGGCTGGTGGAGCCGGCGCCCCGGGCGGCCAGATAGGAGTCCCGCGCATCGACGGTCTGTCCCATGGCCAGATAGATGTCCCCCCGCAGTTCGGCAAAATCCGCCTCGAAGGGACCGGGGTCCACGCTGTTGATCAGGGCAAGTGCCCGCTGTGCATCGCCCTGGGCCAGAATGACCCTGCCCAGGCGCAGCTGGGCGGTCAGCAACAGGGCCGGGTCCGTGCTGGCGAACAGCCCATCAGGAGCGTTATCCAGCACCCATTGCAATTCCTGCTCGGCCACAGTCAGATCATTACTGTTGACGGCCTGCTGGGCGGCAAACAGGGCACCATAGAGGGCATAGATGGAGGCGCCATGGTCGGACTTCAGTTCCGCGGCCATAACCCGGATGCGGTCCGGATCCGTCTCGCTGACCGGTACACCGGGTTCCGTGATGGCCAGATCCAGTATTTGCTCATAAAGGTCGGAGGCTGCATAGCTGGCGTTCAGGCGTGAACTCTGCCACAACGACCATCCGGCCCAGGCTCCCACCACCACGACGATGGTGATGAGGATATTGCGGCCATTGTCGTTCCACCACGCCTTGAGGGCTTCTAGACTTTCTTCTTCTGCTGCGTTTAACGCCACACCATGCTCCTGAACTGAAACCATTTTTCGAAAAGCGGGTAATTTTACCGGTTTGCGGCAACTACGCCACTGTTGTGCGCGGAATCCGGGGTGCAAACCCCCTCAGCACGGGCTGAAACGTCGGCCTCGACCCCCTGATTCCACCACCAGCCAGCCCTCAACCCGCCAACAGGGCGGCCAGTTGCCGGTCCAGATCATTCAGGCTGGCGGGGATGGCCCCTTCGTCGGTACCCAGACGCCGAAGGCTAACCTGCAAGGGGCCATCAGTCTCGCTGTCAAGAATGACCGCCACCCGGGCACCTCCATTGAAAGCCCTCTTGATCTGGCTGGCGACCTTGCCGCCCCCGCAATTAAGCTGCAGGCGCAGCGCCGGCAGGCGCGAACGCAACTGCTCAGCCAGCAACACTCCCTGCGCCTGGGCTGCCTCCCCGGCCACTACCAGGTAAACATCCAGTCCACCCAACTCGGCAGCCGGGACCTTGCCCAATTCCTCCAGCAGCAGTACCAGACGTTCCTTGCCACTGGCGAAGCCTACCGCCGGTGTGGCCCGCCCGCCCAATTGGGCCACCAGCCCGTCATAACGGCCACCGGCACACACAGTGCCCTGGGCACCGAGGGCATCGGTGGTCCACTCGAACACCGCGTTGTTGTAATAGTCCAGACCGCGTACCAGGCGCGGGTTCTCCACACAGTGGACCCCGGCAGTGGCCAGCTGCTCGAGCAATTGCCCGTAATGTTGGCGGCTCTGCTCGTTGACGAAATCCTCCAGGCGCGGTGCCTGCTGCAGCAGTTCCCGGGTGGTGGGGACCTTGCTGTCCAGGATGCGCAGGGGGTTGCTGTCGAGCCGCCGCCGGCTGTCCTCGTCCAGCTCCGCGCGATAAGCCAGGAGATAGTCCCGCAAGGCCGCACCGAACTGTTGACGATCCTCGGTGCTGCCGATGTTGTTGATCTCCAGCCGCACGTGGTCCTGCAGATCCAGGGCCTGCAGGAAACGCGCCGACAACAGGATGACTTCGGCGTCGATATCCGGGCCGGCCATACCGAAGGCTTCCACACCGAATTGTTCGAACTGGCGATAACGGCCTTTCTGAGGACGCTCGTGACGGAACATGGGACCCTGGTACCACAGTCGCTGCTGCTGGTTGTACAGCAGCCCGTGCTGCTCGGCGGCCCGCACACAACCCGCCGTACCCTCAGGGCGCAGGCTCAGACTGTCGCCGTTGCGGTCCTCGAAGGTGTACATTTCCTTCTCGACGATATCGGTGACCTCGCCGATGGAACGTTTGAACAACTGGGTCAGCTCCAGGATCGGAAAGCGGATTTCCCGGTAGCCATAGCCATGGGCCACCGCGGCGAAGGTACGTTCCAGATACTGCCAGGTGGGCGTTTGTTGGGGGAGGATGTCGTTCATCCCCCGGATCGCCTGAATTTTTGCCATGGATTGAATACCGCGAAAAGAGTCCGAGCGTGCTGACGATCAGCCGGACGCGATGATGTCGTCGCGCGGCGGAGAGTCCGCGGTGGCTTGGCGCATGGCGACCCGCTGGCGCACCATCCTTTCCAGCTCGTCAACCAGATTGTCGTTGCTGATCTTGTGGTCCGGCTTGCCTTCCACATAGGCCAGATTGGCCGGCGTGGCACCGGTCAGTCCGATCTCCGCCACCTTGGCCTCACCCGGCCCGTTCACGATGCAGCCGATCACCGCCACGTCGATGGGAGTGATGATGTCCTGCAGGCGGTTCTCCAGCTCATTCACAACGGCGATTACATCGAAGTTCTGCCGCGAGCAACTGGGGCAGGCCACCAGGTTCACGCCCTTGTGACGCAGGCCCAGGCTCTTGAGAATATCGAAGCCCACTTTCACTTCTTCCACGGGATCCGCCGCCAGGGACACACGAATCGTGTCGCCGATGCCGTCCATCAGCAATGCGCCCAGGCCGATGGCGGATTTCACGGTGCCCGAACGAAGACCACCAGCCTCCGTGATACCCAGATGAAAAGGGTTGTCCACCTGGGAGGCCAGAGTCCGGTAGGCCTGCAGTGTCATGAACACTTCCGATGACTTGAGACTGATCTTGAAGTTCTGGAAATCCAGTTTGTCCAGGATGTCGATCTGGTTCAGCGCCGACTCCACCATAGCCTCTGCGTTAGGTTCTGCGTACTTGCGCAGGAGATTCTTGCCAAGGGAGCCCGCATTGACACCGATGCGCAGGGGAATGCCGCGATCCCGGGCGGCATCGATCACGGCGCGTATCCTCGCCTCGCTGCCGATATTTCCCGGGTTGATGCGCAGGCAATCAACGCCGTATTCGGCAACTTTCAAGGCAATCTTGTAATCGAAATGGATATCGGCCACCAGGGGCACGCTGACCCGGCTGCGGATCCGACGAAAAGCCTCCGCGGCATCCAGGGACGGCACCGACACCCGCACGATGTCGACTCCCGCAGCCACCAGCCGTTCAATCTGGGCCACGGTCTGTTCAACATCACGGGTTTCGGTGTTGGTCATGCTTTGCACCGAGATGGGGGCATCGCCTCCCACCGCGACCTTGCCCACCATGATCTGGCGGGTCTTGCGACGTTTGATCTGGCTGTTGGTTCTCATGTGGTTCACAGGCCCACGGTCAGGCGGGCGGAATTATCGATGCGTATCTGATTGCTCATGTCCAGCACTTCACCATTGAATTCCACGGTGGCATAGGGTGCGTCGCCCAGCAACACGTTGAACGGCGCTGCTCCGGTGATTTGCAGGACATCGCCCGCTTCCCGGATATCGCGGTAAACCGGCGACGACGTGCCACCATCGCTCACTTCGATCCAGCACTCACCACTGAAGCGGATCTGCAGGACATCGTTGCCGGGATGAGTCACCGCGATGATGCGGCCGTCTTCATTGGAGACCGGCGCAGTAACCGCCGGCTCAACCGGCGCAACACTGTTCTGGGGAGCCGGGGCAAGAATCTGAGGTGCGGAGGCTGTCACTGTGGTTGCCGCTGCCGGAGCGCTGTTCGCCGCTGTAATTGCGGGACGCAGGATGGTGGCCGCCACCTGCACCCCGGAGGACTGTGGCGGGGCAACTTCGTCACTGGCGAGGTGTGGCAACTGATTCACGCTGCTGTAGCCCCCCAGCTCATCTGCACTGGCAAAGTAGCGGCTGTAAGCCCAAACCGAAATGAACCCCACCACAAACGCTATGAGGGACGCCAGCAACCAGGGAAAGCTGCGGGTGGCCTGGCTCGAACGGGGCATCCTTTGGATGAAGGTGGTGCGGGTTCTTTCCCGAGCCACTTCCGGTTGCGGGCTGCTGCTCAACTCGTAAAGGGACACGATGTCGTCCACATTCAGCTCCAGCAACTGGGCATAGCTTCTGACATAACCCTTGGCAAACACTGCACCGGGCAGCTTGTCGTAACGATCAGCTTCTACCGATCGCAGGTAATGCATAGTGATCCGCAATGCATCGGCGGCATCTTTCTCGGACAGACCGCGACGTTCCCGTTCCGCCTTCAGCACGCGTCCCGCGCTGGGTGTCGCCAGATCCTCGGCTGTGGCCTCAACATTGCTCATATCGTTCTCAGTTGCCATTGGCAAGATCTTGTAACATTTGATATTCGGGCGAATCCTGGAACATCGCCGTGAGGATGCGCGTATAGATTTCCACCTGGGTGGTGTTCTGGAACTGGCTTTCCAGCTGAATGCCTATCCACAGGCTGCGAGCCGTGAATGGCACATTGTAGAACTCGCGACTGGTCAGGTATTGCAAATACGCCTGGCGCGCTGCCGGCCAGTCACGCTTTTCCAGTTTCAGCTGGGCCAGCTCCAGGGCGGACAGGTACAGATTGCTGTTGAGTTGCAGGGCCCGCTCGAATGCCAGCTCGGCATCCGCCTTGCGATTCAGCATCAGGGCACTGCGCCCCAGGTTCTCGAAGGCGTAACCGCGCCCTTCATAACTCACATCATCGGCCACCAGGCGCAGCTGCTCATAAGCATCACCATAGCGCTCACGGCTGAACAGGAACGCGGCGTAATTGTTGCGGGCCCGGGAATTGGTGCGGTCCAGGCTGATGGCACGGCGGAAGGTCTGATCCGCCAGCTCCAGATCCCCTTCCCGCTGCAGCACCAGGGCCAGCACGTTGTAGGCTCCGGAGCTGCGACTGTCGATGGCAAGGGCATTGTTGATGTGACGGCGGGCACCCGCCATGTCGTCCGCATCGTAATAGGCAACTGCCAGTTGAATATAGTCGGCCAGGGCCTGTTCCTGGTCGGCGGACGACTGAAATCCGCCGGTGGTGGTGGTTTCACAGGCAGTCAGGGAAAGGACGGCCAGCAAGGCAAGCATGCAGAGCAGGAAGCGAGCCTGCCAACCGGCATCTTGATGTGGGTTTGTCATTAGGGATTCCGGCAAAATCATCCTGGTTTATCCAATTGTCTCGGCCGGTGCGGCAGGATTGCCAGCATTTTCCCTGACTTTCACCACGACAGCCCCACTGGCCCTGCGAAGATGTCGACTGTTTCGCAGAGTCTGATCCTCAACGGCTCCCACCAACTGACCGCAGGCGCCACCGATATCATCGCCACGGGTGGTTCGCACAGTAACCACATGGCCGGCATCCTGCAGAATCTGGCGGAAATTGCCGATGCTGGCATTGCTGGGCCGTCGGTAATCCGACAGGGCAAAAGGATTGAACGGGATAAGGTTGATCTTGCAGGGCAGACTCTTCAGCAATTGGGCCAGATCCCGGGCATGCTGCCGGTGATCATTGATCCCGGCAATCAGGGTGTACTCGATGACCGGCAGGCGCTTGTCCGGCAGGCTGGCCATGTAGTCCCTGACCGCATCCAGCAATTCGGCTATGGGGTATCTGCGGTTGATGGGCATGATGCTGCTGCGCACTTCGTCATTGGGGGCATGCAGGGACACTGCCAGGGACGCATCGGTGAGCCCCTTCATGCGGCGCAGGGCCGGCACCACACCGGACGTGCTGATGGTGACCCGCCGCTTGGACAATCCATAGGCCAGGTCGTCCATCATCAGATTGACAGCGTCCATGACATTGTCGAAGTTCAGCAAGGGCTCGCCCATGCCCATCATGACCACATTGCTGACCGGTCGATCCTCGGTGCCGCGGAAGCCGCCCAGCAGTTTGTTGGCCCACCACAATTGACCGATGATTTCCGCCACGGTCAGATTGCTGTTGAAGCCTTGTTTGCCGGTGGCGCAGAAACTGCAATCCAGGGAGCAACCCGCCTGGGACGAGATGCAAAGGGTGGCACGATCGGCTTC
The DNA here is from genome assembly GCA_046047495.1 of Pseudomonadota bacterium. Lineage (GTDB taxonomy): Bacteria > Pseudomonadota > Gammaproteobacteria > Pseudomonadales > Pseudohongiellaceae > NORP240. The sequence goes on along the minus strand of JBJOHV010000024.1, from coordinate 12,334 downwards.
CGGTATGTAGACCGTCTCCACCCGGCTGCCACTGCTGACTTCCACCAGCCATTTGATGCAGCCGTCGTCGGCATAATGCTCCTCGACGATGCGGGGCAGGCGGATTTCAGCGACCTCGGCAAGGCGCTGCCGCAGCGCCTTGCTGATGTCGGTCATGGCATCCAGCTCAGTGACACCCCGCTGATGGATCCAACGGGTGATCTGCCCGGCACGAAACGGCTTCTCACCCAGGCTGACAAAGAAATCCTGCAGGGCCTTGGGGCTCATACCTGCCAGATTGATCTTGTCGGGCGTCGCAGTCATCGTGTCAGACCCCTGTCGGCCGGGTTGGGCTCAGCGCGGGCAAATGTCTTCGGGCTTGAAAAAGTAGGCGATCTCCCGTTCCGCAGAGGCCGGCGAGTCGGAACCGTGAACCGCATTGGCATCGATGGAATGGGCAAAATCGGCCCGGATGGTACCCGGCGCCGCATCCTTGGGATTGGTGGCTCCCATCAGATCCCGGTTGCGGGCCACGGCGTTTTCGCCTTCCAGCACCTGGATCATCACCGGACCCGAAGTCATGAAGGCTATCAGGTCCGGGAAAAATCCACGGGCCTTGTGCTCGGCGTAAAAACCACCGGCCGATGCCTCGTCCAATTGCAGCATCCTGGCAGCGACGATCTTCAGGCCCGCCTTCTCGAAGCGACTGTAGATCTCGCCGATGACGTTCTTGGCCACTGCATCGGGCTTGATGATGGATAGGGTTCTTTCGATCGCCATGACAACTCCCCGGTCAATAGGTTAAAAAGACCGCGCATTATACGTGCTAATTCGCTGCTTTCACACGGTTTTGTCAGGCCCGAGCGGACCCGGAGGCTAGAGGTCGGCTTCTTCGATCCAGGCGGCCTGAATGGCCTCCAGAATCTTCTCGCCACTGCGGTTGGGATCGTCGTTGAAGGACTCCAGCGCACAAATCCAGCGGTGCAGATCGACGAAATTCACGTACTGGGGGTCCACGTCGGGGTGGGTTTCCGCCAGTTCAATGGCAATATCCTGTACATCGGTCCATTTCATGCCATCCACTCCTAATGATTCTCCGACACCATATTGATGGTATAGCGCGGAATTTCAATGACCAGGTCCTCATCCGCCACCCGGGCCTGACAACTGAGGCGGGATTCCGGCTCCAGCCCCCAGGCCTTGTCCAGATAGTCCTCCTCGTTTTCCGCGGCCTCCGCCAGGGAATCAAAACCACGGCGGACGATGACATGACAGGTTGTGCAGGCACAGGATTTCTCACAGGCATGCTCGATGGGCACCTGATTGCGCAGGGCCGCATCGAGGATGCTCTCGCCCGGCTCGGCCTCGAAACTCGTGCCCTGGGGGCAGATGACACTGTGGGGCAATACGGTAATTCTGGGCATGTTAGGACTCTGACCTGTGATCGACGGGACTGTCGATCTGGTTGATGGATGCGCCCCGCAGGGCTTTGCGGATCTGCTGATCCATGCGCCGTGCGGCAAATTGCTCACTGCTGTGATTGAGTTTTTCCGTCGCCTCATGAATACGCCGGGTGTCCTCGCCTGCCACCGCTTCAGCCAGGCCTGCAGCCACTGCGGCCAGATGCTCCCGCTCCGCCGGCTGCAGAAGATTGCCATCGGCGTCCATGGCCGCTGCCAGGGCATCCAGCAACTGCTGGGCTTCCAGTCGGGCCTCCCGCAGGGCACGGGTTCTCATGTCGGCTTCCGCATGGTCATGGGATGCCCGCAACATGGCTTCGATTTCCTCGTGGTGCAGGCCGTAACTGGGTTTGACCTGAATTTCCGCTGTGGTGCCGGTGCTCAACTCGGTGGCGGACACACTCAGCAGGCCATCGGCATCCACCTGAAAGGTGACCTTCACCTTGGCAGCGCCCGCCACCATGGGAGGGATGCCCCGCAACTCGAAACGGGCCAGGGAGCGGCATTCACTGACCAATTCCCGTTCTCCCTGTACCACATGGAAACTCATGGCAGTCTGGCCATCCTTGAACGTGGTGAACTCCTGGGCCCGGGCCACCGGGATGGTGGTGTTGCGGGGTATGATCTTTTCCACCAGCTCTCCCATGGTCTCGATGCCCAGGGACAGGGGATTTACGTCCAGCAGCAGGAAACTGTCGGCGGACTTGTTGCCGGCCAGCACATCGGCCTGGATGCCGGCACCGATGGCCACCACCTTGTCAGGGTCGATGCCAACCAGGGGTTCGCGCTGGAATAATCCCTGCACCTGATGACGGATGACCGGCATGCGGGTGGCGCCGCCCACCAGGACCACGTTGTCGATGTCGGCCGGGGTCAGGCGGGCATCTCGCAACACCCGCCGACAGGTCAACAAGGTCTTGTCTATCAAGGGCTTGCAGATTTCCGCCAGTAAAGCCTGATCCAGCTGCCCTTGCCAGCCCTGCCATTGGACCGTGACCCGTTCCACCTCACTGAGGGCATGACGGACCCGGTTGGCTTCCTGCAGCAAAGCATTGCGCCCGGCGCTGTCCGGTCGTGAGTCATGCCCGGCCTGGGCAATGATCCATTCCGCCAGCCTGTGGTCGAAATCGTCGCCGCCAAGGGCCGTATCCCCGCCGGTCGCCAGGACCTGGAATACGCCTTGTCGCAGACTGAGGACAGACACATCAAAAGTGCCCCCACCCAGGTCATAAACCACCACATTGCCCTCATCCCTGCTGTCCAGACCATAGGCAACCGCGGCCGCCGTCGGTTCGTTCAGCAGGCGCAGTACCGAGAGCCCGGCCAGTCGAGCCGCATCCCGGGTCTGCTGCCGCTGGGCATCATTGAAATAAGCCGGTACCGTGATCACCGCCCCATCCAGCGGACCGGCCAGGAATTTCTCCGCCCGCCGGGCCAGTAACTTCAGTATCTCCGCGGAAATCTGCAAGGGGCTGCGGGGTCCGGCCGGAGTCAGGATGGCCGGAGCATCGGACTTGCCGGTGAACCCGTAGGGCAGATGGGGATTGTCACGCTGGATATCCGCCAGCCCCTTGCCTAACAGGCGCTTGACGGAAATGACGGTATGGGCCGGATCCTCAATGCTGGCAGCCTTGGCCTCGGCACCCACCTGCACCGAGCCGTCATCCCTGAAGCGGACCACGGAGGGCAGCAGATGACGGCCCTGCTCGTCCGGCAAGGTCTCAACGGCCACGCCGCAACGGGTCGCTACCAGGGAATTTGTGGTTCCCAGGTCGATACCGACCGCCCGCTTGCGCTGGGGCTGGGGTGACTTGCCACCCGGTTCGGCGATTTGTAACAAGGCCATGGTCAGTATCCCAACAGGTCTTCTTCCAGAGCGTCCACTTCCTGCAGCAATTTATGCAGGTACTGCAGCTCATGAAAGCATTTTTTGGCTTGCGCCAGACGGGCCTGTTCAAGGGCAGCGGCAAATTCGCTGTACGCGCTGTCTTGGCGCCCAACGACTTCGGTCCGCAGCCGCTCCAACTCGCCCAGGGCGGAGTCATTCCGTGGCAACTCAGCCAGGCGTTCGCGCCACTCGATTTGCTCCAGCAACAGTCCCGGGTCCAGCTCTGACTGATCAACCTTGTTGGAGTCAATACCTTTTATTTCAAGAAGATAGGCTGCTCTTTTGATCGGAAATCTCAGCGTCTCATAGGCTTCATTGAGCCAGCTCGACAGCTGCACGGCCGCCAGCTTTTCGGCGCCAGCACCGCTGGCAACCCGATCCGGATGCACCTGCTCCTGCAATGCCCGGTAGGCCCGATTCAGGGCGTCGGAATCCACCGCGAAAGTTTCGGGCAGGGCAAATACCTGGAAGTAATTCTGGTGGGTGAACTGCACGATCGGAAATCCGGCTCCCTAGGGCTCTTCGGGATGCCGCCTAGACACTGAAACTCTCACCGCAGCCGCACTCCGCCTTGGCGTTGGGGTTGCGGAACTCGAAGCCCTCATTGACACCCTGCTTGACGTAATCCATCTCCGTGCCATCCAGGTAGACCAGGCTCTTGGGGTCCACGACCACCTTGACACCATGGTCCTCAAACACCTTGTCCCCCACCTCCAGCTTGTCGACGAATTCCAGCACATAGGCCATGCCGGAGCAGCCGGTGGTCTTCACGCCTACCCGGATGCCGATGCCATGGCCGCGGCTGTCCAGCTGGGCGGCGACATGTTGAGCAGCGGTGGGTGTCAGGGAGATAGCCACGGGACGGACCTCAGACCTGGCCGCGCTTTTTCTTGACGTCCGCAATGGCCGCCTTGATGGCGTCTTCGGCCAGCACGGAACAATGGATCTTGACCGGTGGCAGACCCAATTCCTCGGCAATGTCCTTGTTGCGAATCTGGGTTGCCTCATCCAGGGAGCGGCCTTTGACCCACTCGGTAAGCAATGAGCTGGACGCAATGGCGGAGCCGCAGCCATAGGTCTTGAATTTGGCATCCTCGATCACACCCTGGTCGTTCACCTTGATCTGCAGTCGCATCACGTCGCCGCAGGCCGGGGCACCCACCATGCCAGTACCCACATTCACGTCCTTGTCGTCCAGTTTGCCGACGTTGCGGGGATTTTCGTAGTGATCGATGACCTTGTCTGAATATGCCATTGCAATGCTCCTTGACGATTTCCGGTTGCGGGGCAACCGGTCTCTTGGTTCAGTGTGCGGCCCATTGGACCTGGTTCAGGTCGACGCCGTCTTTGTACATGTCCCACAAAGGCGACAACTCCCGGAGTTTCGCCACGGCCTCATGGATCTTGCCGAGGGCATAGTCGATGTCTTCCTCGGTGGTGAAGCGACCGATGCTGATGCGCAGGGAACTGTGGGCCAGTTCATCTGTCAAGCCCAGGGCACGCAGCACGTAGGAGGGCTCCAGGCTCGCCGAGGTGCAGGCGGATCCGGAGGACAGGGCCAGGTCCCGCAGGGCCATCATGAGGGATTCCCCCTCCACGAAATTGAAGCTCACGTTCAGGTTCCCGGCCACCCGGTGGTCCAGATCCCCGTTGACATATACCTCTTCTATGCCTTTAAGCCCTTCCAGTAACTTATTGCGCAACTTGAGAATTCTTGCATTCTCTTCATGCATTTCCTGCTTTGCGATGCGGTAGGCCTCTCCCATGCCGACGATCTGATGGGTAGGCAAGGTGCCGGAGCGCATGCCCCGCTCGTGACCGCCACCGTGCATCTGGGGTTCGATGCGCACACGCGGCTTGCGGCAGACATACAGCGCACCGATACCCTTGGGGCCATAAATCTTGTGGGCAGTGAAGGACATCAGATCCACCGGCATGGCCTGCAGGTCGATATCGATCTTGCCGGCGCTCTGGGCAGCGTCGGAATGGAATATCACCCCTTTCTCCCGACACAAGCTGCCGATGGCGGCAATGTCATTGATCACGCCGATCTCATTGTTGACGTGCATGATGGACACCAGGATGGTGTCCGGCCGCAAGGCCGCCGCAATCGCCTCCGGGGTGGTTATGCCGCTGCTGTCGGGGTCCAGATAGGTCACCTCGAAGCCTTCCCGCTCCAGTTGACGGCAGCTGTCCAGCACCGCCTTGTGCTCGATCTTGGAGGTGATGATGTGCTTGCCCTTCTTGCTGTAGAAGTGGGCTGCCCCCTTGATAGCCAGGTTATCCGACTCGGTGGCGCCTGAGGTCCAGACGATTTCCCGGGGATCACAATTGACCAGATCGGCCACCTGACGACGGGCATTTTCCACTGCCTCCTCCGCCTTCCAGCCAAACACATGGGAACGGGATGCCGGATTGCCAAAATTGCTCTCCAGGGTCAGGCATTCGGCCATTTTGGCTGCCACCCGAGGGTCCACCGGAGAGGTGGAGGAATAGTCGAGATAAATTGGCATTCTGGGTTTATTACTCATAGCTGCAACCGCTGTATTGATGTCGATTCAAGAATTTCACAGGACTAGAGATTGGCCGGCAACCGGCTCGCCTGCATGCTGTCCGCCACGATCAGCTCCTTTTTGCGATCCTGGTTCTCGGCAATCTTGCGAATCTCGCTGCGCTGCACCAGGTGGGCCAGGCTGATGTTCTGCAGGAAGTCGTGTATCTGTTGACTCAGATCCTCCCACAGGTAGTGGGTCAGGCAGATCTCCCCTTTCTGGCAATCACCGGCGCCCCGACAACGGGTAGTATCCACCGATTCATTGACCGCATCGATGATCTGGGCGATATAAATGTCATCAGCCCGCCCATTGAGCTCATACCCGCCTCCCGGGCCACGCACGCTGGTCACCAGCTTGTTGCGCCGCAGTTTGGCAAACAACTGTTCGAGATAGGACAGGGAAATTTCCTGGCGGCTTGAAATGTCGGCCAGACTCACGGGGCCGCTTTCCTTGTGCAATGCCAGATCCAACATGGCGGTGACCGCATAGCGGCCTTTGGTGGTCAATCGCATGGCTTTACCCTGGGCTACTCCAACTGGCCCGGGATTATTCAATACCTAAGTAATTTAGTCAAGTATTAGGCGGTGCCCAACTCGTAGCGCAGAGTGGAGGGAGCTTTGCCAAAATCTGCATCCAACTCGATACCCAAGGGCTTGATAACCATGGCGATGATGGCAAGGTGATGGATGGTATGGGATGTCAGGCTCATCAGCTCCCGTCCCAGGGTGCTGCTGACGAGTGCCGGCGCCTCGCTGCTGTGAACCGATTCCCGGACCAGGACCGACCGCTGCAGACTGCCTTCCTGCCAGCCAGCCAATTGGGATTCCAAGTCAGCAAAGGCGCTGCGCAAGGCCGGCAAATCCACTTCCATGCGCCGGTTGCGGGGCCGTCGGTCATAATCCACAAGGTCCCCGGACAGCCCCTGCAGCAGACTCTGGAAGCGCTCGAGAATATGCCGCAAATGGGCACCCACGGAGTCGCTGTCTGCCTGACAAGCCAGCAACATGCCAGGCTCCAGCCGGGACAACAGCAGTCGGCATTGCGACAGGCATTGCAAGCAGCCGGCCAGTAAGGGGGAGGATTTCAACATGCGGGTAATGGCCTGCCGTTTTGATTCTTGTCGGCAAGCACGCTCAAGCTGCCGGATTGCTAAATGGGACCCTGTGTACCCGGCGATTGTTGCAGGCGGGAGTCGGGTCCCTCACTATAACGTCATTCGTGCCGGGATTCTTTAACCTATCCGCCCATGCGTCAATACCACCCATGACTTTCGACCTGCACTGCCACAGTCATTATTCCGATGGACAGCATGCACCTGAACTGGTGATGCAACGGGCCGTGACCAATGGCGTGACCCATCTGGCTTTTACGGACCACGATGTCCTGGCTGCTGATGCCGACGTCCCCCTGCCATATCCGTTGCGGATTGTGCCCGGTGTTGAAATTTCCACCCTCCACGAGGGACGGGAAATCCATGTGGTTGGTCTCGGCCTGCGGTCATCCGACCCGGAACTGAGGGAGCTGTTGTCCTCCCAGCAGGCGGCGCGCTGGCAACGTCTGCAGGCCATGGATCGACTGCTGACCCAGGCCCGCTTGCCGGGACTGGCCGACCGAGTTGCTGATCTTCCCACCCTGGCACCCAGTCGCACCCATGTGGCCGACTTTCTGGTCAGTCTGGGTGTCTGCAAGGATCGCAGCCGGGCCTTTCAGACCCATTTGGGACGTCAGGGCCGTTTTTATGTCAAACCCCAGTGGTGCTCTATGCAGATGGCGATCAAGACCATACAGGCTGCCGGTGGCCTGGCCGTTCTGGCCCATCCGCACCGCTACGCCAGCACCATGTCCGGATTGCGGCGCCTGGTGGGTGAATTCTCGGAATTGGGTGGCGATGCCATGGAGGTCGCCTGTGCCAATATCGACCCCGGCACCCTGGATCGCCTGGCGAATTCCTGCACCCAGATGGGCCTGCTGGCATCCTGCGGGTCGGATTTTCACAGCCAGTCCGCCACCTGGATGGACGTGGGCAGATTGCCGGAACTGCCGCAGCAGTGTAAAAAAAATGCCATCTGGCTGGCGGCCGGATGGCATCTTTGAGAGCTTGCGCAGCGCAGTTGCTGTCAGCGGCGCTTCAGCGATGAAACCAGGTCCCGAAAGATATCCAACAGGGTTTCGTGTTTGAAATCAGTGAATTCACCGGCATCCATGAACATGCCGTGCTCTTCACAGGCCTCGTATTGAAGGTGCTTCTGCTTGGCGTCGTTGATCTTTTTCATGGGCTTGTTGCAGCGCGGGCAGTGCACGTCCCTGACGGTATTGTAGGTCTTGCCGATTTCCGGATCCCCGCTGTCGAGGAAATCAGCCATCCAGTCACCTTTCAACTGATCGGCCTCACCATTGTCGAACCAAAGGCCCTTGCAACCCTCACATTGATCGATGAGCACCTGGCCGTAGAGAGTCTCCACCTTCAGTTCTTTCATATTGGAATTACACTTGGGGCAATCCATCGTTATCTCCTTGCTGCCGGAATGCTTCCGCAGAATTTCTTATTGTTCTGCATGACGCGCCTCTGATACCGGGGGGATTTTATCGGATAACCCGACTCGATACCAAGCTCGGATGGGATAAATTTCCCCGGACCCGATCCCGTTAAGTCAGGGTTAACCTGGCTGACCCTAGGCTTTACCCGGAGCTATCGAAAATTCCGGCCTTCAGGAGTGAAGCCTGTTATGTACAAACTACTCAATATTCTGGCACTAACCCTTGTCATGGGCGCAGCCAACGGCGCCTACGCATCCGATGGTGAGCAAAATTGGAGCAGTGCATGTGCGACCCTGGAGTTCATGGCCAAAATGGTGGCAGTGAACCTGCTGCTGCCGGCCGACCATGACAATCTGGCACAACTTTCCGACATGCAGAATTACCTGCTGGAACTGAACAGGGCCGCCTGCCAATCGGCGATTCTGACCCGGGACACCCGCTTCAGCCCCCGCTACGGGAACGGCATGGTGATCTCCACTGACCTTTACTATGCCCCCTGGTACTTTTCCAACGGGGTGCTGTTCATGGCCGCCCCGGGTGCCGATACGGTGATCAGCTACCCTAACGGGAAGCCTATGGCACAACACTGGATGCACGGGGATGATGCCCTGTTCTGGCCCAACGGCAGACTGGCCACCGGGCACTTCCGCACCTTTGATGTCACCTGGTATTACCCAGGCGGGCAGATCGTTACTTATGAGGCGGGATTCCGGGGTGGTCGCTGGTTTTACCCGTTTGCGCGACTGGATGGCAGGATCGGCCAGGAGGAAATCTCCAACCGATGGGGCAAGGAAGACGAACATTTTTCCTTCATCAACTTCCGCGCCGACGGATCGGTCTACCTGACCCGCGAAAGGATCTACGGCAAGCTGGTGCTGGATGACATTGACCTGCTGGATGTGCCAGGTGTGCTCTTATTGATCACGCGACTGTATCAGCAATCGGATGCTGCCAGGCTCTTTGTGCCGGCGGATGCCAATATCACTGGTGCTCCGTTCTGACGGCATCCGCTGAACCCCGGGCGCGGTGACTGGCCCGGGGCGGGGACAGTCAGTAGCTGTATACCGTGGCCCGCTCCCGCAATTCCGTAACCTGGATGCTCCCGGACTGGCATTGCTGCAAATCCGCCTTGCCCAGCACATGGATTTTGTCCGCCTGCACGTCACCGTCTGCGGTCTCGCCCAATCCCTTCAGCACCACCGTGATGAATTCCCCATCAGGCAGCTCCCGCAGGGTTGCCCCGTAGTCACACAACAGCCGATACAAAGTGGTTTCCAGTTCCCCGACCTGGTTTTGCCACTGCAGGGTGTAGCGCTCCCGTGCCTGGGCATTCAAGGCCTGCAATTCCGCCACCTTGCCGGTCGCCGCATCGCGCAACTCAGTCATGCGTCCGGCCAGGCCCGTCAGTTCCTCATCCAGCTGGGCGCGCAGCGCCTGGGTATCCACGGTGCGCAATTGCTCAGCCTGGGTACGGACCCGCGCCTGCAGCTCCTGCAATTCCACCTGCCGGGACTGCAGATCTGTGCGCAGGGCATCCATGTCGCTCTGCAACTGGCTCAATAGTGCCTCATCGGCCTCACCCAGCTCCTGCAGGGAACGCATCGCAAAGCCGCTTTGCCGCAATGCCGCGTTGATGGTGGCACTGAAGTCAATGTCCCGGATATGGTCCAGCAGCTCGCGGGTAACGTCACCCGTGTCCTCCTCCCGCCAGACGAAAGCCATGGTTTCCGGCCGGTCGGCTTCCGCCTGCATGACCATCACATCAAACGGGTTGCCACTGAATCCCAGGTTTTCCAGGCTGGTTGCCAGGGAGCCGAGGGCTATGCGGCTGCGGCGATTGGCCAGGGGAGAGCGGATTTCCAACAGCACTCCCTGCTCTTGCAGGTAGACACTGCTCACCTGCCCCTGATTGATGCCAAACAGGCCGGGACTGTCATCCAGTTGCAGTCCCTGGGCCAGCACGCCGGACAGGATCTCGATGCTGTTCCGCAATTCCCCGCTGCTGCCTGGTTGTGCCTGCAGACCCAGGGATGCCACCAGGGCGGCGGCAAGGATTCCGGATGTTGCCAGTTTCGTTGCCATGCCTCTTATCCTCCCGGAGATCATTGGATGTCGCCCTGAAAGCGGACGTAATCCGCCAGCTGATATACGGTCTGGATGGTCTCAGTATTGGTATCAGCCAGTTGTTGGTAACCGATCTGCAGGGACTGCAGATCCTGCTGCCGCTGCTGTTCGAAATAGGTGTAGAAACGCTCGAAGCTGGCTGCATTCAGTTCATTGGTCTGTTCCAGCACTGCCTGCATGAGGCGCAGGTCATGACTGTCCTGCCGCTCTTCCAGACTGGTCATGAAGGCCTGCAAGTCGGCAGCCTGCTGTGCCTGCAGGGATTCACTGAAAGATGCCAGTCGTCGGTCCAGACTGTCAGCCTCCGCAGGGGGGCGAATGTCGACCATGCTTCCCACAGCGATGGTAAAACCGTCAGGTCCGCTGGTCAGTGAGACGTTGAACAGCAGCACACACAGCATGGCGAAGGATGCAGCAGTTGGCAGCCATTGCCACCAGCCACCCATGAGTGCGGGCTTTTTAACAGCAGGCGCTGCAGGGTAGTGGGACATGCCACGATCCCAATGTGGCACGGTTTCCTCCCGCCAGGCCCCCAGCCGCTGTCGGATGGCATTCAGTTGCGCCAACTCATCACGACAGTCGGCGCAGCTGACCAGATGCTTTTCGATTTCCTCACGCATCACCGGTAGCAGATCATCTGCGAAAAACTCGGTCAGTAGATGATGTGTCTTAGGACAGGACATGGGAGTTCTCCATTACCGTTTTCAATTTACGCAAAGCGGTGTAAAACCGCGTCTTTGCCGTGTTTTCAGAAATGTCCAGCAGCTGGGCAATCTCGTCGAAAGTCATGGACTGGTAGAACTTCAGTTCGACGATCATGCGCTGCTCCATGGGCAGCGACTGCAGGAACCCAACAACCTCCCGATTGGTTTGCTGCTGGGCCAACTGTTCATCCGGCTCATAATGACTCTCTGCCTCCGGCATTCGCACCTGTTCCTCGTCATCGATGTCCAGATGGCCGGCCAGCAGCTTTTTGCGACGGGCCAGGTCGATTGCCTTGTTGTGGGCGATTCTGAACAACCAACTGGTGAAGCGGGCATCGCCGCGGAACCGGTGCAGATTGCGATACACACCCAGAAACACTTCCTGCATGAGATCCATGGCATCCGTGGCATTGCCGGTGAGACGCAGACCGTAGTTGTAAACCCTCCCCTCGTATCGACGCACCAGCCTGTCCCAGGCAGTTGCCGACCCGTTGAGGGCCGCCGCGATCAGGGCTGGGTCATCGTCCTGAAATGTCATTGCCATTGATTTCCTGTTGGAGGAAAAGACGCGGGTATGGCGGGAATAGTTTGCCGGATGATCACCAATCTACCCCCGGGTCTCCATGAAGTGAACGGCGGGTGCCCTGCCTTTCCGCCTCGTGAGCGAAAAGCGGACGACCCGCCGCTCGATTCTGCAAGTGCTGCTGTCAGGCAGCAGCCTGGTGTTTCTGGCGCTGCAACAACTCGCTGACGGCACACATCAATGCATTCAGGGAGGAGGCAATGATGTCCTTGCTGATGGCCACCCCGGTATAGCGGTCACCCCCGCTCTTCAACTGGATATAGGTCACCGCCTCGGCGTCGGCACCCTGCCCCAGCGCGTGCTCGCCGTATTCAAGGATTTCAAAATCCGCAGCAACGGCGCCGCGCAACGCCTCGACGAAGGCGTCCAGCACGCCGTCACCTTCGCCGCTCACGGCAATCTCCCGGCCGTAATAGTCGATGGTGGCGCTGAATGTCTCCCGGCCCTTGTTTTTTTCGATGCTGAAATTCTCCAGGCTCAACACCTTGGAGCTGTCGAGATAA
>JBJOHV010000023.1:0-7766 GCA_046047495.1 Pseudomonadota bacterium | reverse complement strand
GGCCGACCTGAGTCTGCGCTGTGACTTTCCCGAGCTGAGTCATTATCCACCGGATCCACAGAACATCGAGCCAGACCACCTCGGCCCTTTCCTGGAGCTCGAACAGGGTGATGCAGTCGGCTGGCGGCCGGGTTTTCGACTCCGCATACTGGCCCATATGCAGCCTTACATGGCAGCCGCACCACACTGCCTGCTGGGCCTGCAAGGTTTGCCGGGCGACATCGACATCATTTTTGTATGCCCGGGACTTCCCGCAAACATTACCGCCCGGGGCGCACGGCCCAATCTGCGGGTGTTCGACCGCCCGATCCAGTTCCGCCCGCTGTTGCCTGATTGTGATCTGGTGCTGGGTTATGCAAGCGCCGGCGTCTGTCACGCGCTGGCCCTCCATGGGGTGCCTACCCTGATGTTCCCTGCCCACATCGAACAGAACATGATGGCCCGGGCGGTGATCCGCACCGGCATGGGCAGCGTGATGTCAGGCACTGTGGATGGCGGGATGATCAGGGAACGGGTACTTCGGATGCTGGCACAGCCGGCTTATCGCCGTGCAGCTCAAGCCCTGGCTCATCGCCATGCCGGTCACGACGCCACACAATTGGCAGCTCGCCTTGCGGACCGGATTGAATCCCGTGTCAGGGAAGGACTTCGAAGGTGATCACGCCTCGGTGCCGTTGACCGAATTCATCCTCACTGGTGACAACCGCACTGTGCAGGCCGGGTGCCAGACCCGCGGGCAATGCCCACTCAAAGACATGGGAGGACTCGGCGGGTTCGCCAAATGATGCGTCACTCTCCAGCAGTTCCCGGTAAACCCGTTCCACAAAGGGATCGGTGCGCAACACGTGTGCCATGGGTTGGATGTCTGCACCATCGAGGGACACCGACAGCCGATCCCGCTCCCCACCATCAAACAGGTTTACCACGATTTTCGTGCCTGGCTGCAGGGTGCCGCGATTGATGCCGCCGCCTTCCGGCACATTCAAGGGCGGGTCCAGGACGATGCGCATGCGCTGAGCGGCATCGGCACCGAAGGGAAACGGGATGAATTCAGGCACCAGACTCGTGTCATCGAACTTCAACAGGTAGTACCCGTTAGGATTGCCATCCTGCATCATGGCATCGCGCACACCGCGAAGGTCCGCAGGACCACGACTCCAGCCGTTGCCGCGGGCTTCGGCCAGGGTGTGGGCAATCCACGGCCGGCCCTGCCATCCATGGCGATGATCGATCTGCATTTTCCAGCTGTTGCTGGTGTCGTGGCCGGCCAGCCCGTACACGTTTTCGAACGGGCTCAACAGGGTCAGCAATTGGGGGAAATTCACAGTGTTCAGACCGTCATTGTAGCGACGGCCATCCCCTTCCAGGGCGTCGGTCAACAGGGGTATATGGGTGGCGATTACCACCAGATAGTCACGGGGTACTAGCGCCAGGTCTGCCGCCAGCCAGGCCATCTGGTGTGCCGGGATAAAGCCCCGGTAGCCACCGTAATCGACCTCGGCACCCGCATACTCCACATTGTTCAAGGCGACGATGTGTGCCTTGCCGTAATTGAATGAGTAGTAGTCCGGACCGAAATAGCGGCGATAGGTCTCGTTGGCGTAGCGGGCATTGGGTGACTCGTAGTTGATATCGTGGTTGCCCGGCAGGTTCCATTGCGGCACGCCGATCAGTCCCATCATTTCGATGTGGCGGGGATACAATGCAAGATTGTCGTTCACCACATCTCCCACTGTAATGGTAAACCTGGCCCCATAAGGATTGCCCAGCAGCGTGTTGACCAGGTCCTCCCGCAACATGTCTTCCTGCAGGTCCGTGGCCGCCTGGGTATCGGCAAAGCCATGGGCAGTGAAGCGGGTCTCCGCGGCACTCAGCCGATAGAGGGGAAAATCGATCGATGCCGGCAATGGACCCGTGGGTTCGATCACCGGAAAATTCCAGTTCACTGAAGTTCCCGCCACCGTACCCGGCGAGCCCTGGGGATAATGGGTGTAATAGAACTGCGGCAGCTGGTTTGTGTCCACCGGCACCACGTAACCGGTCGGCTGGGAAATGAACAGGATCTGACCTGGCCAGATGGACAGTGAGTAGGCACCTTCAGCGTCCGTGACGACCACCTCACAGCCGTTGCTGACTGCGACACCCGCTACGCCAGGTTCTCCACCGTCCCGCTGTCGATCCTGATCCATATCCTGGAACACGATGCCGCGGGCTGTCTCCGGGCCCCCATCCGCCGGGTTGCACTGCGCCATGAGGCCCTGGCTGAAGAGCATTAACAGGACTGTGACGGGCAAGGTGCAGGGAATATTTTTCATGCGCGGCATTCTAGGCTCCCTCTTTGACAGTCAGTTGACATTAACCTACAGGCACTTTGTCTGGCCGCAAGGCTTGGCTATACTGCCGAGTCCAGAATAACAGCCCGGGCCCAGACTGCCATGTTATCCAATCCACAGCGCACACCGCGATCGCCAGCCGCAATCCTGGCCGTCATCGCATTTTTGGCATCCTCGGCCGCCTGGGCCCACACCGAAGAAGGTGTGGTGGGCGGGTTCATCAGCGGCTTTCTGCATCCCATCTACGGGCTGGATCACGTGGTGGCCATGGTGGCGGTGGGGATGTGGGGCACCTTCCTGGGCAGTCCCGGCATCTGGCTGTTGCCGGTGGTATTTCCCCTGGTGATGGCCATGGGCGGCGCCCTGGGGGTATTGGGGGTTCCTCTGCCGCTGGTGGAAATGGGCATTGCCAGCTCGGCAGTGGTGTTGGGAATGATGGTGGTGCTGGCCGCCAGGCCACCGTTGTGGGTGGCTGCGGTCATTGTCGGCATCTTCGCTGTATTCCACGGTCATGCCCACGGCACCGAATTGCCGGGGGCTTCCAATCCCCTTTCCTATGCCATCGGCTTCGTGCTGGCCACCGGCCTCATGCACCTGGCCGGCATCGGTATTGGTGTGCTGACCCGTTGGCCCGCCGGTGCCCTGCTGGTGCGGGGCGGCGGCGGCATCATCGCGATTCTCGGCATCCTGTTTCTGGCCGGGTTGATTTGAAGACCCGGTTTACCAGCACAGCCAGCGGGATCCTTCTGGCAGCAGCCTGCTGGCCGAGCCTGGTCCACGCCCACGCACCTTACCCGGGCATCCGGGGTTTCTATGTGGGATTCCTGCATCCCCTGACCCTGCCGTCCCACGTACTGATGATTCTGGCACTGTGTCTGTTGTTGAGCAGCAAAGCCGGACCGCGCCCCATGACTTCCCTGGTGGCACTGGGTCTCAGCACCGGTCTCGGTTTGCTGCTGGCCTTTGCCTTGGCGGAATGGCTTCCCACGGCATTGCTGATCCTGCTGTTCACCACGGCCGTGGGTGCGGCCATCATCCCCGCCTGGCAGGCGCCGCCCTGGGTGCTGCCGACCCTGGCCGGCCTGGGTGGCCTTCTGCTGGCCCTGGAGTCCATCCCCGATCCCGGTGCCTTCGGTGATGTGGCCATCACGACCCTGGGTGCACTGGCCGGGATTCATTACCTGGTGATGTATGGCACCCGTCTGGCCGGCCTGGCCCAACAGCGCTGGCGGTCACGCTGGATGGAAATCGGCATCAAGGTGGCAGGCTCCTGGATTACCGCCATCGGCTGCATGATGCTGGCATTCACCTTGTCGGGCACGTCGCTGGTCTGATCCTTTACTGGTGCACTGACCCGGCCACGCAACCCTTGCGTATCCCTGAGCTCTTGTTATTTCAATCTGCTCACCGACCCTAGGAGTTGTTTAATGAAAGCTGTAAAGCGTTTGCTGCTGACCGTTGCCGCACTGCCCCTGATACTCGCCACCCATGCCAATGCCGACGACCATGGCATGGCGAAAGACATCGTCGACACCGCGGTGGGAGCCGGTCAATTCACGACCCTGGTGGCTGCCGTTCAGGCTGCCGGCCTGGTGGACACACTCAAGGGTGCCGGCCCTTTCACGGTGTTTGCTCCTACCGATGACGCCTTTGCCAAACTGCCCGCCGGCACGATCGAGGACCTGTTGAAGCCGGAAAACAAGGACACCCTGGTGGCCGTCCTGACCTATCACGTGCTGCCGGGCAAGATCATGTCAGCCGACATCATGGGCCAAACCGCCGAGGTCACTACCGTGCAGGGCAGCACGCTGTCGGTGAATGCCACCGACGGTGTGAAGGTGGACAACGCCACCGTAATCACTGCCGACATCGAAACCTCCAATGGCGTGATTCACGTGATCGACACCGTGGTTCTGCCCAACTGAGTAGCGACTGAGCCAACCTTGTGGGCCGGTAATCCCGGCCCTTTTTTTGTCCGCCCTCGTGGCAATGGCGGCTTGATCTGCATGAGACCTTCGCCATTACCTTTGCGACCAATTGTCGCAAGCACTTGAAATACCTCTGCCCTTGTCGCAGGCTTGGCGCTTTGTCCAGATCATCGTTGCCGAGGTTTCATACCAGTGAAATTAATGCCATCCATTGCTCACCTCCTGGCTGCCGTGCTGACGGCGATCCTGGCACCGTTGAGCCTCGGCTCGGAGGGCTGGACAGTGCCGCGCACCGAGTATGGCCATCCGGATCTGCAGGGATTCTGGACCAATGTCACCCAGACCCCCATCGAGCGCCCGGCGGCCCTGGGCACCCAGCGGGCCTATACCGAAGCCGAGGCCATGGCCCTCATCGCGGCGGCCGAACAGGTGGCCACCGACAAGGCCATTCCCCTGGACCCCAACCGTCCGCCACCGGAACTGGGCGGCAGCATCGGGCAGGAGGCCGACATCAACTTCAGCGACACCTATATCGACGTGCTGAGGGTGCGGGGTGAATACCGCACCTCCATGATCATCGATCCCCCCGACGGGCGTTTCCCCTTCACGGAAAACGCCCGCAGCCTGGACATCCATGGCCGCCGCCGCGCCGCCGGCTTCGGCCCCTCCGACGGGCCGGAGATGCGCACACCCGGTGACCGCTGCCTGTCCCGCGGCATTCCACCCATGGTGGTGCCGCCCTACAACTCCAATTTCCAGATCGTGCAGACCCGTGATTATGTGATGCTGCTGGGGGAAATGGTCCACGATGCCCGTATCATCCGTCTCGACAGTGAGCACCTGCCCTTCGACTTTCCGTCCTGGCTGGGGGACTCGGTCGGCCGCTGGGAAGGCGACACCCTGGTGGTGCACACAAAAAATTTCCGTCCGGAGATATCCCATTTCCGGCTCATCTCCTCGGAGCAGCTGGAATTGACCGAGCGCTTCGAGATCATCGGTGACAATGAGATCGTTTATTCCGTAACCGTCACCGACCCGGTGATCTACACCCAACCCTTCACCGAAGAACTGACCCTCACCCGCCATGGACCGGACGACGTGCTTTACGAATACGCCTGCCATGAAGGCAACTACGGACTGGCCGGCATCCTGGCCGGCGCCCGCCGCGAGGAGGCGGACTCTCGGCAATAGGTTTCTGCCTGCAAAAAAAAGGGCGGCACCGGGCCGCCCTTCGTTTGTGCTGGTAACTCAACTCACAGCGCGATGCGCACCATCAGCTGATACCAGGGACCGGCACTTTCCGACTCCAGTTCATACTCGTCGAAATCACGGCTGATCTGGTCACCGGTGGTGGCGAACTTGTTGAAGGTCTCGTCCTTGGAGCCGTCCAGCAGGTTGGAACCCACCAGGCGCAGGGTGATCCGCTCTCCGAAGCTTTTCTCCACGAACAATTCCATCTCGGCGCCGTAGGAGGTGGTGACCTCTTCGGCGGTCACCCGGCCCCAGGCGTCATCCTGTTTGCGGTAGGTGGCACCGAAGGCCGCCTGCATGGCCGGCAGATCCTGAATGAACCCGAAGTTGTAGACGAACTCCGACTGATCATTGAACGTGCGGGGACCGAATTCGTCGTTCACCTCGCTGTCCAGCCAGGAATAGTTGAGGAACACGCCGGTGTTGTCCATGCCGAAGGCTGACAACGGAGTGGACATGTCAAATTCGATGCCGGACACCTCGCCATCACCGGTGTTACGCGGGGTATAGACAAAGGTGCCAGGTCCCTCAGAACCTTCCACGCCGGTGTTGGCCACTTCGATCAGGTCGGAGACATCACGCCAGAAGTAGTTGATGCCCACCACGCCGGCAGTACCAATGCGGTGCTCGTAACCGATGTCATAACCCCAGGCAGTTTCAGGCTCCAACAGGGGATTGCCCAGCAGGTCGTTGTCACCCAGTTCCGCCTCCAGCAGGGCCGGCGAGACGAAATTGAAATTGGGCCGTCGCACCGTGCGGGCGATGGAGCCGGTCAGACGATCCACATTGGTCAGGTCGTAGCGGATGTGGGCAGAGGGCAGCAGGAAGTCGTAATCCATGTCCTGGGTTCGGGGGATTTCCTTGTCGTTGATGGTGACGTCGGTGCTTTCCCAGCGCAGGCCCATTTCCCAGGCGATGCGGTCACCCGCTCCCTCCAGGGCGCCGAACACATCCAGGCGGTCCTCCTCGATGGTGCTGAAGCCCCCGGTGATGGCTTGCAGATTGTTCCAGGCGGCTCGGAATTCCTTGGGGTTGCGGCTGAACTGATCGTAGCCGGTGCCGGCGGCAGCCACGTTGAAGCGGTTGCGCTGATCACGGATATTGGTGTCCCGATCCTTGCTCTGCCAGAAGCCACCCAGGGCGAATTCCATGTTGTTGCCCAGGTCGAATTCGTGCTGCAGGTCGAACGACAGTTCCTCGTCGACGATGTCGGTGACAGTCAGGTCGCCGGTATAGCGGGGCGTGGAGCGGTCGAAGTCCACTTCGTCTTCCGTCTCGTACTCACCCTGGTCATTGCTGGCGAAGGACAGTTTGAACTCGGTTTCACCCAGGTCCGATTCGGTTTCCAGGGCTACCCGCAGATTGTAGTTGGACTGGTCGATCTGATTGATGTTGTCGTTGTCGGTCAGCATATTGCCGGTCGGCACCGGGCCGGTGATGGCCGTGCGACTGTCGTATTCGAAGGAGCGCTCGGTCTCGGTGCGGTCGGTAGTGACGTAAAAGCCGGACAACTCCAGTTCAGTGTCGGCTCCCAGGTCCACCTGATAGGTGGCATTGAACGAGGTGTCGGTGCCATCCCGGGTGTCGGTCTGGTCTTCCCGGTTATCGAAATCCTCGGTGGCGAATGCCGGGTTGTTCTCCGGGGAATCGCCAAAGCGCAGACTGCTCTTCAGCTTGGGGTTGTAGCGGCCCTGCAGGTTGGCACCCACGATCAGGCGGCCATTGCCCACCTCCCCGCCCCACACACCGGCGGCACTTTCTTTCCATTCGCCGTCGTCGAACCGCAGACCGCCGGCACGGATATAGCCGCCATCCAGGCTGTAGCCATCCCTCAACACGATGTTCAGGGTGCCCGCCACCGCATCACCGGAGCGGCGGGCGCTGTTGGAACGTACGATTTCCACCCGGTCGATCAGCTCGGCGGGAATTCGATCCATGAAGAAGGAGCGGTCGGCGTTGGTGCCAGGCACCGGATCGCCATTGATGAGAATCTTGGTGTAGCCGGGATCCAGACCCCGCAGGCGCACACCGTCGGATTCGATGACGTCGGACAGGAAGGTCACGCTGGGCATTCGCTTCAGCGCGTCACCGGCAGTGAGGGGCTCGAAGCGCTGAATGTAATCCTGGCCGTATTCCAGGGTGGCCATGGCGTCCTCGCGGCGGTTGCGATAACCGATGCTGCCCTGCACCACGATCTCCTCAACCCGCACGATGCGATCTTCGTCGTTTTCCTGTTGGGCGAGTACGGTGTTGG
>JBJOHV010000022.1:0-27786 GCA_046047495.1 Pseudomonadota bacterium | reverse complement strand
GTGGACGGCGCGCGTCGCAGGCGCCGGTCGCGGCCCAGTTCCACGCTCACTGACAAGGTCTGATCGGCACCCGCTTCGATTCGCATGTCCCGCTGCACGGGCATCTCTGCATCCAGGCGTGAATGCCATACCTGCAGCCGATAGGTGCCTGGTGCCACATCCAAAAATTCAACCTGGCCGGCAGGGTCCGACACCTGGGCATGGTGGGCGTCCGACACATAGATATAGGCCAGCATCCAGTCGTGGATGTTGCAGCCGATCTCCACCACACCAGGGCTGTCGAAAACCTGCGAGTAGCCGGCATTGTCGTTGCGGCCATAGAGGGGAATGTCAAAGGTCTTGGCGGGCGAAAAGGAATACACGTGGTGCAGAATGTCATCGCTGTTGGGAAATGCCACCCGGCTCCCCACGGGCACCACCGTTACCGGCGGCACAAACTCCTTGTCCCTTTGATCCACTACGGCCTCACGCGGCGCGGCGGGCGGCGCCGTACCGTCCAGCGCCACCAGTTCCACCACCGCATCGGTAACGGTTTCACCGCTTGCGGTATCGACAACCGTGATGCGCAGGACTTCGGCTGCCGCCGGGCACGTCACCACGTTCAGCCACAGACCCAGGGGGATGGCGACCAGCAGTGTTCGGGAGAATCGAGAAGTCATGTGTCAGAACCGGTGAATCAGGTTGATGGAAAACAGCGCATGTTTGTACTTGCCCACCAAGGGCGCCTCGATGTCCTGCCAGTTCATGGAGACATCCACTGCCGTGTCCCGGCCGGTGGGAATACTGAGGTTCAGACTGAAGGCGTCGGTGTCACTCTTCAACAGGTACATCACCCGGGGCTGGGCAAACGCAGGATCCAGGGCCACGGCCTTGGCTTTCAGAAACAGCAACTGCACCGGCGGCACCGCGCTGGCCACGATATATCCATCGATGAACTGGTAGCCGCCGCTCAACAGCCAGCCATTGTCAAACTCATGATCGATGCTGCCGAAGTGGACATCGTTGTAATAGTCCATGGGATCCGTGGGCCGGGTGATGCCGGGGATATAGGGCAGCTTGGCGAAATCCACGGACGCTCGTTCAGGCCCCGGCTGTTTTCCTCGGCCACGCCCAGGGTGAGTTCCCAGCGGGTGTTGAGTCGTTTCGACAGGGTGACTTCCAGGTTATAGAGGTCCCTGTCCCGCTCCGCACCGGACAGCCATTCCCGATTGCCGCTGAGCCCCACACTCAGGCGCGGGCTGTAAGGACCCAGGCCAAATTTCTGGGTCAGACTGATGGCAGCGCCAAGGTCGAGGCGGCTGAATTTCGACTGCTTTACGTAGCGATGGTAGGCGCCGCTGGCGGATACCACCAGCGAGGTATTGACCAGGGGCTGGTACAACTTGCCGGCGGTGGCTGTCGCCGACAGGAAGCTGCTGCCTTCCCGATCGGGTGCCAGAAACCCCCGCGAAAGATTTTCCTCCCAGCCGGTGGAGAGCATGCCATCCAGAAAGCCGTTGCCCAGAGCCTGACCCGGCAGACTCACCATCAGCACCAGGGCCATGACCACAGGCACAAGCAAAGGATTTGGACGTGTACAGTGGCTCATGGGCGGCAACTACCGGTGCGTTCGTGAAGTGCCGGTGAGTATACCCCATGCATTTTTTTATTTAAGGATCGACGTGATGGGCTGTCTTGCCGGCTGACATGAGGTGGGGTTTGAGACTGGCCTGGATCAATGGGGTATCGAAGCCGCGGCGCTGTAACAGTGCGTGAAGCCGACGGTGTTGCTTGCTGCCCCAGGACAACCGACCGTCGGCAGGAAGACGGCGGTGAATCAGCTCCCTGATCTGGGTGCTCCAGTCACTGTCATCGGCAAACAGATGACGGTCGATGACGGCCTGGGGGACTCCCCGGGTGCGCAGGTCCTGCAGAATGAACAGATACCCGTAGCCCCGCAGTTTGCGATGTCGCACCCAGGCCTCGGTGAAACGCTCGTCACTCTGCAGACCCTGCCCCACCAAGCGGTCGATGACCGCCTCGATCGATTCGTCCGTGCTGTCGGGAAACCGGGTCTTGAGCTTGCGGATTAATTCCTGGCGGGAATGTTCGCGGCGGGCCAGGTGATCCATGGCGGCCCGCCGCAAACCGGGGGTTTCAGATTGTCGGTTGTCGTCCAGCGTCACAACCTGCACCCTAGCAGTGACTATCAGCCGCCGCTGGCCTGATACTCGTCGGTTTCGATGCTGTCCACCACGTCGTCATTGGCCGGGTCCTTGGACACCACATGGAGCTTGCCTTCGTGCTTGGCGGCGTTGGTCAGCAGCTCGGCGCGAATGGTCTGCTCGATCTCCTTGGCGATGTCCGGATTCTCCTCCAGGTATTGGGCCACGTTCTTCTTGCCCTGGCCGATCTTCTCGCCCTTGTAGGCATACCAGGCGCCGGACTTCTCCACCACCCCGATGCGCACACCCAGGTCGATGATCTCACCCATGCGATAGATGCCGGAGCCGTACATGATCTGGAATTCCGTCTGCCGGAACGGCGGCGCCACCTTGTTCTTGACGACTTTCACCCGGGTTTCATTGCCCACCACCTCGTCACCCTCTTTCACCGACCCGATGCGGCGGATATCGAGGCGCACCGAGGCGTAGAACTTGAGGGCATTACCGCCGGTGGTGGTTTCCGGTGAGCCGAACATGACGCCGATCTTCATGCGGATCTGGTTGATGAAGATCACCAGGGTGTTGGAGTTCTTGATGTTGGCCGTCATCTTGCGCAGGGCCTGTGACATCAGACGGGCCTGCAGGCCCATGTGGCTGTCACCCATGTCCCCTTCGATCTCCGCCTTGGGTGTGAGGGCCGCCACCGAGTCGATGACCACCACGTCCACCGCACCGGAACGCACGATCATGTCGCAGATCTCCAGGGCCTGTTCGCCGGTATCCGGCTGGCTCACCAGCAGATTCTCCGTGTCCACCCCCAGGGCTTCCGCATAGATGGGGTCCAGGGCGTGCTCGGCGTCGATGAAGGCGCAACTGCCGCCGGCTTTCTGTGCCTCGGCGATCACCTGCAGTGTCAAGGTGGTCTTGCCCGATGACTCAGGACCGTAAATCTCCACGATCCTGCCCCGCGGCAATCCGCCGATGCCCAGGGCGATGTCCAGCCCCAGGGAGCCGGTGGAAATGGCCGGGATGGTGGCCCGGGCGTTGTCGCCCAGCCGCATCATGGAGCCTTTGCCGAATTGTCTCTCGATCTGGGCCAGAGCTGCCGCCAGGGCCTTTTCCTTATTGGGGTTTTTATCGTCTGCCATAGTCATGTCCTTGTAAGTGCGAGACAACTGAAGCTGGTTCCGTGAGTAATCGAGTTGTGAATCAAAAGGTAGCCCATCCGTGGCTGCCTGCTAACTTTTTGCCGAATTCTGTTTTGCCTGCCGTCTTTCGACTGTGCTGACTACCGTACTGATCCTACTGTACTGACCCTACTGTACTGATCCTTGAACGCTGCAGTGACTGTCAGCCCAGGGCGGTGGTGTTGCGGATGGCGACCGTGCGCGGCAGGGATGCCGCGCCCGAGCCTACAGGGATGTATTCACGGCGTGTCGCGATCCGCAGCACCGCCGCCGTGGGCCAACCCCTCCATCAAACACTTCCACCAAATAAAGCAACCGTAACAGCCAATTTAACTGTATAAACAAACAGTACCGAATTTAACCAGAATAATACTGTATGCACAACCAGTATATTGGCTGCAGATTACTTTTCTTTAGCCCGTGCTGATGATTTCTGTCGCGGCGGGGGCTGGGTGTTGTCCAGCAGACTCAACAGGCCCTGCAGGGCGGCTTCCACCGTGGCGATGCGCACATCGTAGCGGTCACCCTCGAAGTGGCACAGCTTGGTCAGGCATTTGCCATGGCGACGCTCCCAGGCCAGCCACACAGTACCCACCGGCTTGTCCTCGGAACCTCCGTCGGGACCGGCGATGCCACTGGTGGCCACCACCACATCCGCCTGGCTGTGGGCCAGGGCGCCGGCGGTCATGGCCCGCACCACTTCCTCACTGACCGCCCCCGGTCCACCATCGACAAACAGGATGGGGGGCACGTCCAGCATGGACTGTTTGGCCTGATTGGAATAGGTCACGAAGCCGGCGTCGAACCAGGCTGAGCTGCCCGGCAGGGTAGTCACGGTCTGGGCGATCCAGCCGCCGGTGCAGGATTCCGCCGTGGCCAGCTTCAAATCCTCGGCGAGGAAGCGGGTGGCCACGGTCTTGACCAGCAAGCGAATATTTTCTTCTATCGATCGGGACATCCTGTAACCCCGGGTTACGAACCCATTGCAATCTGCGACCTGCAGCGCTGTCTTGTTCCATTCAGTGTGCGCCTGAAACCACCATCATTAAAATAGAACTGCACGGCGACACTCAAGCGAAATAGCAAAAAAACGAACCGGCACCCCTCATCAATCCCCTTCCCGCTCCAGATTGCAGCAATGCACCTGTTCCTCGCTGGCGTCGGTGGTGCTGAGTATGGCGCCGGTCACCGGATTGGGACGGAAGGCGGTGCAGCCCTTGAGCCCCAGTTCGTAGGCCAGACGATAGAGCTCGGCGAATGTGCTGAAGGGATAATCCACCGGCACGTTGACCGTCTTGGAGATCGCATTGTCCACATGGGCCTGCAGCACGGCCTGCATTCTCACATGGGCCCGGGGTGTCAGGGTCTGGGTGGTGACGAAGGCGGCCGGCAGCGCGTCTTTTGTTTTCCCAACGGCTTGCTCCAGGGTCTTGTCGTGGGCCTGGACCTGGGGTTGCAGCCGACGCCAGCAGTGGTAGGCATAGTCTTCCAGCAGGGTTTCCCGGTAGCTGCCATCCTTCTCCAGTACCCGGCGGTGCACACGCCAATCAAACACCGGCTCGATGCCGCTGGACACATTGCCGGCCAGCAGACTGATGGTGCCGCAGGGGGCGATGGCGGTGAGATGGCTGTTGCGAATGCCCTGGCGGGCGATGTCGGTCCGGATGTCCGTCGGCAGGCTGCGGGCAAAGCCCGATTCCAGGTAGGGTTGGGCCTGGAAATAGGGAAACGGGCCTTTCTCCCGGGCCAGGGCGATGGAAGCCCGGTAGGCGCTGTGGCAGACCGTCTGCATGATGTGCCCAGCCAGCTCCCGGGCCGGCTCGGAATCGTAGTGCAGACCCAGCATGACCAGGGCATCTGCCAGGCCGGTTATCCCCAGACCGATGCGGCGGGTGCCCCGCGCCTGCTGCGCCTGGGCCGGCAGGGGGAAGCGGGAGATGTCGATGACATTGTCCAGCAGCCGGGTGGCGATGGCTGCGGTGTTTGCCACGGCCTCGCTGTCCAGATGAGCCTGCGGAGTAAACGGAGCCTGCACGAAGCGGGTCAGGTTGATGGAACCGAGATTGCAGGCACCATAGGGCGGCAGGGGAATCTCGCCGCAGGGGTTGGTGGTGCTGATGGTTTCCCGGTACCAGAGATTGTTCTGGGCATTGATGCGATCGGTAAACAGGACACCTGGCTCCGCGCTATCATAGGCGCAGCGCATGATGCGTTGCCACAACTGACGGGCGGAGACGCTGCGCACGACCCGGCAGGGGGTGGCTGACTGGCATCCGGGCCACTGGCGCAGTACGGTGCCTTCGCCCTGCGCTTCCATGCTGCCCAGGGGAAACACCAGGGGCCAGGGCAGATCCGCCTGGACCGCCGCCATGAAGTCATCGGTCACCTGCACCGACAGATTGAAATGGTCCAGGTCCCGATTGTCCTGCTTGGCAGTGATGAAGTCCTCGATATCAGGGTGGTCACAACGCAGACTGGCGATCATGGCGCCGCGGCGCGCGCCGGTGGACAACAGGGTATCGCACATGGTGTTCCAGATGCGCATGAACGACACCGGGCCGGAGGCAATGCTGCCGCTGCTGCCCGCCACCATGCCCTTGGGGCGCAGGCTGGAGAAGTCGTATCCAATGCCGCCGCCGGCATGCATGGTGAGCGCGCCTTCCCGCAGGGCGCTGAAGATGCCGTCCATGCTGTCCTCGATCACGCCCATGGCGAAACAATTGAACAGGGTGACGTTGAGGTCGGTGCCGGCGCCGGCCAGGATGCGGCCGCCGGGCAGGAAGCGGAAATCCTCGAGGATGGACAGGAAGCGACTGCCATGCGCCTCGACAGAGTCAGACTCCGCAGCCGCCACGGCCCGGGCGACCCGTGACCAGGATGCCCGGATATCCGCCTCCGGCCGGCCGTCGGCCGTATTGCGGCGATAGCGGGACAGCCACAGGCTACGGGCTATGTCTGTCTCCAGAACTTCCGGCGCTCTACACGCTTGTGATTGCTGGCCCATGGCTGGAGATTCTGCCATTTTTGTGTCCATAAGCCATACCAGTTACGCTAAAATCCCGCCCTGACGTTAACCCCCCAGGCCACAGGTTCCCGTTTGACCCTCAACCCTGCTTCTGCCCACACCCCCATGATGCAGCAATACCTGCGCATCAAGGCCCAACACCAGGACTGCCTGCTGTTCTACCGCATGGGGGACTTCTACGAATTGTTTCATGAGGATGCCCGCCAGGCCGCCGCCATCCTGGATATCACCCTCACGGCCCGGGGCAAGTCCGCCGGCGAGCCCATCCCCATGTGCGGTATACCCTTTCATGCCGCCGATCGCTACCTGGCCAGACTGGTGGAAGCCGGCGTGTCGGTGGCCATCTGTGAGCAGATTGGCGACCCGGATACCGCAAAAGGTCCGGTGGAACGGGAGGTGGTACGGGTGATTACTCCGGGCACCATCACCGACGAAGCATTGTTGAGCGAACACCGGGATGCGGTGCTGATGGCGGTCACTGGTACCCGCGAGCCCCGCGACCCCGCTATCGTGCGTTATGGCCTGGCATGGATGACCATCGCCGGAGGTCGCTTCCTGCTCAGTGAAGTGCGGGGACGGGACACCCTGCTGGCGGAACTGGAACGCATCCGCCCGGCGGAGCTGCTGCTGGACAGTGAACTGCCGGAGCAAGTGTCTCTCGACGGCAGCGCGATACGCCGACGCAATCCCTGGGAGTTCGATCTGGACAATGCGACGCGGATCCTGACGGAGCATTTCGGCACCCGCGACCTGAGCGCCTTTGGATGTGACGAGCGCCCCCTCGCCACCCGCGCCGCCGGCTGTCTGCTGCAATACGCCCGGGAGACCCAGCGGGGTGAGTTGCCCCATCTGCAGCAGCTGCAGGTGGAGCAACCGGACGACGCCGTGCTGCTGGATGCCGCCAGCCGCCGAAATCTTGAACTTGACGTCAATCTGGCGGGCGGTCGCCAGCATACCCTGCTGTGGGTCATGGACCGCTGTGCAACCACCATGGGCAGTCGGCTGCTGGTGCGCTGGTTGCACCGCCCCCTGCGGGATCGTGCCGTCCTGACCCACCGGCAAGCCACGGTGGCGGCGCTGCTGGAAGACTATGGCTTCGAACCCCTGCACGGCCTGCTCAATGACATCGGCGACATGGAACGCATCCTGGCCCGGGTGGCCGTGCGTTCCGCCCGCCCGCGGGATCTGGCCCGGCTGCGGGATTCCCTCGCCGTGCTGCCGGCCCTGCAGCAACGCCTGAGCAGTTTCAGTGGCGAGCATTTGACTGCGCTGGCCCGGCGCATCCGGGAATTTCCCCAGCAGCTGTCCCTGCTGCAACGTGCCCTGGAGGACAATCCTCCGGTGGTGATCCGCGAGGGCGGCGTGATTGCCCCCGGTTATGATCATGAACTGGATGAGCTGCGCAATCTCAGCGCCAACGCCGGGCAGTTTCTCATCGATCTCGAGGTGCAGGAAAAGCAGGCCACCGGCATCGCCACCCTCAAGGTGGGATTCAACCGGGTTCACGGCTACTACATCGAGATCAGCAAGGGACAGGCGGCCGCCGCGCCACCCCACTACATTCGCCGCCAGACACTGAAGAACGCGGAGCGCTTCATCACGCCAGAGCTCAAGGAGTTCGAGGACAAGGTTCTCAGTGCCCGCAGCAAATCCCTGGCGCGGGAAAAGGCGCTCTACGATGAGCTGCTGGAGTTGCTGTCGGAGCATCTGGTTGACCTGCAGGACAGTGCGGCCGCCATCGCCGAGCTGGACGTACTGACCTGTTTTGCCGAACGGGCCATGGCCCTGGACTACTGCCGCCCGCAGCTGAGTGAGGAGCCAGGTCTCTTCATCGAGCAGGGTCGTCATCCCGTGGTGGAACAGGTGCTGGACGACACCTTCGTGGCCAACGACCTGCTGCTGGATCCGCAACGTCGCATGCTGATCATCACCGGTCCCAACATGGGCGGCAAATCCACCTACATGCGTCAGACCGCGCTCATCGTCCTGTTGTCATATACCGGCAGTTATGTTCCTGCCAGTGCTGCGCGCATCGGTCCGGTGGATCGCATCTTCACCCGCATTGGATCGTCCGACGATCTGGCGGGCGGCCGTTCAACCTTCATGGTGGAGATGACCGAGACCGCCAACATCCTGCACAACGCCACGGCCCGCTCCCTGGTGCTGATGGACGAAATCGGCCGCGGCACCAGCACCTTCGATGGCCTGTCCCTGGCCTGGGCTGCGGCCATCCACATTGCCCAGCGCATCCAGGCCATGACCCTGTTCGCCACCCACTACTTCGAACTGACCACCCTGGCGGACAGCCACGGCGGCATCGCCAATGTGCACCTGGATGCCGTGGAGCACAAGCAGGGTATCGTGTTCCTCCATGCCGTCAGGCAGGGACCGGCGAACCAGAGTTATGGCCTGCAGGTGGCACAGCTGGCGGGCATCCCCCGCGCGGTGATCGAGCAGGCGCGGGAAAAATTGACCAGCCTGGAAACCCAGGCCATGCAGGACGGCCGGCCGGCAACCGCGCCCGGGACCACACCGTTGCAGGCGGAATTGTTTGCCGCCCCCGAGCACCCGGTCATTACCCTGTTGCGGGAAGTCAATCCCGATGACCTGTCCGCCCGGGAGGCCCTGGAATTGCTTTACCGGCTCAAAGAGAAGGCCTGAAAGATTCCGGTAAAGCTGCTACACTAGCTCGCCTCCGGGCTGCCCCGACGGCTCCTCTTGGAGCGCATAACAAGACTTGGAAAACTAGAGGTATTGGAGACATCATGACCTTTGTCGTTGGCGAGAACTGCATACGCTGCAAGCATACCGATTGCGTGGAAGTCTGTCCGGTGGACTGCTTTTACGAAGGCCCCAATTTTCTGGTGATTCATCCCGATGAATGCATCGACTGCGCCCTCTGTGAACCGGAGTGTCCGGTGGATGCGATCTATGCCGAGGACGAGCTGCCGGAAGACCAGCAGGAGTTCCTGGCGCTGAATGCCGAACTCGCAGAAGTGTGGCCCAACATCACCGAGAAGAAAGAAGCCCTGCCGGATGCCGAGGAATGGGCTGACAAAAAGGACAAGCTGCAATACCTGGAGCGCTAAGCCCGGGATCAGCAGCAAAGGGGTCAGAGCATTTTGATCAATCAGTGATCAAAATGCTCTGACCCCTTTCGTTTTACTGACGCGGCAGGAAGCGCAGGGGATCCACCGGCTTGCCGTCGAGGCGGATTTCGAAATGCAGCTTGGGCACGCCGTCCGGCCCCTGCCCCATTTCGGCGATGGTATCGCCGGCCCGGATGCGGGCACCCTCGCTTACCAGCAGAGTCCGGTTCATGGCGTAGGCGCTGAGGTAACGGTCATTGTGGCGCAGGATGATGAGATTGCCCGAACCCTGGATCGTATTGCCGGCATAGACCACGTCCCCATCGGCCGCCGCATACACTGGCTGGCCCGCCACCCCACCGATGTCGATACCCTTGTCGGCACCGCTGGTGGCCTGGAAATTTCGCAGGATAGGACCTTGCATAGGCCAACGCCATTGTGGCTCTCCGCTCCGGGGCGCTTCGATGGAACGACGTATGACATTGGTGGTGGTCGTGGTTTCCGCAGCCCGCGCGCTGGCCACCCGGTTGTTGCTTACCACCGTCCCACTGGTGGTAGGTGGCGGCACCGGCGTGGTACTCACCGGTCGGCTGGCGTCCAGATTCAATACCTGATCCACAAGAATCGTATAGGGCGGACTCAGGTTGTTGGCGATGGCCAGGCTGCGGAAGTCCAGATCGTATTGAAAGGCGATGGAGTACAGGGTGTCGCCCCGACGCACCCGGTGCGTATTGGCCCGCTCGGCGGCTGCCGGTGTCGCCCGGCTGACGGAACTGATACTGCCCCGGGGTGCGGAGGTTGAGCTGCCCCCGCTGCTGATGATTTCCGGGGCCTGTACCTGTTGCTGGGCGCTCTGCTCCACAACCGGTGCCGGCGGATAGGTTTCGCAGGCTGCCAGCATGCCCCCCAGCAGCAGCACAACCACAGAACGGGCTCGGTAGACGGTGGCAAATGCGTGATGACGGGTAGGCTGGATCATGGTGGCTGAATCAGATTCTCAATCGGTTCCCTTAAGACTGACATCGACCGTGCGGCTGAAATAATACTCAAAGGCGATGATCAACCCGGCACCGGCGACCAGAGCCGCCAGCACGGGCATCCACAGCGGGTCCTGCCCGGTCACGGCCAGATAGTCGGTGGGCCACAGCTTCAATGACTGCAGGGGATGGATGCCACCGTAGCTGTCGGTATAGAAACTCTGTACGGTTTGCCAGGGCCACAGCACATACACCGAACCGATCAGCATGCCGGTCAGAAAAGCATAACTGGTGTCCCGATGGCGGGCCAGCGCCCAACCCAATAGATGGGAAAAGCTCAACAGTCCCAGGGCGCAGCCGCCGATGAACACCAGCACCACCTCCCACACCAGCTCCAGCAGGGCTGTCAGCAGATAGTCATAGACCCCCAGCATGAGCAGGATGAAGGCGCCGGAGATACCCGGCAGGATCATGGCGCAGATAGCCACCATGCCACACAGGAACAGGTATCCCAGACTCACATCCAGGGGCGCCTGGGGTGTGATGGAACCCACCGCCAGGGTCACTCCCATACCCACTAACAGGGCCAGCCAGTGCAGGCCACGCATGACACCGAACTTGGCCCGCAGGTACCAGCTGGAGGCCAGCACCAAACCAATGAAGAACGCCATCAGGGTCTCGAAATGGTTGTCCAGCAGGAACAGCACCACCCCGGCGGACAGGCGCAGGCTGATGACGATACCGGACAGCAGGATGAGCAGAAAACTGCCGTTGACATGGCTCCAGGCCCGGGCAAATTGTCCTCCCAGCAGCAGTCGCACGGCCTGCAGATCGAAGGCCCGCAGGGACAGGATCAGTTCATCGTAGATGCCGGATATCACCGCTATGGTGCCACCGGACACACCGGGAACAGAGTCCGCCGCCCCCATGGCCAGCCCCTTGCTGAACAGCTTGATGGCTTTGCGTACCGGCTCGCTCAGCATGGCCAACCCTCAGACCCGCACCGTGCCGTGCAACAGCGGCACGAAGCGCACACTGTCCAGCACCCGGGTTTCGTAGTCATCTCCCTTGCGGGTGATGAGCTGCAATTCCTGCACGTCATCACCACCCACCGGTATCACCAGGCGACCGCCGTCTTTCAGCTGTGCCAGCAGCTCCTGGGGCACCTGCTTGGGCGCCGCGGTGGTGATGATGGCATCGAAGGGACCCTTGTCGGCCCAGCCCAGAAATCCATCCCGGTACTGCAATTCCACATTGCGCAGACCCAGGGTCCGCAGATTGCTGCGGGCCTTGTCCAGCAGGGGCTTGATGCGCTCGACCGAGAATACCTTGCCCGCCAGCTGGGCAATGATGGCCGTCTGGTAGCCGCAGCCGGTGCCGATTTCCAGCACCGAGTCCAGGGGCCCGCTGTCCAGCAGGGCCTCGGTCATGCGCGCCACGATATAGGGCTGGGAGATGGTCTGGTTGTACCCGATGGGCAGGGCAGTGTCCTCGTAGGCCCGGTGGGCCAGGGCCTCGTCGAGAAAGATGTGCCGGGGTGTGGAGCGCATGACATCCAGCACCCTGAAGTTGCGTATGCCCTGCTCCATCAAGCGTCCCAGCAGGCGCTCGCGGGTACGCTGGGACGTCATGCCGATACCATTAAGATTCTGTTTGATCACTGTTCCGTGCTCTCGTCATCATCGCCCTGCACTGCCCCGTCCACCGGGTTCCCCGCCGGGACAGCGGTTGCGCACAGTTCCCGCAATACGCTGGTGGCATAGCCACCGGCCGCCAATTCGAAACTCAGTTCAATAGTATCGGCCTGGGGCCAGAAAAAATGTAGCTCCCGCACCGCCAGTCGCAAGGCCCGGCGGGACGCGTCCAGCCCCATGGCCAGCAGACCCTCATGGAGCACCCCGTGGCGTTGCATGACTCCGGCCTCCAGCACCAGAACCTGGTCTGCGGCTGCATAGCGGGCACGGGGATCGACACGACCATCAAGCAACCCCGTGGGATGGATGTCCAGTATCGCCAGACGCCGATCCAACTCGTCCGTGCCAGAATCCGGATCCGGCACAAAGCAGCGTGCCGTGCCATCCAGCGCGAACACCTCGCCGGCCAGCCGGCTGGCCCAGGTATGCCCGCTGATCCGCAGGGCCAGGATCTGGTTGAACAGATAGGCCCGTGCGGCCGACACCGCCATGCGGGTCTGCACGGAGGAACGCTGGGAAGGCCGTGCGCCACCTGCGCTCATTGCGCCGAACAGTCGCAGCGCCTCATGGACGTTGCCCATGTCGGAGCCGAAGCGTTGGGCACCGTAGTAATTGGGCACTCCCCGCTCGGCAACGGTGGCAAGACGTTGTTCCAGTGACTGCCGGTCCCCCACCACCTCATGCAGACGAATGCGGAAACGATTGCCGCGATGACTGCCGATGTGGATCTTGCGGGAATTGTCGGTGGCCGCCAGCACCTGCACCGCGCCATCCTCCAGGTGTTCCGGATGCAATTCCCGGCGCGCCGGCTTCTTCACGCTGAACCATTGGGTCGTGACGGCCCGCTTGTCCTTCATGCCGGCATACCCCACGTCCGCGGGGTCGACGGCAAACCGCCGGGCTATATGGGTGGCCAGTTCGGTGGTGGTCAGTCCGGTCTTGCGCAGTTGCAGGCACAGGTGATCGCCCTGCCCTGTGGGTGTGAACCCGGAGATTTCATCTACCTGAAAATCGCTGCAATCCCGTTTCAGCAGCCCTTGGGCAGCGGGCCTGCCCCAGGCAAATGGCAGGTCGGCGAAGGGCTGGATGGCAGGGTCTGATCCCGGCATCAGGGTTGCGGAGTGAGCCGTCCCAGCAGTACCACGGCGTAGCTGGCAATGCCTTCCTTGCGCCCGACAAATCCCATGCCCTCCGTGGTGGTGGCCTTGATGTTGACCCGGTCCGTTGATGTGTGCAGCAGGCCGGCCAGACGCTCCCGCATGGCCTGCATGTGGGGTGCCAGCTTCGGCACCTGGGCCAGGATAGTGAGGTCCACATTGATCACCTGCCAATGCCCCTGCTGCACCAGCTGCATGACTTCGCTCAGCAGCAGGCTGCTGTCGATATTGCGGTACTGCTCGTCATGATCGGGAAAATGGTGCCCGATGTCCCCCGCTGCCAGCGAGCCCAGCAGGGCATCGCAAAGAGCATGGATCACCACATCGCCATCGGAATGGGCCAGCAGCCCCCGCTCGTAGGGAACCCGGATGCCGGCCAGCATCAGGGGCTTATTGTCCGCGCTGTCGACGGTGGCGAAGCGGTGGGCATCATAGCCATGACCAATGCGCATGTCCTGCAGCTTCATGATTCCAACGCCTGGGAGCTGAGTATCTGGGTGGCCAGGTTGAGATCCTGGGGCTGGGTAACCTTGATATTGTCCCGATTGCCTTCCACCACCTTGGGTCGGTAGCCGAGCTGCTCCATGGCTGTGGATTCGTCGGTCACCGTCTTGGATGATTTGTCCACCGCTTCCAGGGCATTCAGGAGCAGCCGGTAGCGGAATACCTGGGGCGTGAACGCTGTCCACAGGTTGCTGCGATCCACGGTATGGGTGATCTCACCGTTGGCATCCACGCTCTTCAGGGTACTGTCCATGGGGGAACCCAGCAGCCCTCCCACGGGATGGTCATGAATGGCCTCCATGAGCCGGTGAATGTCGCGAATTCTTACACAGGGTCGGGCGGCATCGTGCACCAGCACCCAATCGAGATCGGCGGCGAAACTGCCGAGGTAACGCAGCCCATTGAGCACCGACTGATAGCGGTTCTCCCCGCCTGGCTGACACACGATTTTCGGATTGCTCTCCAATCCCAGGGTCGGCCAGATGGTGTCCTCGGGATTCAGCATCACCACGATCCTGTTGACATACTTCAGGGCCCCGATGCGGCCCAGTGAGGTTTCGATGATGGGTCTGCCATGCACATTCAGGTATTGCTTTGGTATCTTGGCCTGCATTCTGCGGCCGATGCCGGCTGCCGGCACGATTGCCCACACTGTCATAGGTTGCACTTCACACACGCACGGTGGGCCGGAACTGCCAGGCCACCGCAAGGATTATTATTCGATGATCAGGTAGAACGTCTCGTTTTCACCAATCATGCCCAATTCGCTTCTTGCCCGCTCTTCCACGGCTTCCAGGCCATTTTTCAGATCCAGGATTTCCACCTCCAGCTCCTGATTGCGTTCCTGCAGACGACCATTCAGCTCGCGCTGCACCTGCAGTTCGTCGCGCAGGGCATCCAGCTGGGTCAGGCTGCTGCGGCCGAACCAGATCTGATACTGCAGTACCAGCAGGAAAAGCAACAGGACTGTGGAAATGGCTTTGATCATTATTTGATAAACCGGCTGAATTCCTTAAGTCCATGGTAATGGGCTTGTGATCCCAACTCTTCCTCTATGCGCAGCAGGCGATTGTACTTTGCCACCCGGTCGGATCGGCACAATGAGCCGGTCTTGATCTGACCGGCACTGGTGGCCACCGCCAGATCCGCGATGGTGGTGTCTTCCGTCTCTCCGGAGCGGTGGGATATCACCGCCGTGTAGCCGGCGTCCTTCGCCATGCGAATGGCCGCCAGGGTTTCGGTGAGAGAGCCGATCTGATTGAACTTGATCAATATGGAATTGGCGATGCCCTGGCTGATACCCCGCTGCAGGATCCCGGTATTGGTTACGAACAAATCATCACCCACTAACTGCACTTTATCGCCTAGCCGGGCAGTTAATTTAGCCCAGCCCTCCCAGTCGCTCTCATCCATGCCGTCCTCGATGGACAGAATGGGATAGGTGTCCACCAGTTTGGCCAGGTAGGCGGTGAAGCCCTCGGCATCGAATTCGGCGTTCTCCCCCTTGAGGACATACTTGCCACCCCGGTAAAACTCGGAGGAGGCGCAGTCCAGGGCCAGGTGCATGTCCCGGCCCGGCTGCAGCCCGGTTTTCTCGATGGCGGTCATGATGGCATCCAGGGCCGCCGCATTGGAGGGCAGATTGGGCGCAAAACCGCCCTCGTCCCCCACCGCGGTGTTGAGTCCCTGGGACTTGAGAACCGACTTCAGGGCATGGAACACCTCGGCACCGTAGCGCAGGCCTTCCCGGAAGCTGCCTGCGCCGGTTGGCTGCACCATGAATTCCTGGATGTCCACATTGTTGTCGGCATGCTCGCCGCCATTGATGATGTTCATCATGGGCACCGGCAGCGAGAACGCCGCTGCCCCGCCGTTCAGGGCTGCGATGTGGCGGTACAGGGGAATCTTCTGTTCCTGGGCTGCCGCCCTGGCCGTCGCCAGGGACACCGCCAGGATGGCGTTGGCACCCAGCCGGGATTTGTTGTCCGTGCCATCCAGCTGCAGCATGACCTGATCGATGGCGGCCTGGTCGTGGGCATCGGCTCCCATGAGCTGATCGCGGATCAGGGTATTGACGTTGTTGACGGCGGTCAGCACGCCCTTGCCCAGATAGCGCTTGGGATCCTTGTCCCGCAGTTCCAGGGCCTCACGGGAGCCGGTGGAGGCGCCGGAGGGTGCGCAGGCGGTGCCGGTGACTCCGGATGCGAGTGTGACATCGGCTTCCACCGTGGGATTGCCGCGGGAGTCCAGGATTTCCCTGGCGTGAATGTTGGTGATTTCTGACATGCGATGATCCCGTTGATTACTGAAAGGACAATTGAGAACTCGCGCAACTTCGATTGCGCATGAACCATTGGATCGGTGAACTGAACGAACTGTTCGGGCCACTGTGGCAAACGAACTCGCGACACGCCGTGAATACGTCCCTGTAGGCTCGGACGCGCCATCCCTGGCGCGTACGGTCGCTCACTCGTCTGCCACAGCGGCCCTTCGTAGCATCAGCTTCAGTGCAATATTCGCTGGCGCCTGCACTGATGCAAGGGGCGAGTGTCCGCTCCTGCTGTGACGACCGTGCGCGCCAGGGATGGCGCGCCCGAGCCCCCAGGGATGGGTTTACGGCGTGTCGGAACAGCAGGAGCGGACACTCGCCCCGAATTAAGTACACTGGCAATTTGAACCTCATGCCGTATCCAACTCACCAAAGCCCTTCACCAACCCATCCAGCGCCTTCATCTGCACCAGAAACGGCTCCAGCTGCCCCAGTCGCAACGCACAGGGCCCGTCACACAAGGCCGCATCCGGATCCGGGTGCGCCTCCAGAAACAGCCCGGCAATGCCCTGCGACATGCCCGCCCGGGCCAGCTGGGTCACCTGGGCACGGCGTCCACCGGCGGCATGGCTCAGACCACCGGGAATCTGCAGCGCGTGGGTCACATCGAACAGCAAAGGATAACCGAACTCCTTCATGATGCCGAAACCCAGCATGTCCACAACCAGATTGTTATAGCCAAATGATGAACCCCGCTCACACAGCATCAGCCGGTGGTTTCCCGCCTGCTCGAACTTGTGCAGGATGTGCTGCATCTCCCGGGGCGCCAGAAACTGGGCCTTCTTGATGTTGATGGCAGCCCCGGTTTTGGCCATGGCGATGACCAGGTCGGTCTGCCGGGACAGAAAGGCCGGCAGTTGCAGGATATCAACTACCTCGGCGGCGGGGGCCGCCTGGGACGGCTCATGGATGTCGGTCAGCAGGGGCACATCGAAGCGGCTCTTGATATCGGCCAGCAGGCGCAAGCCTTCCTCCAGGCCAGGGCCGCGAAAGGAGTCCAGGGACGAGCGGTTGGCCTTGTCGAAGGAGGCCTTGAACACATAGGGAATCTGCAGACGCTCGGTGACAGTCTTGAAATGCTCGGCCACCCGCAGCGCCGTATCGCGACTTTCCAAAACGTTCATTCCACCAAACAGCGTGAATGGCAGGGCGTTGGACACCGGCAATCCGGCAATGGTGACGGTTTTCTGGGTCATGCTGTCTGAAGGATCCGCCTGCTGTGGTGATCAGGCCTGGGCCCGGCTGATGGCAACCGGCGCATCCACCGCATCGGCAACACGATTACCGGCCTCACGCTGGGTCGCCTGACTGGCGTTGCGACCGGCCTGGCGGGCCAGTGCCGCATTGATGAACCCGGTGAACAAGGGGTGGCCGTCCCGGGGTGTGGAGGTGAATTCGGGGTGGAACTGGCAACCCACGAACCAGGGATGATCCGGTACCTCGATGACTTCCACCAGACTGCCGTCCAGGGAGCGGCCGACCACCCGTAGGCCGGCACGGGTCAGGGTCTCCAGATAATCGTTGTTGACTTCGAAGCGATGGCGATGGCGTTCCACGATCACGTCCTTGCGATAGCAGGCATAGGTGGTGGAATCCTTTTCCAGGCGGAACTCCTGGCCGCCAAGCCGCATGGTCCCGCCCTTGTCGGAGTCCTTGCTGCGGGTTTCACGGTCACCATTGGCGGTGGTCCACTCACTGATGAGTGCGATAACCGGGTACTTGCAGCCGGGCTTGAACTCCGAGCTGTTGGCATCTTCCAGGCCGGCCACGTTGCGGGCAAATTCGATGACGGCTGCCTGCATGCCCAGGCAGATGCCCAGGTAAGGTATCTTGTTTTCCCGGGCGTACTGCACGGCGCGGATCTTGCCTTCCACACCCCGTTCGCCGAAGCCGCCGGGCACCAGGATGGCATCCACACCCTCCAGAAGGGACACACCCTTCTCCCGCACATCCGAGGAATCGATATAGGTCACATTGACCCGGGTGCGGGTCTGGATACCGGCATGGCTGATGGCCTCGTTGAGGGATTTG
Organism: Pseudomonadota bacterium; assembly: GCA_046047495.1. GTDB lineage: Bacteria > Pseudomonadota > Gammaproteobacteria > Pseudomonadales > Pseudohongiellaceae > NORP240. The sequence continues at coordinate 9,649 of JBJOHV010000022.1, read as the reverse complement.
TAGGCATCCAGCAGATCCATGTACTTGCCCACCATGGCGATGTTCACTTCACGGTCGGGGTGCAGCTTGGCGTCCACCACCCGGTTCCATTCTGTGAAATCCGCGGGAGGGCACGGCAGGTTGAATTTGTTGACGATGAAATTGTCGAGCCCGGCTTCATGGAGTATGGCCGGGATGCGGTAGATGGTATCGGTGTCGGGCAGCGACACCACGGCCTCCTGCTCCACGTTGGTGAAGAGGGCGATTTTCTGGCGGGATGACTCGGGAATCTCGTGATCGGAACGGCAGATCAGGATATCCGGCTGGATACCGATGCTGCGCAGTTCCTTGACCGAGTGCTGGGTGGGCTTGGTCTTGGTCTCACCCGCTGTGGCGATGTAGGGCACCAGGGTCAGATGCATGAACAAGGCCCTGCCCGAACCCAGCTCCACCCGCAACTGACGCACCGCTTCCAGAAACGGTTGGGATTCGATGTCTCCTACGGTACCGCCGATCTCCACCAGTGCCACGTCCGCATCACCGGCGCCGTCGATGACCCGGCGTTTGATTTCGTCGGTGATGTGGGGAATGACCTGGATGGTGGCGCCCAGGTAATCACCGCGGCGCTCCTTCTTCAGCACTTCCTCGTACACGCGTCCGGTGGTGAAGTTGTTCTTCTTGGTCATGGTAGTGCGGATGAAGCGCTCGTAATGACCGAGATCCAGATCGGTTTCCGCACCATCCTCCGTGACGAACACCTCGCCATGCTGAAACGGGCTCATGGTGCCGGGATCCACATTGATGTAGGGATCCAGCTTGAGCATGGTGACTTTGAGACCGCGGGCTTCGAGAATGGCCGCCAGGGAGGCGGAGGTGATGCCTTTGCCGAGTGACGAGACCACGCCACCGGTGATGAAAATAAATCGCGTCATGTGCGCCCCATCCAGCCAACCATCGGTTTAGATGGAACACCAGCCTACCAGAAGGCCCCCGCGTCCACAACGCAAAACTTAGTCAGATTGCCCGGCATTGGTGGGGCGGTAGTACACATCCGGCGGCACCCAGCGAATGATCAGGCCCTGACCCGCTGATGCGTGACTGGCCGCCACACCGATACCCGGCAGGCATACCAATTCGTCATCAACATACAACAGTGGGAATCGCTCGCGCAGCCAGGGCGGCACGGCCGCCTCCTGCAACAGACGCTTCACGGTTTTTTCCGGGCGTCCCGCCAGTCGGCAGCGTTCCCCGCCCTGCCGGTATCGGATGTGCAAGCGGGTTGAGGGTGACAGGCCAAGACCGCACTCCGCCGGTTCGCTTGCCAAGCTGCCGTTGCCCGGCAACTGCAGCGTGGCCTGTTGCAACGGTTGCCAGCGGGGCTCGGGCAAGCCGGATGGGGTCTCACTGCTCAACGCGTACAAGCGCTGTCGATACCGCTGCAGATGCAGCTCACGCCACGGCAGACTGGCCTCGGCATCCTGGGCCGCGGGCAACACTTCCTGACTCAATCGAAGCAGCAGATTCCATCCGGGATCGGCGACCCCCAGACCCCGCAGCCAGTGACGCAGCACATTGCGGCGGCGCGCACCGTCCCAGGTCTGCATGGGTTGCAGGTCGATGACAGCCGGGTGGTCGGTGGCCAGTGTCGCCAGATCCTGGCCAGCGAGAACCTGGAGCAACCGGTCAGCTTCGTCACACAGGTGCTGGGATTTTTGCCAGGCCTCCCGGTAATCCGGCCAGCGCCTCGCGATGGCCGGCAGGATCTCGTGACGGATGAAGTTACGGTCGAAACGGACATCCGCGTTACTGTCATCATCCACCCAGGACAGCCCCTGGGCATTAGCATAGTCCCGCAGTGCGGGCCGCGACCAGTCCAGCAGGGGGCGCAGCAGATTGCCCCGGCCGAGGGCGCGCCTGGCCGGCATGCCGGCCAGGCCACCGGGTCCTGCGCCACGGCTCAGGCGCAACAGCAGGGTTTCCAGTTGATCATCCAGATGATGGGCCATCAGCAGCAGATCACCGTCCTGCAATAACCGGCCAAAGGCCAGGTAGCGGGCCTCCCGGGCTCGCTCTTCCAGCGCTGCGCTCTGCGCGGTGTCGACCCATAGCTGCAACACCTCCAGGGGGATGCCGTGGCGGGCGCAGAATGCCTCGCAAAATTGCTGCCACTGATCGGCCCGGGGATTGATGTGATGATTGACATGGCAGGCCAGCAGCGGTGTGGCGATACGGCGCTGCTCAATCAACTGCTGCAGTGAATGCAGCAGTACGATGGAGTCGAGGCCGCCACTCAAAGCCACGACCAGGCGCTGCGGCGGCGGCCCGGCTGGCAACTTGTCCAGCAGACTGTCGGGTGTGTAGATCAGCTCTGGATACCGTAGCCCATCAGGCGCTTGTAACGGCGTCCCACCAGATCATCCAGGTCCATGGCCTGCAGGCGGGCCAGCTGGTCCACCAGTGTGGCCTTGATGTTGGCCGCCGCCTGCGCCACGTTGCGGTGGGCCCCGCCCAGGGGTTCGGGAATGGTCTTGTCGACGATACCCAGTTCCTCCAGGCGCTTGGAGGTCACTCCCATGGCCTCGGCAGCCGCGGAGGCATACTCCGCCGACTTCCACAGGATGGTGGCGCAGCCTTCAGGCGTGATGACGGTGTAGGTGGAATATTGCAGCATGTTGAGATAATCGGACACACCGATGGCGATGGCCCCGCCGGAATTGGCCTCGCCGGTCACCGTGGCTATCAGGGGTGTGCGCACCTCGGACATCATGGCCATGTTTTCCGCGATGGCCTCGTTAATGCCCCGCTCCTCGGAATCCATCCCGGGATAAGCGCCAGGTGTATCAATAAAGGTGAGAACCGGTAACCTGAAACGCTCTGCCAGCTTCACCAGACGGCGCGCCTTACGGTAGCCCTCGGGTCTGGGCATGCCAAAATTGTGCCTGACCTTTTCCTTGGTACCGCGCCCCTTCTGGTGCCCGATGATCATCACCGGCTTGTCGTCCAGGCGGCCGATCCCGCCGATGAGCGCCAGGTCGTCGGCAAAATAACGGTCACCGTGCAGCTCGTCGAAATCCGTGAAAATGTGCCGGATGTAATCCAGCGTGTAGGGACGCATGGGATGACGGGCCACCTGGGCGATCTGCCAGGGCGTCAGGGAGGCGTAAATTTTTTCCGTAAGCTTGGTGCTCTTTTCCTGCAGCTTCTGGATTTCCTCGGTGATATTGAGATCGTTATCGGTGCCCACCATGCGCAGCTCGTTGATCTTCACCTCGAGTTCCGCGATGGATTGTTCGAATTCCAGGAAATTGGGATCCATGATGTTAAGTCCCGAACCGCCGCCTAGACTGCGGCTGACTTGCTGCGTTTGTAGTGCACATTGACCCGGTCCTTGCCGTATTCAGCTTTCAGTTTCTGGATCAGATCGTCATTGAGGGCGACCCGCCACTGGTGGCCGAGCATTATACACCCTTTGAGGTCCGGGCGATGGTAGTGAATCAGCACCGGGCAGCCCCGCACCTGATCCGGACTGGCTGCCTCCTCCGCCTTCAATACCGCCACTGCCCCGCTGCCCTGGGCCTCCACCAGCACGGGAGCGCAAACCCGGTATGGGGTCAGCAACTCAGCCAGATGGGAGCAGGATTTGCCGGTCAGCTGACCGGCCAGCAAATGAAGGCTCAATTGACTGGCAAAGCGCTGGCGGGCTTCGGTCAGGGTCAGCACGTCCTTGACCCGGCCCCGCATGCCGCCGGTGTATTCATCCACGCTGACGGTGCAGTCCAGCACCAGGATGCTGTCCCTCTGCAACAGATCCCGGAACTGTTCATATTCCTTGGCAAACAGCGAGGCTTCGAAACGGCCGCTCTTGTCGTCCAGCACCACGAAGGCAATGGTGTCGCCGCGCCGGCTCTTCATGGTGCGCACCGAATGCACCAGCCCGGCGACCAGCTGGGACTCCTTCTCCGGTTTCAGGTTGACGATGCGGTCGCGGGTGAACTGCTTCAGCTCCACCAGATATTCATCGATAGGATGACCGCTGAGGTACAGCCCCAGGGTGTCCTTTTCGGCATTGAGGCGCTGCTGGTCGCTCCAGGGACGGATGGCGTCCTGGCTGCTGCGGATGCCGGGCACCTCCACGGCAGTCGGCGCAATGGTGCCGAACATGTCGGCCACACCACTGTCCTGATTGCGCGAGCTCTGCTCCGCCGCCTGCATGGTTTCCGGCAGCAGGGCCAGCAGTCGCGCACGGGCAAGGCCGGGATCCTCGGCCGGGTCCAGTGAATCCAGCGCGCCCGCCTTGATGAGGGCCTCCAGGGTACGCCTGTTGACACTGTGGCCATCCACCCGCGAGCAGAAATCCAGCAAACTGTCGAAGGGCCGGTCACGACGGGCCGCCATGATGGCCTGGACCGGTCCTTCCCCCAGACCCTTGATGGCACCCAGACCGTAGACGATTTCGCCTCGCTCACTGACGGTGAAACTGAAGCCGCCGACATTGACGTCCGGATGCACCAGGGGCAGGCCCATGGCCCGGCATTCATCGATGAGGGTCACCACCTTGTCAGTGTTCTGCATGTCCGCCGACAACACCGCCGCCATGAAATACGCTGGGTAGTGGGTCTTGAGCCAGGCGGTCTGGTAGGACACCAGGGCATAGGCCGCCGAGTGGGACTTGTTGAAGCCATAACCGGCGAATTTTTCCATGAGGTCGAAGATGGACGCCGCCAGCGCCCCGCTGATACCCCGCACCGCGGCGCCGTCGACAAACGTCTTGCGCTGCCTGGCCATGTCCTCGGGATTTTTCTTGCCCATGGCCTTGCGCAGGATGTCCGCACCACCCAGGGTGTAGTTGGCCAGAACCTGGGCGATCTGCATGACCTGCTCCTGGTACAGGATCACTCCGTAGGTGTTGCGCAACACCGGTTCCAGTTCCGGATGGGGATAATTCACCGCCTCGCGGCCGTGCTTGCGATTGATGAAATCATCCACCATGCCGGACTGCAGCGGACCGGGACGGAACAGGGCCACCAGGGCGATGATGTCTTCAAAGCAGCTGGGTCTCAGACGCTTGATGAGGTCCTTCATGCCGCGGGATTCCAGCTGGAAAACCGCGGTGGTTTCCGCCTGTTGCAGCAGCTCATACACCCTGGCATCGTCGAGGGGGATCTTGCCGATATCCAGCGGTGTCGCATCCACTGATGCGGCATTTATCATCTTGACCGCCCAATCAATAATGGTGAGCGTGCGCAGCCCCAGGAAATCGAACTTCACCAGGCCGGCTGTCTCCACGTCGTTCTTGTCGAACTGGGAAACCACTCCTTCGCCGTTGTCGTCGCAATACAGGGGTGTGAAATCGGTCAGCCGGGTGGGAGCGATGACGACACCGCCGGCGTGCTTGCCCACGTTGCGGGTGATGCCTTCCAGCTTGAAGGCCATCTCCATGATTTCCTGGGCGTCCTCATCGCTGTCGATGAATTCCTTCAGCAGGGGCTCTTGCTCCAGGGCCTTGACCAGGGTCATCCCCGGCTCGAAGGGGATCAGCTTGGACAGCTTGTCCGCCAGGCCATAGGACTTGCCCTGCACCCGGGCAACGTCCCGCACCACCGCCTTGGCTGCCATGGTGCCGAAGGTGATGATCTGGGATACCGCATCCTTGCCGTACAGGTCGGCCACGTGCTGTATCACCCGGTCGCGCCCTTCCATGCAGAAGTCGACGTCGAAATCCGGCATGGATACCCGCTCCGGATTCAGGAAGCGCTCAAACAGCAGGTCGTAGCGCAGGGGATCGAGGTCGGTGATGCGCAGGGACCAGGCCACGATGGAGCCGGCGCCGGAGCCCCGGCCCGGGCCGACAGGAATGTCGTTGTCCCTGGCCCATTGGATGAACTCCATGACGATCAGGAAGTAACCGGCGAAGCCCATCTGATTGATGATGCCGAGTTCCCTGTCCAGCCGCTCGAAATAGGGCTTGCCGAGTGTGTTGAAATCGGCGGCATCCTCGGCAAAGATTTCCCGCAGCCGCCGTTCCAGGCCCGCGCGACTGACCTTGCAGAAGTAATCGCTGGTGGAGTAGCCGGCCGGTATGGGGTAATTGGGCAGCGAGGGCTTGCCCAGCTCCAGCTCGAGATTGCAGCGGCGTGCAATCTCCACACTGTTCTGCAGTGCCTCGGGAATGTCGGCGAACAGACTGGCCATTTCCTGCGGGCTGCGCAGGTATTGCTGATCACTGTAATGGTGGCCGCGGCGGGGATCATCCAGGGTACGTCGCTCGTTGATGCAGACCCTGACCTCATGGGCGTCAAAATCCTCCTGTCGCAGGAAGCGCACATCATTGGTGGCCACCACGGGGCAGTCGGTGTCCAATGCCAGTTTCACGGCCGCCAGCACATAATCCTCGTCCGCCGCCCGGCCCGTGCGCTGCAACTCGAGGTAAAACCGATCGGGGAAACACGCCATCCAGAACTTCAGCAGTTCCCGGGCACGCTCGTCCTCGGCGGCCAGCAGGGCGCGTCCGATGGCACTCTCCCTGGCACCGGAGAGCGCAATGAGTCCCTCTGCATAGTCCGGCAGCCACGCCTGCTTCACGGTCAACTGGCTGTGGGTGCTCTTCTCCACATAGACCCGCGAAATGAGATGGGTGAGGTTGAGATAGCCGGTGTGGTTCTGCACCAGCAGCACGAGACGGGTGATACCCCCCTGCTCGTCCTCCACCGGCACATCGCAGCCACAGATGGGTTTGATGCCCTGGGCCATGGCGCCGGTGTAAAACTTGATGAGGCCGAACAGATTCAGGTTGTCGGAAATAGCCACTGCCGGCATCTGCATGGCCGCCACCGCGGACACCAGGGGATCGATGGTCACGATGCCATCGGTGATGGAGTATTCCGTGTGCAGCCTCAGGTGAACGAACTGGCTGGCTGGCTGGGGACCTGACATAAGTGCTTGCTGATCAGTGCTCGGCTACGGGTGACGGTAAGCTACGCTCAGTGACGATAGCTGGCTGCCGGTGACTATACTATCTTTCCCCGGCAATGTTTACCGCGCCAGCAGACGGCTCACCGGCGCGAAGGAGCGGCGGTGGACAGCACAGGGACCCAGCCGCTCCAGGGCGGCCAGATGCTCACGGGTTCCATAGCCTTTGTGGCGGGCAAATCCATAACCCGGGTATCTGGCATCCAGGGCCACCATCTCCCGATCCCGGGTCACCTTGGCCAGGATGGAGGCGGCCGCCACACAACTCACCCTGGCGTCCCCACCCACCACCGCCACCGAGTCATAGGGCCAGGCGGGGCAGCGGTTGCCATCCACCACCACCAGCCGCGGTGTGACATTGAGCTGCTCAACGGCGCGCCACATAGCCAGCAGACTCGCCTGCAGGATATTCAATTCGTCGATCTCCGCCACGCTGGCCCGCGCCACGGCATAACCCTGGGCCCGCTCCGTTATCTGCAGGTAACAGGTTTCCCGCTGCCGCTGCGTCAAACGCTTGGAATCATTCAGTCCGGCAATGGGGTACCGGGGATCCAGTATCACGGCAGCCGCGATGACATCCCCGGCCAGGGGGCCGCGCCCTGCTTCGTCGGTTCCCGCCACCGGTTGCCCGGTGTGCAACTCCCTGTCCATGGCCAGGCTTAGCTGCACGACTCAGACACCACACAGCTGCAGCACCGCATCTGCGGCCTGCTGACTGGCATTGCAGCGAAGCATGCTATGAATGCGTTCGTATTCCTCCAGCAGTGCCTCCCGGTCGTCCTTGCCAGCCAGTATGCGATTGACCGCCGCCATCAGGTTGGTGGGGGTGAGATCCGCCTGCAGCAGCTCCGGAACCAGGCGGCGACCCGCCAGCAGATTGGGCAAACCCACATAGGGAATCCTGATCATGCGGGATGCCAGGGCGTAGGTCAGGGAGGACAGTCGATAGCACACCACCATGGGCCTTTTGAGCAACAGGGCTTCCAGGGTGGCGGTGCCGGAGGCCAGCACCACCACATCCGCCGCTGCGATGGCGCCATGGGCATTGCCATCCAGCAGACTCACCCGTCCCTCCAGCCCGTGGTCGGCGATCAGCCGTTGCAGAGGGGCCTGGTGTTCCACACCGGCGCAGGGCAACAGCAGCTTCAGCTGCGGTCGTTGCATCAGCAGTTGTCGCGCCGTGGTCAAAAGCACCGGCGCCAGGCGTTTGATCTCGGTACCGCGACTGCCCGGCATGAGGGTGATGACCGTGTCGTCAGCCGCCAATCCCAAGGCCTGACGGGCTGCCTCGGTGCGGGATTCGGGGCCGATGCTGTCCGCCAGGGGATGCCCCACATAGGTCACCGGAACGTCGTTGGCCTCGTAGATCATGGTTTCAAACGGGAACAGCACCAGCATGAGATCCACCGCGCGCCGGATGCGGAGGATGCGCTTCTCACCATAGGCCCACACACTGGGACTGACATAGTGGACTGTCTTGATGCCATGGCGGCGCAGGCGCTCCTCGAAGCGCAGATTGAAACCGGGGGAATCGATGCCAATGAACACATCCGGCGGATTGGCGATGAAGTGCCGCGCCAGCTGGCGGTCGATGCGCAGCAATTCCGGCAGGCGTCCCAGGGGCTCAATGAACCCCATGACCGACAGTCGTTCCATGGGGAAAAGACTGTGGAAACCCAGCGCTATCATGGCCGGCCCCCCTATGCCTTCAAAGCGGCATTGGGGATGACGGGCCTGTATGGCCGCCATCAGGCCTGCACCCAGGTTGTCACCGGATTTCTCGCCGGCCAGTATGCCGATGCGCAGCGGACGGGTCATGGCTGAATTAACGATGAATGCCCCGTTCGGAGGCTTCCAGTGACTCCACCAGAACCACCAGCTCCGGGTGGGTATCGGCCTGCTTTTTCAGTTCGGCGATGGCCTCCTGCAGACTGAATCCCCGCATGTAAATCACCTTGTAGGCGTTGCGAATGGCGCGTATGGCCTGCTTGCTGAAACCGCGCCGCTCCAGTCCGATGGCATTGAAGCTGCGCACGCTGGCCGGATTGCCGCTGAGGATCATGTAGGCCGGCACATCATTGGTGACATGGGTCATGCCACCCACCATGGCGTGGGCACCGATCTTGAGAAACTGGTTGACCCCCACATAGCCGCCCAGGATGGCCCAATCGGCCACCTGCACATGGCCGGAGATGCCCACATTGTTGGCCATCACCGTATTGCTCCCCACCATGCAGTCATGGGCCACATGCACATAGGGCATCAGGAGATTGCCATGACCAATACGGGTCAGGCCGCCACCTGCAGCGGTGCCGCGGTGGATGTTGCAGCCTTCGCGGAATATATTGTTGTCGCCGATTTCCAGCCAGGTTTCCTCACCGGCAAACTTTTTGTCCGAGGGATCCTCACCTACCGATGAGAACTGATAGATCCGATTGCCGCTGCCGATACGGGTATTGGCACGGATCACCACGTGGGAATCGATGACCGATCCCGCATCGATGCTGACATTGGGTCCGATGATGGTCCAGGGCCCGACTCTGACATCGGCGGCCAGGCGGGCGGTCGGATGCACTCTTGCACTGTTGTCTATCAACTCAAACCTTCCTTTCCGCGCACATGATGATCATGGTACTCACCAGCTCATTGTCCACGCTGGCACGGCAATCGAATTTGAAGATGCCTTTTTTATTGGTGATGA
>JBJOHV010000021.1:0-5084 GCA_046047495.1 Pseudomonadota bacterium | reverse complement strand
CGCCCAGCACATCCCCATAGGAGAATCCGCCGCAGGCCACCAGCACCTTGAAATCCTCGAGGGACACCCGACCCTCGATGAGGTCCGTCATGTGTACATCCACGGCGCTGAAACGCGCACGGTCGAAGGCGGCGGCCATCTCCACCTGTCCGTTGACCCCCTGTTCCCGCAATACGGCGACACGGGGACGCGAGCCCACGTTGATATAGGGTGCGGTGATATCGGCGGCCGGATCGAAGCACAGCCGGGCGGTGAGTCCCTGGTCAGTGGCATCCAGCAGGCTGGCAAACTCCTCATCGGCGCAGGTCGGATCGTCCCGCAGATACTGCATGCGATAACTGGTTTCCGCCCAGCGCCGCTGCAGGGCAGAACGTCGGCCAGTGAACAGCGGCTTTCCATTCATCGCAAATACGATGTCCTCACCCGCCTTTGGCTGGCCCAGGACATGACAGCACTCTCCCAGCCCCAGAGAGGCAGCCAGCTCCAATACCGGATTCACTTCCGCGCGGGCCAGCTGCAACACCGCGCCCAGTTCCTCATTGAACAGGTACGGAATTACTGCAGCCCTGTCAGCCAGGCCATCCAGATTGATCTCGAGACCACAGCGGCCCGCGAAGGCCATTTCCAGCAGGGTCACCAACAACCCGCCATCGGAGCGATCATGGTAGGCCTGCAGCCTGCCATCGCCGATCAGAGTCTGCACCAGGCGCACAAAATTTCTGAGGTCTTGGGGAAAATCCACATCCGGGGGTGCCGTTCCCAGGCGCTGATAAACCTGCTCGAGCGCACTTCCACCGAGGCGGTTCCGGCCTCGTCCCAGATCGATCAGCAGCAGTGCGGTTTCACCGTGGGTGACAAGCTGGGGTGTCACCACACGGCGCACGTCGGAAACCGGCGCGAAGGCGGAAATGATCAATGATAAAGGTGCCGTGTTGCTCTTTTCCCTGCCATTGTCATTCCATACGGTGCGCATGGACATGGAATCCTTGCCCACCGGAATGCAGATACCCAGCGCCGGACACAGTTCCATGCCAACAGCCTTTACGGTGGCATACAGGCGCGCGTCCTCATCACCATGTCCTGCCGCCACCATCCAGTTTGCTGACAGCTTGATGGACTCGATGGTTTCGATGGGCGTGCTGGCAATATTGGTGATGGCCTCGCCGATTGCCATGCGTCCGGAGGCCGGTGCATCCAGCAGCGCCAGCGGGGTGCGTTCACCCATGGCCATGGCCTCACCGTGATAGCTGTCGAAACTGCTTGTGGTCACGGCAGCATCCGCCACCGGTACCTGCCAGGGTCCGACCATCTGGTCACGGCTCACCTGCCCGGTGATGGAACGGTCACCGATGGTGATCAGAAATTGTTTGCTGGCCACGGCAGGCAAGGCCAGCACCCTTTCCAGGGCATCGGCAATTTCGATATCCCACTGGGCCGGCTCCCTGAATGCCACGGGCATGCTGATCGCCTCCCGATGCATGCGGGGTGGTTTGCCAAACAGTACCGACATGGGCATATCGATGGGACTGGAATTGAAATGGGAGTCATCCAGGCGCAGGTGACGCTCTTCCGTGGCGTTACCCACCACCGCATAGGGACAGCGCTCGCGGCGACAAATGTCCTCGAATTCCGCCAGCCGGTGGGATGCCACCGATAATACATAGCGTTCCTGGGCTTCATTGCACCAGATTTCCAGGGGCGACAGCCGGGATTCCGCCACCGGAATGGACCGCAACTGGAATTTTCCACCACGACCGGCATCCTTGACCAGTTCAGGCAGGGCATTGGACAGGCCGCCGGCTCCCACGTCATGGATAAACTCGATGGGATTGTCTACACCCCGCTGCCAGCACTGGTCGATGACTTCCTGACACCGCCGCTGCATCTCCGGGTTATCCCGTTGCACGGAGGCAAAGTCCAGATCCTCGCTGCTGGTGCCCGCGGTCATGGAAGATGCCGCACCGCCGCCCAGCCCTATCAGCATGGCAGGTCCGCCCAGCACCACCAGACAGGCACCTGGTTCCACGTCGCCCTTTTCAATGTGTTGCTCGCGGATGTTCCCGTAGCCACCGGCAATCATGATGGGCTTGTGATAGCCGCGCACCCTGGGCGATCCATCGGCCGCGGGAAACTCCTGTTCGAAGGTGCGGAAATAGCCACACAGCGCAGGTCTGCCGAATTCGTTGTTGAATGCGGCGCCTCCCAACGGACCTTCCACCATGATATCCAGGGCCGAGGCAATGTGACCGGGTTTGCCGTAATCCTGCTCCCAGGGTTGTTCGAATCCGGGTATGCGCAGATTGGAAACGCTGAAGCCGGTGAGACCGGCTTTTGGCTTGGCGCCCCTGCCCGTGGCACCCTCGTCGCGGATCTCGCCGCCCGAGCCGGTGGATGCGCCGGGAAACGGCGCTATGGCGGTGGGATGATTGTGAGTCTCCACCTTCATCAGGATGTGCACCGGCTCCTGATGATAACCATAGATGCGCGATCCCGGTTCGGGGAAAAACCGTCCGGCTGTGGCACCACCCATGACAGCCGCATTGTCCGCGTAGGCGGACAGCACACCTCCGGGCGCCACCGCATGGGTGTTGCGGATCATAGCGAACAAACTATGGTCCTGTGGCTTGCCGTCGACGGTCCAGCTGGCATTGAAAATCTTGTGGCGACAATGCTCGGAATTGGCCTGGGCAAACATCATCAGCTCCACATCGTTGGGATTGCGTCCCAGGGCCAGGAAGCTTTCATGGAGATAGTCGATCTCGTCGGCAGCAAGCGCCAATCCCAGGGCCGTATTGGCTTCCTGCAGCGCCATCCTGCCGCGCCTCAGTATGTCGATGCTTTGCAGTGGTGCCGGTGCAGCCTGGGAGAACAAGGCCCTGACATCCTGGTAATCATCCATTACCACCTGGGTCATGGGGTCATGGAGCACATCATCGACGGCCTTGCGCAGCGATGGATCCAATGGCTGCTCCATGGCCAGCGCGTATGCCACACCCCGTTCCACCCGCGAGACAGCGGTGAGGCCGCAATTATGGAGAATATCCGTCGCCTTGCTGGACCAGGGAGATATGGTGCCAGGACGGGGCGTCACCAGACGCAGCCAGTCACCCTCATCATTCATCCCGGTGGAGACTACGGAATCCAGCAACAGGGATTTCAGGGTGTCTTGCAGCGCTGGATCCAGATCACTGCCACACGCCACGAAATGAACATGCCATGCTGCCATAAGCTTGATGTCGGCCCGCAACTGCCGCAGGCGGGACTGCAGTCGCGCAAACCGGAAGTCGGAGAGTGCGGACGAACCATGGAGCAAGCGCAGATCGATGTGTGCGGGCACTGCGGGGTCAGGGGCTGGCAACGTACTTACCTTCTTCCCGGCTCACCACGATGCGACCACTGTCATCCTCGATCCAGTAATCGACGTGAGTCAGGCTGACGATTTCACGACGCTCGGTGATGAAGGCGGCGTCACCTTTGACGAGATAGGTCTTGCCGGCCTCGGCATGCAGGCGCAGGGTGCGGCGGATGGATTCCCGGGACGCAGCGTAATTGACCAGGGCTGGGGCAAGGCCGCGCTGACTGCCGGTGTCCCAGGAGTAATACACGGTTACGTCGTGATAACCAGGCGCCAGTTGAATCTCATCGAAGCGTTCACTGTTCTCGATGGGGCGGCCATCCACACTCATGAAGCGGATGCGGTCCACATACACATTGAGTACATCACGACGGATGTAGGTTTCACCCGTCACCAGGGCCAGTTGGGCCGGACGCATTTCCGCGCCCTCGTAAGCTTTGTATGGGCCTGCCGGAGTGACACAACCCGCCAGCATCGACAACAGCAGGATGACCGTGGCACTTTTCACCGTAGCACTGTTCACCGTAGCACTTTTCACCGTAGCATTTCTCAGGGTTCTGCTCATGGTGTTTGGCGTCGCTGCTGGAAAAATTTTTTCAGGATCATACCACACTGCTCCGCCAGCACGCCCTCTTCATAGGCGATGCTGTGATTGAAGTGTCCGGCCTGCAGCAACTGCAGCTGACTGACAACGGCACCGGCCTTGGGCTCGCGGGCTCCGAACACCAGCCTGGCTATGCGGGCGTGCAGCATGGCACCCACACACATACAGCAGGGCTCCAGGGTGACATAGAGAGTGGCGCCGGGCAGACGATAATTATTGCGCCCCAGGGCAGCCGCACGCAGGGCCTGGATCTCGGCATGGGCCGTTGGGTCATGGGCGGCGATGGGACGGTTGTAACCACTGCCCAGCAGCTCACCATCCGCCACCACAACGGCTCCCACTGGTACCTCGCCGTCCCTCCAGGCCAGCTCAGCCTGCTGCAGCGCCAGGGTCATCCAGTGCTCATGGGGCGCCAGGGTCATCAGCGCCTCTCACTCCCACTCTTTTATTACGCTCTTTTTTATCTATATATATCAATTACATACAACGCCTAAAATTTAGTTTGTGATTACTTTGTAAGTAAAGTAGGAAAATGAGTGCTTTGTTGTTTGGTATGTTTCTACTCAATTTCAATAGCTTAGCGATTTTAATATCTACAAAGTTTGTAGCAAAGCATTTCATACTAATTCCATTCTTCACTGTCGCTTCAAAGTGACATCCAATTACGAAAATCCAAATCCAAACTCACCCCTCTCTACAGCTTCAATATTCTTAATAGCTTTCTTACAAAGTCTTAGTGTATTTGTACGCAAGTAATCTTTCTCTTTAACAAGTTTGCCGTATGCCCACTCAGTAATTTCTTTTAATACTTTCATTTTATTTTACCGCTGTTGCCTTTCTTCCTTCTATTGCTCCGAATTTAATATAGTGATCTAAGCCAGTTAGATACTCTCCCTTACTAATCGCATCAGCAACGTCAGGATTATTTCTCAAATAATAAAATTCATTATATCCGGACACTCCCCAATATTTCGGATCTATTCCGTAAGGTCCAGTACTCAATATGACCTTTCCCCTGAATTAGCACCACCCATAAGGCGAGATTTTCATCATGCCACAGCTCTGGCAAATACGCTTGGGGGCTGATAACCCAAAGAGCTGTGTGGCCTGATTTCGTTGTAATCT
>JBJOHV010000020.1:0-37049 GCA_046047495.1 Pseudomonadota bacterium | reverse complement strand
GAGTTCGCCATGGCGGGAGACGGTCATCTCGCAGACCATCACCAGCCGGTCCACTTCGGGCTTCAGGGAACACAGATCATTGGAGAGCCGTTCCGGCAACATGGGTATGACATGCCCCGGGAAATACACGGAGGTGCCCCGGTTGGCAGCCTCCTCGTCAAGTGCCGTTCCGACATGCACATAATGAGATACATCGGCGATGGCGACGAACAGAGTCCAGCCACCCTTGGCCAGAGGTTCGGCATATACCGCATCATCGAAGTCCTTGGCATCCTCACCATCGATGGTGACGAATGGCAGAGACCGCAGATCGTGCCGGTGACCCATATCCTTCTCGCCGGGCTGAATGGCGATGTGGACCAGGTCCTTGTTGACCGCGGCGGGCCATTGATGGGGAATGCCATGACTGCGCACGGCGATGTCGATTTCCAGTCCCGGCGTGCGACTGTCGCCCAGAATCTCGATGATCGTGGCCACCGGCTTGAGGCGCTCCGTGGGCCAGGTGGTGATCTCCCCCACCACGAATTCGCCATCCTTGGCCCCCTTGGTGGCCTGCTCGGGAATGATGATCTCGTGATGGATTCGGCGGTTGTCGGGTATCAGGATGCCGAACCCCTGTTCAGCGTAAAACCGCCCGACGATCTGTGCCGAACGGCGCACCAGGACTTCGGCGATCATGCCCTCCTTGCGGCCGCGACGATCCTGTCCGGCCACCCGGGCCAGGACGATGTCACCGTCGAAAACCTTCTGCATTTCCACCGGGCTCAGCACCAGATCGTCGCCGCCCTCGGCGGGTACGAAGTAGCCGTACCCGTCCTTGTTGCCCTGCACCCGGCCCTTGATGAGCTCCATGCGGTTGGGTACGCCGAACACGCCGCGGCGATTGCCCACCAGCTGCCCATCGCGGCGCATGGCCATGAGCCGGCGCTGGAGGGCGTCCTGCTGGGTTTCGCTGGTCAGCTCCAGGGCCTGGCACAGGGCCGCGAATTCCAGGGGCTCCGGAGCCTGTTCCAGGAATGACAATATGAATTCCCGACTGGGAATTGGATCCGCGTATTTTTCCGCTTCCCGCTGGGCGAATGGATCCTTGGATTTCTTGCGTTTGACCATGATGGTGCCCTGTAATGGCGGGTGGCTTGAATGATTTGCCGCCAGTATACACAGCTGCAGTGGCGAATGAACTCACGGTTGACAGCCTGTGTGACTGTCGTTAAAGTTGCGCTCCTGTCGAAAAAGCCCCCGTGCCCAGGTGGTGGAATTGGTAGACACGCTAGCTTCAGGTGCTAGTGGCCGAAAGGTCGTGGAGGTTCAAGTCCTCTCCTGGGCACCACTCCTATACAGCTCAACAAATACTGCGCTACATACATAGCTCAACAGGAGTGGTGGAGTCTGCCTTGGGGCATAGAGTCTGACACCCTGCATGGGGCATCGGGCGGGTCTGGGTGAGCCGTAGTGTGGCTGAAGGGCTGCCCGTAAACCAGAAGGCAGCAACCGCAGCTGGCCTGTCAGCGCACTGCGGATTCGCCATCCATTCTATTGGATCAGTTAGCCTGCACGGAAAAGGTGTAGGAGCCTTCATATTCCGTCGGATCATCCCCTACGAAGGTTTTCCACTGTACTGTGTACTCACCATTGGGCACCTGGTCATTGATCTCGATCATCAGGTCATTGGCTCCCATGGTATGCATGCCACGCAGGTTCAGGGAGTTGCCTCCGGGACCCAGCAACATCAGTGAGCTGCGAGGGACATCAGGCAACTCCTGATAGTACAGCCGCAGGGTGCGTGGGGCCCGCGTCAACACAGCGCCGACTTCAGGCTCTGCGCCGATGAAGGGGGTCTGTTGCTGGGTCGCGCCACACGCGCTGAGCAACATAATCGCTGCCAGGCTGGTAATGGCCATGACGGGCTTCGATAGTGAAACTTTCATCTTTGTCACTCCTTTTTGTCTCTCCTTTACAAGCGCGGGCCCAGTATACGTTCTTGAGTCACTCAGGTGAATGCGGCAATTGGCCGCATGAATGAAGTAGCCCCATGCGGATACGGTGCCTGTGGCTGATTGGTGGAGCTGACTGAAAGGGAGCGGGAACGCGGGGGTGTACCAGCCAGAGGGATGGAATGCCTGCTGGCTGGGCATGAGGGGAACTTCGGCTAGCGACGTGCCTTGCGTGCTTGTGCCAGCTCTTTGGCAAAACGATCAAGCTTCATTCGAATCTCGTCTTCCATGCGTTGCTTTTGAAAGCTTAACTTGGCATCCGTTTCAGCCATGTCTTCAAAAGCTTCGCTGCTGACATCTTCGATAGTGGCTTTTACTTTTAGCTGCGCTGCTTTGTTCATGCGTGGTTCCCTGGTCAGAAAAAAATTGCGCGGTGATTTTCTTTTCATCCAAGCTGTCTGGAACGCAACATATAGTGCGTTTTAAATATTGTCAAACAATATCTAGTTGTTACACCACGTCGGTTCCCTTTCAGCATTGATCGTTTCTGCGTCTCACATCGGCCGCACCTGGCAACGTAAAAATATCTCCCGAAAAATCCGTCAGTTAGAGAAATTCAAATAAAGGACATCCAATTTGAATAAAGGACATCCATTTAAATATTTAAATGGGTGTCCTTTTATAAATTTTCATTGGTTTTGGGTTGTGCTCGACGAGATCGCGGCCGCAATCAAGCCTGCCTTCCGGCAATGCACTGCGCGGCCAGGTGTAAATAGCATTGTCTGGTGCTGAATTTGTGATCGGAGAAAGAACGTGGAATGGACTAGCCACGTTCAGCAAGGCAGAAACTAACTACCAGCGGGGCAAGAACTACATCAGGTCCCAAACAGTCTCACTGCAGGACCTGCTCCCCTGATCCACTTGTCCTTGTGCTTGAGAACATGCACCTTGGCCCGGCGCCTGTGGAATTTCTCCAGGACATCGCGACCACCGGCGGCAAGATAAAAACACTGCTGGAATCGGGTCACGCTTTCCAACCAGCCTTTGCCGTCCACCGCCAACTGCTGCAGTACCTTCTGAGCGGCTGCTGATTCTGTAGCGGTTGTGGACTTGTTGCGAATCTGTTCGGCGGACCATTGCAGCAGGGTAAAGTAATCCTGTTGGGAAAGCGGCAGGCTGTGCTGGTCAGGCGTCAGGATGTCGCCGTTCAGGGACAACAGGCGTGTCCTGGCGCTCCCCTGTGACAACTTCCTCTCGTGATAAGCCGAGAAATGTTGCACCATGCGACGCTGTCTGCTGCTCTTGTGCTTGACCCGCCGTGCATGGGCCACCAATCGCTCCTGAATGGACGTAAAATCACTTTCCTCTGGCGAGGCGCTGAGTCCGGCCCGCACCGGGTTGAGATCCACATAGGCCATGCAGGTAACCAGAGCCTTCTCATCGAGCAATGCCTGACTTTTGAAGCGCCCTTCCCAGAACCGCCCCGTGCAGTCATCTTCACGATTGGCGCGACGGGCGATGCATTCATTGAGACAACGCATGAACCAGCTGATATCACTCAGGCGTTCGCGCCAGAGTTTGACGGTCTTGCTGTAGTGCTGCTGGACAGCCTTGGATTCCGGATTATTCTCCACTGTCTTCAGTAGCGCGGCGCTGTTGGTGAATACCCGGGTCCAGCGCCTGATGACCTCCTCGTCACTCCAGCCGTCTGCGGCAGCCTGATTGACATAAAGTACCAGGTGATAGTGATTGCTCATGATCGCGTAGGCACAGACATCGATGGCAAACACGCCGGCCAGTTCCTTGATTTTCTCCACCACCCAGACCTTGCGGTGATCGAAATTATGGCCGCTGACCACATCCTCGCCGCACAGATAGGCGCGCCGCACACAGCGTGAGATGCAGTGGTAGTAAGGTGTGGCCTCGAGGGAAACCTGCTGGTTGCGTGCGCGGGTCATTGCTTGGGCTCCTGAATCGCCAGTCTTTTCAGGGTCGGGTTGGCAATTCTAATCGGATTGGCCGTCGATGCAACGCCGGCGGCGCTCGTGACACTGACACATTACGTATCAGTTACCCTTGGTCACCAGGGGAGTGGATGCGAGCCAGCTTCAACCCGCAAAGGGATGGCGAAGTATGATGGTTTCCTCCCGGTCCGGCCCGGTTGAAATAATGTCAACTGGCGCCTCTATCCTGTCTTCGATGAAGCGTATGTAGGCCCTGGCATTGGCGGGCAGGTCGTCGACCCGTTTCACGCCAACGGTGGATTCCTGCCATCCCGGCAACTCCACATAGACCGGCTCCAGCTGTTCGGCGCAATTGACATTCATGAGCCAGGACGACATGTATTCACCCATGCCGCGGTAACCGGTACATACCTTGATCGAAGGCAGGCCATCCAGCACGTCCAGCTTGGTAAGGCAGATGCCGGATACACTGTTGATCCTTATCGCCTGGCGCACGGCGGCCGCATCAAACCAGCCGCAGCGCCTGTCCCTTCCGGTGGTTGCTCCTTTTTCGCGCCCGATGGTGGCCAGGTGTTTTCCCACATCGTCAAACAACTCGGTCGGGAAGGGTCCGCTGCCGACCCGGGTGGCATAAGCTTTGGTAATGCCCAGTACATAGTCCAGATACAGCGGGCCATAACCCGTGCCGGTGGCAGCACCTCCTGCCGTGGTGTTGGAAGACGTCACATACGGGTAGGTGCCGTGATCGATGTCCAGCAGTGATCCCTGGGCACCCTCGAACAAAATGTTGGCTCCGCTCTTACGATGACCATGCAGGATTTCGATGGTATCAGTGACCATATGGCGTATGTGTTCCACCAGTTCGAGATTGGTCGCCAGGGTCTGCTGGAAATCCACCGGTGTCTTGCCATAGTATTTTTCCAGCACAAAGTTGTGATAGTCCATCAACTCGGCCAGCTTCTCGGCAAACTGCTTCTCGTGGAGTACTTCGGCAAGCCGGATTCCCCGGCGCGCTGCCTTGTCCTCATAAGCAGGCCCGATCCCCCGGCCGGTGGTACCCAGGCGCCCGTCACGGGCCTGGTCGAGCGCCACGTGAGTGGGCAGGATCACGGGGCAGGCGCCGCTTATATGCAGACGATCACGAACCGGCACGCCATTGGCTTCCAGTTCCCTCATTTCCTTCAACAAGGCTTCCAGGCTCAGCACCACGCCATTGCCGATGATGCACTGCACACCTTCACGGAGAATTCCGGAGGGCAACAGGTGGAGTACAGTTTTGTGCCCCCCGATGACCAGGGTATGGCCAGCATTATGTCCACCCTGGAAACGGGACACGACGGCAGCCTGCTCGGTCAGCAGATCAACGATTTTGCCCTTGCCTTCGTCACCCCACTGGGTGCCCAGCACTACTACACTCTTGCCCATCTTGATCGATCCGTTTCGTTAGTCCGCTTGTGGTTTTGTTGGATTTCAGACCCGCGTCACACCTGCTGCAGCGCCACGACCTGCCATCCCTTGGGGGTTTTTTCGATACGCCGGTTGCAATTCAGTTCAACCAGTTGCCGCGCGTTCTGATCTTCCGCGCCCAGGCTGATGATCACAATCTCGCCCCCGGAACGCAGTTGATCGATGAGACCGAGCAATTCGGGGTCCGTGTCGCCCGGCGCAAGAATGGTCGTCGCCGGGCTGGATTGTTTCTGACTCAGTCGCGCCAGTGTTTTCAGATCACAGTCAAATCCCGACGCCGGCCGCGCACGCCCGAAGACCTCGCCGATATGATCATAACGTCCACCTTTGGCCACCGCCCGTCCATAGACAGGTGTATAGGCAGCGAAAACCGTACCTGTGTGATATTCATAGCCGCGCAACTCGCACAGATCAAAGCACAGGTGGACCTCCGGGATGCGCTTTTTCACCGCCGCAGCAATGGCCTGCAGTTCATCGATCTCCCGCTTTACGGCGGAAGGTGCGTTGTGGAATACCTCTAGAGCCTCCTGGAGTGTGTCTTCACCGCCGCTGAGCCGTGAAAGCCTCTGCAACAGGTGCCGCAAGTCGTCGTCATCCACCGATTGCTCCAGGTGGGCGTCCACCTCCTCATACGCCTTTCGTTGCAACGCCTCGAACAACGTCCGTTCAGTGGCCTCATTGAGCCCGACGGCGTCCACCAGGGTCCGGAAAATGCCGACGTGGCCCAAAACCAGATGAATATCATTCACTTCCGCCGCAGCCAGAGTCCTGTGCATCAGGCAGATCAGTTCCACATCACATTCATAACCAGGGTGACCGAAGAGCTCGGCACCTATGCGGATGGGCACCCTGGATGTAAGCAAGCCCCGCGGTCGGGTATGCAGCACGCTGTCCGCATAACACAGGCGAACCGGCCCCTCCCGGTTCAGGCAATGGGCGTCGATGCGTGCGACCTGGGGCGTGATATCAGCCCGGATTCCCATCATGCGACCGCTCAGCTGATCGGTGATCTTGAAGGTGTGAAGGTCCAGATCGTGGGAAGTGCCCACCAACAGAGAGTCGAGAAACTCGATCATGGGAGTGATCACCAACTGATAGCCCCAGCTGGCGTAGAGATCCAGCAGCTGCCGGCGCAGGGATTCGAGCTTGTGCGCTTCACCGGGAAGGATTTCCTCCACCCCTTCCGGTAACAACCATCGGTTTGCTGTAGACATCACAATTCCTGTCCGGTTCTGGTGTTCGCCCATCAATTCACAATGTACAGCAGCACGGTGCCAGCCACCATGCTGCCGAGGCCGATGAGCCGCAGGGTGCCGTCGTCAACCTGTGCCACCAACTCGAGCATCTTGCGCCAGCGGCCGGGCGCTATGAACGGCATCATGCCTTCGATGACGAGCATGAGACAGAATGCGATGGCGATTTCACGGACCATGGGCGCAAAAAATACCGGCAGCCAAGCAACTGCAGCAGTGGCTGCCCGGGCTGTCCAGTTTAAAAGTTTAGGGTTGTCTCAGGTTCCTGGGTGCCGCTCTGACATGGGCTTCCGATCATTATTATTGTAAGGGGCCGCTCTTCAGGTACTTGAAGTAATCACTTTCGGGATCCAGCAACAATACGTCGGATTTGTTGCTGAAAGTCTCCCGATAAGAATTCAGGCTGCGCGTGAAGGCAAAGAATTCCGGGTCCTTGGTATAGGCCTGGGCATAGATTCCCGTTGCTTCGGCATCGCCCTCACCGCGGATCTGCTCTGCGTCCCGATAGGCCTCGGCGAGATAGATGCGCGCCTGTCTGTCCGCATCGGCGCGGATCCCGATGGCAAGCTCATCACCCCGGGAGCGCAGTTCCTGGGCTTCCCGGTTTCGTTCCGTGGTCATTCTTTCATAGACTGAGGAGCGCACATCGTCAGGAAGATCGATACGCTTGACCCGCACATCGATTACTTCGATGCCGATGTCGGAGGCAGTCGTGAGATTGAGCTCACTGGTGATGGCTGCCATCAGTTCGTCCCGTTCCCCAGCCACTACCTGTTGCAGTGTGCGGGCACCAAACTGGTCCCGCAGTCCGTCATTGATTCGTTCAGCCAGCAGGCTGCCGGCATTATTGAGATCGCCGCGTGTGGACACATAGAACTGACCCACATCTGTGATGCGCCATTTTGCGTAGGAATCCACCAGCAGGGCCTTTTGCTCAAGGGTCAGAAAACGTTGTGGCTGGGAATCGCTGGTCAATATGCGGGCATCGAACTTGCGCACCGTGTTGACCCAGGGAATCTTCACATGCAGCCCGGGCTGGATGTCGGCATCCACCAACTCACCGAACCGGAGCATAACCGCGCGTTCCGTTTGTCTCACCACAAAAAGTGTGTTGCCTGCCACCATGAGGGCCAGAAATACCACACCTACCGCGAAAAAGTTTTTCATATCAGCGTCCTCGGGGTACGGTTGTGTTCAAGCGCGAGGAATTGACCGTGCTTGAATTGCCGGACGAAGGCAGGAAGGGTGCCAGCTGATCCGCCAGTTGACGCAGCTGCTCGGTGCTGTTGGGTGTGAGGCTGCCGCGCTGCTCCATAATTTTGTCCAGGGGCACATACAGCATGTTATTGCCGCCCTCCACGTCAATCATGATCTTGCTGCTGTTGGTCATGACTTCCTGCAGTGAATCGATGTAAAGGCGCTGACGCGTCACTTCAGGGGCCTTGGCGTATTCGGTCAGCAGCTGATCGAAGCGGGATGCATCACCCTGGGCCCTGGCTATCACCTCCGAGCGATAGGCATTGGCCTGCTCGATGGCGCGCTGGGCCTCACCGCGGGCCTCGGGAATAATCTGGTTGGCATACTGCTGCGCCTGGTTCTGCGCACGCTGCTCGTCTTCCCTGGCGCGGATCACATCGTCAAAGGCCGGGCGTACGGCGTCCGGTGGTTGGGCATCCACCACGTTGACCTGACTGATCAGAATGCCCGTGCTGTAGGTGTCCATGTAATCCTGCAGGCGCTCCCGCACTTCCGTGGCCATGGAATCACGGCCGGTGGTCAGCAGCTGATCCATGTAATTGCCACCGACCACATGACGGATGGCGGATTCCGCTGCATTGTCCAGGCTGCGCTCGGGTTCACGGACCGCAATCACGTATTTCACCGGATCCTGAATGCGGTATTGCACAGCCACCTGGA
This sequence comes from Pseudomonadota bacterium, assembly GCA_046047495.1. GTDB lineage: Bacteria > Pseudomonadota > Gammaproteobacteria > Pseudomonadales > Pseudohongiellaceae > NORP240. The sequence continues at coordinate 28,514 of JBJOHV010000020.1, read as the reverse complement.
CATTGAGGATGTTCTCGTCAGTGGTGAGCATGTCATTACGGTAAGGACGGGTATTGATCTGCTGGATGTTCACCACGGTGACTTCATCGATGACCGGCGGATTCCAATGCAGGCCGGGCTGTACCACTTCATCCATCACCTGGCCGAAGCGCAGCACCACACCTCGCTCCGCCTCATCCACCATGTAGAATCCCATGAAGGCCCAGATGACCACCACGGTCAGGGCCAGGCCCCCTGCCAGGCCGGCGGAAAAGCCACTGGCGGCATTGCCACCGCCGGTTCCACCGGAACTGCTACCGGAGCTGCCGGAACCGCCAAAGATACCGTTCAGCTTCTTGCTCAGATTGCGGATGACTTCGTCGATATCGGGAGGGCCGTCATTCTTGCCGCGTCGACCGCCGCCGCCCCAGGGATCATTGTTGTCACCACCGTTGCCGGGTTCATTCCAAGCCATCAAAAATCTCCAACCTAGTCTGCAAGCAGAAGCGCGATTTTAGCGCTAATCATTCGCAATTGACACTGCAACTGGCCGGTTTATCACCCGCCTGTCGCTCTCCAATTCAAGACCTTCCTCCAGCAAGAGTCGCTTCAAAAAATCATCCGCCAGGCATACCTCCAGGTGGCACAGGCCGTCATCATCCACGGCTTCCTGCAATACGGAGCCCCTCGCATAGAGACGGCTGCGCAGGCGTGAATGCTGAGGTTGCAGGACCAGCTCTTGGGCATGGGCCTGGGGTGCCAGCAATTCCGCCATGGCCTGCAGAAGCAACTCCAACCCGGCACCGCTGCGGGCGGACAGCCAGACCCGCTGGGGCCGACCGTCCCCGTCCCGGTCGATGGCCGGCTGCCGACCCTCCAGCAGGTCGATCTTGTTGTACACCTGTAACAGTGGCTGGCGGTCGGCACCGATCTCGGCCAGCACCTTGTCCACCTCCTCGATCAACTGGACATGCTGCTCGTTGGCAGCATCGATGACGTGCAGCAGCAGGGAAGCCTCTGAAGTTTCCTCCAGAGTCGCACGGAAGGCCTCCACCAACTGGTGGGGCAGATGACTGATGAAGCCCACGGTGTCAGCCAGCAGGGCGCGGCCGAAAGTGGGGACTTCGATGGCGCGCAACGTGGAATCCAGGGTGGCGAAAAGCTGGTCGGCGGCATAGGCGCCAGCCCGGGTCAGGGCATTGAACAGGGATGACTTGCCGGCATTGGTATAACCCACCAGGGAGACGGTGGGCAGCTCGGCCCGCTGACGGGCCCGCCGGCCCTGGCGCCGCTGGGCCCGCACTTTCTCCAGACCCTTGTTGATCTGTTTGATGCGCTGACCAATGATGCGCTGATCCAATTCCAACTGGGTTTCCCCGGCGCCACGCAGGCCGATGCCCCCTTTCTGGCGGTCCAGGTGGGTCCAGCCGCGTTTCAGGCGCGTGCTCAGGTGCTGCAGCTGCGCCAGCTCGACCTGCAGCTTGCCCTCGTGACTGCGGGCCCGTTGGGCAAAAATATCCAGAATCAGCCCGGTACGGTCCAGCACCCGGCAATTGAGGAATTTTTCCAGGTTGCGCTCCTGGCTGGGGGTCAGATGGTGATTGAACAGCACCAACTGCGCACCATGCTGGTTCACCGCCGCAGCGATTTCCTCCAGTTTCCCGGTGCCAACGAAATAATTGGGGGTGGGTTGCTTGCGGCTACCGGTGATGTAAGCCACCGGATCGCCGCCTGCCGACAAGACCAGCTCTTCGAACTCCCGGGGATCCTCCTGTTCATACCCTGAGCCTGTTTCGATATGAACGAGAACAGCGGTTTCACCCGATTCCGGTCGCTCAAAAAACAATCAATTACCCCTGCTAGGCAGTATTTCCCAGCGATTCCGCCTCATCCTCGTCAGCCGGCATGTCGCTACCCGGCTGGGTGGGGATGCGCACACTGCGTGCCGGAACCACCGTGGAAATCGCGTGTTTATAAACCATCTGATTGACTGCGTTCTTCAACAAGATGACAAACTGGTCAAAGGACTCAATCTGACCCTGAAGCTTGATGCCGCTTACCAGATAAATGGATACAGGAATGCGCTCCTTGCGAAGTACATTCAGGAAAGGGTCTTGTAACGTATGCCCCTTTGACATTGTTGTTCTCCTTTCTCAAAAACCAAGTCAATGAAATTACTAAAAAGGGAATCGCCTATATCGAGACGGCTTCGACAGTTTTCAAGGCTCGCTGCAAGACGGCGTTGAAAGTTTGGTCGGATTCGGTTCCTAGGGAATGCAGACTATTCCAGCTGCGCAACCAGGTAAGCTGACGCTTGGCCAATTGTCTGGTCGCAATAATACCCTTTTCCACCATGTCGTCATAGCTCATTTCACCGGCCAGAAACTGCCATATCTGCCTGTATCCCACGCTGCGAATGGAAGGCAAGGTGACATCCAGGTCGCCGCGTCGATAGAGCTGTTCCACTTCCTCCACAAACCCTGCATCCAGCATATGGATGAAGCGGTCGGCGATTCGTCTGTGTAATACGTCGCGTTGCGCCGGCTGGATTGCCATGAAATGCAATGTAAATGGCAGTTCCTGCGCCCCTGTCTGGCGCGACCGCTGCTCCTCATGATGCAGACTGGTGAGGGTCCGGCCGCTCACCCGGTACACCTCCAACGCGCGTTGCAATCGCTGGGGATCGTTGGGATGGATGCGGCGGGCCGCCTGCGGATCCACTTCGGCAAGTCGTTGATGCACCGCCTCCCACCCTGACTGCAGGGCCAGAGCCTCGATCTCCCGGCGCACCTGCGCATCGGCAGTGGGCATGGCGGCGAGTCCGTCCCTCAACACCCTGAAGTACAACATGGTGCCACCCACCAGCAGCGGTATCCGTCCCTGCGCCAGAATGTCATCAATCTGAGCCAGGGCGTCACTGCGGAAATCCGCCGCGGAGTAGGGATCGGCAGGATCCCGTATATCAATCAGCCGATGGGGGGCTCGCGCCAGCAGCGCTGCATCCGGTTTACCGGTGCCGATATCCATACCGCGGTACACCTGAGCGGAGTCCACACTGATGATTTCCATGGGTAACTGCTGAACGAGTTCGGCTGCCAGGTCGGTCTTGCCGGCTGCGGTCGGACCCATCAGACAGAATACGGCAGGTTTACTGGCCACGCAGAAACAACTTGTCCAGCTCGTCGAGGGTCATGTAAACCCAGGTGGGTCGGCCATGATTGCATTGGCCACTGCGCTCGGTCGCCTCCATGTCGCGCAGCAGGGCATTCATTTCCGGAATGCTCAATTGCCGATTGGCGCGCACCGAATGATGACAGGCCATGGTGGCCAGCAATTCATCCTGATGAGTCTGGACTCGCGCACTGGAGCCGAACTCCAGCAGGTCGGACACCACATCCCTGACCAATTGTTCAACATCGGCTTCGCGCAGGATGGTGGGAATCTGGCGCACCACGAGGGCCTCCTCGGACACCCGTTCCAGCTGCAGCCCCAACTGCGCCAAGGCGGCACTGTGCTCTTCGGCACAATCCGCCTCCCTGCGACTGACCGCCAGTGACAGCGGCACCAACAGGGGCTGCACCTTGAGGGATTCCTCCGCACAGGCGGTCTTCAAACGCTCGTAGGTTATGCGCTCGTGGGCCGCGTGCATATCGACGATGATCAGTCCTTCGCGATTCTGCGCCAGGATATAGATGCCATGCAGCTGGGCAATCGCGTAGCCCAGGGGTGGAGCCGGTTGATCCGCCTGCAATTGCGCATAACCGGACAACTGCTGCCTGATCAGGTCCGCCGCCGGTCGTGAGCCAGGTGTCACTGTATTGCCATCCCAGGGGCGGGGTTCCCGCAGCTGCAAAAAGGCCTGGCCGCCAGCCGGATTCGATTGCATGAAGGGTCGATTGGATGTTTCGCTCTGTGCCATCGACAACGGATCACCGGTCTCCCGCAGCCGATCTGCGGGACTGACGTCCGCCAGAGCGCGGTGCAGCGAGGAGAACAGGAAGTCATGCACCAGACGGCCATCCCGGAAGCGGACTTCGTGCTTGGTGGGATGCACATTGACGTCCACCAGAGCCGGGTCCAGCTCCAGGAACAGCACGAATGCCGGATGGCGGCCATGAAACAACACGTCATGAAATGCCTGCTTGATGGCATGGGATACCAGTTTGTCCCTCACCATGCGACCGTTGACATAAAAGTACTGCAAATCCGCCTGACTGCGGGAGAAGGTTGGCAGACCCACCCAACCCCATAAGCGCAGTCCAGGACCTTCCAGTTCCACCTCGATGGCGTTGTCGATGAATGCGGGGCCGCATACCAGGGCGACCCTGCGATTGCGCTCCTGGACACTGACCGCTTCCTTGAGACTGTGAATCAGCCTTTGATTGTGACGCAGCTGAAAATTCACATCGAAGCGGCTCAGGGCCAGGCGCCGTATCACTTCGTCTATCCGATCGAATTCGGTCTTTTCCGTCCGCAGGAATTTCTTGCGTGCCGGCGTGTTGAAGAAGAGATCGCGGACTTCCACTGTCGTGCCACGACCATGGGAGGCCGGGCTCAGCACAGGATTCATTGCCTGCCCTTCCGCCTCCACCCGCCATGCCAGGTCATCGGCAGCCTGCTCGACCCGTGAGGTCAGGCTCAGACGCGAAACGGAACTGATGCTGGCGAGAGCTTCGCCGCGGAAGCCGAGACTGATGATGTGTTCGAGATCCTCAAGACTGGCGATCTTGCTGGTGGCATGTCGACTGAGCGCGAGCGCCAGGTCTTCCTTTTCAATGCCGGAGCCATTATCCCTGACCCGTAACAGTTTGCTGCCACCTGACTCCACATCCACTTCGATACGTGTGGCGCCGGCATCCAGGCTGTTCTCCAGCAACTCCTTTACCACGGACGCCGGACGCTCGACCACCTCACCGGCGGCAATCTGGTTGGCCAGTCGTTGGCTTAATAGTGCGATTTTGCCCATCGGAACTCGCTGTTTCAGGAGGTGGGAATCTTCAGCACCTGCCCTACCATGATGCGGTCACCGGAGATATTGTTGACTCTGCGCAGGCTGGCAAGGCTGACCCCATAGCGCTGGGCTATAGTGGACAGGGTTTCGCCCCGCGCGATGCGGTGTTCCGCGGGCGGGGAGCTTGACGCAATGCCAGCGCTGCCAGGAACCTGCAGCACCTGCCCAATCTGGATCGTATTGCTGCGCAGGTTGTTGGCGGTCTTCAGCTGATTCATTGAAACATTGTAACGCTGGGCGATTTCCGAAAGGCTGTCACCGCGCTTGACGACATGGGTGCTTGGCACGATGCCGTTGGCCTTTTGCCAGGCTACCAGCGTACCTTCCGGCGGCGACTCCTGGAAATAATTCATCACCCCCTGCACGATGGCATCCGCCAGCCGCTGCTGATAACTGCGGGTTACCAGCTTGCGGGCTTCATCCGGATTGGAGAGATAGCCCGTTTCGATCAGGATGGAGGGAATGTCAGGGGATCGCAATTCCCACAGATTGCCCCCCTGCACCTTGTCCCGTCGCAAACGAGCCACCCCGTCCAGTGTGCCCAGAATATGGGTCCCCAAGGACACACTTTGTTCGATACTCCAGGTCATTGACAGGTCCAGCAGGGTAAGTGCCAGGTCGTCATCGATATCGGAGATGCGCGTGTCACCCGCCACACCGCCCAGCAGATCGGCACGGTTTTCCTTCTGTTCGATTCGGCGGATGTTTTCCCGGTCTGCTGTCTCCCCGGACAATGCATAGATGGTGACACCCTCCGCTCCACGCCCTCTGTAGGAGTCGGCATGAATGGAGAGGTAAATGTCGACCCGGCGGTCCCTGGCAATCACCGGTCGGGATTTCAATTCCACTGTGTAGTCACCATCCCGAATCATCACAGGGGTATAGCCTGGTGTCTGTTGCAGGCGGTCCCGGATTGCCCGCGCCACCGCCAGGGTGACATCTTTCTCCCAGATCTTGCCGTCATAACCCGGCGCGCCGGGATCCTCACCACCATGGCCTGCAACGATGGCCACCCGGATGTCCCGGCGGTCCGATTCCTGTACCGGGACAGTGCGTGCCGGAGTCACGGTGGCAGCCTGCAGATCGAACAGATCCACCACCAGGCGGTCGCGAAATTCCCCGTTGGCTCCCAGGGTGAAGCTGCTGTGCCGGATACTGGCAGCCAGATCCAGGACGACCCGCAGGTCGCCGCCTTCACGGGGGGCGCTGCGGATATCCAGCAGCGGACTGTCACCCAGATCCAGCTCACTCAAACTGGCACGAAACTCCGCCGCTGCGATATCGATCACCAGCCGCTCCGGATTTTGCAGGTTAAAGATGTTGTAGCTGACACTGTCACTGAGATCGAACACCACGCGGGTGTGGTCCGGAGCGCGCCAGACCCGCACCGCCTCCACCGTGGCGGCAGCCGCCGCCCACGACCACACGCTGCCGGTCAACAGCAGGCAGAGGGCGGTGTAACGGCCAAATTCTCTGATAGTCAGGATTCCCATATCGGTACAGCAAAGGTGTGAGGGCAAAGTCCCCGTCGTCTATAGGTTTCGGCACCGGCTCAGCAATCTTTCAGCAATTGCCATGCCCCTGGGCGTGCCGGCGGTCCAGCTCAGCTGACGGCCCCGCCCCTGATGGCGCAGTTCGATGTCCAGATCAGGACCCGGAATGGCGGATTTTCCGTGCTCCGGCCACTCGATGACGCACACACTGTCGCCATGAAAATAATCTCCGATACCCAGAAATTCCACCTCGGCCGGATCATTGAGCCGGTAGAGATCGAAATGATAGAGGCTGCCCTCCGGCAGCTCATAGGGTTCCACCAGGGTATAGGTTGGGCTTTTCACCGCACCCCCGAATCCATAACCCCGCAGTATGCCGCGGGTCAGTGTGGTTTTGCCGGCACCCAGGTCGCCCCGCAGATAGATGCAGGCCCCGGTCGGCTGACCGGGGTCGACGGCTCGAAGTGCTGCCGCCAGGTTGCGGCCGAAGCGTTCGGTAGCCGCGGCATCGGCGAGGACCAGATTTGCAGTGAGCATTGCCCCAGTCGCCCTAGTGAGCCTCGGTGTTCAACAGACCACGGATCCGCGGCAACAGATCGGTTGCCGCCAGCCCCCGCTGGCCGCCCGCCGCTGCCGCCAGGTCGCCACTCTCGCCATGGACACAGACACCCAGGGCAAGGGCCTGCCTACTGTCCCAACCCTGGGCCAGCAGGCCGCCGATGATGCCGCTGAGCACATCGCCCATGCCGCCACTGGCCATGCCGGCATTGCCCTCGGTGCACAGCTGAAGCACCTGACCCTCCCCGGTGGCATGACACAGCAGGGATCCGGCACCCTTCAATAAGCAGGTTCCACCCCAGCGCCTTTGCAGGGCCCGTACCGCCGCAAAGCGGTCGGCCTGTACCTTACCGATATCGGTATCCAACAGGCGGGCCGCCTCGCCGGGATGGGGTGTCAAAATCCATTGCCGGCGGCGGACCCCTGCCACTCCATGGCCGCGCTCGGCCAGCAGGTTCAAGCCGTCGGCATCCACCACCAGGGGCAGGTCTGCTGCCGCCTGACGGGTCATGGCGGCCTGCAGCAGTTGCCGCGACCAGGGAGTTCTGCCCAGACCGGGACCGACCACCAGCACGGTGGCCCGCTGCAGCAATTCATCAACTGCAGCATCCACGCCGTCAGTGCCAAGCACCATGAGTTCGGGCTGGCGGGCCAGGGCCGCAACACAATGAGCTGGCCGGGTCACCAGGCTTACCAGGCCAGCGCCGGACCGCAAAGCGGCCTGGGCGGCCATGATTGCGGCGCCGCCGTAGCCCAGTTCGCCACCCAGCACCACCACGTGTCCGAAATTGCCTTTGTGGGAGGCCGGTGAACGGGATCTCAACAGGCCGCTCATGGCGGCCATGTCGATGCGATGGCAATTGGTCCGTGGGGCGGCGTGATGCTGGTAGACCGCGGTCGGCACATCAAGATCGTGATGCACGATGTCGCCGCAGTGTGCGACCCCCTGCAGGGTGAGCATGCCCTGCTTGAGGGTGATGAAGGTGACCGTGACCCGGGCCATCACACCGATGCCCAGGATGCATCCCGTATCGCTGCACAGGCCGCTGGGTATGTCGATGGCCAGGACCGGCGCAGCGCTGGTATTGATACGCTCGACGGCGGCGCGGTAGTCGCCGCTCAGGGGCCGGTCCACACCGGTGCCCAGCAAGGCGTCCACAACCACTGTATGGCCAGCGGCCAGATCTTCGGATGGAAATTCACCGACGGCGAAGTCTTCCATGGGAACCTGGGCCTCGGCGGCCAGCTGCGCTGCCGCCAGTGCCGCACCCGCCAGCCGGCTGTGATCCCCAACCCTGAACAACTGGACCTGCAGTCCCAGCTGGCGTGCCAGTGCCGCCACCACATAGCCATCGCCGCCATTGTTTCCGGCACCGGCGAAAACCTGCAGCCGGCGCACCTGGGGCCAGCGCTGCAGCAAAACATCGAAAGCCACCTGCCCTGCCCTGCGCATCAATTCGAAAGCGGGGATACCTGCCTCCTCGATGGCAAGCTGGTCCAGTTGACGGGTCTGGGCGGCGGTGTAAAGGTCTCTGGGAAGATGGCTGTGGGAGTCCATGCAGGGCTACTTGTCGAATTTCTGGATCAGTCGGCGGATCACATGCAGTGAAGTTTCCAGGGACTCCACCGTCATGTCGTCCGTGGCCTCGATGGCCCAGGGATCCTGCACCTCGCGCAGGCGGCTGTAGGCCTCCTTGCCGGACTCGGACAGGTGCACCAGCACGGACTTTTTATGCTTTGGATTGGGTGCATATTCAAGCAGGCCATCCGAGACCATCACATCGGTTATACGTTGAACTGCCTGACGTGACTGGCCCAGCACCCGGGCAATCCCTGGCACGGTGACGCCGGCGCTGGAAAGGGCCACCACTCCGATGACCCGCCAGCGGGCACTGGTCAGTCCCAGATCCCTGGTCATGTCGTCTCCCTGGGCGATCAGCAGTCCATTCAGTCGGAAAATGGACAGGATCAGATCGAGGAAGAGTTTGCGCTTGGGAGAATGCACCATGGCGATATCCTGTGGTTGCCGATCTCATGGGAATCGGCGGTGATTCTACATGACCCTCTGTGTCCGCTTCTGGTCAATCCTCTCAATTGCCAAACCTGTTGACTGGCGAGGGACCGTAGGAAAGCCAGGTCTGGTTGATCTGCTGATGCACACCCGGCTGACTCCAGTCACAGACGCCATCGGCGAATATACGTTCCAGGCGGGCCTTTTCCTCAGGAGTGAATTCGACCCGGTAGTCGGCGTAGTCAACCGGTTTCAGGCGGCACTTGAGTACATCATTGGTAAGCGGCCCACCGGCCACCAGTCGCAGACCGGCATGGGGTGGAAACAGGGCGTTGCAGGCACTGCCCGTATTGTCGAACAAACGATCCCGGTCGAAAACCGGTTCCTCCACAATGCGCTCACCGCTGGGAGCAAAGCAGTCGCTTTGCAGCTCGGCCGGTTTGGCCCGCACGATCCTGTCCAACAGTTTGTCATGGGAAGCATCCGCCCGCAGGTTTGCCAGCCACTGGTCCATCAGGCGCAGATTGTCGTCACTTAGGGACAGCTCCCGATCATGGCGGCGCAGAATATAATTGCCGGCGTGGCCATTGTCCCGCAGCAGACGCTCCCGTGTGACGAAGGAATACACGCTGGCGTGAAAATTGCCGATGTCGTCCAGGTAAGCGCGATCATCGATGATGGGCACCTGGGCAAGCCCCGCGCCGCCGCTGGTGACACGACCTGTCTGGTAGGCGATGCGAATGGCGTCGTCATCACCTGCGTGCCGCTGCGGAACGCCCGTGACGTCGATGTCCCAGCCACCGATGAATTCATTGAGATCCAGGAACAAGGATTTGTCGATGAGGCCTTCATTGAGGGCAGCGAGTCCGTATTGCACGCCGATATTGTCATGGGGGCTGGGGGCAATTGGACGTTCGCCGGCAATCCCTGTGAAAAGTTTCTCGCCAAAGATATTGCGCATGCCATCGTAAATAGAACACCTGACTCCCTGGGGATTGGACTGCGGGTGATAGCGGGCGCTCTCGGGAATCTGGTCGGGGCAATCATCCGGCGCAATGCGCTTGGGGCGTTCCCCCAGGGATGATTCGCACAAGGACCACATGGACCAGCCGCCGATCGCGTTCTTGGCTTCCTCCGACAGGCCGCGGGCGGGATCGTTGACGAAATCCCTGAGAATGCCGGCGCACTCCTGGGAATCGGTCATATAGGACACGGCGTCGGCGAAAGTCATGCTGGGCAGCAGCCCGTCCAGAATGCCCGGGTAGGCACCGGCAATCAGCAATTGCTGCATGGCCCCGCCGGAACCGCCACGACCGATGGTGTAGCGTGGCTCACCATAGGTCTCGATGAAATGTTCCTTTACCATCATGGCGGTTTCCGCCGACAGCACGTCATTGCAACCGCCCTGGGCATTGACATTGAGGGTGGATGAGGCAATCGCATAACCCTGGCGCAAGGTGCTGTCATCCAACACACCGCCGGTGTTCTCCCCCTGGAAAAATCCCGCCTCACAACCACCGCCGAACGTGTAGACCAGTCGTTGATTCCAGGCGCCCGAACCGCCCACAGGTGACGGTGCCGGAGTGGACAGATCGTGCAACAGGGCTATCTGGTAGATGGCGCGATTGATGGTGCCGGTCTCTATACGCACGATATAGGGTACCTCTACGCCCTCATTGGTACGGGTATAGGCCAGGTCGGCAGGACGGCTTTGCGTATCCGGCAAGGGCAGGAACTCCCGGTCACCGTCGTTGGCCCGGTACACGTAGTCGATACGGGTGGGCAGGGAGCAATGGCTGTCTGCCCGGGTGGCATCCAGAAATTCCCCATTGCCGATGGCAAACTGACGGGCGCTGCCGTCGGCCCGGGGAGCCAGCTGGGAAAGACAGAAGTATGGCTCCTGGTGAGCCCCGGAGATTATCGGGCCACTGCTGGGGTAGTTGACCAATGGCACTTCGGCGCTGGCGCCGTCCGCTCTGACTTCCACGTGATTGGTGCCTTCCAAAAGGCCCGTGACCAGCACCCGGAAAACCTGCAGATCCCCATCGGTACCCGCTGCGTGCACCTCACTGCTGCGTGCGATGCCATTGACCACCATGCGCAAGGCATCGGGATCCGCCACGTTGCTGCGGATTTCCAGCAGCGCATCGCCACCGCTGATCAGATAAGGTTTGTTGGACACCACCCGGATGGCCAATTGGGTCTGGGCGGATTGGGGTGCCTCACCGGGGGAACAGGCCAGCAGTGCGGCGAGCAGGGCTACGGCTCCGGACAGCATTTTTTGTGTTTGCATGGGTGTGGTCCTGGGGCGTCGGGGTCAGACGGCAACTTTACTGCATTGGCCCGGCTTTGTTAATGTCGAAAGCTGGCGGCCGGGCGGGTATAGTCCTGGCGATGCCGCCGGACAATGCCCCTAAGATCTTCCGGGCAGATCAACAAACAGACGGAGCCACCCATGCCCAGCCCCTCCTCCCTTCCCGCGCCTTTGAACACGTCAGATTTACGTGACGACCTGGAAGATTGGCTGGAGGCACTGGCGGACATCCACGGGCGCTACGGTGCCGGGGGCGTCGACCAGATCCTGCAGGGATTGCGGGCCTGGACCGAACAGCAGGGCATCCCGCTGCCACGGGATCAGCTCAACACCCCCTACCTCAACTCCATTCCCCTGGCCCGGCAGCCGGACTACCCCGGCAACCTGCAACTGGAGAAGCGCATCGAAAACATCCTGCGCTGGAACGCCATGGCCATGGTGCTGCAGGCGCAGGACAGCGGTCTGGGGCTGGGCGGACATATCGCCACCTACGGATCGGCGGCCACCCTGATGGAGGTAGGATTCAACCATTTTTTCCGTGGCGACGGCGATTCCTGCGGCGGCGACCTGTTGATCCCCCAACCCCATTGCGCGCCCGGCATCTATGCCCGCGCCTTTTTGGAGGGTCGTATCGATGCCACGCAGATGGGAAATTACCGTCGCGAATTGCAACCCGGTGGCGGCCTGCCATCCTATCCCCATCCCTTTTCCCTGCCGGATTTCTGGCAGGTGCCCAATGCTTCCATGGGACTTTCCACTCCCACCGCCATTTATCAGGCCCGTTTCATAAAGTACCTGCAAAACCGGGGACTGAAGCCGGAACGTGGCGGCAAGGTCTGGTGTTTCATCGGCGACGGTGAATGTGACGAGCCCGAGGTGCTGGGTACCATCGCGGTAGCAGCCCGGGAACAACTGGATAACCTGATCATGGTGGTGAACTGCAACCTGCAGCGACTGGACGGCCCCGTGCGCGGCAACGGCAAGATCATTCAGGAACTGGAAGCTTCTTTTAAAGGCGCCGGGTGGCACGTGATCAAGGTGATCTGGGGTGGCGGCTGGGACCGTCTGCTGGAGCAGGATCGACATGTCATTCTGCGCCGTCGCATGGAGGAGTGCCTCGATGGCGACTATCAGCGTTATACCGTGATGCCGGGCAATCGCCAGCGGGAACACTGGGTGGACGGCAACCCGGAGCTGGAGCGCATGATGAATGCCCTGACCGATGAAGAGGTCCGGGAGATCAAGCGAGGCGGCCAGGACGAGCGCAAGATCTACGCAGCCTATCGGCAGGCCCAGGCCAGCCAGGGCAAGCCGGTGGTGATCCTTATAAAAACCGTCAAGGGTGACGGCATGGGGCCCGGTGCGGCCGGCAGCAACACGGTGCATCAGAAAAAGAATCTGGGACCTGAGGAACGGCTGGCCTGCGCCCGCGCGTTCGGCATCCCTCTCAGCGATGAACAGGTGCGGGCCGCGCAGTTTTACAAACCGGCGGAAGACAGCCTGGAACTGCAGTATCTGCGGCAGCGTCGCCGGCAATTGGGCGGCTACCTGCCGCATCGCAATAATCAATGTCCGCCACTTAGCGCACCTTCCCTGGAGACCTTCGCCGCAATCCTGAAGGGCTCCGCTGACAAGCCCCAGTCCACCACCCAGGTAACCGTGCGGCTGTTGGCAACCCTGATGAAGCTGCCGGAGCTGGGCAGGTACGTCGTGCCAATCGTGCCGGACGAGGCCCGCACCTTCGGTCTGGACGGACTGTTCAATATCGCCGGCATTTATTCACCCGGTGGGCAACGCTATACCCCGGTGGATGCGGAAAGCCTGCTGGCCTATCGGGAGGCCAGGGACGGGCAGATACTGCAGGAAGGCATTTGCGAGGCCGGCGCCATCGCCTCCTTCATGGCGGCCGGCACTGCCTATGCGGTGCATGGCCTGCCCATGATTCCCTTCTACTTTTTCTACTCCATCTTCGGCTTTCAGCGGGTGGGTGACATGGTGTGGAGCTGCGGCGACATGCTGTGTCGGGGCTTCCTGATCGGCGGCACGGCGGGTCGCACCACCCTCAATGGAGAAGGACTGCAGCACCAGGACGGCCATTCCCATCTGCTGGCCTCCACCTACCCCACCCTGGTGAGTTACGACCCGGCGTTCGGTTTCGAAATCGCCATCATCGTCCGGGACGGCATACGCCGCATGTATCAGGAGCAGGAAAACGTCTTTTATTACCTGACTGTCTACAATGAAAACCATGCCATGCCGCCGTTGCCACAACACCTGGACCCGGCTGCTCTCGAGCAGGGTATCGTGCATGGGGGTTATCTTTTCAGTGCCGCCGCCCCGGAGAAGGACAACGCCCCTGTAGTCAATCTACTGGGCTCCGGTGCCATCATGCAGCAGGTGCTAAAGGCCGCAGCGCAACTGCAGGCCTGGGGCATCGCAGTCAATGTGTTCAGCATCACCAGCTTCACGGAACTTCGGCGTGAGGCGGAAAAATGTGACAGGTGGAACCGCCTGCACCCGCTGCAGGAATCACGGATTCCCCATGTGAGCCGGCTGTTCGCAACCATGCCAGGAGTTTTCGTCGCCGCCACTGACTATATGGCAGCCTATGCCGACAGCATTTCACGCTGGGTGCCGGGGTCCTATACCGCACTGGGCACCGATGGCTACGGCCTGAGCGAGTCCAGGGCAGCGCTGCGGGATTATTTCGAAGTGAGTGCAGCCCATATCGCACAGGCCGCTCTGGTGAGCCTGCATGGCGAAGGCGCACTGCCCGCGGCACGGTTGCAGGCCCTGCTGACGCACCTGGGGCTGGATGCGGACAAGCCCGACCCCATGCAACGCCTGCCGCGCTGAGTCGGGCTGTTGGGCAACAGGCCCGGCGCAGCCAGAAGTTCGATCAGTGAGTGAGGGAATACATCAGGTAATTGATGCCGAGCTGATAGGCCGCATTGGCATACTTGGTGGGATAGGCGGGATGGTAGGTGTGTTCCCAGCCATCACCCATGTCCGAGTTCCAGTTGATCAACACCATCACCCGGCCACTGTCATCCAGGATGGCGTGGTTGCTGGCCACGTCCACATCCTGTTCGCCGTACTCATCGGTGCGTCCCAGGGCCGGAATCATCTGGGGACCGTCGATGTCGTAATAGCAGTGGAATATCTCATGGTCCGGCGCGAGCTGCACGATTTCGCGATCCGGAAACACCTGGGTGAATGCGGCATAGAAATTGTCCCACTGGCGGGTGCCCCAGAAATCGTCGATCAGCAGAAATCCGCCCCGTAGCAGGTATTCCCGCAGGTTTTCTATCTCCAGCGGATTGAAATTCACGCCGCCGCCCTGGCCCACTTCCAGCATGTACAGAAAGGGATAGTCGAATATCTCGGGATCGTCGAGACGCAGGACGATGGGATCGCTCATGACCCGGATATTGGTCAGACGGGACACGCCGCGCAGAAAATTCATGTCCGCCGCGGGGAAATCAATGGCCCAGGTGCCCTCGGAAAATCCACCGTAGCCGCCAAAGCCGCCGCCGTAATAGCTGTCAAACTGCACCCGCACGAAATTGAATTCGCCACCCTGGTCGTAGGCTGGAGCGTGGGGATCGATCTGCGCTGTGACAGCGCCGCTCGCCATCAGCAGACCGGCTGCCAGCAACAGGCGGCCAAACAACAATTGCAGTGACTTGGGTATGGGGACCATGGGAGGGAAAGCTATCATAAAAAGGCCGCACAGTAGTCCTCGTCGGTGAGCATTGGGGTAAACCACACATAATCGTAGGCGGACAGCCCATCCTGGCCCTCCACATAGTCGGTGGGGACCTCGGACTCCGCACTCACCTCCAGCAGGGCCAGGGACACCACCTCATCCAGATCCGCTGCCGCACCACTGGCCACCAGATAGGCCGGCACGCCCAGATCCTGCCGGATGTGAAA
Source organism: Pseudomonadota bacterium (assembly GCA_046047495.1). GTDB lineage: Bacteria > Pseudomonadota > Gammaproteobacteria > Pseudomonadales > Pseudohongiellaceae > NORP240. Next base: position 13,212 of record JBJOHV010000020.1, on the reverse strand, counting down.
ATTACCAGCGATCAGGATTCGCTGCCCCGCCTCCGCCGGTGCGCTGAGGCTGCCTGCCATGGCGAAATCCCGCGACTGCTGTACCCGCACCATGGCCGGAAACTGACTGGCGGGCAATTGGCCGCAATGGCTCACATCGATTTCGTTGTTGAGGACTGTCAGGGCGGCCTCTCCCAGCACAGCGGCGACCGCAGCGTCCAACGGCTCGCGGTACACCTGACCCATTTCCTCGCGACTGATATTACCGGCCCGCACGGTGATGCCAGCGGACAAGGCATCGTGAATGAGGGGGCCATAAAAAGCCCAGTCCCAGCCTTCCTCGTCCCAGCTGAGCGCGCTGCGCAGTTCCTCAAGGGTACCAGGGCCGGACTCCCGCAACTGTGCCAACACGGGAGTCTGGCTGCTGTCGAGCATCTCGAACGACAACAGCGGCGCCGGCGACGCTTGCAACAGGCGCGACAGCAGGGCCCGTTGCAGGCTGTGGTGATCGGGATTGTCGTGCTTTTCACCCAGCAGCAGGAATCTGGCTGCCGCCGCCGCAGCCAGCAATTCCTCGGGACTGATGAATTGCTGCGCCTGCTGATCCCAGATGCGACCGACCAGAGGATGATCACGCAACAGGGGTGATTGCCAGGCGGGATTCAAATCGTCGTGGGCCACTGCCGAATCGAGCGACAACAGCAGGGCCAGGAGGATGCTCCCAAAACCGCCACACAGCTTCATCATTGCGTGCCTCCCATGGCCTGCCAATTGAAATAGGTTTGGTCATCCCAGAATTGCTGAAAGAAGGCGATTGCCGCCAACTTTTCCTCCCGCTTCAACACAGCACCGAAGGCCGGCATTGTACCACCCAGGGGCACACCCCCCTCGTCGATGGTCTGCAGCAGCACCGACAAGGGATGATGCCAGGCATGGGCCGATCCATCGAGCGGTGGCGGCGGGAAGGATCCGTCGGGCAGGCGTGCTTTCCAATCTGCAGCCAATCCCTGGGCACTTTCACCATGGCAGGCTGCGCAATGATCCAGGAACACCTGGCGCCCCTGTTCCACCTGGGCCTCGCTGTACCAGCGCCCGGTATCCGGATCGGGTGTGACTGGAGAGGGTGGGGATGGCAGCGGATCGTCGCAGGACAGCAGGCCGGCACCCAGGACCAGTGCGGTCAGCAAACGGTGACCGGCCACGGCGTGTCTAGGCATCCCGCTTGGGATAGTCGAAATCCACCAGGGAGGCCATGCCCAGGGTGATTTCCGACCAGTGCTGGATCGGCAGACTCAGTTCCACCAGTCCGCAGGTGGGGATGTTGTCGATCCCGGCATCACACATGGCATTCACGAACTCGGTGATGGCAGGGTTGTGACCCACCAGCATGGCCGAGTCGTACTCCTCGTCCACCAGGCTGGCGGCCTTGCGGAACATGCCGGTTCCGGCGAAGTAAAGTTCGGGATTGGAGGCGATGTCGTCGATACCGTAACCGATGGCTTCCGCGAACAGGCCAGCCGTGGTCTTGGCCCGCACCGCCGGGCTGCAGATGATGCAGTCGACCTTGCGACCCCTGTCCCGAAAGCGCTTGCCCATGAGTTTGACATCCTTCAAACCCCGCGCGCTCAGCGGGCGTTCGAAATCTCGAAGTTCGGGGTTGCTCCAGCTGGACTTGGCGTGACGTAAAAGATAAAGGGTCTTCATTGACCAGGATCAAGCCCGGGATGGCGGGCCATGGTTGCAGGAAAATTATCAGGCCTTATACCGTAATTGACCCTGCAAGACCAGCAGACCCGAACTCCTGGTCGTTCCTGTTCGTTGCAAATAGACACATTTTTATTTACAGCCGGCAATAATTCATTAGAATCAATCCGCTACCACGGGTTTCGGGGTTCAACGGCATTACCGGACAGACAGCCGCGGTGCTCCCAGGAGTGGGATTCCCCCACCATGGATCGGAATGACCAGCCCTTGTCCCGCAGTCACCGGGCCTGGCCATACAACAACCAAAAAAATATCGATTCTTGCCAATTGGAGAAAAATAAAATGCCCCACATCAGCAAGCGCGGCTCGCTGCGCTATCTCGTACACGCCTGTCTGGCTACCGCCATCACCCTTCCCCTGGCCGCCCATGCCCAGCAGGACGACGAAGTGGAGGAGGTGGTCGTAACCGGTTCCTACATCCGCAATTCCGCTTTTGCACAAGATTCCAACGTGGCCACGGTAACCCAGGAAGACCTGTTCGAGTCCGGCGCCCCCAGCATGGCCAACTATATCCGTGACCTCACCTACACCCAGAACACCGACGTGGTGGCCAACGTATTGGCCACCTCCGACGGTTCCCAGGATGCGGTAGGTGCCACCTTCAACCTGCGTGGCCTGGGTGAGAACTCGACCCTCAACCTGGTGGACGGCGTGCGGGTCATCGATGCCTCCATCGTCAACATGCTGCCTGACGTGGCTGTGGATCGCATGGAAGTGGTGCTGGACGGCGGTTCCGCCCTGTACGGTTCCGACGCCGTGGCCGGTGTAGTGAACCTCATCCCCATCAAGGAATTCGACGGTTTCCGCGCCCGCACCTTTTATCAACGCACGGAAGACGGCGCCATGGAGGAGATGAATGCCGGCTTCCTGTGGGGTCGTTCCTTCGACAACGGCATCAACTACGTGGGCGCTTTTGATGCTCGCCAGAAATCTCCTTTGATGCAATACGAGCGTTAGCGTGAATGGGAGATGGACTACGGCTCATCCACCTCCGGCAACCCCGGCACCTGGCGCCGCATCAACAACGCCAATCCGGGTGTGAATGTCTATCAGTTCCACGGCGGTTCTCCCAGCGGTGGACTGTTGATCGATCCCTCCTCCGAAACCTATAACGACGGATTTCCGGCCCACGGCAAAGGCGCATTCAACACCCCCTCCGGCGTGCGGCGCGGCACCAATTGTATCTTCGAGTACACCAAGCAATTTGCCTACTCCACCGAAGAGGTGGACTACAATATGTACAACTCTCTGGAGTGGCAGGTGGCTGACTGGATAACCCTGAATCTGACAGCCATCAACACCTACCGCATCTCCGATGGCCGCACCACCTCAACCACCGCCACTTCCACCAACAACCGTTCCGTGTTACTGGTGCGGGCCAACCATCCGGCCAATCCCTACGGCTTCGATGTGTCACCCTGGAACTGGCGCCTGATAACCGAGTCCTACACCCACAGGCCTCCGCACATTGACCCCATCAGCGGAGGAAGGGAATTCGAGACCCATACCGCCAACAACCGCTTCAAGCTGGGTGCTGAATTCGACATCACCGACACCTGGAGCGGCTACGCCTACTACTCGGACAATGCCCGCAAGACCATGGGTGACTCCCGCTCCATCCACCTGGGTAAGCTGCAATTAGCCCTGGCGGGACTGGGCGGCCCCAATGGCAATGAATACTGGAACCCGTTTGGCTCCGCCGATCCGCGTTTCCCGGGCCACAACCCGGCCATCCACGCCAACAGCCCGGAACTCACCCGCTGGCTCTTCGAGGTGCAGGACAATGTGCTGAGCGGCCGTGACTTCCTCGACATCTTCGAGACGGCTGCCAATGGTGAGCTGTTCGATCTACCGGCCGGTCCGGTGTTGGCCGCCATCGGTTACCAGTGGCGTGACCTGACCAATCAGAACTATGCGGTGCCTCTGGATGCCGCCGGTCACGACTACAACACCGCGGTGGGTGCCGCCCTGCCCAGTGATGACGCCTTCTTCTCCGAGACCAAGGCTGTGTTTGCGGAATTGGAAGTGCCCATCATCGAAGGCATTGATGCCCAGCTGGCGGTTCGTCATGAACGATTTTCCGATTTCGGTCTGGAGGCCACCACACCCAAGATCGCCCTGCGTTGGGAGGCCCTGCCCAGCCTCGCCTTCCGCGCGTCCTGGGGTGAGAGCTTCCTGGCACCCACGCCGGAGCAGGCCCGCCCCTTCATCCCCGATGAAAACTGTGCGGAGATCTTCTCCGGCACGGATCCCTTCACCGGGCTGTTGATGACCGGCGGTACCCACTGCTCCGCCGGTAACCCGGGCCTGAAGCCGGAAACCTCCACCATCCAGAATGCCGGTTTGACCTGGCAGCCCAGCGGGGCCCTGGACGGTCTGGAATTCAGCCTGGATTACCAGGAGATCGAATACACCGACCGTATCCGTACGGTGACCGAGCAGGACACGGTGGCGTTCGAGTTCCAGCAATTCCAGGCGGCCACCGGCATCACCAACTATGACCCGACCCCGGGTTCCGCCAGCCGGCGCGCGGTGGAAGCCTGGTTTGCCGCCCGCACCACCAGCGGCAACAACCCGGTGATCCGCTTCAACGACTTCGCCCTCAGCAGGGTGTTCCGGCAGGCCCAGAACATCAGCTCGGTGTGGATCGACCTGCTGGATGCCAAAGTGGATTACCGTTTTGGCACCGACAACTGGGGTACGTTCGATGCGTCGCTGCAGGTGACCAACTACCTGACTTACGACTATCAGGACCTGACCGGTGGCCGCAAGGAAGCCCTCGGCTTCCAGAACGCCAACACCGGCATCGTGCCACCCCTGCCGGAGCTGAAGTACAACGTCCGCCTGAACTGGTTCATGGGCAACCACAGCGCGTCGATGTCCACCAACTACTGGTCCGAAGTGACTTTCGACGACAACGTCTTTGACGTTTACCGTCAGGGTTGGCAGCGACCGGAGGGCAACATCATTCACGGGGAATCCCGCACCAACGTGCGCTATGCCTATGCGTTTGATGATCTGTTCAACAGCGAGTTCACCTTCAGTGTCGGCGTGAACAACCTGTTCGAGGAGCGTCCCCAGCAACTGCCCATTTAGGGTGGTTTCGAGTCCCGCCTGACCACCCCTTGGGGTCGTCAGTTCTGGGTATCCGTGGACTGGACACCCAATATGTAGGACGAAATCCCGCAAATACGGGGCCCTTCAGTCTGAGGGCCTTCAGTAGCCAGGGGGAAGCATGAAAATGCCTCCCCTTTTTTTAATCCGGTCGATAACTTTCAGGAATTCTGCAATTCGTCCCGGAGGAAGACCTTTCATGAGACTAGCCAGCAAAACCCTGTTGACATTGTCCCTGGTGGCAATGAGCCAGCTGTCGGTAGCCCAGCAAACCAACGATCTCAGTACTGAAGTAGAGCTGGGTGCCATTTTCACCACCGGCAACACCGAGGATGAGAACGTCAAATACAAGGTGGCGGTGGACTGGTTGCGTACCAACTGGGATTACCAGTTTTCCACCGAGGGCTTCCGTTCCTCCAAGCAGAATGTGCTGGCGGCCCAACGCCTGTATCACGTCGCACGGGGTCGTCGCAATCTGACCGAAGACACCTACTGGGAAGCGCGCGGAGCCTACGAGGATGACCGCTTTAGCGGCTATGATTACCAGGCGGATGCCACCGTCAGCTATGGTCGCAAATTTCTGCAGAACGTCAACAACATGAACCTGAACGCCAACTTCGGTGTGGGTTATCGCCGTTCGGAATCCACCGCCGACCAGTTCAGTGAAGCCATCGTGAGGGTCGCCGGTGAGTACGAGTGGGGTCTGTCCGAAACAGCCAGCTTCATCCAGAACCTGAGTGTGGAATCCGGCAAGGAGACCAGCATCCTGCGTTCCGAATCGGCCATCGAGAGCGAGATCATGGAAAATCTGGCTCTGCGCTTTTCCATCAAGGCCAAGCACCAGACCGAGGTGCCCCTGACCCGGGAGAAAACCGACACCGAAACTGCTGTCACCCTGGTGTGGAATTTCTGATTCCGGATCCCAGAGTCATGCTGCCTGCGGTTCGCCTCTACTGGATCATCACCCTGGTGTTCACACCCCTGTGCCTGATGTGGCTATTGCTGGTCACCTCAGGCTCAGTGGCACCATCAGCCCTGGGTCAGCACCCTTTGCCGGCGATCCTGAGCCTGTTGGGTCTGGCCTATGGCGCGCTGGGCTTTTATGAGATGCATTTCGCCCCCAGCAATTTGCGCCGCATCTATCCGGTACTGGCCAACCTGCGCTATCTGCTGGAATACATCCGTCCCGAGATCCAGCAGTACTTCATCGCCAATAACACCGAGGAGCGCCCTTTCAACCGGGAACAGCGCAATCTGGTCTACCGGCGTGCCAAGGGCCTGAATGACACCTTACCGTTCGGCACGGAGCAGGACATCCTCGCGGAGGGCTACCACAGCATCTTCCACTCCATCAAAGCCAAACACGTGCCTGAGCAGCATTCCCGGGTGACGATCGGCGGACCGCAATGCAGGCATCCCTACAGCGCCTCCCGCCTGAATATCTCCGGCATGAGTTTTGGTGCCCTCAGCTCCACCGCCATCGCCGCCCTCAACAAGGGTGCTGCCATGGGCGGCTTCTACCACAACACCGGCGAGGGCAGCATCAGTCCCTATCACCTGGCACATGGCGGTGATCTGGTGTGGCAGGTGGCCACCGGTTACTTCGGTTGCCGTACTCCGGATGGTCGTTTCGATGACCGGGCATTCGCCGAGAAAGCCGCCCATGACAAGGTCCGCATGATCGAAGTCAAGTTGTCCCAGGGCGCCAAGCCCTCCCATGGCGGCGTGCTGCCTGGCGCCAAGGTGACTGCCGAAATCGCCCGCATCCGGACGGTGGAAGTGGGCAAGACCGTGGAGTCGCCGGCCTGCCATCCGGAATTCGACACGCCACTGGCCATGATGGCATTCATCGAGCGGGTGCGAAGCCTGTGCGATGCCAAGCCGGTGGGATTCAAATTCTGTCTGGGCAGGAAAAGTGAATTCCTAGGCATCGTCAAGGCCATGCTGGAAACCGGCATCCTGGTGGACTTCGTCACCGTGGACGGGGCTGAGGGTGGCACCGGTGCCGCCCCCATGGAGTTTTCCAACCGCCTGGGGGTGCCCTGTCTGGAAGCCACCTACTACGTCAACCAGGTGTTGATCGGCGCGGGCCTGCGCCAACACATCCGCATCATCAGCGCAGGCAAGACTGCCACCGGTTTCGAATTGCTGGAGAAAATCGCCATGGGCGCCGACGTGGTGAATGCCGCACGCTCCATGATGCTGGCCCTGGGCTGTATCCAGTCGAAGTCCTGCAACACCAACAAATGTCCCACCGGCATTGCCACCCAGGACCCGGCCCGCGCCCGGGCGGTGGGCCTGGAGGACAAGTCGCTGCGGGTCTACAACTTCCACCGCACAACGGTAAAGGCATTCCTGGAGCTGTGCGGCGCCATGGGTTATGCCGATCCATCGGACCTGAAGGCCAGTGACATCCACGTCCGCCTGCAGGGCAATCTGCGTAACTATGACGAGGTGTATACCCCCCTCAAGCCCGGTCAGTTGCTGGGAGATGACATCCCCCCGGTTTACCGCACCGACTGGCTGGCGGCATCGGCCAGCAGCTTCTGAACCGCAAGCCGCGGCGGGGGCCGGGTGGCGGGCATAAAAAAAAGGGCGGTTCTGCAACCGCCCTTTTTTTCCGTCAGTGATCAGTGCTTACTGACGGGTACCGGTGACACCGAAGGCACCGAAATCACTGCCGAATTCACCGGTCAGCGCATCACCATCCACCGTGCCATTGAAGGTCAGGGTCAACTGCTGGCCCTGGGCGTCGATGTCGGCGGCAAAGCTGATGGCGTTGCCATCGAAGGTGATGCCGTTGATGGCGGTCTCACCCAGACCTTCGGCGGCCATGCTGCCGCTGCCGTCGGCATTCATGGTCAGTACGGCGGGCATGGCACCCACCGGTGTGTTCATGGAGATATTCCAGGCGCCCACGGCGGGATTGGTGCCGGCGGCACAACCGGCCAGAAACAGTACAAACGCAATCAGGGACCCGCTTACAAATCTTTTCATGGTAGTTACCTTTGATAATGACCCGTTACCTCAGGGATTGGCGACGGGGTTAAAAAACAGGGGCTATTCTCCGTTAATTCCACGCTGAGTCAACTGCAATTATGGATTCCGGAACCTGGGTTGCCGGCCCTGACCGGAAGGCCCCCGAGCCCGGGGTTTGGTTGATGCCACCCGGTATCGGGAGTATGCTGCCTGTCAATTTCCAGGGTCAGTCGGGGGGCATAAAAATGGCCAGTTTCAAAGTGAATGGCATCACACAACAGCTGGATATCGAGCCGGACATGCCATTATTGTGGGTCTTGCGTGACGAACTGGGCATGACCGGAACCAAATTCGGTTGTGGTGTGGCGGCCTGCGGTGCCTGCACCGTCCATGTGAACGGTGTGGCCATGCGCAGTTGCGTGATTCCCGTGAGTTCTGTGGAAGGTGCCGAGATCACCACCATCGAGGGTCTGGCGGTGAACGCCGCCGGCGGCACACCGTCCCTTACCGCCATCCAGCAGGCCTGGATCGATTTCCAGGTGCCCCAATGCGGCTACTGCCAATCCGGCGTGATCATGGCGGTCAGCGACCTGCTGGCGCGCAATCCGGCTCCTACGGACGAGGACATCGATCGCTCCATCACCAACGTCTGCCGTTGCGGTTCCTATCCCCGCATCCGCAAGGCCATCCGTTCCCTGGCCAACGCCTAACCCCAAGGAGACGCACCATGAAACTATCCCGTCGCCGTTTCCTGCTGGCCACCGCCCTGGTGGGTGGTGGTGTCCTGATCGGCTATGCCGCCACCCGTCCCAGCCGCCATCGCCGGGTGAATGAGGCACTCGCTGCCAGTGACCGCCATTACCTCAATACCTGGCTGCGCATCAATCCGGACAATACGGTCGTAGTTTATGTGCCCCATTCGGAAATGGGCCAGGGCGTGCACACCGCATTGGGCATGATGGCCGCCGATGAAATGGACGCCGCCTGGGAGCTGGTGTCCGTGGAACAGGCACCTGCCCATGATCTGTTTGCCAATGGCGAAATCATCAAGGGCTTCGCCGGTGAATTCGGTCTGCCGGGCTTTCTGCAGTCCCTGGTGGGTGCGGCGGCGTTCAAAATCGCCGAAGTCGGCAATTTCCAGATTACCGGCGGCAGCGCCTCGGTGCGCTATACCGGTGAATACGGCATGCGCACCGCCGGGGCCGCCGCGCGCCAGATGCTCATCGAGAGTGCGGCAAAGCGCTGGGGGGTTCCGGCTGAAGAGTGTTATGCCCAGTTGAGTCACGTACACCATGATGCCAGCGGCCGCTCCCTGAGCTACGGTGAACTGGCCAGCGATGCCGCCAGTCTCGAGCCCCCGGAAAATCCCCGCCTCAAGCAGCCTTCCGAGTTCACCATCATGGGCAAGGCCCTGTCCCGCTCCGACATTCCCCCCAAGGTGGATGGCAGCGCCCTGTACGGTATCGACGCCCACAGCGACGACATGTTGTACGCAGCGATCCAGTTGTCACCGGTGTTCGGCGCCAAACTGGTTGCAGTGGATGCCAGTGCGGCACTGAATCGTCGCGGTGTGGTCAAGGTCATAGAGCTGGAGGATTCCGTCGCCGTGGTGGCGGACAATTACTGGCGCGCCAAGGAGGCACTGAAGCTGGTCAAGGCGGAATTCGAACAAACCGGCAATGAGTCCATCAGCAGTGCGGACATCTTCGCCCAATTCGACCGCGATCTGGCCAACGGCAAGGACAAAGAAGACAAGGAAGTGGGTGATACCCCCGCAGCCATGGCCGGCGCCGCCGACATCATCGAGGCTGCCTACCGGGTGCCTTACCTGGCCCATGCGCCCATGGAACCCATGAACTGCACCGTTCATTTCCACGATGGCAAATGCGATGTGTGGACCAGCACCCAGGACAATCTGGGCATTCGCGGACGCATCGCATCGGTCGGTGGTCTCAAGGAAAATGACGTCACCATGCATCCTGTTTATCTGGGTGGGGGTTTCGGTCGACGCCTGCCGTTCAACTGGAACGTGATCGACCATGCAACCCTGATCGCCAAACAATTCTCGGTGCCGGTGAAGACCGTGTTCAGCCGAGAGGACGACATGCAGCAGGATTACTACCGCCCGGCGGTGAGCAGTAATTTCCGCGCCGCCTTCGACGCCACCGGCAAGGTCCTGGCCTGGGAAAACAAGTTCACGGGACCGATCCAGACTCCGGGCGCGGCCCACATCCCCTACGCCATTCCCAACCAGTCGATCCGCTATGTGGACAGTCCCACCCATGTGCCCGTGGCCGCCTGGCGCAGCGTGGATCATTCACAGCAGACGTTTTTTACCGAATCCTTCGTCGACGAAGTGGCCCACCGGGCCGGCATAAATCCCTACCAGTTCCGTCTGGACCTGCTGGCGGATCATCCGCGCCATCGGCGGGTGCTTGAAGTGGCCGCCCAGGGTGCCGGTTACGGACTGGACGTTCCCGAAGGCCATGCCATGGGCATCGCCGTGCAGGAAAGCTTCGGCAGCATCGTGGCTGAAATTGCCGAGGTGTCCATCGATGGCTCAGGCCAGCTGGTGGTGCACAAGGTGACCTGTGCCATCGATTGCGGCCGGGCCATCAATCCCGACACCGTGGAGCAGCAGGTGGAGAGCGGCATCATCTTTGGTCTGACCGCCGCCATGTATGGTGAAATCAGCATCCAGAACGGCCGGGTGGCACAGAACAATTTCCCCGACTACGACATGGTACGGCTGGCGCAGACGCCACAAATCCAGGTTCACATCGTGGAGTCAGGTGAGGCACTCGGCGGCCTGGGTGAGCCGGCCACACCGCCCATTGCAGCGGCGGTCGCCAATGCCATCTATATCCTGACCGGCAACCGCATCCGCGAACTGCCCATCAAAAATCATGACCTGACCCGTTCTGTACCACTGGCACAACGCTGACCGCCTCCCGGGCCTGGCAGTTGCAGGCCCGGGGTGATTGATCTGGATCAGCAGGGTCACCGGTCAATCACGCTAGCTTAGGCTATCTGCATCCCGGAAGTGACTGCCATGTTTGAAGCCGCCGAAGTTGGAAGAAGTGTCAGCAAGGAAGACTACAAGCTGGCCGAGCCCGAAGTGCATTCCCGCCTGCTGCATCTGCAACAGGCCCTGCGCACCACCAAACGCTCCCTGATCATCATCGTGTCCGGTGTGGAAGGCGCCGGCAAGGGCGAGGTAGTGGACAATCTGCACCGCTGGTTCGATACCCGGGACGTGCGCACCCATGCATTCTGGGACGAGACCGATGAGGAACGGGAGCGACCCCGATTCTGGCGCTACTGGCGCACTCTCCCCAACCGCGGCACCGTCAGTGTCATGTTCGGTTCCTGGTACACCAAGCCCATCGTGGATCGCGCCTTTGAAGTCATCAGCAGCCATGATTTTGAGCATGAGATGCAGCTGATCGAGGACATGGAGCGCACCCTGGTAAGGGATGGAGCCATCATCGTCAAACTGTGGTTCCATTTGTCCAAGGAGGAGCAGCAGAGTCGCCTCAAGAAAGACAGCAAGATCGCCAAATTCAAGAAGTCGCCCTTGTTGAAGGAGTACTCCAAGTCCTATGACCAGTTCAAGCAGGTGTCGGAGAAAGCCATACGGCTGACCGATACCGGTTTTGCGACCTGGCATATCGTGGAGGCTACTGACAACCGTTATAGGGATTTGACTGTCGGTCGCATCCTGATCGAGGCTCTGCAGCAACAGCTGGAGCAGCCGGAAATCCATGCCCATCAGCAGGCTGCGGTAGTGAAACAGGAGGAAGATCAACTCTCCCGTAGCCTGGCCTCCGCCACCTCCCGGGTTACCGTGCTGGACAAGGTGGATCTCACCCAGGTTCTGGCCAACGACGACTACGACGCCAAACTGGAAAAGTATCAGGCCCGTCTGCATGCCCTGGCCTGGGCCATGCATAACCAGAAGAAGAACGCGGTGCTGGTGTTCGAAGGCTGGGATGCCGCCGGTAAGGGCAGTGCCCTGCGGCGGGTGACATCCGCCATCGATGCCAGGTTGTACAACGTCATTCCCATCGCAGCGCCCACCGACGAGGAACGGGCCCATCATTACCTATGGCGTTTCTGGCGTCACATCCCCCGCTCCGGCTACATGACCATGTACGATCGCTCCTGGTACGGGCGGGTGCTGGTTGAGCGGGTGGAGGGCTTTGCCGACCGCATCGAATGGCTGCGCTCATACCAGGAGATCAACAACTTCGAAAGCCACCTGGTGAACCATGGGACTGCCATGATGAAGTTCTGGGTGCATATCAGCGCCGACGAACAGTTGAAGCGCTTCAAGGAGCGCGAGGTGGATGAGCGCAAACAGCACAAGATCACGGACGAGGATTGGCGCAACCGGGAAAAATGGGACGCCTACCAGTCGGCCGTGAATGACATGGTGGCCCACACCAGCACCGCCAGGGCACCCTGGACCCTGGTGGCCGGCAACGACAAGAAATTTGCCCGCATCCAGATCCTGCGCACAGTCTGCAAGCGCCTGGAGGGTGTGCTGGACATGGAGCAGGTGGAGCTGCCCTAGGATGCAGCACCGTCAATCCAGGCGCTTGCTGAAACGTCCGATGGCCAGGCTCAAGGTGATCGCCATGAATGCCACCAGGGCCAGCACGTCCCGCAGCAGCAGGGACAGGTCGGCGCCCCGCAACACGATTCCCCGGATCAGCCGGTTGAAATGGGTCAGGGGCAGCACCTCGGCGATCATGCGGGCAGCCTGGGGCATGCCATCAAAGGGAAACATGAAGCCGGACAGCAGGATCGACGGCAGGAAGAAGAAAAACGTCATCTGCATGGCCTGAAACTGGGTTCGCGCAGAAGTGGAGATCAACAACCCCAGGGACAGGTTGGTGGCAATGAACAGCAGGGATGCATACAGCACGTCGAGGTGGGTGCCGCGAATCGGCACCTTGAACACCAGCCAGCCCAGACTCAGGATGATCACCACCTGCAGCAGGCCGATCACCACATAGGGCGCGATCTTGCCCAGCATCAGCTCAGTGGTCTTCACCGGCGTATTGATGAGCAATTCAAGATTGCCCCGTTCCTTCTCCCGTACGATGGCCACAGCCGTGAACAGCACCATGGTCATGGTCAGGATGACTCCCACCAGGCCTGGCACGATGTTCACTGCGGAACGGCGCTCCGGATTGTAGTAATTACGCACTTCCAGCACCGGACTGATGGCCCGCGGTTTCTCCTGGGTATCGAAACGCACCGGCAGGGCGGTCAGCTGGCGTCCCACACCCAGGATGATGGGATCGGTGCCGTCCACCATGAGCTGTGCTGCACCGCGGGTGCCGCTGATGACCCTGCGATCGAAATCCT